>NZ_NRRS01000082.1 GCF_016583795.1 Rhabdochromatium marinum | reverse complement strand
CAGCGCGTGCATCAATTCGCCAAGAACATCAACCGCAACGTCTTTGAAGTAGCGGATCGCCTGTGGGTAAAGATCGCCCTCGACCCAGAGGAAGAAAAACTACGTATTCCAGGTTAGGCGCGGTTTAACAACTCAAAAAAGAGCAACATAACGTCAGCCTGAAGAACAAGGCGACGGAAAACTTATCACAGATAAAACGTCAGGTAAAGCCACGAAAACACTTCAAAGTCAGTAATTTTGTGCCCACTTCGCCGGCACAACCCGCCTGGCCTGCAACCGCTTGGACATTCCGGGCCTGAACGCGCAAAATTCACCTGAGCCTCGCATGCGAGCACCCGTCACAACCTCTCAATGCTTCATTGATCTCCGAATTCCTAAGGCAAACAACTCAACACCATGGCGCAATACATCTACACCATGAATCGGGTCGGCAAGGTGGTGCCGCCCAAACGCGTAATCCTGCGCGACATCTCGCTATCGTTTTTTCCTGGCGCCAAGATTGGCGTGCTGGGCCTCAACGGCGCCGGCAAATCCTCGCTACTGCGCATCATGGCGGGTCTCGATACCGACATCGAAGGCGAGGCGCGACCGCAGCCCGGCATCAAGGTCGGCTTTCTGTCCCAGGAACCGCAGCTCGATCCGGCCAAGGACGTGCGCGGCAATGTCGAGGAAGCGGTCGCCCCCATTAAGCAGGCACTGGAGCGGCTCGATGCCGTCTATGCCGCCTATGCCGAGGAAGACGCCGACTTCGATGCCCTGGCCAAGGAGCAGGCGGCGCTGGAAGATCTGGTGCAGGCCACCGATGGGCACAATCTGGATCGCACTCTGGAAGTCGCCGCCGATGCGCTGCGCCTGCCACCCTGGGAGGCCGATGTGACCAAGCTCTCCGGTGGTGAGCGCCGCCGCGTGGCGCTGTGTCAGCTGTTGCTGTCTAAGCCTGACATGCTGCTGCTTGATGAGCCCACCAACCATCTGGATGCCGAATCCATCGCCTGGCTGGAGCGCTTCCTGCACGAGTATTCCGGCACTGTGGTCGCTGTTACCCATGATCGTTACTTCCTGGATAATGTCGCCGGCTGGATCCTGGAACTCGACCGCGGCCACGGTATTCCTTGGGAGGGCAATTATTCCTCCTGGCTGGAGCAGAAGGAAAAACGCCTGGAGATCGAACAGAAGCAGGAAGCCGCGCGCATCAAGGCCATGAAGCAGGAGCTGGAATGGGTGCGCACCAACCCCAAGGGACGTCAGGCCAAAAGCAAGGCGCGCCTGGCGCGCTTCGATGAGCTGCAATCGCAGGAATTCCAGACCCGCAACGAGACCAATGAGATCTATATCCCGCCCGGCCCGCGCCTGGGCGATCTGGTCATTGAGGCCCAGGGGCTGAGCAAAGCCTATGGCGAGCGACTGTTGTATGAAAACCTGTCGTTTAACCTGCCCAAGGGCGGCATTGTCGGGGTCATCGGCCCCAATGGTGCCGGTAAGACCACGCTGTTTCGCATTCTCACCGGCCAGGAAGAGGCTGACGCTGGCGAGCTACGCGTGGGCGAGACGGTCGAGATTGCCTATGTGGATCAGAGCCGCGACGCCCTGGATGACAACAAAACCGTGTGGGAAGACATCTCCGACGGCTCGGATACCATCATCGTCGGGCGCTTCGAGATGCCCTCACGCGCCTATGTCAGCCGCTTTAACTTCAAGGGCGCGGATCAGCAAAAGCGCATCGGCGATCTCTCCGGCGGCGAGCGCAACCGGGTGCATCTGGCCAAGCTGCTGAAAAGCGGTGGCAACCTGCTGCTGCTCGACGAGCCGACCAATGATCTGGATGTCGAAACCCTGCGCGCGCTTGAAGAAGCCCTGCTGACCTTCCCCGGCTGCGCGGTGGTCATCAGCCATGATCGCTGGTTCCTGGACCGCATCGCCACCCATATTCTGGCCTTTGAAGGCGACTCGCAGGTGACCTGGTTCGAGGGCAATTACGCCGACTACGAGGCTGATCGCCACCGCCGCCTGGGCGATGCAGCGGATCAGCCGCACCGGATCAAATATCGACCCCTGCATGGTTAAACCCAGACTGCCCGAGCGACCATGAGCGAGATACGTCAATTCCTCCAACACGCCACCCAACTAATGCAGCGGGTCGAAGCTCTGCTGCCGGCGCCTCCCGAGGCGCCGGATTTCACCGCCCACAGCTTCCGCTGGCGTGGCGATGGACGCGACGGCCAGCTTGAGGCGGTGCGCCGCCCGCATCGGCTGGCGCTGGATGATCTGCTGTGCATTGAGCACCAGCGCCGCGTCATCGAGCACAACACCCGGCAATTTCTCGCCGGGCGCACCGCAAACAATGTGCTACTGTGGGGCTCGCGCGGCACCGGCAAATCCTCCCTGATCAAAGCCATTTTCACTGCCTACGCCGAGCAGGGACTGCGGCTGATCGAAATCGACAAGGACGATTTGGTCGCGCTGCCCTATCTGATTGAGGCCATCGACGGACGCGAGGAGCGCTTTATCCTCTACTGCGACGACCTGTCCTTCGAGGCCTCCGAGTCCAGCTACAAGACGCTCAAAGCGGTGCTCGATGGCTCCATCAGCGCCGCGCCGGACAATGTGTTGATCTATGCCACCTCCAACCGCCGCCATCTACTGCCGGAGTTTCAACACGAGAATCAGGACGCGCGCATGATCGACGGCGAAATCCATCTTGGCGACAGCAGCGAGGAGAAAATCTCCCTGTCCGATCGCTTCGGCCTCTGGCTGTCCTTTTATCCCTTCAGTCAGGAGCAGTATCTGCGCGTGGTGCACCACTGGCTCGCGCGTCTCAGTGAATCCCAGGGGAGCACCGCACCGCTGGCCGAGGCCGAAACCATTGAGCGCGAAGCCCTGCAATGGGCACTCACGCGCGGCTCACGCAGCGGCCGCACCGCCTGGCAGTTCGCACGCGACTGGGCCGGACGCCTGCACAACGCCTGAGTAGTCGTTCAGCGCCCCTCAAACCCTAAACAAGGAAGCGTGTATTCGTGACATTTGCAACAACCAAGAGGCCGCCACCTCCAACACTTAAGATGCCACCGCGCACGCAAACTACCGATGGATCGCCTCGCTGCGTTGGTATCGAAATCGAATTCGGTGGCCTCACGCTTGAGCAAACGGCCACGTTGCTGGCCGATCACTTCAATGGCAAGCTGTCTGATCCCGGACGCTACGAGACGCTGATCCGAGGCGATCCGGCCGGTGACTGGCGCGTGGAGCTGGATTTTGAGTTGCTTAAGGAACTGGGCCGGCGCGAGCAGCCACCAGACGCCGCAGAGATGCCGCTCGAAACCCTGATCAAAGACGGCGTTGAACAGATGCTGAAATTGATTGCCGAGCCGCTGGTACCAATTGAAATCATCAGCCCACCCCTGCCCCTGTCGCGTCTCAACGAAGTCCAGCAGTTGATTATTCGCCTGCGCGAGGCTGGAGCCACGGGCACAGGTGAGAACCCCATCCACGCCTTTGGCTTGCAGCTCAACCCGCAACCCCCGGCACTAGATACCCCCAGCTTACTAGGCTTGTTTCAAGCCTATCTGTGTCTGGCTGACTGGCTGCGCAAGCGCGCCGACATTGATCTGACCCGCCGCCTGACCCAGTTCGCCGAACCTTTTCCCAGAGCCTATGTGTGCCAGGTGCTGGCACCCGACTACCAGCCTGACCAAGATCAGCTGATTGATGACTATCTGCGCGCTAACCCGACCCGCAATCGCGAACTCGACCTGTTGCCCCTGTTTGCGCATCTCGACGCCCCGCGCGTGCAGCAACAGATCGACGACCCGCGCGTCAAGGCGCGTCCAACCTTTCACTACCGCCTGCCCAACAGCGAAATCGACCAGCCCGACTGGGGTCTGCACCTGGCCTGGAACGACTGGGTGGAAGTCGAATCCCTTGCTGCCGACCCTGAGCGCCTTAGCACCATGCGCACCGCCTATTTGGCCCACCTGGAGCAACCGCTGAGTCGCTTACTCAGCCCGGGAGCCGAGGACTGGGCACAGAAATCCGCACACTGGCTGACTGACCAAGCACTGGCCAATAACTGACCCATGGCTGATCATCAATTACGCCCCCTGATTGGCATCACCGGCCCCCAGCGCGGTGCGCGCATGCCCCGGCTGCTGGTAGCCCTGGGCCTGTGGCTGGCGGGTGGTCGCTCACAACAGCTCTATCCCAGCGACAGCCAGGCCGCCCTGGCCTCACTTGATGGGCTGGTGGTCACTGGTGGCCATGATGTTGACCCGGTGCTCTATGCCGCCGCCCCCGAGGTGACACCCAAGATCGACCGCGAACGCGACCGTTTTGAGTCGGCGGCCATTGACCAGTTGCTCGCCCGCCAGCGCCCCCTGCTCGGCATCTGTCGCGGCGCCCAGTTGCTCAACATTCGCCGCGGCGGCAGCCTGTTTCAGGAGTTGCGCTCCAGGCGCCAGCACACCTCCAATCGCTGGACCATCTTGCCACTCAAAACCCTGCGGGTCGCCGCCGACAGCAAGCGACTCGCCCACTTTGTTGGCTGCGCGCGCTGCCGGATCAACAGCCTGCACAACCAAGGCATCGACCGACTCGGCACCGGTCTGCGCATTGCCGGGCGGGATCTTGATGACATCGTACAGGCGGTGGAAGACCCGGAAGCCGCCTATGTACTCGGCGTGCAGTGGCATCCGGAGTTTTTGCTCTACCTGCGTCGTCAACGGCAACTGTTTCGAGATCTTGTAGCTGCCGCCCGCGCCACCGCAAGCTAAACCGCTCCGCTCGAATGGACGCCTATCTGGGCCTGTTCGCAGTCTCCTTCCTGGCCGCCACCCTGCTGCCGGCGTACTCCGAGGTGGTTCTGGCCGGACTGCTGACGGCTGGCTACGCGCCTTGGGCACTCTGGGCCTGGGCCACTGTCGGCAACACCCTGGGCGCCGCGCTCAACTGGGCCATCGGACGCTGGCTGCTGGGGTATCAGAACCGGCGCTGGTTTCCCTTTCGTGCCAATACCCTGGGTCCTGCGCAACGCTGGTTCCAGCGCTGGGGTCAGTGGTCATTGCTACTCGCCTGGATGCCGGTTGGCGGTGACGCGCTCACCTTCATTGCCGGCTTTATGCGGGTGCGCTTTTTACCCTTCCTGCTGCTCACCGCCACCGGCAAGGGGCTGCGCTATGCCATGCTGCTTGGTCTGATCGAGTTCGCGCGCCAACTGTGGCCAGCACCTGCGCCCCTCTCGCAGTCAGCGCTGACTGCCCCCACTTACTCCAGCATCGCAGCAAACCCGACTGACAGGATGCCCCCATGAAACACAGTCCTTTTCTGCCCGAGTTTGAACAACTCCCGGAGGTTGTGCCGGTTTTTCCGCTTGCCGGCGTCGTGGTTCTGCCCGGCGTGCAACTTCCGCTGAATATTTTCGAGCCACGCTATCTGAGCCTGGTGCGCCACGCCCTCGCCAATCAACACATTATTGGCATGGTGCAGCCCCAGGCGGCCCCCGACAGTGATCACGACAGCCATGCTGAGACCATGCATCGCATCGGTTGCGCCGGGCGCATCACCTCCTACAGCGAAACCCAGGATGGGCGCATTGTGTTGGTGCTGACTGGCTTTTGTCGCTTTCGGGTGCTGGAGGAGATCCAACCCCTGAATGGCTTTCGGCGCGTTCAGGTGTCCTGGGATGAATTTGCCGGCGACTACAATACTGAGCCCCCCAAGCTAGCAGATCGCGAGCTGTTCCTGGGCTCGCTGCGCAGTTTCTGCACCCGGCGCCAGGTGGATATTCCCTGGGAGGACATCGCGAAAATGGCCGACGATGACCTGATCAATCTGCTTTGCACCCATCTGCCACTCGACGCCAGCGACAAGCAGGCGCTGATCGAAACCGTCGCCCTGCAGGAACGTGCCACGCTGATGCGCGGCCTGATGGACATGTCCGCGCTGGCCAGTGGCGACGGTGCCGTCATGCGGCATTAACCGGCCAACAGCGACCTGCACGACGGCAGGCGCTTGAAATTCATCCCCACCACCGTTATTGGTTAAGGCAACGTTTTTAAATTAAGCTTAAATTATGCTCCGGGAGTAAGACCATGGCAGTAACACTGACGGAGGCCGCCGCACGGCATATTGCAGGCATGATCGACCAACGCGGGCACGGGTTGGGCATTCGCATTGGCACAAAAAAGAGCGGATGCACCGGCTTTGCCTATGAAGTGGATTATGCCGATCAGATCGACGCCCAGGATCAGGTCTTCGAGAGTCAGGGCCTCAAGGTCGTGGTGGATGCTACCAGCTTGGCCCGCATTGATGGCACCGAGGTGGACTTCGTAAAATCCAGCCTCCTGAACGAAGGCTTTGAATTTCGTAACCCCAACGTCAAGGATGCCTGCGGTTGCGGCGAATCCTTTAGTGTGTGAAGCCGTGCGCGCCCATCAACCCCGTATCAACCCGTCTCATTATCAGAGCAGCTCCGTGATCGCATCAGCACTATGACCATGGCCAACGAGCAAATCGCCGAGATCATCGACACCTTCGAGTTACTAGGCGACTGGGATCAGCGTTATCAATATCTCATTGAGATTGGCGAGCGGCTGCCACCCATGGATGCCACCGCCAAAACCGACGCCAATCAAGTCAAGGAGTGCATGAGCACTGTGCACGTCATGGCCCAGCCATCCAACACTGGCACCGGACTGGATTATCAGGGCGACTGTGACACCGCCATCATTAAAGGCGTAGTCGCGCTGCTAGTGGGACTGTTTAGTGGCAAAACCGCCGCTGAGATTGCCACGTTGGACGTGGATCAGCTCTTTGCCGGCCTCCAGCTGGAAGAACATCTCAGCCCCAGCCGCCACGTCGGCGTTTATGCGATTGTCAACAAAATGCAAGGGCAAGCCAAGGCTTTCGCCTAAGCGACCGCGCCAAGCAGTCCAGCCTCATCATCCCGGCTCAACCGCTTGTTAAGCGAAGCCGGCGAACCTTGGGCGCACTCCCCGTGCGCCATCTCCCATTGCCGAACTTCACTTCGATCTATGTGGACTGATTATGAATTTCAGACTGTTCCTAAAAGCCTGAACAAAATTGCTTATGCAGCTTTTAGGCACTTCGCTCTCCGTTGATAACACCCTTGCGAGCGAGCAACTGGAGTCCTGGTTGAGCAGTCCCAACCGAACGGCCGGTCAACACCGGCAACATGGCGGTTTCAGCCGTCGAAACCCAGCTTAAGCCGTAAAAATTGCCTCGGCGTTCATCCTGAACAGAGAACAACTTTGCGATTCGACTTCGATCTCGACTATGGAACGCGAAACTTCGCGCTTGTAGATAACCTAATCTACTGTAGGAAACTTGGATGAAAAACGAAGAAAAAATCAAAAACTGTTTTTTGCTTCTTTGCGTTGCTTGCTTGCTATTTTTGCTGCTGCCACTGTCCGCTCTCGCAGAAAGTACCGAAACAAACGAGACCAGCACTGAAAGTGCCACAGCGAAGGCCGAAACAAGTCCCGAACTGGAAGGCGCGACCCTGGCCTTCGACCCTGCCGCCATTGGATTAGCCGGATTGCCCCAGCCGATGCGCTCGGCAGAGAATTTCCAGGCCGCCGTCAATGCGATCAATTCCCGACTGACCGAGCTGGAAAGCACCCTTGAACAGGCGCAGACCGCAGCAGCAGCCGCAGCAGCAGCCGCAGCGGCCGAAGACCTGGACACTCAGGACTCTGGGGCTACATCAGAATCTAAGTCAGAGCCTGAGCCTGAGCCTGAACCAGGATCAGGATCAGACTCTGACGCCACAGCCAAGGCGATCACCAGTCAAATCGAGCTTCTGCGCCAATTGCGCATTGCCGTGCAACGCCGCGCCACCCTGGCCGAACGCCTGGAAACCATTGGCAAGGAGCTTGCCCAGCAGCGGTCACAGCTCGAGACCATCCAGCAAGACGGCGTTGCACTGGAGCCGCCGTTCTCCATCTCGCAGCTTGACCAGCAACAGGCCGAACTGAGCCTGAAGCAGGCTGTGGAAGACGTTGCCGAGACCCGGCTGGAAACCGCCTCGCAACGTCAAGCAACGCTGGAGAAGGCTGTCGCCAGCGCTGTGCGTGAGCGTCGCGCCGCGCGCGATCAACTAGCCGAAGCCACCGAGGATGAAGGCCGGCCGGAAACCGAGCGCGCCGCGCTGGCACAGACCCTGGAGCTGGCGCGACTGCGCGAACTGCTCGCGCGCCAGCAGCTCAGCGCCGGTGAAGCTGCGGTGGCGCTGGCACGTCAGGAAGATGACCAGGCCGAAGCCGAGCAGGAAGTGCTGAAGGCGCGCCTGGCCTTTCTCGAAACGCGCGCAGAACTGTCGCCGGAGATGCTTGAGCAGCATCTTGCGAAACTGGCCAAGACCGAGGCTGAGATGCGCAAGCAGATCGAGGCGCTGCAGCGCCAGGGTGATCAGGCCGAATCCGCGCTCTACGAAGCCCAGCGTCGTTTGACGACCGCCGCCGAGGATGCCAACCAGGCGGCTCTGGAAGCCTGGGTAACCGCGCGCCAGGCCCAACTGGATGCGGCACGCTTCGGTGTTGATTTCCTGACCTCGGCCATCGCTGATCTCGGTCAGATGCGCCAGCTGTGGCAGACACGCTTCGATATAATGCATCAACCGGACTCCATTGATGGTCCGGAACGACTGCGCGAGATCCTCGCAGCCACCAAACAGGCGCGCGCTGAGAAGGACGATATTGAAAGCCGTCTCAACGCCCTGCGAACAAGTCAGCTAACGCAGTCGCGCACCCTGCGCGACCCGGCGCTGGACGAGCAGGCGCGCGCGGCGCTGCTGGTGCGTGGCGCGGCGCAAGAAGCAGCCGAGCGGCATGGACGCGAGCTGCTGGAGACTAAAGACGCCCTAATTGTGCTGCTGGCGGGCATGCGCCATCAACTTGAAGCGCAATTGGAAAATCAGACGCTTAGCCTGCAAATGCTCCAGGCCCAGGAGGCGCTGACAGGCTGGTGGGACGCCGAGCTGATCGTGATCAACGATCAGAGTATTCGCGCCCGTGAACTGGTCACGGCTTTGATGATGTTCGTCCTAGTGCTGATCGTGGTTTCCCTGATCCGCCAAGGCGCACGCCGGGCACTGCAGCGACGCAAGGCCAAGTCGTCCACCACCTCCGTCGCAGCCGGCGACCTGCGCCTGGCACTGTCGGCCATCGCCGGCAATACCAGCCAGATCTTCGTGATGGTGGCCGCCTTTTATGTCGCCATGGTGTTTTCCGGACTGGGCGGCTCGACGGTGAAGGATTGGCTGTGGACCGCGCTGATAATCGCCTTCTATGCCCAACTGGGCCTGTGGGCCAACGCCGCCATGGCCGACTACTTCAACCGCAAGCGCACCCGCCAGGAAATGCGCGATCCATCCACGGTCACCGGCTATGGCGTGCTGATGGTGTTTGTGCGAGTCGGCATCTGGATCACGGTCGTGGTATCGCTGCTGGCCTACTTCCAGTATCCCATTGCCGGTCTGCTTGGCGCGCTCGGTGTCGGCAGTATCGCGGTCGGTTTCGCCTTGCAGAACATCCTCGGTGATGTGTTCAGCTCCATGGCGATCATTCTTGATAAGCCGTTTCGGGTCGGGGACTTCATCAAGGCCGGCGACACTGTCGGCACCATCGAGCTGATCGGGGTCAAAACCACCCGCATTCGCAGCCTGTCCGGCGAGCAGGTGGTACTGTCCAACAGCGACCTGCTCAACAGCCGCATTCACAACTTCAAGCAGTTCCGCGAGCGGCGCATCGCCTTCAGCATTGGCGTGGTCTATCAGACGCCACGCGAGTTGCTGGAACGTATCCCCCGGATGCTGCGTGAGGCGGTTGAGGAGCAACCACAAACGCGCTTTGATCGCGCGCATTTCTTCGCCTTTGGTGCCTTCTCGCTGAACTTCGAGATTGTCTACTATGTAATCAGTCCCGACTACACCATTTACATGGATATTCAGCAGGGCATCAACCTCGGTATTCACCGCCGCTTTGAGGAAGCCGGTGTTGAGTTTGCTTATCCGACCCAGGAGCTGATTCTGCACCATGCGTCCACACCAGCCGTGACGGACGCAATCGAACCTGCGCCCGCGCATGGGGCCGGTTGATCGCGCCTCGCCTTATGCGGATTCCCGCTGTCCGGGGTGGCGCGCACCGGCCCCAAGGGTTTCAGCATGATCCGCTGTTGCTGCTTGCTGTCGCCATTCTGGCGCTGTGGCTGTTAGCGTCGCTCAGTGCACCCTGGATGGGGCTACAGCCAAATCAAATCGATCTGCCGCGCATTCTGGCACCACCGAATGCGCAGCTGTGGCTGGGAGCGGATGATCTCGGGCGGCCGGTATTGGACCGGGTGCTGATGGGCGCCGGTACCGCACTGGCGGTTGGGCTGGGCGTGGTGCTGGTGTCGGCGATTGGCGGTGCCCTGATCGGGGGCTTTGCGGCGCTGGGCGGCGGGCTGTGGGATCGGCTGATGGTGCGGCTGATCGATGTCTTTCTGGCATTTCCGGGCATTTTACTGGCGATTGCGCTGGCGGGAATTCTGGGGCCGGGACTGGGCAATCTGGTCATCGCCTTGGCGGCGGTCGGTTGGGTTGGCTATGCGCGCCTGGCACGAGCGCAGGTGTTATCGCTGCGCTCGCGCGAGCATGTGCTGGCGGCTCGCGCCTTGGGTGTGGGGAGCGGGCGCATTCTGCTGCGTCATCTACTGCCACTGGCGGCAGCACCGCTGATGGTAGAGGCCACCTTTGGCATGGCGGCCGCCGTGATCTCCGAGGCCGGGCTGTCATTTCTGGGCCTTGGCGTACAGCCCCCGGATGCGTCCTGGGGCAGTATGATTCGCGATGGAGTGGGGGTGCTGCTGGTGGCGCCGCATCTGGTGCTGGCGCCGGGTATAGCGCTGCTGCTGGTGGTGCTGGCGGTGAATCGCGTGGGCGATGCCTGGCGCGATTATCTTGACGTACGCAGCCGGGCGGATTGAAGCCACTGGCAGCGACAACCCGCCATCCATTGACCGCAAGAGCCATTGACTAACACGAGGGAAAGCTGTGATGTCCACAGGTATTGGGCCGGTAATGCTGGATCTAGAAGCCGAAACGCTAAGCGGCGAGGAATGCGAGCTGCTGGATCATCCGGCCGTCGGCGGGGTAATTTTGTTTTCCCGCAACTATCAGGATCCGGCACAGTTGCGGGCGCTAACCGCCTCGATTCGCGCCGCCAGGACGCGGCCGCTGCTGATCGCAGTCGACCAGGAGGGCGGGCGCGTGCAGCGGTTTCGCGACGGCTTTACGCGCTTTCCGCCGCTGCGCACCCTGGGCCAACTCTATGCCAGTGACCCTGATGCGGCGCGCCAGGCGGCTGGCGATCTGGCCTGGCTGCTGGCCACTGAATTGCTTGAGGCCGGATTGGACTTTAGCTTTGCGCCCGTGCTGGACCTGGATTATGGACTCAGCACTGTGATTGGAGATCGCGCCTTTGCCACCGAGGCCGCGACTGTGGCGGAGCTGGCCAGCGCCTGGATTGCAGGTACTCAAGCGGCTGGCATGATTAGCTGCGGCAAACATTTTCCCGGCCATGGTGGCGTGGTAGAAGATTCACATGCGGAATTCCCGGTGGATCGCCGCTCGTTGAAGACACTGCGCGAGCAGGATCTGGCTCCCTTTAAGGCGCTGATCGCCGCCGGCCTGGAGGCGGTGATGCCAGCGCATGTGGTCTATCCGGCGGTCGATACGCAGCCAGCCGGGTTTTCCACCGCCTGGCTGCAACAAGTCCTGCGCACCGAGCTGGGCTTTCAGGGAGTGATTTTTAGCGATGATCTCAGCATGACAGCCGCCGAAGTGGCGGGCAGTTATCCGGACCGCGCGCGCGTAGCGCTGGCGGCCGGCTGCGACATGGTGATCCTGTGCAATAACCGGCCGGCGGCGGTGGCGGTTGTCGATGCCCTGGCAGATTTTGATGACCCGGCCAGTGCTGCACGTCTGCTGCGACTGCCAGCGCGCCAGGCACAGGCGACCAGCGCATCCACGTTGCGCCATGCACGGGCGCAGGAAGCCCTGGCGCGACTGCGCTCGGTTGCTGAGTGACTTCAGCGCCCCACAGCCTTAACGGAGAAAATTGATGAATAAAATGTCTCTTGAAGCCTATCAGGGCGTAGCGGAGCGCGCCGAGTGCCTGGTCGATCAGCCAGGGGTGGAGGCGGCCTTCGACCGCATGGCGGAGTCCCTGCATGCGCGTCTGGCAACGCTCGATCCCATTGTGCTGAGCGTCATGACCGGTGGTGTAGTCACCGCCGGGCTGCTGCTGCCACGCTTGCACTTTCCGTTGCGCCTGAGCTACGCGCATGCGACTCGCTACCGTGAGGGGACGCGGGGTGGCACCCTGGAGTGGAAATACCGTCCGGCGGACATTGTGCGTGGCGAACATGTTCTGGTGGTCGATGACATCTTTGATGAAGGTGTCACTCTGCATGAAATTGTCAAGGCTTGCCATGAAGACGGTGCATGCTCGGTTACCAGCGCAGTGCTGGTTGAAAAGTTGCGCGAGCGTGCCTGCGAATATCGCCCCGATGTGGTTGGTTTAACCACGCCAGACCGCTATCTCATGGGCTATGGACTGGACTACAAAAGCTATTTTCGCAATGCTAATGGCATCTATGCTGCAGCTGATCAGGACATTTGAGCGTTGCGGCAGGAAATGTAGAAAAAGATAATATAATTAAGCACTTTTTGACATTTCCATAGCTTTGTATTACTCATGACAAAGAGGGTGCCAAGGCGACCAACCCCGGGTGCATTTTACACTCAGACTGGCACCACGCCCAGCCCCGTGCTGGCAACAACGACCGATAACAACATTGGTAACACAACAGATGGAGGAGCCACATGGAAACATTAACCGGATACCGTGACAGTCACTCGGACCTGCGCCTGATGATCGACGATCTGCGGCTGTTGCTGCAGCCCGAGCAGCTGAAGATACGCCCAAATGCCAAGACGGCCTATCAATTGCTGTGCGAACTGGCCACCAAGGTGAAAGCCCACCTAGCCGAAGAGGATCAACGCCTGTACCCCAGCTTGCTGACACATGAAGACCCGCGCATCAAATCCATCGCTTGGGGGTTCATCAGTGGTGAGAAGCCGCTGCGGCGTTCGTTTGACGAGTATCATCGCAAGTGGCTGAAAGATTGCGATTTCAACTTCACGCCGGAATTTCTCCAGGAAACCCATGAGATTTTCGACATGGTCGCCTGCCGGATTGACCGCGAAGAGCAGGTGTTGCTGCCCAAGCTGATTGAGATTGGCATGTTCTCGGAGCATCCCTCCGAGCATTATTCGGACCAGCACGTCTAGCCTCGAAGACTGAGGATCCATTGCAGGGCGCCGATCAGACACGATCAGCGCCCTGCATCCAGTCTGAGACCATCAAATCCGGCCTTTTTAAGGCGGACATCACACTCAACGGTCCTACTGACCCACCAAATGCGCAAGTTGGGCGCGCATCCCACATCTCCAGTAAAATCACCCCCATCGACGTAACCGATGACTTGAGGGATTTAGCATGGCACGCCTGGCGGTGATTGGCGGTTCTGGTTTTTCTACGCTGCCCGGCCTGGAGGTCGAGCGGCGCGAGCCGGTTAAAACAGCGTATGGCGAGACTTCGGCGCCGCTAACCTGGGGGCGACTGGACGGCTGTCCGCTGCTGTTCCTGCCGCGTCACGGCGATGCCCATGGTATCCCACCGCATCGCATCAACTATCGCGCCAATATCCGCGCCCTGGCCGATGCCGGGGCCAAGGCCGTCATTGGCCTGGGCGCTGTCGGTGGCATTGCTGCGGACTGCCAGCCTGGGGTGCTGTGCGTGCCGGATCAGCTCATCGACTACACCTCAGCGCGCCTGGGCAGTTTCTATCAGGGCGAAGCCAGTGACCCGCCACTTGACCACATTGACTTTACTGAACCCTACTGCGCCGACTTGCGCACCGAACTGCTGGCCAGCGCCGTACAGGCGCAGCTGCCCTTGCGGGCTCAGGGTTGCTATGGCGCCACCCAGGGACCGCGTCTGGAAACGGCGGCGGAAATCCGCCGCATGGAACGCGACGGCTGCGATCTGGTCGGAATGACCGGCATGCCCGAGGCAGCGCTGGCGCGGGAACTGGACCTGTGCTATGCCGCCCTGTGCTTTGTGGTCAATCCGGCCCCCGGGTGCGGAGAGGGACCGGTGACCATGGCTGAGATCAACGCTAATCTTAGCCTCTGCTCAGCGACGGTTGAGCGCTTGCTGCAAACCCTAACCCGGCAGCGCAGGTTGCGCGATCAGGCGACAACCCCTTAATGTCCGCTATCATCATCCACTTGTTTGGCTGATGTCCCCAAGCCGGTTATCTGCCAAACCCATTGTCTGATCAACCCCATTGTTTCTCTACTGAGTTGTTTCTCTGTGATCTGTTGTGATCTATTGTCTTTGCTAAGCGCCCACATTTTCCCTTACCCCTGCAAACAGGAGTAGAACCCATGTCCGAGAACGCATCCGCAACCCCTAGTAAGCCGGTCCCTCCTGCCAAGCCGCCCAAAGTCTGGCCCAAGTTGCTGCTCTGGAGCCTGGTGCTCGCCTTTGGTTTTCTGTATCTACGCTCGCTCGATTATTCGGGGAAAGACTATCCCCAGGCCGAGGCACCCAAGCCAGCTGCGCCGCCACAGCTCGCTGCGCCACCACAGCCAGCCGCGCCGCCAGCGCCCGCACAACTGCAACCGGCCACAGTGCCCCAGCCCGCGCCGGTCGAACAAACTGCAGCCAGTGCGCCCGCGCCCGCGCCCACTGGCCAGGCTCCGGCTCAGCCGCCCCAGCCGGCATCGACGGCCGCCAGTGCGGAGGCCAAGCTGGACGTCACCAAGACCACCGAATCGACCAAGGCCACCAAATCGGAAGCCCTTGCCCAGCGCGGCGTAGCTACTCCCGAGCCACAGCAACCCCCGGTACACTCCCAACCGGACGCGGCGGCGGCATCGGCACCGCTTCAGCCGCACTATCCGCAGCCGCCGACATACGGCTATGCACCGCGCCCTGCTCAGCCGGCCCAACCCGCTCAGGCACCTGGCGCCACCTATCAGAATCAATACGCAGATTACATGCGCCAGCAACGCGAAGCCTATGAAGCGGCACGCAAACGCTGGGAGGAAACTTACGGGCAATATCCTCAAAGCCAATATCCGCAGCAGGGCCAGTATCCACAAAGACCGGGTTACGGCGGTTATCCCGGCTACTATCCGCCAAACCCCTATCAGGGCGGTCGTTAAACGACTGAACCCCAGTGTGCCGCCTGTTCAACAGGCGGCCGTACAACCCGCAGCGACTGATCAACCCCTGTTTGATCAGCCGCTGTTGTATGCAGGAGTGCTGCGGTTCCCGGCTACAACGCCGCCCAGATCACAGCAATTCCCGCCGAAAAAATTTTCGGCGTAACAACAGCAGGTTGGCCCAGGCTCAAAAAAAGTTTTTCGTAAACTTTTGGCGCTGATTCGGTAGACTGGCCGGCATCGTTCAATGTCAGATTGCGAGGGTGGTGCTGATGAGCACGCCGTTTTGCCGCAAGCATCTCAGCATTGAGGGGCTGCTCAAAGAAGCGCATCAGGTGTTTCGTCGAAT
>NZ_NRRS01000081.1 GCF_016583795.1 Rhabdochromatium marinum | reverse complement strand
CATGACATTGGGATGGCTCAGCGCTTGAGCAATCCGCTTTGAGATCGGCGATGAGCGCTTCGAGCATCTCGCGCGCGAGGAATAACGGATGGCTCCTCTTTGGTAAATAATCTTCCGGGACGGGACAGTTAACAAACCACCCCAGCGGTCAGCGTCCGCCGGGGATCATTTCCTGAAACCTGAGCATGGGGTACACATGGGTAATTCCTTACAGGATCAGTTATTGAAAAGCGGCCTGGTCAGCTCGCAACAGGCCAAGCAAAGCCAGTCAAAAAAACGCAAGCAGCGCCGTCAGGGCGCGGATAGCGAAAGCGCTGCACGTCGCGAGGCCGTCCAGCGCGCCGAGGCCGAGAAAGCAGCCCGCGACCGCGAACTGAACCGCCAGCGCGCCGAGGAAGCCCAACGCAAGGCCGAGCAGAATGCGCTGCGAGAGATGGTTCACCAACACCGCGTGACACGCACAGGCGGTGATCTGGCGTACAATTTCGCCGACGGGCCGGCACTGAAGCGGCTTTATGTGAATGCCGACCAGCATGCCGCCATTGTTGGCGGCCAGCTCGCCATCGTGCGCCAGGACAACTTCTATGAGCTGATTCCAGCGGAGACTGCGGAGCGTGTCGCCGAGCGCGATGCCGAGCGGATTCTGGTGTGGAACCAGGGGAGCAACGCAACAGGCGGTGCCACATCGGCTGACGATGATGAGTATGCTGACTATCAGGTGCCGGATGATTTGATGTGGTAGCCAGTGATCGACACGCATTGCCACCTGGATTTCCCCGCCTTCGATGCAGATCGCAGCGCCGTGCTGCACCGCGCTCATGCCCAGGGCGTCGTGGCACTGGTCATTCCCGGGGTCAGTGCCGCAAACTGGCCGGCGGTACTCGACTTACAGGCGCAAGCCCCCGAGCGGCTGTTTCCGGCGCTGGGTCTGCATCCGGTCTTTATCGACCACCATCAGCCGGCCGATCTTGATACGCTGCGCGCCAACTTGCAGCGCCAGCGTCCGGTCGCCCTCGGGGAGATTGGACTGGATTTCGCGCTCGCCGACACCGACCGAGCCGCACAGCAGTGGTATTTCACCCAACAATTGGAGCTGGCGGCGGAATTTAACCTGCCGGTGCTGCTGCATGTCCGCAAGGCGCACGACAGCGTCCTGGCGGCCCTGCGCGCGGTGTCGCACCCCAATGGCATCCCCGGCGGTATCGCGCATGCCTTCAACGGCTCATTGCAACAGGCACGACAGTATCTGGAGCTGGGCTTCAAACTCGGCTTTGGTGGCATGCTAACCTATACCCGCTCGCGCAAGCTGCGTCAGCTGGCGCGCGAACTGCCGCTTGATGCCCTGGTGCTGGAAACCGATGCTCCTGACATGACCGTGGCCTCGCATCAGTATCAACGCAACAGCCCGGAATATCTGCCCGAGGTACTGACGGCCCTGGCCGAGGTGCGCGGCCAGGCGCCGGAGCTGCTTGCCCAGACAACCACAGCCAACGCCTGTCACCTGTTGCGCCTGCCTATCCCCTCACCATCCCATGACTGAAACAGCAGCACCATCTGCGGATCTGTGCGCCCGCACCGCGATTCTGATCGGCCCGGACGGCTGCGAACGGCTGGCCCGCGCGCGGGTGCTGGTGGCCGGGCTGGGCGGTGTCGGCGGCCATGCCGCCGAAGCCCTGGCTCGCGCCGGCATTGGTCAGCTCACCCTGGTCGATCATGATCTGGTCGCCCCCTCCAACCTCAATCGCCAACTCGTGGCGCTGCATTCGACGCTCGGCCAACCCAAGGTTGAGGTGCTGGCCGCGCGCTTGCGGGCAATCAACCCAAGTGGTCAGTTTGACCCTATCGCGCGTTTTATCACCGCCGATGACATAGCCAGCCTGCAACTGCATGGGTTTGATGCGGTGATTGATGCCATCGACAGTTTGAGCAGCAAGGTCGCACTGCTGGCTGCCTGCCTAGAGGCTGGGGTGCCGGTGTTCAGCAGCATGGGAGCTGGCGGGCGTTTGGATCCGGGGGCAATTTTGACCAGTGACCTGATGCAGACCGAGCAGTGCCCGTTGGCCCGAGCGGTGCGTCAGCGGTTGCGCCGGTTGGGCTTTGGCGCCGGCGTGCTGGCAGTCTGGTCGCACGAACCGCCGCAGCCGCCATTGGCCCCGCAGCCAACAGAGCGCGGGCGCGCACGCGCGGTTAATGGCAGCATCAGCTATCTGCCCGCGCTCTTTGGACTGCGCCTGGCGGGCTGTGCGATTCAGCAGTTGCTCGCTGCGGCGGATTCAGAGCCTCCGCCTGGCTCGTAACGACTTTTGTTAGCGTCTGCCCTAACCCAATCAACGCTATCTATCAGCGCTCACCGCTACTGCGGGTGTTGAAGGACACCTTCCACTCCGCCGGCTGGCCGGTCAGGGGAATGGCGGTCAGCTCCAGATTGCCGACTTCGGAGACTGCGGCTTGCAGGCGTACCGGCACCACCTCACCCTGTTGGCGATGATCCGCCGGCAGATTGGTTTGAATGTCTTCCAGTTCATCAAACTCATCCGAACTCCACTCCTCCAGCAGATCGCCAGGCTGATCCTCGCGGCGTACGCTGGAGCCAAAGAAGCGGAAGCGCACCGGCTCGCCAACCACCAGGCCGAACTCCTGCGGCGGCTGCACCGGGTCGGAGCCCTCTTCCAGTCCAAAGGGCACCAGGCAGAGCGCTTGCAGCTCGGGCTCCATGCCGGGAATGGCTGGTGCCGCGCATTCGATGCCAACATAGTAGGAGTGCGAGGTACCGCCGCGAATGCGCACCCCACCATGGCCGCGCACATGGGCAAAGAAGGCCGCACCACAGGCCACAGCCAGATCCAGATCGCGCGCATTGAGCAGGCGCGCAGGCGGGGCGTCCTCGGCGCCGAGCCATTGATTCACCACCGACATGACACGCTCGCGCAGCACCGGCGCATTGAACACTCCGCCGTTAAACAGCACTGCCGTAGGGTGCAAAAAGCTTGCCCAGTGCGCCTGTTCGACAAAGCCCTCCAGATCGCCGGTTGCATCCGCCTGCCGACTCAAAAAGGCGGCCAGATGGCGGGTGATGCCGGGATCCTGCGCAAACGGCAGCCCCACCTTGGTCAGGGCGCCGCGTTCGCGCACCGCCGGGCGGGCGGAAATCTCGCAATCGGGGAAGAAGCCTTCGATCAGCGTCTGCTCAACTTCCTCGCGCGTCAGCTCGGTGCGAATACTGCGCCCGATCAGTTTGGCCCCCCGGCTTGGCACCACCACCGGCACCTGTTCGAGATCGCTATCGACGAGCAAGGCTTCCTTGGCCTGACGGCAGCCATGCGTCAACGCCTGCACCTGCCAGCGGTCAAGCTCAATGCCATCGGCCTTGAGCTTCTGCTTGACCAGATGCGCCAGGGTCAGATCCATGTTGTCGCCGCCGAGCAAAATATGCTCACCGACGGCGACCCGGGTCAGTTCCAGTGCGCCGGCATCCTCGGTGACTGCAATCAGGGATAAGTCTGTAGTGCCGCCGCCGACATCCACCACCAGCAAAATGTCACCGACCTTGACCTGCTGGCGCCAGTCGCCCCGGCTGTCGTTCACCCAGCTGTAGAGCGCCGCCTGGGGCTCCTCCAGCAGCACCAGATTCTTAATGCCCACCGCACTGGCCGCCTCGGCGGTCAGCTCGCGCGCGGCTGGATCGAAGGACGCCGGCACGGTAACCGTGACTTCCTGTTCCTCCAGGGGATCATAGGGGTGCTGCCCATTCCAGGCATCGCGCAGGTGCGCGAGATAATGGACGCTGGCATCAAAGGGCGACATGCGCGGCACATCGCGCGGCACTTCAGGCGGCAGAATAGCCTGCTTGCGATCCACGTCCGGATGACACAGCCAACTCTTGGCACTGGACACCAGCCGCACCGGCGTGGTGGTGCCCTGATTGCGCGCCAGGGTACCGGCAATGCGCCCCGGATCGCTAGGCCAGGGCAGGCTGAGATCACCGGGCTTGAATTCATCCTGATGTGGCAGATAGATAAAGGATGGCAGCACTGGGCGCTCTTCAACCGACCCCGGCGCCGTTAACTGGGGAATCAGCATCTGCCGATGCTCAACCTGCTCGCCGTCGCAGTGCTCCGACTCGACATAGGCCAGGGCACAGTGGGTCGTACCAAGATCAATGCCAATCGCAAAACGCGGCTTGTTCACAGCTCGACCTCCGCAGCCGCCAGGATATGCAGATCATGGCTGGTGGCGATCTTGGGCAGCTGGATATCCGTCGCGCGCCAGCCGCGATGCACCAGCGAACCGGTAAAGGGCGGCTCGCCAACCACCTGTCCGGTGGGGCGCACCTCGGTCGGATTAAATCCCGGCTCCAGCGTCACCTGCGCGCCCTCGCTCTCGGTGCGCACCGGTGCGATGTGCAGATGTTCCCGCAACACGCGCGCGCAGCCCTGATGCACCACCCGCGCAGCGGCGCCGATGTCTTCATCGGTATAGCTGGCGACATCCTCTTGCATGAAATCAATGAAACGCCCTTCCTTTTGCAGCAGACTAAGCAGCAGCAGCGCGGAATCCGGCGGCGCTTTTTCCAATTCGGCCGCCTTGGCTGGCGGAGGCGGTGTCACGGCCGGCTTGCGCGGGCTGCCCACTCCAGGCGTGGAGAACTGATCGGCGTGCAGGGCGCGTAAGTCCTCGGCATAGTCAGGACTGGCCAGCGCGCGCGCAAAGGACAGGCTGGCAATCGGCAAGCGCTGCAATACAATCCAGGCCTCGCGCGCGCCGATGCGTCCGTACTTGTAGAGCCGAGCGCCATAGGTACGCACCAACGCCCAAGCCGGTTGCGCCCTAGCCCGCCACGCCTGCAGGCGCTCCCGATCGAACAACGAGCCGAACAGGGACTTGAGCTTCTTCATTCCTTTCTCCTCGTCTGAGGGCCACCGAATCAGCCGCGACAGCGCAAACTCGCAGCCCGCAGTTGTGACAACAATAAATTGGTGCCGGTATAGTAACGCGCCAGCCCGCGTGCTTCATCATCTTCGACCGCAACACTTAAGCCACGAGCCATGAGCGTCCCAGTCTCCCCAAGTCCAAGCCCAATCTCCCCAAGCCCAGCGTCTCCACTGCAGAATCCCAATGACGAACAACGCCATCGCATGATTGCCACCGCCGCGTATTATCTGGCCGAGCGCCGGGATTTTCGCCCCGGACAGGCCGAGCGCGACTGGATGCTGGCTGAGCAACAGATTGATCGAATGCTTGCTGAACGGCGTCAGGCCGGTCAGTCGCCAGACACATTACGCGATATTGATATCCGCAACGCGCTGCGACTATTGCCGAGCCGCTAGTCAGACGCGCCGAAAATCCCGGCTCAGGCTGAAGCCTCAGGCGCCGGGAGGTGGGGCGGATCAGAAGGCCGCGCCGGACGGCTTGTTCATTTTCTTCAGGATCAAGGCCAGCGGACAAAAGCCGGTAAAGGCCGACTGCAACAGATTCAGCCCGATAAAGGCGGTGAACAGATACCAATAGGGCGACACCCAGTGGCCCAGCGCCAGTGTGAGCAGAATCATAAAGCCGGCAAAGGCAAAAACGATACGATCAATATTCATGTGCAGTCCTCTCAAATGGGTAGAATCTCGGGTTTGACATACCAACAGGTCATCCAGTGACGCGCGATCATAGTCAAGGTCCAGCGCGGCATCAAGCGTGCGTCCCCGCGCTTGAGTCCATCATCGCAGCCCTGCGCGATCCTGGTGCCTACCCCCATCCGGTGGGGCAGGTGCAGGTGCTCGAAACCCACATCTCCTTCATCCTGCTGGCCGGCGCCTATGCCTACAAGTTGAAAAAGCCGGTGAATCTGGGCTTTCTCGACTTCTCCACCCTGGCGCAGCGCCGGCACTTCTGTCATGAAGAGGTCCGCCTCAACCGCCGCCTGGCGCCGGGACTCTATCTGGATGTCGCGCAGGTCAGTGAACAGGCCGGACAGCTTGGCCTGCACCCCCAGGGCGAGGCGCTAGAGTATGCCGTGCGCATGCGCCGCTTTCCACATCATGCGGTGTTGAGCGCAGCCGAAGCCCCGCTGGAGCGGCACACTATCGACCGTCTGGCAGTGCAAATCGCCGCCTTTCATCAGCGCCTGCCCGCCGCCGCGCCGGAGTGCCCGTTCGGCACGCCGCAGCGGGTTCTCGATCCCATGCTGGCAAACGTCCAAGTACTGCGCACCAACCCGATCAATGCCGCCAGCCAGCCGCTCATTGATAGTATCGAACACTGGACCCGCACTCGCTTTGCCGTGCTGGAGCCGCTGCTTCGCGCGCGTAAAGCCGAAGGCTGGATTCGCGAATGCCACGGCGATCTGCATCGCGGCAACATTGCACTGATCGATGGCGAGCCGCTGATCTTCGATGCCCTGGAGTTCAACCCCGCACTGCGCTGGATCGACTGCATCAGCGATCTTGCCTTCCTAGCCATGGACCTGCGTGAAATTGGCGAGCGGGCCCTGGAGCGGCGCCTGATCAACCTCTATCTGGAACACACCGGCGATTATGCCGGCCTGCGCCTGCTGGCCTTTTATCAGGTGTATCGCGCCATGGTGCGGGCCAAGGTATGCGGCATCCGTTTGGGACAGCTCAGTCAAGCGGCTGCGGCTGCGCCCGAAGCACTGCAAACCCGCACCCAGCTCGATCAATACCTGCACCTGGCACTGGACTACACCACAAGCCACAAGCAGCAGATATTCATCACCCACGGCCTGTCCGGCTCGGGTAAGACCTGGCTTGGCCGGGCCCTGAGCGAACGCCTGCCGCTGATTCAGATTCGTTCCGATGTTGAACGCAAGCGCCTGTTCGCCGCGTTACCCGACGCTCAGACCAGCGCCCAAGCTGGAGTTCAAGCCGGCGCCATACCGGACAGCCAACTTTACAGCCGCGAAAGCTCGCGACTGACCTATCAGCGCCTGCTGGAGCAGGTTGAGCATATTCTACACTCCGGGTACAGCGTGCTGGTCGATGCCGCCTTTCTGCGCGCCGACCAGCGCGCCTGGTTCCGGGCACTGGCCCAGCAGCACAGCTGCGCCTTTACCATCCTGGCGCTCAGCGCCCCGACCGAGGTGCTCAAAGAACGGGTCACCCTGCGGCAGGAACGCGGTGACGACGTCTCAGACGCTGACACCCAGATCCTTGCGCGCCAGCATGAAAAACTACAGCCGCTCAGTGCCGACGAAGAAGCCTGCGCCATTCATCTGAACACGCATTCACAGGCTCAAATCGCCTCCTTTCTGCGCGCGATGGCCGGTTCAGATTCAGACTGACCGGGCGCGATCAAGCTCAGCGACGGAGCCAGACGCAGCTCGCGCTGATAGACAATCTCGACCGCGTCGCGGCCCAGCAACTGCCGCAGCCGCTTCACCAGAATATCGCTTGGAGTCACCTGCCAATCCGGCCCCAGACGCAGCTCGCCACTCGCGCCGGGGCGGACATACTGCACGCGCACACCCAGCCCGCGCCCGCGAAACTGCTGCAAACTATCGATCATGGCATTGATCAGACGATTGCCGTCGCGATGCTGATCCGGATCGCCCAGATCCACCCGCAGGCGCAGATGATCGGCCAGTTCGGCGCGCGCCTCGGCCAGCGGGCGTACGGCACTGGCACGCAAGGACCAGCTGTCGCGAAACTGATCAAAACGAATCTCCCCGGACACCACCAGGATGTTGTCCACCATCAGCAGTTCGCGTGTGGCCTCGTAAAGTTCCGAGAACACCGTGGCCTCAATGCGCCCGGTGCGATCATCCAACATCACACTGGCCATGCGCCCGCGCTGGGTTTTGTTGGTGCGCACCGCCACCACCAAGCCCACCACAGTGCGCGGCTCACCTCGACCGCCGCCCTCGCCACTGTCACCAAAACCGCCGCTACCGTGCCCGCCGTCGAGCAGGCCGGCGATGCGCCGCGACACCATGGCATTCAGCTCCGCCTCATAGGCATCAATCGGATGCCCGGTCAGATAGAGTCCCAGGGTTTCCTTTTCGCCGTGGAGGCGTTCGTCTTCATCCCACTCCGGCCATTCATCGGCGGCAATTTGCGGATCAGGAAGGGTGTTCGCATCCTCGTCCCCCATGCCGAACAGATCGTTCTGGCCGCTGCTGGCGCTGGCATGCGCCTGCTCAGCCAGCTTGAGCGCCACTGGGAGCTGATTGAACAGAGTCGCGCGGTTGGTGCCGAGTTTATCCAGAGCGCCGGCACGAATCAGCGCTTCGATCACGCGGCGATTGACCCGGCGCAAGTCAATGCGGCGGCAAAAGTCCCACAGATCGGCAAAGGGCCGATCCTGGCGCATGGTCAGAATCGCCTCAATGGCCGACTCGCCCACGCCCTTGATGGCGCCCAGCCCATAGACGATGCGCCTGTCGTCAGCCACGGTAAAGCGCCACTGGGACGCATTGATACAGGGCGGATTCACAGCCAGCTTCATCGCCCGGCATTCATCGATCAGGGTCACCACCTTGTCGGTGTTGTCCATATCCGCCGAGAGCACCGCCGCCATGAAGGCCGCCGGATAATGGGTCTTCAGCCACAGGGTCTGATAGGACACCAGCGCATAAGCGGCCGAATGGCTTTTGTTGAAACCATAACCAGCGAATTTTTCCATCAGATCGAAGATGTGCGTGGCCACAGCCGCATCCACGCCGCGCTCGACCGCGCCCTGCTCAAAGATGGCGCGCTGCTTGTCCATCTCCTCGGCTTTTTTCTTGCCCATGGCGCGGCGCAGCAGGTCGGCGCCGCCGAGCGAGTAGCCAGCCAGCACCTGGGCAATTTGCATGACCTGTTCCTGATACAGAATCACGCCATAGGTGGGCTTGAGAATCGGCTCAAGATCGGGGTGCGGATAGGCCACTGCCGCGCGCCCGTGCTTGCGGTCGATAAAATCATCCACCATGCCTGATTGCAGTGGCCCGGGCCGAAACAGCGCGACCAGCGCGGTGATATCGCCGAAGCTGTCGGGCTGGAGCTTTTTGATCAGCTCCTTCATGCCGCGCGACTCAAGCTGGAACACCGCCGTGGTCTCGCAGCGCTTCAGCAGTGCAAAGGCCTCGCCATCGCAGGGGTCGATGCGCTCAATCTCCAACGGCGCCTCGCCCTGCTCGGCGCGCAGTGCATTCACTGTCTTAAGCGCCCAGTCGATGATGGTCAGGGTGCGCAGACCGAGGAAGTCGAACTTCACCAGCCCGGCCTGTTCGACATCGTCTTTGTCGAACTGGGTGACCAGATTCTCTCCACCCGGCTCGCAGTAGAGCGGCGCAAAGTCGGTCAATTTGGTCGGTGCGATCACCACCCCGCCGGCATGCTTGCCGGCATTGCGCGCCAGGCCTTCGAGCTTGCGCGCCATGTCGATGATGGCGGTGACGGCTTCGTCCTCGGCATAGGCGGCTTTGAGATCCTCGCTCTCCACCAGCGCCTTGTCGAGCGTCATTTTCAGCTCAAAAGGCACCATCTTGGCGATCTTGTCAACAAATCCATAAGGATGCCCCAGCACCCGCCCAACATCACGCACCACCGCCTTGGCCGCCATGGTGCCGAAGGTGATGATCTGCGACACCGCCTCGCGGCCGTATTTGTCGGCAACATAGTCGATGACTTCGTCACGACGCTCCATGCAGAAGTCGATATCGAAGTCAGGCATGGACACGCGCTCCGGGTTCAGAAAGCGCTCGAACAGCAGATCATGCTCAATAGGATCGAGATCGGTGATTTTGAGCGCATAGGCCACCAGCGAACCGGCGCCTGAGCCGCGCCCGGGGCCGACCGGAATCCCCTGTTCCTTGGCCCACTGGATGAAATCGGCCACGATCAGAAAGTAGCCAGGAAAGCCCATGTCGCAGATGACTTTTAGCTCGGTTTGCAAGCGCTCGTTATAGACCCGGCGCCGCTCGGCCAGATCCGGCGTCTGGGCATCGAAGGTGCGTTCCAGGCGCCAGTCGAGCCCTGCTCGCGACGCCTCAGCAATGAACTCCGTGACCGTGCGCCCCTCGGGTACCGGCGAGTCGGGCAGATAACTCTTGCCGAGTTCCAGCTCCAGATTGCAGCGCTTGGCGATCTCGACTGAGTTTTCCAGCGCCTCGGGCAGATCAGCGAACAGCTCGGCCATCTCCGCCGGGGTGCGCAGATACTGCTCAGGGCTGTAAGCGCGCGGGCGGCGCGGGTCTTCGAGCGTCAGCCCCTCATGGATGCACACCCGCACTTCATGGGCTTCAAAATCGTCTGTGCGCAAAAAGCGCACATCGTTGGTCGCCACCACCGGCACCGAGCGCGCGGCGGCCAGTTCGACAGCGGCCTCAATATAGAGATCCTCATCCGCGCGTCCGGTGCGCATGACTTCCAGGTAAAAGCGCTCCCCGAACAGCTCCAGCCAAGCATCAAGCCGCTGGCGCGCATCCTCTGGATGACCGCGCACCAGCGCGCGCCCAACATCGCCCTCGCAGCCGGCCGACAGCGCAATCAGCCCCGCCGCGCGTTCCTTCAACCAGGCACGGTCGATACGCGGAAAGCCGGTATCCTGGCGCTCCAGATAGGCCCGGGAAATCAGTTCGGTCAGATGGCGATAGCCGGTCAAATCCTGCGCCAGCAGCACCAGCCGCTGCGGATGGGCGGGATCGGCCGGATCATCGACGCGAAACTCGCTGCCCACGATGGGCTTCACGCCCGCAGCCATGGCCGCCTTGTAGAAGCGCACCAGGCAAAACAGGTTGGTCAGATCGGTGATGGCCACCGCCGGCATGCCGGCCTCGGCCGCAGCGGCCACCAGCGCTTTCGGGCGGATTAAGCCGTCAACCAGCGAAAATTCCGAGTGCAGATGCAGATGAACGAATTTAGATTCCACGCTCCAGCGCCTATACCGCGAACACTTGGTGCCCAAGCCAGGGCATCCGCCACCATCGAATCAGCGCTCACCGCACCATCAACACCAGCACCACCACCAGACCTGCCACAGCGGCCAAGGGTAACACGACCGCCGCCCAATCGCCCTTCCCGGCCCGGGGTCCATGGTCCTGCCAAGCCTTGTAGGCCGGCCACAGGCGAAACAGCATCAACACCAGCACTGCCGCCAGCATCAGTTTCAACATCAGATCCATCGCGCGTTTCCTCCTCCCGCCGCTTTATCAAGGCGCGGACATAAAAAAGCCCCAGCTACAGGAGCCGGGGCTTTCAAGCCGCCCGGTTAAACAGGGATAATCAATCCCAACCGGTGCCGCAACCAACAAGCATCCTCATCAATCATCAATGCTCAGGCATCGTCGATCAGTCATCACCCAGGAAGCCAAGAATCTGCAACAGGCTAATGAAGATATTAAAGATCGACAGATAAATGCCATAGGTCGCCATGATGTAGTTGGTTTCCTCACCCCGGGCGATCCGGCTGGTATCAAACAGGATGAAGGCACTCATCAGCAAAATAATCGCGCCTGAAATCGCCAGCGACAGCGCCGGCATATTCAGGAACAGATTCGCCACCACGGCCACCAGCACCACCATCATCCCGGCAAAGACAAAGCCACCCAGGAAGCTGAAATCGCGCTTGCTGGTCAGTGCATAGCCGGACAGACCGAGAAAGATCAGCGCCGTGCCGCCAAACGCGGTCGCGATAATGCTGGGGCCATTGGGCAACGCCATGTACAGCGTCAGAATGGACCCGAGCCCAAAGCCAAGCATGCCGGTAATCAGGAAAATCACCCCGACACCGCTGGCCGACTGCGCGGCGCGCGGCAGCACAAACATCCCCAGCAGCATGGCGCCAATCACAGTCACCATATAGACCCAGGGCGGCATGGCCAAAGCCATCGACAGCATCGCCATCACCGCACTGAAGCCCAGGGTAGCGGACAACAGCAGATAGGTGTTTTTTAGCACCTTGTTTGCATTCACGGCGCTTGCCGCGCCTTGCATCATAATGTGTTCATTCGGCATTGTGTAAACCACTCCAAAAATTCATCAGGGACACCCAGGGAATCTAAGTCCGCAGCCAGCCAGAATCAACTCCTTTCGACCCGCCAGCACAGACTGCAAGATAATAACCAAAGCCACCATAAGATCAAGCACCATCGCTGTGGCCAAGGGCCAACGGACCCAACACCCGCAGCGCCGCTGAAATTTCCTGTGGCAAGCCAGAGCCTCTCTGAGGTATGCTTACCAACTTGTTCACCGAGGCGCGCCCTGCCCTCGCACAACCGCACCCGCGCCAACTGAGGCTAAGCCCCGGCGCCACACCCATCACTTCGGAGAGGTGGCAGAGCGGTTGAATGCACCGGTCTTGAAAACCGGCGACGGTTGATCCCGTCCGTGGGTTCGAATCCCACCCTCTCCGCCATTTTATTTAACCCGCGCTTGCAGCGGCGGTCTAACGCGGCTTCCCTCTAGGGGCTCAATCCTCGGCAATACGGCGCAGGTTGGCGATGTCGAGCAGGAAGTTGTTGGGGCGGGATTCCACCAGCAGGCTTTCGCGCTTAAAGCCGGCGATGGTGCGGCTGGCGGTTTCGGTGGTGATGCCGAGCATGGCGCCCATATCCTCGCGGCTGAACAGTTGGCACTCGCTCGATTCGCGGTCGCGTACCAATCGCAACAGCAAACGCGCCACCCGCTGGCGCGCCGAGCCGGTGGACAGTTCGGTGAGCCAGGCATCCGCTTCCATCAGGGCGTGTTGCCAGCGCGCCATGAGTTCGCGATGCAGCCCTGGGTTGTCCTCGGCGAGCCGTTGCACCGTGCGTGTCGGAAAGCGGCAGATCTCAGCAGGTTGCAGCGCAATGGCATCATGCTGATAGCCTTCACCCAGCAGAGCCTCCAGGCCCAGCACATCAGTCTGTCGCACAATGCGCACGATACGCTGGCCGCCGTCAGGTAAATACTGCACCAGTTTCAGCGCGCCACTGCGAATGGTAAACATATATTCGCCATGATCGTTGCTCTGATAAAGCAGCGTGCCCGGTTTGAGGCTGAATTGATCGATTGGCTCGTGGATGCGCTCAAAATCCTGTTCTTGCAGGCCAGAGAACAACGCCGAGGTGCGCAGGGCACACTCTCGGCAATTGGCCTCTCCGGCCCAGGCTTCGCGTAAGGTAACGGACTTGCTCATGCGACTCACTGCCCGGTGTCGGGCCACTGTACTGGTGTTCGGAACTGGGGTTTAGGCGAAAGTGTAGCGGATTTTGCCATCGCTGTTGCCGGCATTGATGCCTGGGGGTGCAGCGGCGTCCTGCGCTATCATGCCGCCTGATGACTCAATCATATTGTTGCTGACCCACGCGCTTAAAAGACCGATGTCTCTGTTATCCCTGCGTAACCTGTCGCTGGCTTATGGTGCCGATCCGCTGCTCGATGGAATCGATCTCGATATCGATCCTGGCGAGCGTGTGTGCCTGCTCGGGCGTAATGGCACCGGCAAGTCAACGCTGATGAAAATCATTGCTGGCGAGGTGCAGGCCGACAGCGGTGAACTCCTATTCATGCCCGGACAGCGGGTAGCACGTCTGGCTCAGGAGGCCCCGCTGGGCCGTGATGAGACGGTGCTGGACGTGGTTGCCGCTGGCTTGGGCGATCTCGGCGCCCTGGCCGGCGAGTACCATCGCCTGAGTCAGCGCCTGAGCCATGGGGCCAATGCCAGCGAACTGGCGCGCCTGACGGCGATTCAGCAGCGTCTGGAGGCCGAGGGCGGTTGGGAGCTGGAGCAGCGTGCCGAGCGGGTCATCACTCGCCTGGGGTTGGAGGCCGATGCGCGTTATGCGTCGCTCTCGGGCGGCTGGCGCCGGCGGGTGCTGCTGGCGCAGGCGCTGGTCACGGAGCCGGATCTGTTGCTGCTTGATGAGCCAACCAATCATCTGGACATCGAAGCCATCGAGTGGCTGGAGAACTTTTTGCGCAGCTTTCGTGGCGCCTTGCTGTTCATTACCCATGACCGGCGCTTTCTGCGCCAGTTGGCCACCCGCATTCTGGAACTCGATCGCGGTCAGCTGACCGACTGGCCCGGCGACTACGCCAACTATCTACGCCGCCGCGAAGAACGCTGGCACGCCGAACAGCTCGAACGCGAGCGCTTCGAGAAAAAACTCGCCGCCGAGGAGGTGTGGATTCGCCAGGGCGTGCAGGCGCGCCGCACCCGCAACGAAGGGCGGGTGCGGGCGCTGGAAGCCATGCGGCGCGAACGCCTGGCGCAACGCGATCGCGCGGGTCAGGCGCGCTTGCGTATCGACAGCGGCGAACGTAGCGGCAAGCTGGTGGTCGAGACGCAGCATCTGTGCTTTGCCTGGGGCGAAACGCCGATTCTCAACGGTCTGGATACCACCATTTTGCGTGGCGATCGGGTGGGGATTATTGGCCCCAATGGCGCCGGTAAGACCACCTTGCTCAAGCTATTGTTGGGTGAACTGGAGCCGGACAGCGGGCAGATTCGCCGTGGGACCAAGCTGCAAATCGCCTACTTCGATCAGCTGCGTGCGCAGATGGATCCTGACAAAAGTGTGTGTGACAACCTGGCCGGTGGGCGTGAGCGCATCGAGATCGCCGGCAGCAGCCAACATGTGCTGGGGTATCTGAAGGATTTTCTGTTCGACCCCGAGCGGGCGCGCCAGCCGGTGGCAGCCCTGTCCGGTGGTGAGCGCAACCGGCTGTTGTTGGCCAAGCTCTTCACCCTGCCGGCTAATCTGCTGGTGCTTGATGAGCCGACCAATGATCTTGATGCCGAAACCCTGGAACTGCTCGAAGAGCGGCTGCATAACTTCGATGGCACCCTGCTGATCGTCAGCCATGATCGCGAACTGCTGGATAATCTTGCCACCTCCACCCTGGTATTCGAGTCTGACGGGCAGGTGCGCGACTATGTCGGCGGCTACAGTGACTGGCTGCGTCAACGTCCAGCGCCGCCCGCGTCAGCCGCAACCACCACCGCCGCAGCACCGCCCACTGCGACCACCACCAAGGCCGCGCCGGCCAAGCGCCAGCCCACCAAGCTCGGCTACAAAGACCAGCGCGAGCTCGATGCGCTCCCCGCCCAGATCGAAGCGTTGGAGCAGGAACAGCGGACACTGGAACAGCAACTGGCCGATCCGGCACTCTATCAGCGCAGTGACGCCCAAACGCAGGTGGCTGAGGCCAGCGTGCGTCTCGATAGCGTCGGTCAGGAATTGGCAGTGTGCTATGAGCGCTGGGCGGAGCTTGAGGAGCTAGACTCTAGTCTTATAAAAAATGCGCGATAGTGTATTATTGTCTCATGGAAAGCACCATGAGTACAGGCAAGGCGGCGAAGAGGCTGGGTGTTTCGGTCAAGACATTGCAGCGCTGGGAGCGCGAGGGGCATCTCATTCCCGTGGCGCGTACCGACAGCAATCGTCGTCTTTACACCGAGGCCCAGTGGCGAGCGTTCATCGGATGGCGACAGACGCCCGAGTGTCCAGCGCGAATAGTGGCCTATTGCCGAGTCTCATCGGCCGCACAGAAGCCAGACCTGACCAACCAGCGCCGGGTGCTGGAAGCGTTTGTTGTGGCGAGAGGTTTAGCGAACGTCGAATTCGTCGAAGACGTGGGAAGCGGCTTGAACTTCAAGCGCCAGCGTTTTTTGGCACTGATGGATGAGATCGGGCAGCGGAGCATCAACACCCTGATCCTCGTCCACAAAGACCGGCTGACGCGCGTTGGGTTCGAGTGGTTCGAGCATTACGCCAAGACACACGGCTGCGAAATCCTGGTACTGAATCAAGAAAGGCTTTCGCCCGAACAGGAGCTGGTGCAGGACTTGATGACCATTGTGGATGGTTTTTC
>NZ_NRRS01000080.1 GCF_016583795.1 Rhabdochromatium marinum | reverse complement strand
CACGCGCGTTTCTCCGTGCACGGCATCAGCGGACACTTCTGTTTGTCGAGGACGAAGACAGCCATTTCAATTCCTGCCCTTACGGGCCTGGTGACGGAGCCTGACGGCTCGCTCCCCTCGGGAAGGTCTAACCGGCTCCTGCCTGGCGGCAGCGATCAGAACCTTCGGCGCTTTGCCTTTCACCCGCATGATCCTGATCTTCCAGTGTCCGGAACTGAGGAAGCATCCCGGAGTGGGTCTTGACGACCTGTTACAAACGTAGCGGGTTGGATACCGCTTTCCCTGGTCAACCGAACTCTTTCAAGCTCCGGCCCTCAGGCCGGGGTAGCTGACCTTCCCCTGTTAAGTAATGGAGGCGGCCAGTTCCTTGACCAGCGCATCTTCGAGCGATTGTCCGTCATCCGAGGTGTTGCGCTCCTGTTCGGCGATTTGCGCCGGGGTGATATGGCCGCTGGCAATTTCGCGCAGCGCCAGTACAGTCGCCTTGTCTTTGGCCCAGGGCAGGAAGGGCTCGCTGCCGGCATTGAGCTGACGCGCTCTTTTAGTGGCGACAATGACCAGTTGGAAGCGGTTATCGACGTGTTCAAGACAGTCTTGCACAGTAATACGAGCCATTGATGATGTAACCTGTTGCGATTGGGTTGTCAGTTAAATTAGAAAGTAGCAAATTTTTGCGCCTTCGAGCATGATTTTTCTGCAGCGACGCCATGGAATGCGCTCAGCCTGCGGGAGTCGTCAGCTTCTCAGGCGTCAGTTCCTTCAAGCAGGGCGTCGATGGCGCTGCCGAGCTTGTGTTGTTGCGACTGCCGGCGCAGGCCAAAGGCGCAGACCAGGGCGCGCAGTTCGGCCAGCGCGGCCTCGAAGCGATCATTGACGATCAGATAGTCATATTCCCCGAAGTGCGACAGCTCGCTGCGGGCTTCCGCCATGCGGGCGGCGATGGTTTCCTCGCTGTCCTGGCCGCGCTCGCGCAGGCGGCGTTCCAGCTCCTGAAGTGAGGGCGGCAGAATGAAGATCGAGACCGCCTCGGGGAAATGGGCGCGAACCTGACGGGCGCCCTGCCAGTCGATCTCAAGCAGCAGATCCTGACCGGCGTCGAGGGACTGGCGCAGGGTTTCGCGCGCGGTGCCATAGGCGTTTTGGAACACCTGGGCATATTCCACGAACGCGTTCTCTTCGATCATGCGCTCGAAGGCTTCCCGGCTGACGAAATGGTAATGCACACCATCGATTTCACCCTCGCGTGGCGCCCGGGTGGTGTAGGAGGTCGATAAGCGCAGCCGGGGATGTCCGTCGAGCAGCGCGCGTACCAGGCTGGTCTTGCCAGCGCCGGAAGGCGCCGAGACCACAAACAAGGTGCCGCTACCCTGGTCGTGGTCATGCGCTGGGTCGGGATCAGGGTGATTCTGTAGATGATTGGACTCGGCGTCCGCATCGCGAGCGGGGCTCTGACTCATAATGGTTCGGCTCCGTTATTCCAGGTTTTGCACTTGTTCGCGCATTTGCTCGATCAGCACCTTCATTTCCACCGCAATGCGGGTCAGCGGGGCATCAGCGGATTTGGAACCCAGAGTATTGGCTTCACGGTTGAGTTCCTGCATCAGAAAATCCAGCCGCCGTCCCACCGGGTCAGCCGTGGTGAGGGTTTTGCGCACTTCATCAATATGACCCTCAAGCCGATCCATCTCTTCATCGACATCACAGCGCTGGGCAAGCAGAACCATCTCCTGCTCAATGCGGGTGGGATCAAGTTCACCCCGAATCTCCGCCAGACGGCTGCTGATGCGCGTGCGCATCTCATCGAGCAATTGCGGCATGCGTGTGCGTACCTCGGCAATCAGCTCGGCCAGGCGCTCACAGCGCTGTTCGATCAGCCTTTGCAGACGGGCGCCTTCGCGTGCGCGGGCGGCGATCAGCTCATGCAGGGTTTCATCCAACGCCGTCAGCGCAGCGGCGTTGAGCGTGTCAAGATCAGGAGCCGGTTCCTCCAGCATGCCCGGCCAGCGCAGTAAGTCCATCACCGCAGGCGGCTGCGAGGCGCCAAGGCGGCTGCCAATGCGATCAGCGGCACCGAGCACCTGGGTGAGCAGGGCGGCGTTGATGTGCAGCTCGGGGCTGGTGCCGCTGGTGGATTCCCAGCGCAGGGTGCAGTCGATTTTGCCGCGCTGCACATGCGCGCGCAGGCGCTCGCGCACGCTAGGGTCGAGTCCGCGCAACTCCTCGGGCAGTCGCAGGTGTGGCTCGAGAAACCGATGGTTGACCGAGCGGATTTCCCAACTCAGTTCGCCCCAGACGCCGCGCGCTTGATGGCGGGCGAAGGCGGTCATGCTTTTGATCATCCGTCTTGCGCGAGAAATCCCGCCCTTCAAGGGCGGGAAGGGAAAGCGCACCGCGCGCAGCGCGGTTAGGCAACCCGTCTCGCTTCCTCCGTTAAAGTGGGTTGAAGACTATAGTTATAACCGTCGGCGCGTTGCACCACGCGACAATAGCGGTGTGAGATCCCTTGCACCACGCCCTGCGCGGTCTGGATGTTAAAACTCCCTGATGCGCGCACGGCGACGCGACCGCTATGGGGTCCCGCCTTTTCCCCACTCGGCACTTGGGCAACGACCTGATCCCCGGTTTGGAAACCCTCGACGCGTTTCTCACGCATCAGATACCCGCGCGGGAAACCGAAGCGATTCAGTCGGGTGCGCTGATAGCTGCCCCGCCCTGTGGCTTTGATGGCCAGTGCTGGCCGATTCCAGCCATGCAGCGCATCGAGTAGACTGACACAGGCGGCATCGAGCGCATGGGTCTTGGGAATCCGATGGCGCAGGTTCTGCGTGCGCCGCCGACGACGACAGGCGCGGCGCGATGCCAGCCTGTTACGAATCTGAGCGCCGCGATGGGTGAGTTCACCCAGCCACACTGCGTGTGCCGCACGGTGCACCTCGCCCGTGTCGGGGTCCAGGGTCTCGTTGTCGCGCACGAGGGCAATCCCGGTGGTTTGGCTGCCCGGATCAAGCTGCAAGTGCAGCGGTTGGGTCTTGCCGCCGAGGCGATCTTTCAGCCGGATAGTGAACGGATGAAGCCGCACCACTACAGCTCGGCCTCGCTGTAACAGCAACCGCGCCCGCTTCTCCGAGCAGGGCATGAGTGGTTGCTTTTTCTTGTCCAAAACAAACACGGCCATAATGTCCTTCAAATCAGCGTCCTTACGGGCCTGGTGACAGAGCCTTGCGGCTCGCTCCCCTCGGGCATGTGCATCACCGGCTCCCGCCTCGCGGCGGCGATCAACACCTTCGGCGCTTTGCCTTTCGCCAGCATGATCCTGATCTTCCAGGGGGCCGGGACTGAGGAAGCATCCCGGAGTGGGCCTTGACGACCTGTGATGCACGGAGCGGGTTCTCACCGCTTGCCCTGGTCAACCGAGCTTTATTCAAGCTCCGGCCTTTAGGTCGGGGTAGTTGACGCGTAAAGCGTTTCCGGCTGACGATGGCTAACAGTCTATGATATACCAGGATGCACCACAGCATGCTCGTGCGCGCATGTTCCCACAAGCTGCACGGGCAACCGGGCATCCACCAGCGCCCCTAACGCCGGAGCTAGACTGCCATGGCCGCGCCAATCACCCGCGACAACCTCGAACCTGGCACCTTCATCGATTGCTATCGCATTGTGCGCACCATCGGCAAGGGCGGTTTCAGCCTCATCTATCTGGCCAAAGATGACGAAACCGGCGATGAGGCCGTGATTAAGGAGTTCATGCCCAAGAAGATCGCGCAGCGCATGGAGAACAAATGGTTGGAGCCGGTGGACGAAAACAGCCGCGTGAGCCTGATCCGCAGTCTGCGGCTGTTCTTTCAGGAGGCCAAGGCCATGGCGGCGCTGCGCCATCCCAACATTGTCGCCGTGCGCGGCCTGTACCTGGCCAATGGCACTGGCTATCTGGTGATGCAGCATGAGCGTGGGCGCAATCTGGCGCAATTTGTCCATGAGCGCGGCGGCGCGCTCAGCACCACGCTGCTGCTGCGCATTTTCCTGCCGCTGCTCGATGCGCTCATGTTGATTCATGCGCGCAGTATGCTGCATCTGGACATCAAGCCCGGCAACATTCATCTGCGCCATGGCCATGATCCGCTGCTGCTCGATCTTGGGGCCGTGCAGGTGATGTCCTCCGGGCGCAGCATCGGCGGACAGGTCATTACCGCCGGCTATTCGCCGCCCGAGCAATACACCAGCGGCGGCAATATCGGCCCCTGGACGGATGTCTATGCCGTGGGCGCTTCGATGCGCTCCTGCATTGAGGCCAAAACCCCGCAGCCCTCACCCGAGCGGGTGGAGCAGGACAACATGGTTCCCCTGGCGGAGGTGATGAAAGATCGCTATCCTGCCCCGCTGCTGGAGGCCGTTGACTGGTCGATGGAGCTGGAACCCGAGAAGCGTCCCCAGGATGCTGGCGAGTTCCTCACCGTGCTGCAAGGCCAGGATTATGCGCTGCCGAAGTCAACCCTGCGCGATTTGCTGCCCTCGTTCCAGGCGGGCGGTGATCTGAATGCTTCTACCGGCCTGCGCATCGGCACTCCCAGTTCCGCTTTGACTCAGGATCTTTGATCCGGTCGTAGCGGCCCCTATCACTTCCCATGACAGATTACCCAGGAGTTCTTCCAGCATGCGACCTTCCGACCGCCGTCCCGATGCTCTGCGCCCGGTCCGCTTCACGCGCCACTACACGCGCCATGCCGCCGGTTCGGTGCTGGTGGAATTTGGTGATACTCGGGTGCTGTGCACGGCCAGCGTGTCCGAGCGGGTGCCGCCCTTTCTACGTGGCAAGAACAGCGGCTGGCTGACGGGCGAATACAGCATGCTGCCCGGCAGCACCAGCGAGCGCACCGATCGCGAGGCCGCGCGCGGTCGCCAGAGCGGCCGCACGCTCGAAATTCAGCGTCTGATCGGTCGCTCGCTGCGCGCGGCCATGGATTTGCCCGCACTGGGGGAGCGCACCATCACGCTCGATTGCGATGTCTTACAGGCCGATGGCGGCACCCGCACCGCTGCCATCAGTGGGGCCTGGGTGGCCCTGCAGGATGCCATCAGCCAACTGCTGGAACGCGGCGCCCTGAAGCACTCGCCGCTGCGCGCGCAAGTCGCGGCAGTGTCGGTCGGACTCTATGCCGGCACCCCGGTGCTGGATCTCGATTATGCCGAGGATTCCAATGCCGAGGCGGACATGAATGTGGTGATGACCGCCGAGCAGCAGCTGATTGAGGTGCAGGGCACCGCCGAAGGACGCGCCTTCAGCCGGGCGGAGTTTGATGCCCTGTTGGATTTGGCCACCCAGGGACTGACGGATATTTTCCGACTTCAGCGTGCCGCGCTGGAGACTCAATGAACGCCATCCGACCATGACCACAGAGAAACACTCCATCGTGCTGGCCAGCAATAATCCTGGCAAGCGGCGTGAAATCGAACAGCTCTTGCAGCCGGCTGCGGTGCGTCTGTATCCGCAGCAGGAGTTCGGCATTGACAGCATTGAGGAAACCGGCCTGAGCTTTGTCGAGAATGCCATCCTCAAGGCGCGCCATGCCGCCGCTGGCAGCAACCTGCCGGCCCTGGCGGACGATTCCGGACTGGAGGTTGATGCGCTCAAGGGTGCACCCGGCATTCATTCAGCACGCTATGCTGGCGCTGCGGCCGATGATCAAGCCAATTGTGCCAAGCTGCTGCAAGCCATGGCCGAGGTGCCCCAGGGACATCGCCAGGCGCGCTTTCAATGTCTGCTGGTGTATTTGCGCCACGCCGAGGATCCAACCCCACTGATCTGCCAGGGCACCTGGGAGGGCCAGATCCTGACCGCGCCGCGCGGTGACAATGGCTTTGGCTACGACCCCCTGTTTTGGGTGCCAGGGCAGAATTGCAGCGCCGCAGAACTGGACCCCGGCACCAAGAACGCGCTTAGCCATCGCGGACAAGCCTTGTCACGACTGTTGCCGGCGCTGTTGGAAAAGCTGGGTTGATGCCGCTCAGGGCAAGGCAGGGACTGGCGCTACACCGGCGGCTGATTGGTGCGCCAATGACTCACTGTAATCGCTGAGGTCTCCACGCCATGTCTGAACATTCCCCGGTTATTGATTCACAGGGACAGCCCCGTCCGATTGAAATCCTGCTGGTGGAGGATAATCCTGCGGATATTCGCCTAACCCGCGAGGCATTGAAGGACAGCAAAACGCTGAATAATCTGCATGTGGCCATGGACGGGCTGGAGGCGCTGGCTTATCTGCAATGCGAGGGTGAACATGCGCAGCGCCCCCGGCCGGATCTGGTGTTACTGGATCTGAATCTGCCGCGCATGGATGGGCGTGAGCTGTTGCGGGAGATGAAGTCGCACGAACACCTGCGTCAAATCCCGGTGGTGGTGCTGACCACCTCGGCGGCTGAAGAGGATATTCTGCGTAGTTACCAGCTGCACGCCAATTGCTACATTCGCAAGCCGGTTGATTTTGCCAATTTTATCAAGGTGGTGCAGGGCATCGAAGGCTTCTGGTTTAGCATCGTCACTTTGCCAAGCAGCTAGCCGCGCGCTCGACCGGGGCGACGGATTGCAGAATGCTCTGCTCGTCGATCCGTTTGAGTTCGGTCAGCTGTTGGACGAGTGCCTGGGCTTCGTTTGAGCAGTCTTTGATGACTTGGAGTTCGTCGTGTGGAAAACCTTCGGTTTCTTCCGCGAGCATCAGGAAGAGATTCATCTTGTTGAGATAATTGTTGAGCACATGCTGAGTCGAGCGGGCCATGGCACGGTAGATTTTGAGCTTTTCGATTTCCGCGTGCTCGCGACGTGCCTGCACCAGATTAAGATGGGTTTTAACCCGGGCTTGCAGAATCGCGATGGAAATCGGTTTGGCGATGTAATCAACCGCACCGGCGGCAAAGCCGTCGCGCTCATCCGGCAGTGCTGACAGGATGGTGACGAAAATGACCGGAATCCCGGCTAGATCCGGATCGGATTTCAGTTGGTGGCACACGGATAGTCCGTCCATGTCCGGCATTTGTACATCAAGCAAAATCAGGTCCGGCTTGAGTTGCCGCGCTGCGGTCAGTCCAAGTGCGCCGCTGGTGGCAAAGGCCAGAGAATAGTCCGCTTCCAGGGCTTCGCGCATGACGGCCAGATTGGCGGCTTCGTCATCCACGATCAAGATGCTTGGTGGCTTGGTGGTTGTTTCCAGTTCCACGACCTCATTTTCCGTGTTCATTTTGAGGTTTGGAGTGTGATGCTTAGGGCTTCAATGTGACATCGAGTTCCTTGGCCAGCGTCTCCAAGATTTGGATGGCGGCTTCGAAACGAAATTCCAGCAGGGATTGGCGGATCTCGTGGATTCTACTGAGCCGCTCCTGCCCGATCCTGCCTTCCAGTTGCATTAAGACCTGTTCGGCCGGGCGAGGACTGAAGTTGCGCAATCCGGTGATGGCCTCGGTAAAGAGTGCGTGCATCCGGTCTTGGTCGAGGGGGGTGGCGTGCACAGTATATAGAATTTCTGTGCCTGTTTCCTGGGATTGTGCGGACAGATACTCGCGAATGGCGGTCAAGGTGTGATACAGATCGTCGCGCACTTGTTGGTGGTCTTGCGCGGTGGCACCACCACACGCCAGCTGGTCGTCTAGGCGTGCCGCGCTGGCGGCTACACGGGTCAATCCCAGGTTGCCGGCCAGTCCGCGCAGCCCATGCACAATGGAGCGGGCCTCAGTAGGGGACATGGCGCCCTTTGTCAGCGTTTCCAGCACGGAATGCTGGTCGGTCATAAAGCGCCCCAAATAATGGTGGTAGCTGTTCCGGTGACCAAAACGCGTCACGCCGCAGCTGAGATCGATGTAGGGCAGCACGGTGGATTCGTCCGATGCCGATGCGACTGGTGCAGATGAAGCTGATAAAGCTGCTGCAGTGGAATGTCGCACGAGCGTAGCGCTAGGCTTGGTGGGAGGATCAGCCGCAGCGGACAGCGCCTCGGTGGCTGCCGGGGCATACTCCAGGATCAGCTGAACGACGTGCTCGATATCGAATGGCTTGGCAATCAAGTCATTCATGCCGGCGGCCAGGGCAGCCTGGCGCTGTTCTTTGAGGGTGCCGGCGGTTTGCGCCAGAATCGGCAGGTGCTCAAGCCCACGGATTTTGCGAATCCGCCGGGTGGCTTCCAGACCGTTCACACCTGGCATCTGAATATCCATCAGTACCAGATCGACATCGTGCGGATGCGCAGCAAGCCAGTTAATTGCTGTTTGGCCGCCGCACGCGATGCGCACCATGGCCCCCTCGGTGCTTAGAATGTCGCGCGTGACTTCAAGGTTAATCTCGCTGTCATCCACCAAAAGAATGCGCACCCCTTGTAACGGATGGGCCTGACTGCCGATGTACAGGTGCGCCTCACCGCCGAAGCGGTCGTTGTAGGCTTTGATGATGGTTTCGCGCAAGAGCTCCGGGCCAATGGGCTTGGTCAGGCCGGCGTCGCAGCCGTTGGCTGGGTCGGTGGCTGGCTGCGCGGATGTTTGGATCAGCACCAGAATGGGGCGCTGGTTGGGCGGGAGTTGCGCCTGGAGCTGCCGCACCACCTCAATACCGCCCAGATCGCTCATGGACGCGGCAATCAGCAAGACCACCTGTGGCGAGTGCAGGGCTGGATCGCAAAGCACCCGCTCCAGCAGCGCGTGACCGCTGTGCAGTGACTCCGCCGACCAGCCAAGAAAGCCCAGCATGGTTTGCAAGGCTTCGCGGCCATTGGGGCAATCATCCGCAATGAGTAGCTGCAAATCGAGCAGGCTGTTGCCAAGTTTGGCGGCGCGCGGCTGGGTGTCAAAGCGTAAACTGAAGGAGAAGGTGCTGCCGCGACCGGGTTGGCTGCTCACTTCAAGCTCGCCGCCCATCATCCGCACCAGATGGCGACTGATGGTCAGCCCCAGGCCGGTGCCACCGAAGTGGCGCGCAGTCGCAGCCGCCGCTTGCGTGAAGGGCTCGAACAACCGGCGCTGGGCGCTGGCATCAATGCCGATGCCGGTATCAGTGACAGCAAAGTGCAGCGTCAGGGCGTCGGGGTGATGCTCCACCGGGGTGATGCGCACCTCGATCAGCCCCTCGGTGGTGAACTTGATGGCGTTGCTGGCCAGGTTGATCAACACCTGCATCAGACGCAGGGCATCGCCCATCAGCACACAATCTTTCGCAAAGATGGGCGGAATAAGGTTGATGTCCAGCGCTTTACCCGCAGCCGCCGTAGCCATAATCACCGCCAGGTGATCGAGCATCTGGGCGAGGTCTATCGGCACGCATTCGAGGCTGATCTTGCCGGCCTCGATTTTGGAAAAATCCAGAATGTCGTCGAGCAGGGACAGCAGGGATTGGCTGGCGGCGTGGATTTTGTTCACCTTCTCTGCCGCTGCGCCGGGCAGCGTCATGGTACTCAGCACATGGGTAAGACCCAACACCACATGCATGGGGGTGCGGATCTCATGGCTCATGTTGGCGAGAAATTCGCTTTTTGCCCGTGCCAGCTGTTCTGCAGTCTGTTTGGCGGTCTCAAGCTCGCGGGTGCGCGCGTGCACGCGCGCTTCGAGGGTCAGGTTATGTGCTTTGAGCTGATTTTCAATGGCCTTGCGTTCGCTCAGATCCTGCTCAATCTTTACCAGGCCAATAGGCTCACCGGTCGTGCTACAAACGGCGGATAAGATCCCACGTGCATAAAAGTAACTACCGTCACGGCGCTGCCGCCAACCTTCATACTCGGCGCGGCCCTCGGCAATCGCTTGCTTGAGCAGTTGTTTGGGCCGGTCGTTGGCATGATCCTCGGGCGTGTAGAAGATGGAAAACCTCCGTCCCAGCACCTCTGCCGAGGGATAGCCGAGCAAGGCCTGTGCACCGCTATTCCAGGTCATGATGCGACCCTGTAAATCGAGCATAAAGATCGCAAAATCCTTAATGTGTGCCGTTAGGCGCTGAAAACGCCGCTCGCTTTCCCATAAGGCGGTTTCCGTGACCAGGATGTTGGAGCGATCGTGCAAGGTCAGGATGTAATGGGCCTGACCGTCGAGTCGCAGACGCGCAGCACTGACATCAAGCGGAAACTGGTTGCCGTCGCGGTAGATGCCATAGCTGAGCCAGCTGCGTGGTTGCTGCTTTCCAGCCGTGCTGTCCGGCAAGGCCTCGATGTTAGTTAGGATGTCTTGGGGCAGCAGGCGCGTCAGGGGTTGGCCAAGCATTTCTTCGGCACGGTAGCCAAAGGTTGCCTCGGCACCCTGGTTGAAGGTGGTGATCTGTCCGGCGGCGTCGGCATAGAGGATGGCCTGGAAGCTGGTCGCTTGCAGGGCCTGGTGGTGCGCAGCCGTGGCACGCGCCTGGCGGCGGAGGTTCGCCTGTTGCAGTTCGCGCCGCAGCGCGGGACCCAGTCGTACCAGCGCATCCCAGGTCAGGTAATCATTGGCGCCGCTGTCCATGGCCTGCAGGCCCAACGTTTCCATACCGGGCGCGACCAACATCAGGAAGGGAAGGTCGGCGCAATGCTCCGGACCGTGGCGCAGCCGCTGCAGCGCGCTCAGTGCATCAAACTTGGGGCCATGTGTGGTACAGATCACAGTCTGCCACGAATGTTCCAAGGCTGCGCTGAACGCGGATTCGGTGGTAATCTGACGCATGTCAGGATCGAAACTCGCCTCCCGCAAGGCGCGTTCGAGTCTGTGCAGCACGTCAAGGCCATCAGTGATGCACAGAACGCTGATCGCGCGGCGAGTCAAGGTGTGACGCATTTAGGCTCTCAGCATACGCATGTCGATGCCGGTGAACTCAAACAATCGCGGCACCGAGGCGGGATAACATGAATAAATACCGACTCAGGCTTTTTGTAACGGGACATAGCGCCAACAGCGATCGGGCCGTTAGCAATCTGCGCCATCTGTGCGAGGGCGAACTCGCTGATCTGTATCAGCTTGAGGTGATTGATGTCTGCGAGAATCCTCAAGCCGCCGAAGCCGAGCGCATCATCGCCACTCCCACTTTAATTCGCGCACTGCCACCACCCCTGCGTCGGGTCATTGGCGACCTCTCCGACCGCGAACAGGTGCTGCTCGGCTTGGATTTGCGCCATGTCGAGCAGTTGCCACCGCCACCGGAATAAATCCTCAATTGCTGTTCTTAGCCAGTGCCTTGCTGAAAGAGTTGATCGAGCCGCTCGATTTCTGCCGTGGGCACATGCCGGGGTTGGCCGGCGAGGATGCCGGTGACGTTGCGGAAGGCGGGACCGATGTGCATGCCGCAGCTGTCGATATTAAAGGCGCGGATATCCTTGTCGTGGGCGGAGCCGCGCATTTTCAGCACCGTAATGCCGCGCTGCATTTCGCCGAACATTTCCACATAACGCAGTAAAATAATAGAGTCGGTGATGGTGGAGATGTGGGTTTCAGTCACCGAGTCACCACCAAGCAGGCTGCTGGTGGTGGCGGTAAACAGCCCGGCGATCTCCTGGGCCTTGATAAAGGAGGTCAGGCCGATGACAAACTCGCGAAAGCCCTTGATGGTGCTGACCCGCTCCAGCGCCGAGAGGCTGTCGACGGCGACGCGGTTGGGGCGGAACTCCATGATCTCGCTTTTGATGCGGATCAGATGATCTTCCAGACCGCCGGATTCCGGATAACGTGCCACCACGCGCAGCTTGCCATCCTGCTCGAACTGATCGAAGTCCTTGCCCCAGCCTGAGGCGTTGCGGCTAAGCTGATCGCGGCTTTCCTCAAACGCCATCAGCAGACAGCGTTCGCCAGCCGCCACGCCACCGGCAATGAATTCGGTGGAGGTGAGCGTCTTGCCGCAGCCGGTGGCACCGGAGACCAGAATGACGGAATCGCGGAAGAAACCGCCGCCACACATGGTGTCGAGTTCGGCGATGCCGGAGGTGATACGTTTGTAGGATGAGCGCTGGTCGAGTTCGATCTCGGTCAGCGGTAGGACCACGATGCCGGTTTCCGGCATCATGGTGAAGGGGAATTCGCCCTTGCCGTGCATGGTGCCGCGGAATTTCAGAATCTCGACAGTGCGGCGGCGCTTTTCTTCTTCGAGTACATTGCGCAGCACAATGACATTGTCAGTGACGAATTCCTCGACACTGTCACGGCTGATGGCGCCGTATTCGCTGGTGCGCTCGGCTGTCATCACCGTGGTTACACCAAGGCGCTTCAAGGCGGTGGAGAGGCGAAACAGCTCATTGCGGATGATCAGATCGCTGTCAAAGCGCGCAAACACTGCTCCCAGCGAGTCGATGGCGACGCGCTTGGCACCGATGCGTTTGACCGAAGCCTCAATGCGCACCAGCAGGGCGCCGAGGTCGAAGGAGCCAGTGATCAGAATCTCTTCGCCCGGTTGCGGCGAGGCGTCGATAAAGCACCATTGATCGCTGGCTTCCCAGGTGGCGATTCCCCAACCCAGCGAGGCGACATTGCGGCGAATGTCGGCGGCGCTTTCCTCGAAGGTGACAAAGACGCCTGGTTCCTGGAATTGGCGCACGCCCTCGGCGAGGAACTGCGCGGCAAACACCGTCTTGCCGGTGCCGGCGGTGCCAGCAACCAGGGTGGTGCGCCCGGAGGGCAGGCCACCTAACGCAATGCCATCCAGTCCCTGGATACCTGTGGAGGTTTTCTGGATCTTGTCGTATTCGATAAATGGATCACTCATGACATGGCCCCCCCCGTTGGGCCGGTCAGGTTCGCAGCGCTTTCAGCGTGTTTGAGCAGGTCTTCGGGCAGGATATCCAGTCCCAGCAGCACCCGGTTGACGTTGGACAGATCGCCGACAATGCGCCGCAAGGGTGGGGGCAGGGTCTTGATCAACGTGGGGGTGGCGATGATGTGCGCGCTTTCGGCGGCGAACGGATCCTCGGCGACATCGATGATATCGACCTCGGCCCGGTCTTTAAGCTCAGTGGCGCATAGGGCGCGCAGATTTTTGACGGCACGATTGCTCTGTGGCGTGCGCCCGGTCACATAGAGCTTCAGGTGATATTTGCTCATCGTCTGTGCGTATCCATTATCCATAGGCGTGGCGGTGTGAAGGTGAAGGTCGCAAGCGGCCATCATGAGTCGTGTGCGGGCGAATTCCAATAGTAGCGACGGTAGAAGCTGACTAGGTAGCCCATCAGTTCCAGAACAACCAGACGACTTTCGAGTGAGATTAAACGCTCGTCGGAGGCTGGGACGCGTTCGGCGATGGCGCGCAGCGCTTCAGTATGGATGGCGATGACATCACGCGGCCCGCTGCCAAGAAAACCCAGTTGTTTAGCCAGTGCCTTGATGTGGCCGGCTCGATCGCGTTGCGCGGTCTTGTAAACTTGGCTTGAGGCCTCGCGCGTGACTAGGCTAATGTAGTCTTCCACAATGGTGTTGAAAAGCGACGCATCGCTTTCGCGCAGGGGCGCGGCATCATACAGGCGCGCCACCTCGCTGGAGCCGGGAGTGTTCAGTCCGATCTGCTCTATGTCGCGGCGCTCGCGCTCGCGGCGCACGACCGCCTCGGCCATTTCGGCGCGGCGGCGCAGTCGCGAGCGCTCGATGGCATAGCGCAAGGCGCGTTTTAGCAGCTCGCCATTATCATGGGCCTCGTTTTTGGACAAATAGTCCTCGGCACCAAGGGCGATCAGGCGTTCGCCGAGGTCGGTCGCGGGCGCGCCGGTGATGACAATGATCGGGGCTCGCCCGGCCAGGGTCAGCACATCGGTCAGGGTGGTTTCGCCCTGACTGTCGGGCAGTTCCAGGTCGAGCAAAATGGCATCGAAGCTGTCGGCGAGCAGGGCGTTGCGCGCACGCTCCAGCGAGGTGACCAGGGTGAGCTGAAAGTCGTCCCCTCTGGCATCATGCAAGGACTCGCGGATCAGGCGTGCATCGGCTGGGTTGTCTTCAACAATCAGAATCCCGCAAGGCTGGACAGGGTCAATCATGGCCCGGCCCGGTCTAGCTCGTCGCACAGGAACTCCAGTGTCAGGCCATGGCAGCGGAAGGTACTCTGCTCCTTGTGGGCCTTGGCCAGGTACATGGATTCATCGGCCATCTGCAGCAGCAGGTCACCATAGTCGGCATCGTCGGGGTAGAGCGCCAGCCCGGCACTGAAACGCAGTTCAAACGCCTGCTCAGCAACATAGAGCGGCTGCTGGGTGGTTGCGCGGATTTTCTTCAGGACTGGCTTGACATCCTCGGGGTCAAGCAGGCCTTCGATCATCACAATGAATTCATCTCCACCGAGGCGGAATACCTTGTCGGAGCCGCGCAGGGCTTGCTTTAAGCGCGTTGCGCAGGCGCAGAGCAGTTGATCGCCGATGGCGTGGCTGAATTGGTCATTGACGGACTTGAAGTCATCGAGATCAAGAAAGGCCAGTGCCAATCGCTGGTGTTCATTCGCCGCATTTTGAATCCCCACGTGCAGATGGTGCAGCAGCGCGCGGCGGTTGGGGATGTTAGTGAGTGGATCATGCATGGCCAGCTGCTGCATGTGTTGCGCGGTTTCCTTGTGTTCGGTCACGTCATAGAGGGAGACCAGAAACGCCGGCTGGCCATTCCATTCGGAGTGGCTGATATTGACCTCCGCCGTGCCAATACCACCATCGCGGCGCAGAATGGACAGTTCTGTGCGATGATCAATGGCGGGAATGCCAAAGGGAGCGTCCTGCAGAGCTTCGGCACTTTGGTTGAGCTGGCGCTGTGCGGCGGTGTTGGTGAACAGAATCTGCCCCTGCTCGTCGAGCACCAGCATGCCGACAAAGCTGTTTTGAATCAGAGTGGCGAGTGAGCGTTCGACGGGGCTCGGGGTTGGGAGTTCATAAGGAACCTCAAGCTCGACGCCGATGGTCACCACGGCGCAGATTAAACCCTGATCGTTGCGCAGTGCGTTATGGCGCCAAAGCATGGCGCGATCAATGGTTCGCGTGTGCAGCAATCCGCGTCGCTCAACGGGTTGATGATGCTCGTTCAGCAACAGGCTATGAAACAGATTACGCTCCGCAGCGCGTTCGCCCTCAGGGATGAAGGTGTCGATCCATTGGCTGCCGAGAATCAGCTCGCGTTTGAGTTTGATCAGCTGGCAGCCGGTCGCGTTGATATTGCGCACCTCCCCCGCCGCATTGCGCACCAGAATCAGGGCCGGGGTTGCATCGAACAGCTTGCGAGTCCAGTCTATGCTGTTAGGTGAGCGCGACAGCGACCGGGTTTCGCGTGACTTCAACACCGCCAGTCCGATCAGCTGGGAACCGGGCACCGTTGCAAGTGCCAGTTGCAAAGCGATTTTCCGACCGTTGCGATGCTTGGCTGCAATCATGCGTGGCAGCCCGGCCTGGCGATGGGTCATGCGGCTGGCGAGAAAGTCTGCAATTCCCTCCACGACCGCTGGATCGCCTTCGTCCAGGCCCAGGACTTGAGACAGGGGGCGGCCAACCGTCTCCGCAGCCGAATAGTCGAGCATCAACCAGGCTTCGCGGTTCCATCCCAGCACAAAGCCGTCGCAATCAAAGAGCACCATGGCGCTGCGTGATTCATCCGGCGTTTCTTCCGGCCAGATCCAATGGTGGCTGTCCGGATCCTGATTGGCCTCGGCCACTTGTTCGGCCATACGGTCGACATTCCCGGGCAAGAGGGGAGGCTGGGTTGATGCTGACAAATGGCTCATGATAACAGCACAATGTCTGGAGTATTGGCAGTGAAGAAAGTTTTGGTAAAACCGGCTGATTGATTGTTTCCAGTGTAGCAAAAGGCAGGCGGATATTGTATGCATGCTCAGCGCGCATGCAGGGCGAGCGCGTATTAACGCTAGATCTGACATGATGTTGCGGCCCCCTGTTAGCCAATCGCCTTGAGGAGCCTTGAGTGTCCGCCAGCATGATCGAGCATTTTGCCAGCCTTGAAGATCCCCGTAT
>NZ_NRRS01000079.1 GCF_016583795.1 Rhabdochromatium marinum | reverse complement strand
CGCCGGGATTGTACTCAGCCTGCGGGCGCTGAGCCAAACGACCGGGCGCTGGCAACAATTTTGGCAGCGAATTGATCAATTCGGTGCCGCCTGTTTCGGGTGATCACATTATTCAAAGGCCGCACCCCATCCATTGATCGCGAATGCTGATCAAGCCCTGGCCTTTCAGCCAGTCATTGGTTATCCCGGTTTGCGTGCCCAGCGAGCGGGACAGGTGCCAGTAGCTCTTGGACCTCATGCCTGTCCAGATCGCGGTGCGTATCCGTGTCCCCAGAGCCCTCAGCTGGCAGTTCCGGGGACGGCAGTTCCGGGGACAGTTTACGTAATTCGCTACCCGGAACGGGTTGGGTAGGTTTTACGTTCCGAGTGATTATTCGCATTGTGAAATTTAAGAGCCTTGCCATGAAAAGACTCATCCTGCTTGTTTTGGAGTTCCGGGGACAGTTTACCGAATTCCCTAGACGAGAGCGGGGAGATGGGTTAGAAGACGGAACAAGGCTTCTTTGGTGAAGGATCGACCAACCGATGGCAAGACTCCCAAGAGTGGTTGTCCCTGGGCTTCCGCATCATGTGACCCAGCGCGGTAATCGACGACAGCGGACGTTCTTTTGCGATGAGGACTATGTCGAGTATAGGCGTTTGCTGTCGGCATCCTGCCGATCTTGTGGCACGCAGACCCTGGCCTACTGCTTTATGCCGAATCATGTGCACCTCATCTTGGTGCCAGCCGATGAGTTTGGGTTGCGGGACGCGCTTGGCGAGGCGCATCGCCAATACACTCGTCGGATCAATTTCCGAGAGGGCTGGCGCGGGCATCTTTGGCAGGAGCGCTTTCATTCGTTCGTGATGGACGAACGGCATCTACTGGCTGCTTCCCGGTATGTCGAGCGCAACCCCGTCCGTGCGCGGCTCTCTGTCAAGCCGGAGGGTTGGCCTTGGTCCAGCGCCAAAGCCCATCTAGGCGGTGCGGACGATGAGCTCGTGAGCGTGCGCCCGCTTCTGGATCTGATAGCTGATTGGGCTCGGTTCATCGGCGAGCCTGATGCCTCAGACATTGGCGACCTACTGCACACCCATGCCAGTACCGGTCGGCCGCTCGGTCCCGATGCCTTTGTCGAGGATCTGGAGCAACGCCTCAAGCGTGCGCTCAAGCCAAGAAAGCCAGGGCCTAAGCCAGTCCGACGGGACTCTCACACCCAGGACCTTTTCCACCTGGCGCAGGGCGACCTGCACGCCACCCCGATCGAGCGACGTCGACGCTGCGGCGGCACCCTTGAGTCCGCCATGGCGATTGGGAAACAGCAGCACCGGGTTGCGATGCTCCCGCCAGAAGCGACGCAGCAGCACCAGCGTCGTCTCCGGCAACGGCACCAACCGATCCCGGTTGCCCTTGGCATTGCGGAGATGGACCCGACGGCGCGTGGCATCGAGATCGGCTACCGTCAGGCGCAACCCCTCGCCGAGACGCAGCCCCAGGCTGTAGAGGGTGAAAAAGAAGACCCGGTAGCTCAGCGTCTGGGTCGCCTGAATCAGACGCTGGGTCTCCGCGACCGTCACGATGTCCGGCAGACGTTGCCCGCGTGGCGGCTTGACCAGATCCTGCGACGTCCAAGGTTTGTGCAGCACATGGGCGTAGAAGAACTTCAGCCCGTACAGATCGAGCTTGACGGCACTCCAGGAGTGGCTGTCGAGCAAGGCGGAGAAATACGCGAGCAATTGCTCCTCGGACAGATCGTCGATGCAGCCGTCGAAATGGGCGCCGATGCGCCGCTCGGCATGAAGGGGAAACTTGGGGGGAAACGCTGATGGCGCACCATCCGAGACGCAGCCCGGATGGTGCCGGGGAAGAACCCCGTTCGGATCAATGAATCCGGAAGATGTCGAAGATGATCGCCTGGTCGTCGCCGAAGTCCTCGTGACCGGGGATATAGGGATGCGGGTCCGAATGATGGACATGCGCCCAGAGATTTTTTTCGGTCAGACTCGCCAGCGCCTTTTGGTAGTCGTCGTCGTAGAGGTCGACGCGGTGGCTCAGCTGCACGATCCCGCCCGGCTTGACGACGCGATGGAACTCATGCATCAGCCCGTCGATGTTCTCGATGTAGGTGAGGGTTCCGATGCACTGGGCCGCGCCAAAATGATCGTCCGGGAAATCCAGCGGCCTGTTCAAATCCACTCGGATGAGTTCGGAATAGCAACCGCGCTCCTCGGAGCGCTCCAGCGACTTGCTGGAGTAATCGACACCGATAACGGATTTGAAGCCTAACTCGCCGAGATGATGGCCGGTCAAACCGACACCGCAACCGGCATCGAGAATCGGCAGGGACGGATCGACCCCGTGCTTCTCGATGGCTTTCGCAGCAATCTGCGGGGCGTTGTACCCCATGGAAGTCAGATCCTTCTCGTAGGTGGCCGACCAACTATCGTAGTATTTTTCCAGCTCGTCGAGCTTGGCGGATGTTACGCCGATTAGTTTGGTGACATCACGTTCTTCGGTATGGGCGGATTGAGAGTCCGTCATGACTGCTCCTTCTATGTATGACGAATGAGGAATTCATTCGTCTAAGCATACGGGGCAAGCAGGAAGACGCTCGATATTGCGGATTTGGTCTGCCACGCGGTTCGCATACAGTCGATGCGATACGTGGACCGATAACAGAATTTTCGAATTCGAAGACGTCGAACCAGAAACGCATACTGGCAATATCGACAAAAGGCTCGCCATTGCCTGCCTCTATTGCGAAATATGGTAACGCACTCTAACGCAAGAATACAGCCAAACCATCAAAAACAAATGAATTTTCATCGCCAAGCAATCGCAAGCTAATGTTTTTATTAAAAATAATTCGGCAATATTAATATCATTAGACTTGCCGCAGCTTCTGTGTTATAGCAACCATCAAAGCATGGCATCACATCAATCTCGTTACAGCCCATTCGACCACCAAAATCCACGCGCGATACGGAAAAAGGGGCCAGGCTCTGCGCGGGCAAAGACTGCTTCACGATCGATGCGATGGACTGTTCGTGCCATTGCCGAGCAGATCCGTTCCCAGGGCGGGGATTATGGGCTTGGACTCAGGCCGCCGCCAGGCCTCCCAAGCCCAACTTGACCTGGCGCAACTTCGGGCTTATGTCACTGGCATGAAAACAATCGCGACCATCATAAGCCTGTTGACCTTGGCGCTGCTGATACCTGCCGGATGTACCTGGCTGAGCCGCAGCGAGGGGCCCGAGGGGGGTGGCATGGCGGTGACGGGCATGGCGATCGAGGATCATGCGCTGGCGCTGGGGTCTGGGAAACCTCTGGACTATCGGCTTTATCAGGCGGGCCAGTCATCAGGCCGGCAATCATCTGACCACGTTGCGCCGTTCTCTCCGGATGCTCCGCCTCTGATTATCCTGGCACACGGTTTTCTGCGCGATCAGCGCACGATGCAGGGACTGGCGCTGGCGCTGGCTCAAGCCGGCTATCCGGTGGCCACCCTGAACTTCCGTCATGATTCCCTGTTCAGCGGCGGGCATGTGAACAACAGTCGGGATATGATTGCACTGGCCCGTCATCTGGGCGCTAAGCGGGTCATCTACGCCGGCTTTTCCGCTGGTGGACTCGCGGCTCTGCTGGCGGCACGCAATGATCCGCAGGCGATTGGCGTGCTGACGCTCGACCTGGTTGACAGCCAGGCGCTGGGAGTTACCGCCGCCAAGGGGTTGGAGTTGCCGGTCGTGGCACTGGCCGGTGCGCCGACCAATTGCAACGCCAACGGCAACGCCAATTCGGTCTATCAGGTGTTGCCGCGCCTCAGTCTGACGCGCTTTCCGCAGGCCAATCACTGCGCCTTCGAGTCCCCCAGCGACTGGCTGTGCCGGACGCTGTGCGCAAAGCCGGAGCCGCCAGCGGCCACCCAAACCCAAGCCGCTGTTTCGTCGCTGGAGCCGGAGCCGGATCCGGCCGGGATTCTGCGCACCGCCGTGGCTGGAGTCCAACAGATTGAGCAGTCACTGAGCGACTAAATGCGCGCGCTCGGCATCCTGGCGGGTGCGCAAAAAATTCTGCGCCGGAAAGCCCTTGTCGGCAAACTCTTGCAGCCAGCGTTTGAGGCTGGCATCGCTGGCGCCTGGGTCGCGTGCCAGCACCCAGGCGCGGGTTTTGGTGGGCTGGCCGATGAGCGCATAGTCATAGTCGGCGCCCAGACCGATGATCCAGTAATCGTCCCAAAACACGTGCACGCCGTAGAGCATGCGAAAGCTGATCTGCAAGCGCGCGTTGCGCCCGTGATCGAGCACACGCGCCAAGCCCTTGGCCTGACCGACGCGACCGCCCTTGTGCAGGCAGCGATTGATGACATGCACCATGCCATCCTCGCCAAGCCGGTAATCTGCCACCACGTTTGACACACAACGTCTTTCAGTAAAATACGGCAGCCGGGCTATTTCAAACCAGCGCCCCATGAAGCGCTGCAAATCGACATACTCAACCGTCGCTGGCGCCGTTAGATACACCTTTGGCTTGCGCAGATCGGTGCTGACGGTAACATCCGCGCCCTCGGCGTCGCGCAGGCGCGGCGGGGCCGCGTAGATGTCGCGCTGCAACACCGGCGCACCCGCGCGGTTATTGGAATTCCCGGATGCTGTCATAGTTCTCCCATTGTTTGAAGACCGGACAGAGGGCATCCAGCCAAATTTCGCTATACTAACGGATTTTCGCTGTTCCTGACGTTCGACCATGACTCACGCAACCGACGATCTGCGCATTCGCGCCATCACCGAGGTGATTGCCCCCAAGGATCTGCACCGGCAGTTTCCGATTACAGATGAGGTGGCAGAAACCGTTTATCAAACACGAAAAGATATTCAACGCATTCTCCACGGCGAGGATGATCGCCTGCTGGTGGTGACCGGCCCCTGTTCGGTGCACGATCCCCAGGCAGCGCTGGAATACGGCGAGCGCCTGCTGGCCGTGCGCCAGGAACTGGCCGCTCAACTGCTGGTGGTTATGCGGGTGTATTTCGAGAAGCCCCGTACCACCGTAGGCTGGAAGGGGCTGATCAATGACCCGGATCTGGACAATAGCTTTGCCATCAACAATGGCCTGGGGCTGGCGCGCAAGCTGTTGGTGGATCTCAACCGGCTCGGCATTCCCGGCGGCACCGAATTTCTCGACCTGATCAGTCCGCAATACATCGCCGATCTGGTCAGCTGGGGTGCCATCGGCGCGCGCACCACCGAGAGCCAGGGGCACCGCGAGCTGGCCTCGGGGCTGTCCTGTCCGGTGGGCTTTAAGAACGCCACCGATGGCAGCGTGAAAGTGGCCATTGATGCCATTCATGCCGCCGCCCGCCCCCATGTGTTCATGTCCGTCACCAAAGAGGGACATTCGGCGATTTTCAGCACTGCCGGCAATGAAGACACGCACATCATTCTACGCGGTGGCAGCCGGCCCAACTACGACACCGAAAGCGTCAAAATTACCGCCGATGCCATTATTGAATCCGGCCTGGCACCCAAGATCATGATCGATTTCAGTCATGCCAACAGCCGCAAGAAGCCGGAGAATCAGGTGCTGGTGTGCAATGACGTGGCACGCCAGATTGGTCGGGGGGAGACGCGCATTATCGGCACCATGATTGAAAGTCATCTGGTCGGCGGCCGGCAGGAGTTGGCGATTGCCGATGACCTGGTCTATGGCCAGAGCATCACCGATGGCTGCGTCTCCTGGGAGCAGACCCTGCCGATGCTGCACGAACTCGCCGAGGCGGTCGAGCGCCGACGCACCCAGTCCTGATCAGGCCCTGACCAGAAGGCCTCGCGTGGCTATTTTTCGTCAAACCCCGCCAGTCGATACCATTTGCGCGCTTCCTCCGGGTTTTTCTCCACGCCACGGCCTTCCTCGTAGAGCATCGCCAGGGTGGTCTGGGAGCCGGCCAGCCCCTGTTCGGCGGCCTTGGTGAACCAGGTCACCGCGCGTTCGGTGTTCTGGTCCGTGCATTCGCCTTCCATATACATGAAGCCCAGGCCATGCTGCGCCACGCCCAGTCCGGCCTTGGCGGCGGCTTTCATGTAGCTGAAGGCTTGCAAGGGATTGGGCATCATGCCCAGTCCGTTTTGCGCCATGATGGCCATGCGGTACTGCGCTTCCGGATGCCCGGCCTCGGCCAGGGGTGCGAGCAGACCCACGGCACGCGAGAACTGTTTGCTCTCAAAGGCGGCAATGCCGCTGCTCAGTTCCATATCCTGTTCGGTCAGGGTTTCCGTCATAAGAGCCTCCTCCTGTGCAGTCGGGCACCTGCCCGCTGTTGCCAAGATGTTGCAAAAGTGTTGCCAAAGATTGGATGTACTCAGTCGTGCCACGGCAGCTCGACATGCTGCCACCACTGCTCAAAGAGCGCCTGGTTGACGGCTGCCAGCGCCAGTCGGGGTTCCAGCGTCGGGGTCTCACCCGACTCAATCCGGCCGGGCTGCAACAGCCGCCGTACCACGCCGGCTTCCGCCGCGATCAGTTGTCCGGCGGCGTAGTCCCATAAGCGCTGCCCGCCGTGCAGATAGACCTGCGCGCGTCCGGCAGCCAGCCAGCACCAGTCGAGCGCGACTGAGCCGAGATTGCGTTGCGAGCGAAAGGCCCCCTTGCGCAGCAAGGCGGGCACCCGCTGCGGGGGAATGCGTTTAAAATCTATCAACGCCATGGCATCCGCCAGTTGCTCGCAGCCGCTTTGGCCGCGTAGCGGCGCGCCATTGAGCCAGGCCCCCTGTCCGCAGCGGGCGCTGAAGCACTCGTCGCGCACCGGGTCGTAAATCACGCCCAGCTCCACCTGGCCGGCGCGCCACAGCGCCAGCGATACCGCGAAGAACGGGAAACCACTGGCGTAATTGCCTGTCCCATCCAGAGGATCCAGCGCCCAGAAATCGGCGGTCTCCAACAGCTGACGTTGCTCATCCGGTGTCATTTCCTCACCCAGCACCGGAATCCCCGGCGTCAGCTCGGCGAGTGCCGTGATGAGCCGCTGCTGCACGGCGAGGTCCACCTCGGTAATCAGGCTGCCATCGTCTTTCGCATGCGCCTGGGCACGACCAAAGGGCGGCAGAATCACAGCTTGCGCCACCTCACGGACCAGCGCCGTTAGGGGTTCCAGAGCAGGCGTTGCTTGCAGGGGCAGTGGGGACATGGGCAATGGGGGACTCCAAAAATTGATCTGACCAGTGCAACATGGGCCCCAGCAGGCCATGATCCAAATCCGTCTTGCCACTAGCCACCCAATCTGTTCGCGCATTCCCGCATGTCCATTCACCCAGATCGCTGTACCATGCCAATGTCCGACACTGCTTTTTGTGCACACCACCGCCGCGCACCCTGCCTTCACGCTCGATGTCCAAGCTGGCTCCCAGTTACGTGGCACCCGGCAATGATCATGCGCAGCCTGGCACTGACGGTAGTTCTGAGTGTGCTCATGACGGCACTGATGCCGCTGACAGCGTGCGCGGCTGAAACCGAGGCTGCAGCCGACACTCCGAGCGCGCGCCAGCAGTTTCAGTACGCGGAATGGGCGCTCAACCGGGGCGATCTGGAGCAATTTCGTCGCTTAAGCGCCAGCCTAAACGACTATCCGCTCGCGCCCGATCTGGCCATCGCGGCGGTGCTGCGCGATCTGGAGCAGGCCCAGGCGGAGCCAGTCGAAGCCTTGATCAAGGCGCATGCTGGCACGGCTCCGGGCGAACGCCTGCGTCGCCTGTGGCTCGGTCGGCTCGCCCGCGAGCAACGCCGGGCTGAATATGTGCGCCTCTATGTTGACAATGGTTCAGAGACGCGCGAATGCCTGTATCGGCGCGGCCTGTTGCACACCAAGCAAACTCAGGCCGCTTTTGCCGGTCTGGAGGCGCTGTACCTGATCGGCCGGTCGCTGCCCGCTGTTTGCGATCCGCTGTTCGCCGCCTGGTCGCAAGCTGGGCAACTCGAACCGGCCATTGTTTGGCAACGCATTGAGCTGGCACTGGCGCGCGGTGCCACAGCGGTCGCGCGCCATCAGGGTCATTATCTGCCGGCCGCCGCTCAGCCCTGGTTGCGCTTCCGCTTGGCGGCGGCCCAGGCCAAGCACAGCTTTCCGTCCCCACCACAGACGGGGCAGACGGCGCAGTCACAACATGCGGATGTCATTGCCGCCGCCCTGGCTGATTTTGCCCGGCACGCGCCGGATCAGGCGCTGGAGCAGTTGAACAGTCGCTTTGACCAGCTACCCACCAAGCCGGCCGGGCGGGTGCATGCCGCCGCCGGTCTGGCCCTGGCTGAGCAGGGCGAGCAGGCGCGTGCCCTGGCTCAACTCGATCAACTTCCCGCCGATGCCGGCCCGCTGAGTCTCTATCAGCAGCGCTTGCGCGTCGGGCTGAAGCTCGGCGCTTGGGAGCAGCTGCCACGCTGGATTCAAGCTCTGCCGGCGTCAGAACGCAAGCGTGCGCAATGGCACTACTGGCTCGGACGTGCCCTGGAAGAGGGCGCTCCGGCCACAGCTGACGCCAGCGCTGCGGCTCAGGCGGCCTATCGCCGCGCCGCCTCGGATCGCAGCCTGTGGGGATTTCTCGCTGCCGAGCACCTCGGCGTGGCGCCCAAAATTGCGCATCAGCCGGTGGCCATTGACGCGCAACGCCTCCAGACCCTGCTCGACTCCGCGCGGGCAGCACGGCTGCAAGAGCTCAAGGCCCTCGGCCGCGCCACCGAAATCAAACGCGAGTGGCGCGAATACCGGCGGCTGCTCGAACGCACCCATCAGGGCACCACCCGGAGCACCGCGCTGCAGGAAGCTGCCGCGCTGGCACAAGCACTCGATTTTCCGGTGCAGGCGATTTTCACCCTGGCCCGCAGCGGCTACTGGGACGATCTCGCGCTGCGCTTCCCGCTGCTCTACACCGATCTTACCCGCGAGGCTGCGCAGCGCACCGGGCTGCCCCAGGCCTGGCTGCTGGCCATCATCCGCCAGGAAAGCATCTTTAACCCCACAGTCGCCTCCTCGGCCAATGCCGTTGGCTTGATGCAACTGCTGCCGGGTACTGCACGCCAAGTGGCGCAACGGCTCAAGCTGCCCAGCCCCAACTCGCTAGATCTCACCGATCCGGCGCTCAACATTCGCCTGGGCAGCGCTTATCTGGCCCAGTTGTATCAGAGATTCGACGCCCAGAGCGCGGTCGCCACCGCCGCCTACAATGCCGGCCCCACCGCCGTGCAGCGCTGGCTGCCGCAGGAGCCCATGCCGGCGGATGTCTGGATTGCCACCATCCCGTATCGGGAAACCCGTTCCTATGTTGCCCGGGTGCTGGCCTATCGCCTGCTGTATGCCCATCGGCTTGGCCAGCCGCTGCCCAAGCTGAGCGAGCTGCTGCCACCGGTGCGCGGCGACTGATCTGTTAAGCTGCGTCTATCATTCGCGCTGATTAGGGAAGGGGCTTTGTGATCCAGCGGCTGTGCCTGACTTTGAACCTGATGCTGATCCTGTGGTCCGCTCAGCCCGCCTGGGCTGAAGAATCGCGCGCCGGTGAGGTCATGGCGGAAGCCATGACACGCATGATGGATGCCTTCGGCCTGTCCGGGTCGGACGCGCCGGCGACACCGGCAGATGCTGCCAATTCGCCGCTGCCGGATGCCATGCCCATGCCCATGCCGGAGAGCATGCCCATGCCGGGTGGGCACGACTGGTGGGGTCACTTTGGCAATCCGATTTGGGAATTCAGTTTGCCGGAGGCCGCGCAGCCGCTGAAGCCCCTGATGGACCCCATCAGTCGTGCCATGGAACGCTGGCAACCGACCAAGCTGAGCGGTATTTGGGAGGGACGTGACGGCGGCCTGCTGATCGTCAAAGGCTATCGCTTTCGTCTCTATCAGCCCACTGCGGCACATGACCCCGGGTATATCGACGGCTTCATTCAGCAGCGCGGGGATCGCATTGCGCTCTACAATCCCGTCACGCACAGCGCCCGCCCCTATGAGTTCGCGCTGCATCAGGGACGCTTGGCCTTGCGCGATGCCGCCGGGTCGCTGTTTTTGTATCGCCGCCTCTGGCTGGAGCCCTGAGTTTCGGCCAACCGCGATCGGCGGCATAATAGGTGGCATAACAGCGGGTACCAGCACCACCCGCATGACAATCACTTATTCAGCAAAGTTCACCGCACCACACCCATGAAAACATCCCTCAAGGCTTGCATTCTTGGCGGCACCGGCTTTGTCGGTCGCGAATTGACTCAGCGCCTGCTGGCGCGCGGCTATGCATGTCATCTGCCCACGCGGCGGGTTCATCGGCACCGCGATTTGAAACTCTATCCCGGCGTGGTCGTGCGCCCGGTCAGCACCTTGGACAGCGACACCCTCACGGAACTGTTTACCGGCTGCGATCTGGTGGTCAATCTGGTGGGGATTCTGAACGAAAGCCGCCGCTCCAGCTTCACCCAGGTTCATGTCGAACTGGTCGAGCGCTTCCTGCAGGCCGCGCAGGCGGCCGAAGTCCCGCGCCTGCTGCACATGAGCGCGCTGCAGGCCACTGCGCCCGAACAGGTGACACCGACAACCTCGGCCTACCTGCAATCGAAGGGCGCTGGCGAGGCGCTGGTCGCCGCGCAGCCGCAGGCCACCATTGTGCGACCCTCAGTGATTTTCGGGCGCCATGACAGCCTGTTCAATCGCTTTGCCGGTCTGATTGATCTGGCACCAGGATTTTTTCCGCTGGCCTGCCCCAATGCCCGCTTCGCGCCGGTGTGGGTTGGCGATGTCGCCGAGGCCATGGTGCGCGCCCTGGATGATCCCAACAGCCTTGGTGCCGTTTATGATTTGTGTGGTCCGCGCGTCATGACCCTGCGCGACATCGTCACCTACAGCGCCAAGCTGCGCGGGCGCAAGCTGCACATCATCGACCTCAGTGACAAGGCCGCGCAACGCCAGGCGCGGCTCTTTGAGCGCCTGCCGGGCAAGCCCTTCTCAATGGACAATTACCGCTCGCTGCAAATTGACAGCGTCTGCACCGGAAACAATGGTTTGCTCGACCTCGGAATTACGCCGACTGATGTGGATATTGAAGTGCCACGCTATCTGGCCAAATCCTGAACCGACGGCCACGCATCCGAGGAACTCAGCCCATGCCACTCGCCCGAGACTATTTCGAGTTCCAGCAACTTACCGGAAATCGCGGTTTGATTTTCTCCTTCGTTGGCTTTCTGTCCGAAGGCATTCTGTATTCCCTCGGCGAGATGCTTAAGCAGAAAATGTCCCTTGAGGATACCGACGCCAAGATCACCCGGCGGGTGTTCTCGGTGTTCGTCGAACAGGTGCAAAACATCCTGCGCTACTCTTCGGAGCGCGTCAGCGATGAGCCGCATGCCTCGGTCGCGCTTAGTTCAGGTATGATTTCAGTGGGTCGCGAGGCGAATGGCTTCTTCGTTATCTGCGGCAATGTGGTGCGCGAACAAGAAGCCGCCGCGCTCGATCAGCGCCTGACGACCATCGCCAAGCTGAACCCGGACGAACTCAAGAGCCTGTACAGGGAAAAACTCCGCGAGCCGGTCGAATCCGATGCCATCGGTGGCAATGTGGGGCTGATTGAAATCGCCCGGCGTTCGAGTCGGCCGATTGAGTTTGATTTCGTCCCAGTCGGCGAGCAGCAGATGTTTTTCTGCCTCAAAGCCTATATCTAATCGAATCAGCGTCCAAACCGCATGCAATCCATCCACCGCGAAGCCACCAAACGCTCCCCCGAACTCCGGTTCGATTTCGCACATCATCGGTTGTCACTGGCCGGCGAGTCCTACCCCGAGGATGCGGCAGCTTTTTTTGGCCCTCCGCTCCAGGCGATGGCGGACTATCTTGACAGCCTCACCGAGGCCAGTGTTGAGCTGGAGCTGCGCATGACCTACTTCAACAGCAGCAGTGCCAAGGCGCTGATGAACATGTTTCAGCTGCTTGAACGTGCTGCCGCGCGCGGGATTACCGCCAGGGTGCGCTGGTATTACGATCCTGAAGATGATGCCATGCAGGAGTTTGGCGAAGACTTTGCCGCAGATTTCCAGCACAGCGCTTTTGAGATGATCCCCCTCCCCACTGATTAGGATGCCAGGCCCATGATCCAATCCAGCGCGCAACGCGATAGCAGCTGCACGCTCTTCGCCTTTGAAGAGAAAGTGCTGGACCTGGCCGAGTCCCTGGTCAGCAACACTGATCAGATGCCCGATGGTTTGCTGAATGGCTTCAAGGTGCTGCGCGACGCCTACAACCAAAGCTACCGCGAATCACAGCGCCTGCTGCGCATCAGTGATCGACTCCAGCTGGATCTGCACCGCGCCAATCAGCAGCTGTCTGAGCAGACGCAACAACTCCAGAAGCTGAATGCGCAACTGCACGAAGAAATTCACCATCGCAAGGCCCTGGAAACCGAATTGCGCCGTATGGCGACTACCGACGAACTGACCGGTATCAGCAATCGGCGGCATATTCTGGAACTCGGCGAGCATGAAATCCGCCGCCATCGACGTAGCCAACGGCCGCTGACCCTGATGCTGTGCGATCTCGATCATTTCAAAGCTGTCAATGATTGCTACGGCCATGCCTTGGGTGACAATGTGCTGCGGCATTTTGCACAGCTGTTCCGTGCTGAATTACGCGAGGGTGACATCGCCGGACGCCTGGGTGGCGAGGAATTTCTGGCTCTGTTGCCGGAGACCGGTAGCCGCGAGGGTCTGCAAGCCGCTGAGCGCCTGCGCCAGCGCTTGGAGGACTCCCCACTGCACAGCTCGCGCGGCCTCATTCGGATCACGCTCAGCATCGGCGTTGCCACCCACATTGATGACGAGCCGCTGAACCACGCCATTGCGCGCGCCGATCGCAGTCTGTATCGGGCCAAGGACGCCGGCCGCAACCAAGTTGTCCTTGACTCCCAAAACTGCGTCACGGATGAGCCAAACACCACCACCACCACGCCTTGCGAGTCCAAGTGATTCGCTCTAGTTGCCTGTTCCTGCTGACCGGCCTGCTGAGCCTCGCGCCAGCAATGGCGCAACCGGCGCAACCACCGACGACCGTTCCGACCTACAGTGTCGGGGTTGAGCGCATCGACTATCTTCCCGTGCAGGCGTTTGACGCCGAGGGCGCCCGGGGCATCCTGCCCGAGTTGCTTGATGCCTTCGCCGCCGAGCAGGGCATCCGCTTCGACTATCGCCCGCTGCCGGTCTCACGCCTGCTGAGCAGCTTTCTTCAGGGACAGCTCGACTTCAAGCTGCCGGATCATCCCGATTGGCAACGCGCGCGGCGCCAAGGCATTGAGATTCACTACAGCCAGCCCCTGCTGGCCTTTACCGATGGCACCCTGGTACGCCCGGAGCGCGTGGATGCGGGGCCGGCAGCGATTAAGACTCTGGCCACTGTGATCGGTTTTACCCCCTGGGCCTGGCAAGCGGCGCTTGACCAGCGTCAGGTCAACTTGCGCGAAAGTCTGGATCTCGACGCCATGCTGCGCCAGACCATCGCCGGGCACGTCGATGCCGCCTATGCCAACATTCAGGTCGCCGTCTACCAGCTTCAACACCGCCTGGAGCAGCCCGAGGCTCTGGTGTTCGATCCCCAGCTGCCTCATACGTACAACCACTATCATCTTTCCACCCTGAAGCAGGCGCCGCTGCTGCACGCATTCGATGACTGGCTGGCGCGTTCCAGCGCGCAGGTTCGGGCCATCAAGGCGCGCTGGGGCGTGACGACCCCTGACACGGCCAGGATCACCACCGGTGCCGATGCCCCCTAAGCGCGGCACTTTCTGGCGCGGGCTGACTTTCAAGCAGGCCGCCATTACCCTGCTGGTGGTCTCTGTGCTGAGTTTTGCCGCCGGAGTCGCCCAGCTCTATCTGCAATGGCGCGGTATGCGCACCGATCTCCAGGCCGAAATCGACCGCACGCTCGCGCTGGTGCGCGGATCAGCGGCTGAGGCGGCGTTTCAGATGCACCCCGAACTGTCACGCCAACTGGTTAATGGACTCCAGGCGCTGCCGGCGCTGTCTGCCGCCGAGTTGCGCGACAACTTTGGACAAGTGCTCGCTGAGTTTCAATCCGCGCCCAACACCATACCTGGCGCTGCAATCGGCACCGCGCCTGCCATGTTGGCACAGGCCCTGGCGCCTTCCTTTGCCGATGTCACGCACTACCATCTGGTTCTGCATGATGTGCAAGAGGAACCCCTGCCCAGCGGAGCCCCGCCGGCCACCGTTGGCACCCTCAGCCTGGAGCTCTCACCCGAGGTGCTGGCTAGCCGCTTCATTGCGCGCGCCCAGACCAATTTGCTCCTGACCATGGTGCAAATCCTGCTGGTTTCCGCCTTGGTGGTCACCGTGTTTTACTGGATGATCACCCGCCCGATCCTGCGGCTGTCCGATGCCATTACTGAGGTCAACCCCAAGGCGCCGGGACGCTGGACACCCCCCCGGCTGCGCGGACATCGCCACGACGAGCTGGGCGGGCTGAATCAGCGCATGACCGCACTGCTACAAGCCTTTCAGCATGGTCTGGAGGAACGCGATGCGGCCGAACAGGCACTGCGCGCGCTGACCGGGCAACTCGAGGTCCGGGTGCAAGAGCGCACTAAGGCGCTGCACAGCGCCATGCAGGATCTGGATCGGCAAAAAACTGCGCTTGAGCACGCGTTTGGCCAACTCGACCATACCCATGCGCGGCTGGCGGATGCCAATGACCTGTTGCTCGCCAGCCTCAACTATGCACGGCGCATCCAAAATGCCATGTTGCCAGCCCCGCACGATATTCATCTGCACGGAGCTGACATCGCCGTGCACTGGGAACCGCTGCAAGCTGTGGGGGGCGACTGGTATTGGCTCGAAACCCTGGAGGATCGCTCCTTCATCGTGCTGGTTGACTGCACCGGGCACGGTGTTCCCGGTGCTCTGATGACCCTGGTGGTCGCCTCAGCGCTGGAGCGCATCCTGCACGAGTGGAAGCTGCGCGACCCGGTGGAGATTCTGTTCGCGCTCGATGATCTGGTGCGCAGACGCTTGCGCCAGAACCATCGCGCCAGCGAAGCCGACGATGGTCTGGAAGCCGCCGTACTGTCTCTGACTCCCGACTGTCGCCAAGCCTGCTTCGCCAGCGCCGGTATCGCCCTGATCCGACTCAGCGAAGATGACCAAGTGCAGATCCATCGCGATGCACGGGCGCACCTCGGCTACGCCAGCCTGCCGCCCCCGAGCCACATCGAACGCCACCAATTCGAGATCGCCCCCGGTGAGCTGTGCCTGCTGCTCAGCGATGGCGTCACCGACCAGATGGGCGGCGACCCCCGCCGCCTGCTTGGTCGCCGCCGCTTCCTGGAACGACTCAAGCACAGCCGCCAACCGGGCTTACAAGACTGGATGCGCGATCTTGAACAGGCCCTCGCTGACTATCGCGGCCACGAAGAGCGCCGCGATGACATGACGCTGATCGCAATTCAGAAAGCGGCCTGACGTTTGAGACGTGGGGCTGCCTGATGGGCAGGGTGATAGGCGTTACGCTGGGCGTGCCTCTTCGAGCAACAGTGCTGGCATGGGCCAGCTCCCAGACCATGCGAATCGGTCGATCACTCCGCCTTCAACTCTGAATGAACACCCATCAGCTGGTGCAATTCCTCATCGAGCAAGCGCTCGTATAGACCGGTAGCAAGTTGATCAGAGGCTAAGGCCATGAGCTTTGAGTCTAACCGACATTCCGCACCCGCTCACGCCACCAACAGGTTTTCTCTCAACTCATCTATCCTTGCGTTTATCGCAAACATTCAGAGGGAAGCAGGCTAGCCATGCACATCGAAACTGGCTCAAAGGCCAGTCCACAGCATTACAGCAGCCAAGCGCTCGAACACCTGGGATTGGTAGCGGGAATGTACGACGAGCTGGGTCTCGGGGAGCTCATTGATCGGGTTATGGTACAG
>NZ_NRRS01000078.1 GCF_016583795.1 Rhabdochromatium marinum | reverse complement strand
TAACATCTGTCTCCAGCCAGCCGCCCCTGTCGCCCCGATCCCGCCCATGGCCCGCAAACGCCCCCGCCTGATCCATCCCGGCACCCTTGGTATCGGCGCCCTGCTGCTGGTGCTGCTGGTCGCGCTTGATCTGATGAGCAATGCGGTGCAAAACTCCGAGAGCCTGAGCCGGATTTTCGTGCCCCTGCTGTTTCTGGTGCTGATCGGCCTGGTCATCCTGGCCATTACCGTGGTGGTCAGCATCATCCGCCTCACCGCGCGCTACCGCCGCCAGGCCGCTGGCTCCCGGCTCACCGGACGCATGCTGGCACTCTTTGCGCTCATCTCGCTGCTGCCGGTCGGGGTGGTCTATTACTACTCGCTGGGTTTTCTGCTGCGCGGCATCGACAGTTGGTTTGATGTCGAAATCGACCAGGCGATGGAAAACGCCCTGACCCTCAATCAGGCCTCCCTCGATCTCAATCAGCGAGTGATGATGCGCTATGCGGCCCAGCTGCTGGCCAGCATTGAGGATCGTTCGACCACCGCACTGACGCTGTCGCTGGGGCAATTGCGCCGCCAAGCCGGCGCCCAGGAGCTGACTGTATTTGACAGCGGCGGTAACGTCATGGGTTCAGCCAATGACGATCCTATTCAGTTGGTTCCTGATCGACCTGAGCGTAAAATCATGCAAAGCGTGCGCAACGGCACGGATTATGTCGGGCTCGAAACCACGGCGGACAATCAGCTGCAAATCCGCGTGCTGGTCAATGACCCGCGCGCCCGCGCGCTGATTTTGCAGGCCATTTTCCCCACCTCGGCGCGTATCAGCGAGCTGGCCGCGCAGCTTGAGGATGCCTACAACCGCTACACCGAGCTGTCCTATCTGCGCCAGTCACTCAATTTCAGCTTTTCCCTGACGCTGTCCCTGGTGCTGCTGTTCGGCCTGCTGGCCTCCCTGCTGGCGGCCTTCCGCACCGCCCAACGACTGGTGGCGCCCATTGCCGACATTGCACGCGGCACTCGTGCCGTGGCCTCAGGTGATTATGAGCAGCAACTGCCGCTGCCCACCCACGACGATGAGCTGGCCTCTCTGGTATCATCCTTTAATGCCATGACCAAAAAGGTCGCGCAGGCGCGCGATGAAGCCGCCCGCAGCCAGCAGGAAGTTGAAGCACACCACGCCTATCTGGAAACCGTGCTTGGGCGCTTGTCTTCCGGGGTACTCGCCTTCGACGAGGCGCTGTGCCTGACCACCAGCAATCCGGCCGCGCGCGGTATTCTGCAGCTTGCCTCCGCGCTGGGGCCGACGCCCAGCCTGGATGAACTCGAAGCTCGGCATCCCTGGCTCGGCCACTGGGCTGACACCCTGCGGCGTCATTTTGCCACCACCGCTGACTGGCGCGCAGAGGTGACCCTGTTCAGCGACGCCGGTCGCCAGGTGCTCATGTGTCGTGGCAGCCGACTGCCGGTGTCCGGCACCGAGGCCACCGGCTATGTGCTGGTGTTCGATGACATCACTGAACTGATCAGCGCCCAGCGCAATGCCGCCTGGGGTGAGGTGGCGCGACGCCTGGCCCATGAGATTAAAAACCCGCTGACTCCGATTCAGCTCTCCGCTGAGCGCCTGCGGCATAAACTGCTCAAAAAGCTCGACGAGCCTGACGCACGTATCGTTGACAGAGCCACCACTACCATTGTGCAGCAGGTCGAGGCGATGAAGGTCATGGTCAATGATTTCAGCAACTATGCCCGCACCCCGGAGATACGCCACGAACCCTTCGCCATTGATGCACTGATGCGTGATGTACTGGAACTTTATCGAGGGACCAATGTGCGGATCATCACTGAACTCAAGGCCGCAGAGGCACAGATTCGGGGCGACTCGCAACGCTTACGCCAGGTGATGCACAATCTGCTCAAGAACGCCCTTGAGGCGCTCGATAACACCGCCGAGGCTGAGATCCGCGTGCGTTCCAGCCTGCGCAACGAACTGGAAACCCCCGCCGTGGTTATTGATATTGAAGACAATGGCACGGGCTTTGATGCCAAACTGCTGGACAATGTCTTCGAGCCCTATGTCACTAGCAAGGCGCGGGGCACGGGACTCGGACTGGCCATCGTCAAGAAAATCATTGAGGAACACGGCGGCATGATTTCAGCGCAGAATACCGCCTCGGGCGCGCGGATTCGCGCGCAACTGCCTCTGTGGCAGGACGCAGGCCAGGAAACTGACCAGAACGCCAGTCAGGCGACTGACCCAACCCCGGGCCCGGGCACCTCTTCACCAAGCACCAAAACACTATGAGCGCGAATCACATTCTTGTCGTCGATGACGAGCCCGATATCCTGCAAACCGTCAAGGAAATTCTCGAAGATGAAGGCTTCGTAGTCATGGGAGCCGAGCATGCCGAGGCGGCCCGACGCGCCCTGCGCGAACGCCGCCCCGATCTGATGCTGCTCGATATCTGGATGCCTGACCTCGATGGCATCAGCCTACTAAAAGAATGGGCCGAAACCGACGACGGTCTGCCCTGCCCGATCATCATGATGTCCGGCCATGGCACCGTCGAGACCGCTGTGGAAGCCACGCGCTATGGCGCCTATGATTTCCTCGAAAAGCCCCTGTCGATGGCCAAGCTGCTGCTCACTGTGGAGCGCGCTCTGGAAGCTGACAAGCTGGCGCGGGAAAATGTCGGCCTGCGCCGCCATGTCCCCCAGGTGCATGAGCCGGTGGGACGCTCGGCGGTGATGCAGCGGCTGCGCGAACAGGTCAAGCGCATCGCCCTGCATGATACCTGGGTGCTGATCACCGGCGAGCCGGGCACCGGGCGCGAAACTTTTGCGCGCTTTCTGCATGCCCAGAGCGCGCGCAAGGATCGCCCCTTTGTCGATCTGGGCTCTTCAGCCATCGCCCGTGGCAATGCCGCACGCGAACTTTTTGGCAGCGAGGAAAACCAGCACATCCACTATGGCAGCCTGGAACAGGCCGCCGGCGGCACCCTATTGCTCGATGAAGTGGCCGATATGGACCTGGAAGCCCAGGGGCAGTTGCTGGGCGCCCTGGATACCGGCTCCTTCCTGCGTGTGGCCGGCAGCGAGCCGGTGCCGGTCGATGCGCGCATCATTGCCGCCACCCAGCGTGATCTCAAAGACGAAGTTCGTGCCGGGCGCTTTCGCGAAGATCTGTTCTATCACCTCAATGTGGTGCCCCTGCATATTCCGCCGCTGCGCGAGCATCCCGAAGATATTCCCGAGCTACTCAACCATTATGTCGATTACTTCGCCACCCACGAGAAGCTCAGCTATCGTCGCTTCAGTGTCGGAGCCCAGAATTTCTTGCGCAACTACAGCTGGCCCGGCAATGTGCGCGAACTCAAAAATCTGGTGCAGCGCGTCCTCATCCTAGGCGCCGGAGATGAAATTCCGCTCAGCGAAGTGGAAAGCACCCTCGGCAACTCACCCGTGGCCAGCGGCCAGCCATTCGACGGTCTGATGTCCTTCGATCAACCGCTACGCCAGGCCCGCGAGACCTTCGAGAAGGCCTATCTCGACTATCAGCTGGAAAAGCACAACGGCAATGTCAGCAAAATGGCCAAGGAAGCCGGCATGGAGCGCACCCATCTGTACCGCAAGCTGCGTTCCCTTGGCATCGAGATTAAAGAACGGCGATGAAAATCATTATTCTCGGTGCCGGCCAGGTCGGCAGCTCAGTCGCGACCAACCTGGTCAGCGAGGCCAACGACATCACGGTGGTCGATCTCGACCCCATCCGCCTGCGCGAGCTGCAAGACCGCTTTGACCTGCGCACCCTTGAAGGCCATGGAGCCCATCCGGATGTGCTCACACGGGCCGGTGCCGAAGATGCCGACATGATTATTGCGGTGACCAACAGCGACGAGACCAACATGGTTGCCTGTCAGGTGGCCTATACGCTGTTTCACACCCCTACCAAAATTGCCCGGGTGCGTGCACCGAGCTTTCTGGAGCAGGATAAGCTGTTCGACGGCAGCGCCTTTCCGATTGATGTGCGCATCAGCCCCGAGCAACTCGTGACCGACTATGTCATGCGCCTGATCAAACACCCAGGTGCGCTGCAAGTCACTGATTTTGCAGAAGGACGAGTGCGTCTGGTAGCGGTGCGCGCCTATTACGGCGGCCCCTTGGTGGGTCATGAACTGAAAAACCTGCGCGATCACATGCCGCACATCGACGCGCGGGTGGCTGCCATTTATCGTCAGGACCGTGCCATTCACCCCACCGGTCACACAGTGATCGAAGCCGATGACGAAGTGTTTTTCATCGCCGCGCCCAAGCACATCCGCTCGGTGATGAGCGAGTTGCGCCGGCTGGAAAAACCCTACAAGCGGTTAATCTTCGCCGGCGGCGGCAATATCGGCACGCGACTGGCGCGCGCGCTGGAATCCGAGTACCGGATTAAAATTATCGAACGGGACCTGAGCCGCTGCCGCCACATTGCCGAAAACCTTGAACGCACCATTGTGCTACACGGTGATGCGGCGGATGAAGAGCTGCTGCTGGAGGAAAACGTCGCCGACACAGATGTGTTTTGTGCCGTCACCAACGATGACGAGGCCAATATTCTCTCCGCCATGCTGGCCAAGCGCCTGGGCGCGCGCAAGGCCATGGCGCTGATCAATCGTCCGGCCTATGTCGATCTGGTACAGAGCGGCCCCATTGATGTGGCCATCTCGCCCCAACAGGCCACCATCGGCAGCCTGCTGCGTCATGTGCGCCGCGGGGATGTCGTCATGGTGCACTCACTGCGCCGGGGTGTCGCCGAAGGCATCGAGGCCATTGCCCATGGCGATGCCAACTCCAGCAAGGTGGTCGGTCGCGCCATTGAAGACATTCGCCTGCCCAAGGGCACCAACATCGGTGCCATCGTGCGCGGCAATCAGGTACTGATCGCCCATCATGATCTGGTGATTGAGTCCGAGGATCATGTGATCCTGTTCATCGAGGACCGCCTGCGCGTGCCGGAAGTGGAAAAACTGTTTCAGGTGGCGGTGACCTTTTTCTAGCGTGTCCGTCTGTTCACCAATGTTCAAGTCCGGTCTCCAACCTGGCCTGCGAATCTGATCGCGAATCGGGTAAACTATCGCATTTTTCGCGCCAAACACGAGTTTTCCCATGCAGACAGCCGCACCCGCCGTTCCTCCAAGCCGCGAGTCTCTCGTGCAGCGTTATGCTCAGGTCCGCGCCTTCTCCGCACAGCTGTGCGAGCCGCTGGCCATTGAAGACTATGGCCTGCAAACCACGGCTGAGGCCAGCCCGCCAAAATGGCATCTGGCTCATGTGTCCTGGTTTTTCGAGAACTTTTTGCTGCGGCCCTTGCAGCCGGGATACCAGCCCTTTCACCCGCGCTTTGACTATCTGTTCAATTCCTATTATGAACAGACCGACAGCGGTTTCTGGCCGCGTGCCCAGCGCGGATTGCTGTCGCGCCCAACGGTGGCCGAGGTCTATGACTACCGCCAGCATGTTGATGTCGCCATGCAGATCCTCATCGCCCAGTGCGCTGACGCCGACTGGTCTCTGGCGCGCGAGCGTATCCTGATTGGCCTGAATCACGAGCAACAGCATCAAGAACTGCTGCTAACCGACATCAAGCACCATCTGGCGTTTAATCCGCTGCGCCCGGCCTATCGAGCGGATCTCGACCTCAGCGCACCGGAGACCACCGCGCCGCTGTCCTTTATCACCTTCGAGGGTGGCATGACCGAGATCGGCGCCACCGGCGAGGGATTTTCCTATGATAATGAGCACCCGCGCCACTCGACCTGGCTGGCGCCCTATCAGCTTGCCAACCGTTTGGTTACTAACGGCGAGTATCTGGCCTTCATTGAAGATGGCGCCTACGACAACCCCGCCATCTGGCTGTCGGACGCCTGGGCGATGATCCGCCAGCACCAGTGGCGCGCACCGCTGTATTGGCAACAGATCGATGGCACCTGGCATGAAATGACCCTGGCCGGCTTGATCCCGCTGCGCCCCAGCCTGCCGGTCTGCCATCTGAGCTATTTCGAGGCCGAGGCCTATGCGCGCTGGGCTGGCAAACGCCTGCCCAGCGAGGCGGAATGGGAATATGCTGCCGCCCAGCGGCCCATCACGGGCGAATTTGTCGAGTCCGGGCGCCTGCATCCGCGCGCCGCGCCGCTTGATCAGAGCGACGGCGAGCTGAGCCAGCTCTATGGCGACTGCTGGGAATGGACCGGCTCGGCTTACCTGCCCTACCCCGGCTACCGCCCGGCGGCGGGCGCCATCGGTGAGTACAACGGCAAGTTCATGTGCAACCAGATGGTCTTGCGTGGCGGCTCCTGCGCCAGTTCCCGCAACCATCTGCGCCCGAGTTACCGCAACTTTTTCTATCCGCATGAGCGCTGGCAGTTCAGCGGGTTGCGCCTGGCCGCCAGCCTCGCGGAGGATACCTAATGGAGATCAGCTTTTACGACTATCATCCCGAGCCAGCCGATATCCGCACCGAGGTGCTCGCCGGCCTGGCACAAGCGGAAAAAAACATTCCGCCCAAATTCTTCTACGACGAACAGGGATCACAACTGTTCGACGCCATCTGCGAGCTGCCCGAGTATTACCCAACCCGCACTGAAATCAGCATTCTGCGCCAGTACGGCGCCGAAATGACTGAACTGCTCGGCCATGATGTGGTACTAATTGAGCTGGGCAGTGGCAGCAGCCTGAAAATTCGCACCCTGCTCGAAGCCCTGCGCCCGCGTGTCTATGTGCCGGTCGATATCTCGCGTGAGCATCTGCTCAACTCTGCCGAGCGCCTCGCGGCCGCCTTTCCGACGCTGGAAGTCCGCGCCGCCTGTGCCGACTATTCGCGCCCCTTCGAGCTGCCGCTGACCGACAGCGACCAGCCGCGCGCGGCCTTTTTCCCCGGCTCATCGGTGGGCAACTTCGAGCCCCAGGAGGCTGAGGCTTTCCTGCATCGGGTTGGCACTATCCTCGGTCCTGGCGGGCATTTGCTGGTGGGTGTCGATCTGCGCAAGCCCGAAGACATCCTGCATGCGGCCTACAACGACGCCCAAGGCATCACCGCCGCCTTCAACCTGAATCTTCTCGAGCGTATCAACCGTGAACTTGAAGGCACCTTCGATCCCATCGCTTTTCATCACAGCGCCTTTTTCAACCCGCAGGACAGCCGCATTGAAATGCACCTGATCAGCAACGCACCGCAGCAGGTTCAGGTGGCCGGTGAAGCCTTCAGCTTCAGCGAAGGCGAGAGCATCCACACCGAATGTTCCTACAAGTACAGCATCCCGGACTTTCAGTCCCTGGCGCGCCGCGCCGGCTTCACCCCGGTGCAGGTCTGGACCGATGCCGAAAGTCTGTTTAGTGTTCACGGAATGCGCTGGACAGGGGAGACCTGAGCGCAACGCCCGGGTGCTAGAAGCCCGACACCCACCCTGGGATTCGGTTGCCGCCACCGCCAGGCTCGGGTACTGTGATGAACTGACTCAAACGACTCACTCCTTAAACGACTCATCCGCGATCTGCTTTGCCCCCTGTCATGTCCGCGCTCATTGCCCACCAACTGCGAAAAGTCTATCCATCCGGCCTGGAGGCCCTGAAGGGGGTCGATCTGAGTGTCGAAGCAGGAGATTTTTTTGCGTTACTAGGACCCAATGGGGCGGGCAAATCGACGCTGATCGGAATTCTGACCTCGCTGATAAATAAAACCGCTGGCCGGGTTGAAGTCTTCGGGCACGATCTGGATCGCGAACCGGAACAGGTGCGTGCACGCCTGGGTGTGGTGCCCCAGGAGTTTAACTTCAATCTGTTTCTGCCAGTGCTGGAAGTGGTGATCAATCAGGCCGGGTATTTTGGTATTCCCCGGCGCGAGGCGCGAGTGCGGGCGGAATACTATCTGCGCAAGCTCGACCTGTGGGAGCGGCGCGAGACGCAGATGCGCCAGCTCTCAGGCGGACTCAAGCGGCGGCTGATGATCGCCCGTGCGCTGGTGCACCAACCCCAGGTATTGATTCTTGATGAGCCCACAGCCGGGGTGGATATCGAAATTCGCCGCTCCATGTGGCACTACCTGCGCGAACTCAATGACAATGGCACCACCATTATTCTGACCACCCACTATCTGGAGGAGGCGGAGAGCCTGTGCCGGCATCTGGCCATTATCAATCACGGCGCCATTATCGCCACCGCCGAGATCGCCGATCTGCTCAAGGAGCTGCGCTCCGAGACCTTTGTGCTCAATCTGCGCGGGCGGCTGACAGAACTGCCGGCCCTGGGTGGTTTTGTGTTGGACGCGATTGATGAGAGCACGCTGGAGGTGGAAGTGAGCCGGGGGCACAGCATTAGCGGCCTGTTCGAGGCCCTGTCGCGCTATGGCATTGAGGTAATGAGCCTACGCAACAAGCAAAACCGGCTCGAAAAGCTGTTTCTGGATATGGTCGATCATCGCAGCGACACCGCAACATCCTCCACGCCTGGGCAACCGTCAGGAGTCAGCTATGAGTGACGGCCGCTGGAAGCGTTATTGGGTTGCCTATGAAACTCTGGTGGCTAAGGAAGCGCTGCGCTTTCTGCGCATCTGGATTCAGACGCTGCTGCCATCGGTGATCACCACCACGCTCTATTTTGTGATTTTCGGGCGTTTGATCGGCGAGCGCATCGGCCCGATGGATGGCTTTGCTTATCTGGATTTTATCGTGCCGGGCCTGGTGCTCATGGCGGTCATCACCAATGCATACGCCAATGTGGTGTCCTCGTTTTACAGCAGCAAATTCTCACACTATATCGAAGAACTGCTGGTATCCCCGACTCCCAACTGGGTCATTCTGGCAGGCTATGTCTCCGGCGGTGTGCTGCGCGGATTAAGTGTTGGCGTGGGCGTCACGCTAGTGGGCCTGCTGTTTACGGATCTGCATATTCACAGCTACGGCATCACCCTGCTGATTATTCTACTGACAGCCATTCTGTTTTCGCTCGGTGGTTTTATCAATGCCGTCTTTGCCAACAGCTTTGATGACATCTCCATTATCCCCACCTTTGTGCTCACGCCCCTGACGTACCTCGGTGGCGTCTTTTATTCCATTGATCTGCTGCCGGGCATCTGGTCGCAGGTGTCCCTGTTGAATCCCATTCTGTACATGGTCAATGCCTTTCGCTACGGACTGCTTGGTGTCAGCGACATTCCGCTGTGGATTGCCTTTACGCTGATCGGGTGCTGCATTCTGGTCTTGACCGCGTTCAGCCTGAACCTGCTGCGCCGTGGCGTCGGCATCAAGAGCTAAGCACGTATAAGCCAGTAACTATGGGACGATACCTGAACACATGACTATCCAGCACTACCGTTTTGCCCGTCCCCTGGCGACCCGTGCCTGCGCCCAGACGGGCGGCTTCTGGAGCTTTCTGCTCGGCATCACGGTCCTGCTGATGGTCGGCGCTGCGACTGTGCTGGGACTCTATGCGGTGCAGCTCGATCATGTGGTGCGCTCCAAATTCGAGGGCAAACGCTGGGCCTTGCCCGCCCGGGTCTATGCCCGGCCGCTGGAGTTGTATCAGGGCCGGGTGCTGACACCCGAGGCGCTGGTCGGCGAGCTGCAACGGCTGAAATACCTGGACACCACCCGCGTGGATCGCCCTGGCACTTACCAGCGTGACGGTGAGCGGGTGCGTTTCTATACCCACGGCTTTCGCTTCTGGGACGGTGCCGAGCGCGCGGCCTTGCTGGAAGCCACCTTTGCCGATGGCCAGGTCGCCACCCTGGCGACCCTGGATCAAGGGCCAGGTATTGCGCTGGCACGGCTCGATCCGGCCCTGATCGCCAGCATTTATCCCACCCACAATGAAGATCGCGTGCTGCTGACACGCGCCCAGTTGCCGGAGCTGCTGGTCAAGACGCTGCTGGCGGTGGAAGATCGCAATTTCTATCAGCATCTGGGCGTCGATCCCAAAGGCATTCTGCGCGCGGCCTATAAAAACTTTTCCGCCGGGCGTACCGTGGAGGGAGCCAGCACCCTGACACAACAGCTGGTGAAGAATTTTTATCTTAACCAAGAGCGCACGCTCAAGCGCAAAATCAACGAGGCGCTGATGGCGCTGCTGCTGGATCTGCGCTACAGCAAGGATGAAATCCTCACCGCTTACGCCAACGAAGTCTACATGGGCCAGGACGGCAGTCGGGGCATTCACGGCTTTGGGCTGGCCAGCCGCTTCTATTTTGATCGCTCGCTGTCGGAACTTGGCCCGGCGGAGACCGCACTGCTGGTGGCGGTCCTGAAAGGCCCGTCCGAATACAATCCGCGTCGCCATCCCGAGAAGGCCCTGGAGCGGCGCAATCTGGTGCTTGACATCATGGCGCATCACCAGATTATCAGCCTCGCCGAGGCCGAACAGGCCAAGGCCCAGCCGCTGGGCTTGCGCGATGGTGGTGCGCGTCCCAGCGGCGCCTATCCCGCTTTTGTGCAACTGGTGCGCCGGCAGCTCCAGCGCGACTATCGCGAAGAGGATCTGCGCTCCGAGGGGCTGAAAATCTTCACCACCCTGGATCCACTGATTCAGACCGCTGCCGAGCAGGCGATTCGCGAGCGCCTGCCCCAGCTGGAAAAACAACGCCGATTCCCCCCCGACACCCTGGAGTCTGCCGCCGTGGTGACCTCGGTTGCCCAAGGCGAAGTACTGGCCCTGGTAGGTGGGCGCAATGTGGCCTTCAAGGGCTTTAATCGCGCGCTCGATGCCGTGCGCTCGATCGGCTCAGCCATCAAGCCGGTCATCTATCTCACTGCCCTGGAGCGCCCCGAGCAATATTCCCTGGTGACATCGATCCCGGATCGTCCCGTCAATCTGCGCATTGGCAACGACCTCTGGCAGCCGAACAACTACGATCACCGCATCCATGGTCAGGTGCCCCTGTATCGAGCCTTGGCAAAATCCTATAATCTGGCGGCAGTCAACCTCGGGCTGGAACTGGGGGTTGATGAAGTGGCGCAAACCCTGCACCGTTTGGGGGTCACACGACCGATCACAGCCGTGCCGGCCATGTTGCTAGGCTCGGTTTCCCTGGCCCCGATTGAGGTTGCCCAAGTGTATCAGACCATTGCCGCCGGAGGTTTTCGCACGCCGCTGCGTGCGATTCGCGAAGTGCTTGATGCTTCCGGGCGACCGCTGACACGCTATCCGCTCGCCGTCGAGCCGGTGGCTCGCGGTGATGCGGCTTTCATGACCCAATGGGCTATGCGCCAGGTGGTCGAGCAAGGCACGGCGACCTGGCTCAAGCAGCGCCTGCCCGAAGGGCTGAGCGTGGCAGGCAAGACCGGCACCACCAACGATCTGCGCGACAGCTGGTTTGCCGGATTCAGCGGTGACAAGGTGACGGTGGTCTGGGTCGGTCGGGACAACAACCAGTCAACCCGCCTAACCGGCTCCAGTGGTGCCTTGCGTGTCTGGGGCGATCTCATGGCCAGTATCGATAATCAGTCTCTGAGCGATGTCCCGCCCGAAGGGGTGGTAATGACCGAAGGCTGTGGTGGCTTGACCATCCCGGTGAATGCCGAATTCCCGCAGACCGCCGCCTGTCCCAAGCCCAAACGTGAGGCTGTGGCACAAAGCGACCCCTCACCCGAGGAGGCTGAGCCGGCCGCCCCGCTCCAGCCGCCCAAACCCAAGCCGAAGCGCGAGGATCGCGATTCGCGCAATCTTTTTCTTAGCGATTTCTATGGTAACTGATGACTGAGCACATGCGATTCATCTCCCTGTCCGGCCTGCTGATCTTTGTGGCGACAGCGACAGGCCTCAGCGGCTGTGCCACCAGCGTTCGCCAGGAGCCACCCGCCCCTATTGTTGATGCCCGGCGCCCACCACCGGAACCGGCCAGACAGCCTGCGCCGTCCCCGCAGACCCAACCGCCACCCGAGCCGACCCGGGTCTATGCCTATCAACCCCCGGGCGAGGCGCCGACTGAGCCGACAACGGCAGCAGCAGCCGATGCCGCTGAGGGCGCCCCGACCACTGTCGCCAAGGCCGAAACAACAGCACCACAGCCAGGAGCGCCCGCTACACCAAACGCCAGCACTCCGAGTCCCGAACCAGCACCGCCAGCAGCAGCGGCCCGACCAAGCACCGAAAGCACTGTGCCGGCGTTGCCTGCTCCCGAGACTCAGGCGCCACAGGCCTCCTCATCCGCCTTGCAGCCGCCAGCCCTGACCCCGGCCGTCAGCACCCTGGTCAAACAGGCCGAGCGCCAGCGCCAGAGCCGTGACTATGCAGGAGCGGCGGCCACACTGGAGCGCGCCCTGCGTCTGCAATCGCGCGAGGGCTATTTGTGGAACCGGCTCGCGCATGTCCGTCTGGAGCAGGGGCTGGCCACCCAGGCCGCCAATCTGGCCGCCCGCGCTAACGACCTCTCCGGCGACAGCGATACGCTCAAGCAAGACAACTGGCGGGTGATTGCCGATGCCCGCCGCCGCGCTGGCGACTTGCAGGGCGCCCAGGACGCGCAGCGCCGCGCCTCGGGAGGCTAAGGGTTCCCAGGTGAGCCGCGCCACCGCGCCTGAGTCCGAGCGCCCGGGGGCCTCCTCAGTGGCCGCCGGGCTGGCCGCCATTTTTGGTGCGCGCGGACGCCTGGCCCAGCATCTCCAAGCCTTTGGGGCCCGCCCGCAACAGTTAGCCATGGCCAACCGGGTGGCCGAAGCAATCGCCACCACCGGCACCCTGATCTGCGAGGCGGGCACCGGCACCGGCAAGACGCTGGCCTATTTGATTCCAGCGCTGCTGTGCGGGCGCAAGGTGGTCATCTCCACCGGCACCCGCAATCTGCAGGATCAGCTGTTCCATCAGGATCTGCCCCTGGCTCTGCGTCTGCTCGGCACGCCAGTGCGCGTCGCGCTGCTCAAAGGTCGCGCCAATTATCTCTGTGTGCAACGCCTGGCGCTGACCGCAGCCGAACCGTCCATGCTGGAATCACACCTGCATGCCGAGCTGGCACGGGTGCGGGACTGGGCGCGGGTCACGCGCAGCGGTGATATTGCCGAAGCCGGTCTGTCGGAGCATTCGGCGCTGTGGCCGCGCGTCACCTCCACTGCCGATAACTGCCTGGGACAGGACTGTCCGCAACTGGGTAACTGTCATCTGGTCGCCGCACGCCGACAGGCACAGGAAGCCGAACTGGTGGTCATCAACCACCATTTGCTGTGCGCTGACATGGCGATTCGCCAGGAAGGCCTCGGTGAAGTGCTGCCAGGGGCGGACTGCTTTATCATTGATGAGGCCCATCAGTTGCCCGAGGTGGCAGGGATGTTTTTCGGTCGCTCGCTGAGCAGCTATCAGGTACTCGATTTTGCCCGCGATCTGACCGCCGATGTGGCGCGCGAAGCCGCCGGCCTGATCGATCTGACCGAACCTCTGATGCAGTTGCGCCCGGCGGTGCAGGCGCTGCGCCTGGCCTTGGGTACAGAGGATCGCCGGGCGGTCTGGCCGAAGCTGCCAGCCGATGCGCCGACTAATGCGCCAGCTCATACACAGGCCAAGCAGCCACTTGAACAGGCGCGCCAAACGCTCGCACATTGGCTGGCACAGCTCGAACAGGGACTGGAGCGCATCAGCGGGCATTCCAAGGTGCTCGACCATGATCGCGAGCGCTGCCGCGATCTCGGTGAACGGCTGGCGCTGTTTGGCGCCGGGGAGACTTGCGGACAGGTGCGCTGGTTCGATGCGCGCGGGCGTGGTTTTCGCCTGCACCAGACCCCGCTTGAGGTAGCCAGCAGTTTTCAGGCCCATCGCGCCGCTCTGCAAGCCGCCTGGGTCTTTACCTCGGCCACCCTGGCGGTGGGTGAGTCTTTCGCCCACTTTATCCGCCAGATGGGACTGGAGGATGCCCACACCGAGCGTTGGGAGAGCCCCTTCGATCATGCGCGCCAGGCCCTGTGGCTGGTACCGCCACAGATGCCGGAGCCGGCCGATGCGACTCATGATCAGCGGGTGGCTGAGCTGGTGTTGGAATTGGCACCGGTGACGCGCGGGCGTATGTTTGTCCTCTTTACCAGTCATCGGGCTTTGCAGCGCGTCGCTGAACAACTGGCCGGCGCCCTCGACTACCCGCAACTGGTTCAGGGCCAGGCACCGCGCGCCGAGTTGATCCGCCGCTTTCGCGCACACGGCCATGCGGTACTGCTTGGCAGCAGCAGCTTTTGGGAAGGGGTCGATGTACGCGGCGAAGCGCTGTCCTGCGTCATTGTCGATAAACTGCCCTTTGCCTCGCCAGGCGATCCCCTGGTGCAGGCACGCATTGATGCGCTGCGCGAAGCCGGCGGTCAGCCGTTTCGCGACTATCAGTTACCACGCGCGGTGATTGCACTCAAGCAAGGCGCCGGGCGCCTGATTCGAGATACAAGTGACCGGGGCCTGTTCGTACTCTGCGATCCTCGCGTGTTTACCAAGCACTATGGACAGTTTTTTATCAACAGCCTGCCGCCAATGACGCGCACCGAATCCATCGCCGATGTACAAGCATTTTTTGCTTCGGACTCATGACAACTGACCGACCAATGCCCCCAGTCGGCTGGATAAGTGCAGCCTGTCCGGCAGGCAAGCGCACTAAATTGCTTGGGTATTGGAGAGAGGAGCCGCTATAGTGGCAGCGACTGCGCAATTTCTGTTGCATCGGTCGCGGTTCGACCGTTTATGATGACAGCTGGCGTCTGAGCCTGGCGCCATAAACAGCTCAAATAGATATAATTATTTCAAACACTTAACAACATAGGTCAGACTTGCGAGGGAGCATCCCAGGGTCGGTGGTAACACCATATTTCTGGTTGGGAAACGGGGCGGAGTATGCTGGAGGAGGACTATTCGCTCAAGGAGGTTGATAGCGAGGAACTACGCGAATTACTCGCGGAAAGTGAAGCGCTTGAAGAACCTATTGCCGGAGCCAGCGCGATTTGCGAACGCATTGATGCGCTGCGCAGTCGCGGGCTGCGTCAGGCGCTGCCGGCCTTAATGATGGAGCTGGAGCGCACCGCCCGCGACACCCTGGACGCCGAAGAGCGCATCCTCGTGATGCACTGTGTTAAAAAGCCAGTGCTCAAGGCCATCGCCAGTCTGCCCAAGCCCCAGGGACCGCCTCCCACCACTGGTAATGCCAACACCCTTGAGCAGCGCCTGCTGCTGTTGATGATTTATAACCTGCGCAAGACCCTGCATGAAATCGACCGCACCCAGAGCAGCAACTACGCCGATGACGACACCGAGCGCATCTGGGTGTTACAACATCTGTTTCGCTTCTTTACCCGCCAGATCCGCTATGGCATCGACTGGAACCGTCCCCTGCCGCAGCATACTTGGCGCGATCTACACGACCTGTTCGTCTACCTGGTGGTGCGCGGCATGGTGCAATTAACATCCGATTTCAGCGTGTCAATTTTTGATGAAGACTTCGACGCCGAAATCGAATACAAACGTGCCCTGCTGCTGGGCCTGGCTGATCGGCTGACCAACCGCCGCGCCAAGACCGAAGATTTTTTCAAGGAGCTGAAACGCTGGGGCAGCGAAACCCGCCTGCAAGACCCCAACAGCCTGGTCGGCCAAAGCGGACTGATCAAACTTGATGTCACTCAGGATGAACCACCACTGCTGTTCGAGGGTGTACTGGCGCAGCCGTTTCGCGGCTGGGTGGTGCGACCGCCGGAAGTGTTTCGTGAGTTCATCGACTCGGTCAATCACGGCTCGTCAACTACCCCGCCCTGAAGGGCGGAGCTTGTGAAGACAAGCCTGGTTGACCAGGGAAAGCGGTGAAAAACCGCTGCGTTTGCAACAGGTCGCCAAGACCCACTCCGGAATGCTTCCTCAGTTCTGGACACTGGAAGATCAGGATCATGCGGGTGAAAGGCAAAGCGCCGAAGGTTCTGATCGCTGCCGTGAGGCGGGAGCCGGTTGCAGACCTTCCCGAGGGGAGCGAGCCGCGAGGCTCCGTCACCAGGCCCGTAAGGGCAGGAATTGAAATGGCTGTCTTTGTTCTCGACAAACAGAAAAACCCGCTGATGCCGTGCACGGAGAAGCGCGCTCGGCTGTTACTCCAGCGTGGGCGAGCGGTGGTGGTGCGGCTACACCCCTTCACC
>NZ_NRRS01000077.1 GCF_016583795.1 Rhabdochromatium marinum | reverse complement strand
GGGAGTTTTAACATCCAGACCGCGCAGGGCGTGGTGCAAGGGATATCACACCGCTATTGTCGCGTGGTGCAACGCGCCGACGGTTATAGCTATAGTCTTCAACCCACTTTAACGGAGGAAGCGAGACGGGTTGCCTAACCGCGCTGCGCGCGGTGCGCTTTCCCTCCCCGCCCTTAAGGGCGGGGTTTCTCGCGCAAGACAGATGACTGATCCACACACTCCTGACGCCCCACTCGATTACCGCAGTGCCGGTGTCGATATTGATGCTGGCGCCGAACTGGTCGAACGCATCAAGCCCCTGGCTGCAACTACCGCCCGCCCCGGTGTCGGCCGCCTGGGGGGCTTTGGCGGCCTGTTTGAGCTGCCCCAGGGGCGCTATCGCCAGCCGGTACTGGTATCGGGCACCGATGGCGTGGGCACCAAGCTGAAGCTCGCCATCGAAACCGGGCGCCATCAGGGCATCGGTATCGATCTGGTCGCCATGTGCGCCAATGACATCCTGGTCACCGGGGCCGAGCCGCTGTATTTTCTTGACTACTATGCCACCGGCCAGCTCGATCTAAACCAGGCCACCACCGTGGTGGCCGGAATTGCCGAGGGCTGCCGCCAGGCCGGCTGCGCGCTCATCGGCGGTGAGACGGCCGAAATGCCCGGCATGTACCAAGCTGGCGACTACGACCTGGCCGGCTTCTGCGTCGGCATTGTCGAGAAGGACGCGCTGCTCGGCCCGGAGCGGGTTCAGGTGGGTGATCGCATTCTGGGGCTGGCCTCCTCCGGCCCGCATTCCAACGGCTACTCGCTGATTCGCCGCGTGCTGGAACGCAGTGGCGCGGATCTGAGCACCCAGCTCAGCGATCAGACCACACTCGCCGATGCCCTGCTGGCGCCCACCCGTATCTATGTGCGCTCGGTCCTGCCGTTGCTGCAACCCCTGGAGATTCACGCGCTGGCGCATATCACTGGCGGTGGCCTCACGGATAACCTGCCGCGGGTGATGCCCGAGGGCACGCGCGCCGTCATCGACCTGAACAGCTGGACCCGGCCGCCGGTGTTCGACTGGCTCCAGCAGCAGGGGAGCATCGCGGAAGCGGACATGCGGCGCACCTTCAACGGCGGTCTGGGGCTGGCGGTGGTGCTGCCACCCGAGCGGGTCGATGAGGCACTCGCGACACTTAGGGCGGCTGGTGAACAAGCCTGGGTGATTGGCGACATCCAGGCGGGTGGCACCAGTCCCAGTGTGCACTACCAGGAGGGAGCCGGCTAATGGACGCCGCTTCTTCCGCCCAGCCAGCGCCGGTAACGCCAATGCCTGTGGTGGTGCTGATCTCCGGCAGTGGCAGTAATCTGCAGGCGCTCATTGATGGGCAAGCGCGCGGTGAGCTGCCCATCCGCCTGTGCGCCGTGATCAGCAACCGCGCCAAGGTGCGCGGACTGGAGCGCGCACGCGCAGCGGGTATCAGCTGTGCGGTGCTGAATCATCGGGAATTTCCGGATCGCGACGCCTTTGATCAGGCACTGCAACGTCTCATTGATAGCTTTGCGCCACAACTGGTGGTGCTGGCCGGCTTCATGCGCATTCTCACCCCGGCGCTGGTGCGCCATTATCAGGGGCGGCTGTTAAATATTCACCCCTCGCTGCTGCCGAAATACCCCGGCTTGCACACCCATGAGCGCGCGCTGGCCGCCGGCGAGACTGAACATGGCGCCACGGTGCATTTTGTCACGGAAGAACTCGACGGCGGCCCCGCCATTCTGCAAGCCCGGGTGCCGGTGTTGACTGGGGATGATGCTGAAACGCTCGCCACCCGGGTGTTGCGTCAAGAGCACATCATCTACCCGCAGGTGGTGCAGTGGTTTGCCAGCGGGCGGCTGCGCCTTGATGAGCATGGGCAGGTGCGACTCGATGACCAGCTGTTACCTGAGCCGCTGTGCTTGGATGAGCCGGCGGCGGCTTCCGGCTCGGACTATCCGCTCTGAGCAATCGGAGCGAGCTTAATGTTGCCGGGCGCGAGGTGGCACTTCTTGCGGCATGACCTCCTCAACCCACAGCCCCCGGCGCGCGCGGCGGCCCAGCAGAACGCAGGCGCGCTGAAAGGCCCGCTCGGCCTGACGCGCATGCCAATCCCAGTCCACCGGTGGCGAATCATTGCGCAAATGCCAGTGACCAATGGTCATCACTCGACCGATGCAGATTTCCAGCGCCCAGTCGTGCCAAATGACATCCACATCTTCGTCATCGGCAAACTCCTGCTCAACCAGGCGCACGAAGTTTTGGCCACGATCATCCATGGCAACAATCTGATTCAGCACCACATCTTCCTGTACGCAGCTCTCCCAACCGGTATGCACGGCGGTGGCGGTCTCCATCAGCGTTTTTGCCAGTTGCTCCGGGGTCAGGGTAATCTGCAATGGACTATCCCAATCAGGCTCGGCAAGCCCGTCGATCCCCTTGATTCCGGTGTCGATCTTCAAACGTTCTCTCCATTACAACAAGTCAGCAGCCAATCCGCCCGCGCGCCGCTCGGACGGGCGCCGGGACAAAAAAGACAATTGTGGATTGAATCGGCACGAAATGCACGATAACTTGCACGACAAATTTAAATCGGGAAGTATCCTCCATGTCCGTCTTGCTGGACCTCAGTATTTTTCCAGTCGATCAGGGCGGCAGCCTGAGCCGCTTCATTGCCCCCGTGGTGGAAATGATCGCCGCCAGTGGCCATGACTATCAACTCACCGCCATGGGCACCCAGGTTGAGACCGAAACCCTGGCTCAGGCGTTGATCTTGGTCGAACAGGCCCACACAGTGCTGGCCGATCATGGCTGCGAGCGCGTTTATGCGACCGCCAAATTCGATATTCGCGCTCATGCAAACCAGCGCCTCAGTGGTAAGATCGCCGCTGTCAAGCGACAACTGCACCATGCGGGTGAAGAGGACGACACCACTGCCGGAGCCTCCGAGTCATGAAGCTTGCTGTTTTCTCGGATGTCCAGGGCAATATTCAGGCGCTGGAAGTAGCCATTGCGCTCATTGACGCCTGGCAGCCCGACTTGGTCGCCACCGCCGGTGATCTGATCAACCGCGGGCCGGATAATGATCAGTGCCTGGCGCTGTTTGAGCAGCGCCGCCGCCAGCACGGCTGGCTGGCCGTGCGCGGTAATCACGAAACCTGGATCACGCGCTGGCGGCGCACCGGGCCAAATTCGCCCCAGGAGCGGGCCATGTACGGCTTCACCGACTGGGCCTGCCGGCAGCTCGCAGCCCTCACCGACACCCTGGACGACTGGCCAGATCATCTGTGTTTCGACGCCCCAGGCGCGACAGCGTACCAGGGCGCCAATCGCTGGGTGCATATCACCCACGGCACCTTGGCCGGAAATCGCGATGGCGTCTCGCCGCGCACCACGGATGAGTCCCTGCACGGCAAGCTCCCCGCCGACTTGGCGCTGTTCATCACTGGACATACGCACCGGGTACACCAGCGCCAGATTCTTGGTATGGACTTGGTCAATGTCGGTTCCGTCGGTTCACCCTTCGACGGCGATCCGCGCGGCAGCCTGGGGCTGTTCAGCTTTCATCATGGCCGCTGGCACAGCGATATCCGCCGCTTCGACTATGATCGCGAACACACCAAGCGCCGCTTTGAGGAATCCGGCTTTCTTGATCAGGGCGGTCCGCTGGCGCAGGTGATCTTTGCCGAATGGCAACAGGCCCAGCCGCTGCTGGCTTACTGGCGCCGACAGTATGAAGCCGCTGTGCTGGCTGGCGACATCGACTTACAGGCATCCGTTGATCGCTTTATGCGCGATCAGGGATAGCAACAACGACAAGACAGAGCAATCGAGCGCAAAGCGCAGGATGCAGGCCAGGACACCTCCGATGATCCCCGAAGCCGACCAATTACAACGTTTCCTCCTTGAAAAACTCGGCGTGCGCGGCGAGATGGTGCGCCTGGAGGCCAGTTGGCGTGCCGTGCTGGAACGCCACAGCTACCCAGAGACGATTCGTCAGCCGCTGGGCGAAGCCCTGGTCAGCGCCATGCTGCTAAGTGCAACCCTGAAGTTCACCGGCAGCCTGACTCTCCAGGCCCGTGGCGATGGTCCCCTGCGAACGCTTATTGCCCAGGCCACGCATGATCGCACCCTGCGCGGTCTGGCGCGCTGGAGCGAGCCACTTCCGCAGACCGCCTCGCTGGGGGATCTGCTCGGTCCGGCGCAACTGGTCATGACCATCGAGCCGGAGGATGGACAAAGCTATCAGGGGGTGGTGCCGATTCAGGGTGACAGCCTGGCCATGGCCATCGGGCATTATTTTGATCTCTCAGAGCAACTCCCAACCCGGCTGTGGCTGGCCATTGGTGACGGCGCCGCCTTTGGTCTGCTGTTGCAACGCATGCCGGAGCAAGACAGCGAGGACGAGGACGCCTGGGATCGTTGCCAACTCCTGGCCGATACTCTAAACAGCACCGAGATGCTGCATCAGCCGTTTCATACCCTGCTGCACCGGCTGTTTCACACCGAACAGGTGCGCGTCTTTGAGTCGGACCCAGTGGCCTTCCGCTGCAACTGTTCGCGCACCCGTATCGGTTCCACCCTGCGCGCCATCGGCGCCGCCGACCTTGACGCCCTGATCGCCGAGCGCGGCTCAGTCGATGTCACCTGCGAATTTTGCAATCGTGAATACCGCTTCGACTCCGTGGATGTCAGCGAACTCTTCGCCAGCAGCATCCCCACCACAGCACCTTCGCAACGCCAGTAAGTCACCACCCGGCAGGTTCAGGCATCCCCCGGCTTAACCGCCGAGGCCAGCACATAATCAAGGCCGGAAAACAGCGTTTTGGCCTCCACCTTCAGCGCCAGGCGCACCGCTAACGCCAACAACGGGTGCATGCGTGCAAGTATCTCGGGATGGGTGCGCAGATGCGCATGCAGCGGGACGTAGACCTGATCGCGAATCGACTCCACCCGGAGCTGGCCAAAGCCGGCAGCGGCCAACTTCTCCTGATAAGGGCAGATCGGATAGGCGTTTTCCTTGGGAATCGCAAACTTACTGGCGACCAATGTCCAGGTGCCACGCTGCATCCAGCGCGCCCGCCCGGCATCCACCAACGGTAGCGGGATAATATCCGCTACCACCAGACGCCCGCCGGGGCGCAGCACCCGCAACGCCTCGGCAAAAAAACGCTCGCGGGTGCGAAAATGAAACGCACACTCCAGCGCCAAAACCACATCAACCGACTGGGCCGCCACCGGCATCGCCGTCGCCGACCCCAGCTGCAAGTCAATCTGCTGCGTCAGTTCCTGTCGCGCCACACGCTCGCGCGCCACCGCCACCTGAGAAGCGGTAATATTCAACCCCTTGATTCGCTTGGGATGAAATTCACGCCACCACAGCAGGTCCTGATCGCCAAAGCCAAAGCCGACATCCAGTATCTGATCATCCGGCTCCAAACCGGCGCGTTCCCCAACGAGCCGTACCAATGCATCACAGGCATCATCCAGAGTTTGCGCCTGCTCCCAGTAGCCCAGATTCAGGTAACGCGTGCGTTCACAGGGCGACTGATCCAACAGCAAATCATAGACTGAGCGCACATCGCTGCGTTGCAACGGATTAAACAGCCAATTTAGAAAGCCGACATTAGCGACAAGATCGCGCCAGCTATAGGCTCGTTTGCTCATCAAAGGCCCCCTGCCACCATCGGCTTGCTTTAGTTGCGGCCCGCGCGCGGAAGCGCACGCAAGCACTTAGCACCACTGTAGCACCCGATCTGTTCGAAGCGCGTCAATTCGGGTGGCTGGTGCACTGGTAGTCTTGCGCTTAGGATTATACCTGACCCGGCCGCATGCAACGGTTTCAGGCCATCACGGGATGCTGCACAATCACCAACACAAGACCGCGCAATGTTTGATGATCAAACGTATTATGATGAATAAGAATTGCGAAGTGAGTTTAGACTGGCACCGATCACGCGAGGTGCAGACGCTTGTTTGTGCAACCGCCTTTCTGGTGGCTGTGCTGGTGCTGGGCGTGGGTGGCTGCGCTGTTAATCCACCGGCGGGGGATACAGGATTGCGGGTGAGGGTCACTGCACCTGTCAAAATCCCGGCCGAGCGCGCGCATGCGACCTTTCAGCGCGGTCGGTTAGCCAATGTCAGCAGCAAACTGGAACCGTATTGTGAGCTGGAGGTGCGCCGGGTCTCGCCAGCACAAGGCGCTCGCATCGAGTCCGGAGAGTTCGTAGTCAGCCGGATCAACTCGCGGCTTTTGGTGGATCCAACCACCCGTATTGCGGCGATAACTCTAGTCAGCAGTTGCTCGGACCCGCTGTTTCAGGAATCCATCTGGTGGCTGAGGTCGGACACGCCAAGCGATGTAATCTACCTGCGCTGCATCGCCCCTTACTACAACTGTGCCTTTGGTCCGCCACTGCAGCCGCCGCAGGTGCAGCAGCAGGTTGGTCGCTATCTGGCGGTGGGGTGGGCGAAGGCCCCTAGTCAAGCGGCAACGCAATTGCCAGGAGTTTCAAGTGAACAATAACAACTTGATGATAAAAACAATGACTCGGGAGGAGGTTGATATTGCAGTTGAGTGGGCGGCGCAGGAGGGGTGGAATCCGGGATTGCATGATGCCGAGTGCTATTATACCGCCGATCACAAGGGTTTTTTAATTGGCTATCTTGGCAATGAGCCGATTGCGACCATTTCCGCCATTCAATATGGTAAGGAGTTTGGTTTTCTGGGGTTTTACATTGTCAAGCCACAGTATCGTGGTCAGGGGTATGGCATCCAGCTTTGGAATGCGGCGCTGAACGCGCTTGCCGGCAGAACCATTGGACTCGATGGTGTGGTTGCCCAACAGGACAATTACAAACAATCAGGTTTCAAACTTGCTTATCGGAATATTCGCTACCAAGGCAACGGGGGTGGTCATCCGCCTAAGAACTGCGAAATCATCCCCTTGACTGCCTTGCCTAGCGACGACCTCGACGCATACGACCGGCCGTTTTTCCCAGCCGCCCGAACCCAATTTACTCAGGCCTGGATCCATCAGCCGGATGCTCAGGCCTTGGGGATCATGCACCAGGGAAAGCTAGCCGGCTATGGTGTGATGCGCCGCTGTCGCACCGGTTACAAAATCGGCCCGCTGTTTGCCGATACAGCGGCCGGGGCTGAATCACTGTTTCTGGCCTTGAAATCCAACGCCAAACCAGCCGAACCGATTTTTCTTGATGTGCCGCAAGTCAATCAAGCCGCTGTCGATTTGGCGGAAAGCTACAAGATGACAGTGGCTTTTGAAACGGCCCGAATGTATACGGGCAACCGACCTCATTTGCCGTTAAATCGCCTGTTTGGCGTCACATCGTTTGAAATCGGCTAAAGCATTGGCCAAAGACCTGGACAAGGTTTACTCCGCTCCGGACAGTCCAAGCCGCTGGCCGCGGTAACTCCCGTCCATCACTCGGGCCACCCAGTCCGGATGCGACAAGTACCAGCCGATGGTGCGGGCGATGCCGGAGGCAAAATCCTCGCGCGGTGACCAGCCGAGTTCGGCTTTGATCTTACTGGCATCAATGGCGTAACGCCGGTCATGCCCGGGACGATCAGGAACGAAAGATTTCAGCAGTCGGTGTGGACGATAGGGGGAATCGGGTAGCGCCTCGTCGAGCAGATCGCACAGGGTGTCCACCACTTCCAGATTAGTTTTCTCGCTGTCACCGCCGATGTTATACACCTCGCCGGGTTGGCCGGCTTCCAGCACCAGGGCGATGGCACGGCAATGATCCTCAACGTAGAGCCAATCGCGCACATTGCCGCCATCACCATAGATGGGCAGTGGCTGCCCGGCCATGGCCTTGCCGATGATCAGCGGGATGAGTTTCTCCGGGAATTGGTAAGGCCCGTAGTTGTTAGAACAGTTGGTGGTCAGCACCGGCAGGCCATAGGTGTGGTGCCAAGCGCGGACTAAATGATCCGATGCGGCCTTGGAGGCGGAGTAAGGCGAATTGGGCGCGTAGGCCGTGGCTTCGGTGAACTTGCCCGTGGTTCCCAGGGAACCATAGACCTCGTCGGTCGAGACATGCAAGAAGCGAAACTCATCCTGGCGTTGGCTGGGCAGTTCGGCCCAGTAGGCGCGCGCGCAGTCGAGCAGATTGAAGGTGCCCAGCACATTGGTTTCGATAAAGGCCGCCGGGCCGTCAATGGAACGGTCCACATGACTCTCGGCAGCGAAGTTTACGATGGCATCGATCGAATGCTCGGTGAGCAGCTGCCGGATCAGCGCGCGATCACCAATATCGCCTTCCACAAAGATATGGCGTGGTTCCTGGCTGAATTCGGCCAGGGTATCAGGGTTGCCGGCATAGGTGAGCTTGTCGAGATTGATGATGCGGGCCGAGCTTTCGGCGAGCAGCCAATGGACAAAATTGCTGCCGATAAAACCGGCGCCGCCGGTGACCAGGATGTTTTGCATCCGCATTCCTCTTCGATCCTGCCGAAGGCCCAACCAGCCGCCGGTTGCGGCGGCTCAGGCAAGAGACTTATGGGGGGAGACTTATTCTGAGTAACCGCGTCCGGTGCCACGGGGATCGCGGGCGAAAAAGCCAACCAGACCGGAGGGCACCACGGTGACACCGCCGGGGCTGACATGGAAGCGCTCGCGGTCTGCGGTTGCATCATACCCAATCACGGTACCGGGTTCGATGATGTTGTGGCGATCGACGATCACGCGACGCAACCGCGAGCCGCGACAAACGCGGACGTAATCCATGATAATGCAGTCTTCGAGTTCGACGTCTTCTTCGATGACCGCCTCACGACGGATGATAGAATTGGTGATTTTTGTGTTCTCATGGATGACGGTGGCGGCTCCCAACAGTGAATTGTTTACCTGTCCACCCAGCACCCGCGCGACCGGCCCCTGATAGTTGCTGGAGTAAATCGGCCACTCAGGGTTGAAGGCATCGAACACCGGCTCAGCGCCCAAGACATCCTTGTGGGCATTGAAATAAGCGTCGATACCCCCCACATCGCGCCAGTAAACGCGGGTTTCGTAAGGCTTGATGCCCGGGATCTCATTGGTGGCGAAATCATAGGCAAACAGCCGTTCCTGATTTGCCAGCAGACGTGGCAACACATGCTGACCAAAGTCGGTCTCGCCCGCCTGCTGCGAATCGTGCAGAGCATTGAGCAGCACCTTGGTGTCAAAGACATAGTTGCCCATGGAGGCAAACGCGCAGTTGGGGTTGCCTGGCATGGGCACCGGGTTGGCTGGTTTTTCCTGAAAACCGCTGATGCGCCCCTGCTCGTCGGCCACAATCACGCCAAAGCTGCGGGCATCATCCAGCGGCACCGGCAAAGCCGCAATGGTCACGGCAGCCTCGCATTCGCGGTGGAAGTGAACCATCTGGCGAATGTCCATGCGGTAGATGTGATCGGCGCCAAACACCACGACCAGATCGGGCGCATGTTCCTCCAGCAAGTTGATGTTCTGCTGCACCGCATCGGCCGTGCCCTGGAACCAGTTTGATCCATAGCGCATCTGCGGCGGCACCACGGTGACAAACTGATCCTGCAGCAACGGCGAGATGGTCCAGGCCTTGCGTACATGCTCAATGAGCGACTGGGATTTATATTGCACCAGCAGATAGATGGTGCGAATCTGCGAATTAATCAGATTGCTCAGGACAAAGTCGACGATGCGATAGCGCGAGCCAAAGGGCACCGAGGGCTTGGAACGGGCGGAAGTAAGTGGTTGCAGGCGGGCCCCTTGACCACCTGCCATGACGAAAGCGATGATTCGATCAACAGACATCTGTGCCTCTCTGGCCCCGGCCGCGTTCGGAGGCCCTCAGTGTGTAATGATGCTGTGAATTGAGCGGCAACACTGACCGCTGATCGCCCCAGAGCTGATCGCGGCCCGATCACAGCACTTTCGGGCAGCCTGTCTTATCAAGCCGCCTGCCATCCCATGCGACCCGGAAGGATACGCACCAGAGCCGCTCCTGTGCAACCGCAAGCGTGCAGCCGTTCAACCCCATTCAGTCCGGACGATTGGGAATACAATACTTCTAGCACCTGATGCCTTATCCTAAGAGGCATCGATTAACCGTTTGGATCAGAACCTTTTGGATCAGAACTCTTTGGATCAAATATGAGCAACAAAGCTGCCGGAATGAGTCGCCGCCCGGTCATTCTGCTTATTCTCGACGGCGTGGGTGTCAACCCCAGCAAAGCCCACAATGCCCTGGTGCTGGCGCCGACGCCGCGCCTGGATGCACTCTTCGCCGAGCATTCCCATACCACACTGCTGGCCTCCGGGCGCGCCGTCGGCTTGCCGGACGGGCAAATGGGCAATTCCGAGGTCGGCCACATGACCCTGGGCTCTGGCTGCGTGGTGCGTCAGGATCTGGTGCTGATTGATGATGCCATTACTGATCGCACCTTTTTTGACAATCGCGCCTTGGTAGCCGCCGCCCGTCGCGCGGCGACGCAGCATCGGCCGCTGCACCTGATGGGACTGGTTTCCGATGGCGGCATTCACAGCCATGTGCGCCATCTGACCGCCCTGATTAAGCTCGCCAAGCGCAACGGCGCCCGGCCGGTGCTGCACATGATCACCGATGGCCGCGATACCCCGCCGCGCGCCGCGCTGGATTATCTCACCGCGCTTGAGGAGTCCCTGAGCGCCGCCGATGGCCAGATTGCCACCCTGTCCGGGCGTTATTACGCCATGGATCGGGACAATCGCTGGGACCGCACCCGCATGGCCTTTGATGCCGTGGTGCATCGCCAGGGGCGCAAGGCGCAGAGCGCCCGCGCCGCCATCGAAAACGCCTATGCCGCTGGCGAGGATGACGAGTTCATCAGCCCAACCCTGATAGAAGGTGGCGAGGCGCTGCGTGACGATGACCCCCTGGTATTTTTCAACTTCCGCAAGGACCGCCCGCGCCAGATGGTCTCGGCGCTCTTTAATCCGGACTTTGACGACTTCGACCGCGGTGACTTCCGTCGCGCAGAGGTCACCTGCATGATGGAATATGATCAGTGGTACGGACTGCCGGTGGCCTTCGATCACGAGTCGCCCAGCCTGACCCTGGGGGAGATCATCAGCGACGCCGGGCTGGCACAGCTACACTGCGCCGAAACCGAAAAGTACGCCCATGTAACCTTTTTCTTCAATGGCGGCCAGACGGATCCTTATCCGAAGGAAGACCGCATCCTGATTCCGTCGCCCAAGGTCGCCACCTACGACCTCCAACCCGAGATGAGTGCGCCCGGGGTGGCGGATGCGCTGGTGGCCGCCCTGCATGAGGGTAAGCACGATTTTATTGTCGCCAACTTTGCCAATGGTGACATGGTTGGCCACACCGCCGTGCGCGAGGCCATTCTTGAGGCCATCAGCGTGTTGGATCAGCAGGTCGGCCGGGTGATCGATGCGGCGCGCGAGAATGGCTACTCAGTGCTGCTGACCGCCGATCATGGCAACTGCGATGAAATGATCGACCCCCTGTCGGGAGAGCCACACACCCGCCACACCACCTATCCGGTGCCCTGCCTGGTGATTGATGAAATGCCCTGGATTCTAAGTGTCGATGGCGGCATCGTCGATATTGCGCCTACTGTGCTGGCGCTGATGGGACTGCCGGTGCCGGAACGGATGCAGGGCAAGTCGCTGTTGCTGCGCCCGGCCAAGCGGTAACCGAACCTCTGGGGCACGGATGATGAATGAGCAAAACCGACGATTCGGGGAGCGCCTTGGGTTGAGCCTGATCAGAACTGAGCACGCATGCAAGCCTATCTGGAGTTAATGCGCGATATTCTCGCGCATGGCAGTGATCGCTCCGATCGCACCGGCGTTGGCACCCGCTCGGTCTTTGGGCGCCAGCTGCGCTTTGATCTCAGCGCGGGCTTTCCGCTGCTGACCACCAAGCGGGTGCACTTCAAGAGCGTGGTACTGGAGCTGTTGTGGTTTCTGGCCGGCTCGACCAGCAACACCTGGCTGAATCAGCGTGGCGTGACCATCTGGGACGAATGGGCTGCGCCCGATGGCGATCTGGGTCCCATCTATGGCGCGCAATGGCGCCGCTGGCCAACCGCAGATGGCACCACCATCGATCAACTCAGCGAGCTGGTCAGGAGCCTGCGCCAGGATCCTGATTCGCGCCGCCATCTGGTCTCGGCCTGGAATCCCGCCGTGCTGCCACTGGGCGGAGTCGCACCGGCGGACAACGCTGCTGCCGGACGCATGGCATTGGCGCCCTGTCATTGCCTGTTTCAGTGCTATGTTGATCAGGGGCGGCTGTCCCTGCAACTGTATCAGCGCAGCGCCGATTTGTTCCTGGGCGTGCCCTTCAATATCGCCAGCTATGCGCTGCTGACGCATCTGCTCGCCCAGCAATGCGAACTCGAACCAGGCGATCTGGTGCATACGTTCGGCGATGTGCATCTGTATCAGAATCATCTGACCGCTGAGATCGTGCATGAACAGTTGCGGCGCACCCCGCGCGCCCTGCCGAGGCTGGAAATTCGCACCCGGGCACCCTCGCTGTTTGACTACCAGCCCGAGGATTTCGCCCTGCTCAATTACGACCCCCATCCGTCCATTCGTGCTCCCATTGCGGTGTGACACACTGCCTGGGCGTGCTGTAACAGCGGTTATTTCGCTAGATTTCGCGACTCTGGAGCGCGCATGTTGATAGAAGCTTTAATTGAATACGGCCTGTTTGCGGCCAAGGCCATCACGCTGATCCTTGCACTCGGCCTGTTACTGATCATCCTGATCCGTGCCCGGCCGGGAGCCGGCGGCAGCGATGACGATGGGCATCTGGAAATTACCGACCTGGGCGAGCGCTACCGCGACCTGGCGCTGGGACTCAAGCAGGCCACGCTGCCGCCCAAGGTCTACAAAAAACTGCTCAAAGAGGAGCGCAAGGCCGAAAAAGAACGGGCCAAGGCCACGGAGCAGGACAGTGAGCGGCGACGGATTTTTGTCATCGACTTCCACGGCGATCTGATGGCCAGCGAAGTCGGCGGTCTGCGCGAGCTGATCTCAGCGCTGCTGCTGGTGGTGCGCGAAGATGACGAGGTGCTGGTGCGACTGGAAAATTCCGGCGGCGCCGTGCATGAACATGGCCTAGGGGCCTCGCAACTGCTGCGCCTGCGCCAGCAGGGCGTCGCCCTGACCATTGCGGTGGACAAGGTGGCGGCTAGCGGCGGCTACCTGATGGCTGTGGTGGCGAATAAAATTCTCGCCGCGCCCTTTGCGGTGATCGGTTCCATTGGCGTAGTGGCGGAATTGCCAAATTTCCATCGCTGGCTCAGCCGTAATGGCATCGACTTCGAGCAGCAGACCGCCGGCGAGTACAAGCGCACCCTGACCCTGTTCGGCGAAAACACCGATGAAGCGCGGACCAAGGTACGCGAGCAGCTCGAAGATGTGCACACGCAGTTCAAATCCTTTCTTATCGAGCATCGCCCCGATCTGGCGCTCGATCAGGTCGCCACCGGCGAATACTGGCACGGCGAACAGGCGCTGGCGCTGGGACTGATCGACGAACTGCGCACCAGCGACGACTACCTGCTCGCCGCCCATGCGGAGGCCGACCTCTATCGGGTCAGCTATGAAGTGAAGAAACGCCCGCTGGAGCGCCTGCTGGGATCGCTGCACTGGGCCGCTGCGCGCTGGTTGCAACCGCATGGCGGGCGCTAGGGAAGGTTACCAATGCCGCCAGCCGGCTGCCGGAACAGCTCGCGGCGGATTTCACCGCTCAGGGGTTAGCGCTGGACGCGCAACAGCTGCTGACCTCCGGCATGTTACTGGCACCCTATTTTGCCCGCGAGGGCCTGCAGGGTGCCCGCGTCTTGTTGCTGGGGCCAGACAGCGCATCCGGCTATGTGACCCGCGCGGGTGGCCACGACTGGACGAACCACCGGGTGGACGACTGGGCGAATGATGACCAGATCGAGGTGCTGGTGATCGCGGATCAACGTGCGGTTCGCTGGCCCAAGGATTTGAATCGGGCGCTGAATCTGATCATCCGCCGCCAGAACGCCGGCCGGTCTTTGCACCTGCTGTTGTGCAATCCGGATCTGATCTTCCCCAGCGCGCCCGGGCGCTACAGCCTGACTGCTGGCGCCATGGCCGTGATGCTCGAATCCGTGTTTGCCATCCAGTATCCCGAGCGCCCACTGGCGCTCCAGCGTCTTGGCAAGCCCAGCCGGCCCATCTTTGACGAAGCACCGCGACCAACCTGGCGGCTGCCTGGTTTCGGCGAATTTTCCAGTATTTGACCCAACTCACCCGCAGAACCCAAAGCTCATGCAATTTCCCTATGGCCTGAGTGATTTTGCCAAGCTGCGCCAGGACGGCTACTGGTATCAGGATCGCACTGATCGGATCCCGGCGCTGGAAGCTGCTGGCAACCAGCTGATTTTCCTACGCCCGCGCCGCTTCGGCAAAAGCCTGCTGCTGTCGATGCTGGAGCATTACTACGATCTCAAGCAGGCTGACCAGTTTGAGACGCTGTTTGGCCCGCTTGCCATTGGGCGCAACCCCACGCCCCGCCACAACCAATACTTTGTGCTCAAATGGGATTTCTCCCTGGTCGCCGCCCATGGTGGAATTGGTGATATCGAAGCCTCGCTGCATCGTCACATCAATGCACGCATTCGCGCCTTTTCCCGGCGCTACAGCCAGCACCTGCCGGAAACCATTGAGATCCATCCTGAGGATGCCCTCGTTTCCTGGGAGACGCTGTTGAGCGTTCTCTGTGCAACCCCCTACAAGCTTTACCTGCTAATCGACGAATACGACAACTTCGCCAATGAGGTACTGACCACCGCACGCGCTGACAGCCAGGACCGCTATCAAACCCTGCTGCAAGGCGAGGGATTCATGAAAACCGTGTTTAAATCCATCAAGGCGGCGGCCGGCGGCCTGGGGTTGGATCGGGTGTTCATCACCGGCGTTTCGCCGATTGTTCTCAGCGACATGACCAGCGGCTACAACGTTGGCGAGGACATTTTTCTGTTGCCGCAATTCAATGATTTGTGCGGCTTTACCGAGGCTGAAGTGTCGGCGGTGCTCAAGCAACTGATCGTTGCAGGTGGCAACGGGTCAGCGGAACAGGCGCTGGCCACCATGCGCACCTTCTACAACGGTTACCGCTTTAGCGAAGAGGCCGGGTACAGTCTCTACAACCCAACCTTGAGTCTGTACTTTTTCAAGGCTTTGGCCACTCAGGGTCAATACCCCCGGCAGCTGCTGGATGAAAACCTCGCCATGGATCGCAACAAGCTGGCCTATATTGCCCAGTTGCCCCAGGGCGAAGCTTTGCTGATCGAGGCGCTCAGCGGTGATGACCGGGTGCGCGTGCCACACTTGGTGCAGCGCTTTGGCGTGGCCGATGTGCTGGCGGCGGTCAAGGATCAGCCCTTCATGGCCTCCCTGCTGTATTTCTTTGGCATTCTGACTCTTGGCGGCGAAGGCGAGCTGGCTGAGCTGCTGTTGCGGATTCCCAATCTGGTGGCGCGCGGGCTCTATGTCGAGCGGCTGCGCGAGCGCTGGCTGCCGACCACCGATGCTCATACAACCAGCCGCGCCGCCGCTGAACACTTGTATCGGCATGCCGAACTGACTCCATTATGCGATCTGATCGAGCACAGCTATTTCGCCGTGCTTTCCAACCGCGACTACCGCTGGAGCAATGAACTACTGGTGAAATTCGCCTTTTTAACCCTGCTGTTCGATGATCGGCTCTATATGACCGTCTCCGAGCTGGAAACCGGGCGTGGCTACGTCGATTTGGCGCTGATTGTGCGCCCGGACATGCGCCGCTACCAGGCGCGCGATCTGCTGCTGGAATTCAAGTATCTGAGTCTGAAGGACTTGGGCCTCAGCGGCGAACAAGTACGGAGCGAAGCGCGCCCCGCCCTGGCACAACGCCCGGCTGTAGTGGCCAAGCTTGATGAAGCCGAAACCCAGGCGCGCGATTATGGAGCGACACTTACCAAGCGCCATGGGCTGAGCGATTTGCATGCCTTCGCAGTGGTGGCGCTGGGCGTGGAACGGCTGGTGTGGCGGACGCTTGATTAGACCCGTCATTCCGCACCCCCCTCAGCCGCTTCCAGAATATAACGCCACATACCGCCATCCCAGCAGTTCAAGTAAGGCGTGGTGGTAGTATTGCATATTTAGCACGAGCGGCCTGACCTGGGCAATGAC
>NZ_NRRS01000076.1 GCF_016583795.1 Rhabdochromatium marinum | reverse complement strand
GCCAAGGTCAAGGCGCGCCGCTGCATCTGGCGTCACACCCAGGATCAGGCTGAGCAAAAACGCCTGTTCACCGCGCTCAAGCGCAACGAATGGACAAGCGATCCCTACCTGTGCCGGATCATGCGTCGGGACTGGGCGCGCGGGCACAACCACACCCACAACCAAATCATCGTCCGCTCAGACAACTACACCACCTTCCAGTGCGGCGGGCGCACCTGGATCAAGATTCCCGGCCTCATCAAAGGCACTCGCATCGCCATCCCGCTCGATACCACCGTCGCGCCCACCGGCACGCTGCGGATCATCCTGAAAGATGATGATCGCATCGAGGTCCACACCACCATTGCGGTCGAGATCACCCAGGATTGCGGCACGCGCACCTTGGGCATCGACAAAGGCTACTCCGAGGCCCTGGTTGATTCCGACGGCGAACACCACGGCCCCGAGCTGGGAGCGGTGCTGACCAAGCAATCCGACACGCTCAAAGCCAAGTATCAGCACCGTTCCAAGCTGCACGCACTGGCCAAGAACAGCCGTAACCCGCGCAAGCGTGAGCACATTCGCCAGTTCAATCTCGGGCGCAAGACACTGAATCGACAGATAGACAACACCCATGCCCGCATCCGCGACCTGGTGTTCCAGTCGGTTCACAAGGTCGTCGACAAAGCCGCTGTGATCGCGGCGGAAGATTTAACCGCCCCGATGGCGGGCAAGTCCTTCGGCAAGCACGTCAATCGTCGGCTGGCAAGCTGGACGACAGGCGTCATTGCCGAAGCACTTGACAGTGTTTCAAGCCGTCGAGGTTCGACGGTCGTTCTGGTCAATCCGGCCTACACATCGCAAATGGATTCCCGCAACGGAGGCCTGCTGGGCCGCCGCCAAGGGGATCGGTTTCACTGTTTCGACGGGGTTGTGTTGCAGGCGGATCAGAACGCTGCGCAAAACGTGCTGGCACGGTTGTCCGACCCGGACATCGAGCGGTTCACGCCGTATCGAGCCGTGAAAGCGATCTTGCAAGCACGGACTGAGCGCCTCCGGTTGGGACTGCTCAACCAGGACTCCAGTTGCTCGCCCGGACAAAATCGGGTGCTATCAACGGAGGGCGAATGGCCGAATGAGCACTTTCGAGTATGAAATTCGGAGCAGTTGCTCAGTCCATCAGCACATCGACGCCTTCTTGCTCCAGCATGGTAATCAGTCGAATCAGTGGGAGTCCGATCAGGCTATTGGGATCCTCGCCCTGCAGACGGGTGAAGAGTGCGATACCCAGGCCTTCGGATTTGAAGGCGCCGGCGCAGTCGTAGGGGCGTTCGCGTTCGACATAGGTGGCAATTTTGGCGGCCGACAGCTGGCGAAACCAGACCCAAAAGGCGTCGCAATGGCTCTGCATCTGGCCGGTTGCGGTATTCAGCAGACAGAGCCCGGTCAGGAAGCAGGCTTGGCGCCCGCTGAGACGCTCCAGCTGGGCGATGGCGGCCTGATGACCACCTGGTTTGCCCAGCATGTGTCCGTCAAGGCTGACCACCTGATCGGAGCCAATGATCAGGCTGTCGGGATACTGTTCGGCCATGGCCTGCGCCTTGGCCTGCGCCAGCCGTTCGGTCAGAGCAGCCGGGGCTTCGCCTGGTTGCGCGGATTCATCCACGTCCGGGGCTAGAGCGCGGTAGTTAAGTCCCAGGCGGTCGAGCAGGGCGCGGCGGTATTGTGAACTGGACGCGAGTATGATGGTGGGTGTGGTCATGCTTGGCACGAAGAATGTGGTGTTTTAGCGCACCCAGTCGATCAGATGCATGAGCGGATCATCAGCATCGGTTTCGCTGATAATGCGCCCCAGGACTGAATGGCCGTTTTGTGCAACCGATGCGCTCGTGCCGGTGATCAATGGATGCCAGTCCGGCAATGGCTGACCCTCAGCTAGGCGTCGGTAGGCGCAGGTTTGAGGGAGCCAGTAGGGGTTCTCCAAGGTGTCGAGCCCAAGTGTCACGCAGTCTGGAACCCGGGTGGAGCGGTTGGGGTAATCCTGACAGCGACCGGTGTGATGATCGAGCAGAAAGCAGGCGACATTGCTGTAGTGAATCTCCCCGGTGTCTTCATCCTCAAATTTGTTCAGGCAGCATTTGGCGCAGCCATCGCACAGGGATTCCCATTGCGCGGCGCTCATAGCGTGCAGGGGCGTGGTCTGCCAAAAGGGCGGGGAAGTCAAACTGAATGAACCTCGGGTGAATGATCTGTGAAGCCGTCATTATCCAGCAATTCCGAGCCGCTGTGCTACTCAAGGCTTGATTCGCCGCTGGGTGTATTGCAACTGGGCTGGCGAGAACGGGTACTGGAGAGCCTGAGGTTGCCGGGTGATCCGCTGGTTGATCCAGAGTCTGACTGCGCTGACGAAGCGGCCTGGATGCCGGCGCCGGCGTGGCTTGAGCAGGAGTTGCAGGCGTATTTTCGTGATGCCCGCCATGTATTCGCTCTTCAGGTCGCCGTGACCGGGACGGCATTTCAGCAGCGCGTCTGGCAGCGACTGCGGCAGATTCCGCCGGGTCAGCTCTGCACCTATGGCGCCTTGGCCGCCGAGCTGAGCACCAGTGCGCGTGCGCTTGGTCAGGCCTGCCGTGCCAATCCTTGTCCAATTGTGGTGCCCTGTCATCGGGTGGTAGCCAAGACCGGGCTGGGGGGCTTTGCTGGAGCGACTCATCGTGATCTGTCCCAGAGGGCGAAGCTGGACATGAAAGCCTGGCTGCTGCGGCATGAGGGCGTCGCATTGGAAGCAAGGCACGCATGAAGGAAACGACGATCGCACTGGTGGAAACCTTCGCCGATGCGCTAGTGATCTGTCCACCACCCAGATTTACACCCATGTGGCTAAGGCCCGCTTACAGGCGCTGCATGAGCGTCATCACCCGCGTGCCTGATCATCCGGGGGGCCTGCGCCGGGACGGTGCGGACACTCTCGCTGTTGTGCCATTCTGTGGTAGCCTTTGGCCTTTCAATAGTTCTGGACGCGACTGGATGGGGGATTGATGCCGTCTTTTGATGTGGTTTCGGAAGCAGACATGCAGGAAGTCCGCAATGCTGTCGATCAGGCCAACCGCGAGATCGGCACGCGCTTTGACTTCAAAGGGGTGGAAGCGCGTTTTGAGTACTCGGAGAGCGCAATTGATTTGCACGCCGAGCAGGAATTCCAGCTCGGGCAGATGATGGATATTCTGCGCCAGAAGCTGGTCAAACGCTCGGTCGATCTTGCGGCTCTGGATGTGGAAGAGCCAGTGACCAGCTTGAATGCAGCGCGGCAGCATCTGGGCATCAAGCAGGGCATTGACTCCGACACCGCCAAACGCATGGTCAAGGCGCTGAAGGCCAGTAAGCTGAAAGTTCAGGCGCAGATCCAGGGCGATCAGCTGCGGGTCACCGGCAAGAAGCGTGATGACTTACAAGAGGCCATGGCCGTATTACGCGAGACCGACTGGAAGCGACCGCTCAAGTTCACCAATTTCCGCGATTAAACTTTAGATATTTCAAGCTGAGGATTTCCGCATGATAACAGCCCTGAAAACCCAGACCCGCAAGGCGCGTTGGCTATCGGCGGCCGTGATGGCCCCGCTGGCCGGCCTGGGGTTGACCCTGGTCGCCGCTGCGACCCTGGCCGCTGACGAGGCTGCAACCATTCGCGCGGCGCTGGCCAAGGTGTTACCCGACTATGAACCGACCTCGGTTAAACCTTCGGTGGTGGATGGTCTCTACCAGGTGGACATTGGCCCGCAGGTAATGTTCGTCACCGCCGATGGGCGCTTTTTGATCGACGGGGCCATTGTGGATCTCAAGACCCGCGAGAATATTGCCGAGGCGGCGCAGGCCGAGGCGCGGCAGCGGGTGATGGCCGGGGTGAAGGATGAAGATACAATTATTTTCCCCGCCAAGGATCCCAAGCATCAGATCACGGTGTTTACTGATATTGACTGCGGATATTGTCGCAAGCTGCATCATCATGTCGATGATTACAATGCCGAAGGCATCAGCGTGCGTTATCTGTTTTTCCCGCGCAGCGGCGTTGGCAGTCCGTCCTATGATAAAGCCGTGTCGGTCTGGTGCGCGGACGACCAGCAGGCAGCCATGACGGCGGCCAAGAATGGCGAGCAGGTGGCCAAGGCCAGTTGCGACAATCCGATCCAGGAGCAGATGGCGTTGGGCGGGGAACTCGGCGTGCGGGGTACTCCGGCGATTGTGCTGGAAAATGGCGAAATGGTTCCCGGTTATGTCGAGCCCAAGCGTCTGGCGGCTCTGCTGGAGGATGCCACCGATCAGGCATCCAACTAACTGAGAACACGACTGAGGTGCTCTGTGGCTGAGGAAACGCCTGCACTCGAGTTTGCCTGGCTTACGCATCGTGGCATGGTCCGCAAGGGGAATGAGGACTCGGTTGGCGTTCACCCTGAGTATCATCTGGCCATTGTGGCCGATGGTGTGGGTGGCGCCAGTGCGGGCGAAGTGGCCAGTCGCATGGCTGTCGATCTGATCGCCGAGCGTTTCATGAAGCGCACGCCCAGTCGGGTGGAGCCGCGTATTGCCATGCTGCTGACCGAGGCAGCCGTGGACGAAGCCAATGGCGCTATTCTGCGGCATGCCAAGCAAAAGCCCGAATGCTCAGGTATGGGCACCACCGTGGTGATGGGCTTTTTCGGTCAGGGCTGGATGGTGTGCGGCCATGTCGGGGATTCGCGCATGTACCGGCTGCGCGCCGGCGAACTGACCCAGTTGACCCGGGATCATTCCTTTATTCAGGAAGTGGTCGATCAGGGGTTTTTCCCCACCATTGCCGACGCGCGCGAATATGGCATTACCGACAATGTGCTGACTCGCGCCTTGGGGTCGGCTGCACATATCAAGGCCACCACGGCGACTGAGGATCTGCTCGAAGGGGATATTTACCTGCTGTGCTCTGATGGCCTCACCGGCATGGTGCCCTATGAGGAGTTGCACAATGTGCTGTCCGCCGCTGGAACCCTCGACACGGTGGCAGAAACCCTGATCAAGCTCGCCTGCAAGCGCGGCGGAGTGGACAACATCACGGTCGCTTTGGTGCGCGTCAATCAGGTGGAAACAGCAGACTAGGTGGCCGCAGCTTCTCAGGTCCTCAAGTCAGCAAATCGTGCAACAGCAGGGGCTTGCCGGTGTCGAGATAGGCGCTTTGGGCCAGGAATACTTGAGCGGTATTGAGCGCATCGCTGAGCGCATTGTGCGCCGGCATCTGGGGCAGATTGTATTGCCGGGCTAGTGCGTGCAGACGCACGTCATCGGGTCGATAGGCCTGCTGACGGCGCTCCAGGCTGCGCCTGGCTAGGGCCAAGGTATCCACCACGCGCAGCAGGGGTTCGTTGCCAAAGAGCTGCCGGCAGGCGGCGGCGAGAAAGCCGCGCTCAATGCGGGCATGATGGGCGAGCAACACCCGACCGCCAAGGGCGCGCAAACAGTCAGCCAGCACCTCGCGCAGCGGTTCCCCACGCGCGCTCTGATCGTCGGTGATCTGATGAATCACGGCACTGTCGGCTGAGATGGCCTGATCAATGCGCACCAGCCGATGCTGGGCGCCTTCCAGACGGATGCGGTTGCCGTCGATCGGTACCCAGCCAAAGCTGAGAATCTGGTCTTTGGCCGGATAGAGTCCGGTGGTTTCCAAATCCAGCGCCAGATAGTCGGTGTCGCGATAGTCGCGCTCACTGCGCGGCAGTGGGTGCGCATAGCAGTCGCGCAGCGGCCCGAAGGGCAGGTTATAGATAATCCAGCGCCGGCGGGCTTCGAGCAGAACGTCCTGTTTCATGCGAAGCGTCCCGCTTGATAACGCTGCCCGAGCGTCTCTTGCAGTGAGGCGATCAGGGCAAAGGCGTCCTTGAGATGGCCGCGCTCCAGCGCCGAGAGACGATCCGGGGCGAGGAAGTTGTCGGGCGGTTCATCGGCGCGCAGCTGATCGGCCTGATGCCGCACCCGCAGGGTGCCGATAAACTCCAGTGCATCGATCAGATTGGCGGCGCCATCGCGACTGAGCGCGGCGCTGCCGGCGACCATTTGTAAGCGTTCCAGACTGTTGACATCCGGGATGCCAGCGGACAGGGCATGCACCCGTGCCATGTCGATAATGGGTACGGTGCCACGGTGCTTGAGATCAAAGCTGTGGTCGTGCTCGCCCCCGCGTACCAGCACAAAGTTGCGGAAGAATCCCAGCGGCGGTCGGTGCTTAATGGCATTGGCGGCCATGTGGGCGATGAAAATCCGGTTCTCGCTGGTTTTGCGCAGGATGTCGCGTTGCAGGCTGGGGAACAGGTGTTCCGGGTCATGCAGGGCACGCAGATCGAAAAACACGCTGGCATTCAGCAGTGCTTGCGGCTGTGGGCGTTCGATCCAGTCGGAGAAGTACTGGCGCCAGGTGGCCAGGGGCTGGCGCCATTGCGGATTTGAGGCCATCACATCGCCGGGGCAATGAATAAAGCCACAGGCATTCATGCCATCGGTCACCCGGGTGGCGAGCGACTGAAAATAAGCGGCCTGTTCTGGCGTGGGGGTCTGGGCGAGCAGGAGTGCATTGTCCTGATCGGAATGCGCGGACTGCTCGCGCCGCGCCTGTGAGCCACCGACCATCCAGCAGTAAGGGAAGGGCGGGGGGCCCAGCTCGGCCTCGGCCAATTCCAGCAGACGCAGGTTGATGGCATCCGTGACCGCCGTGATGGCCTGACCCACCTGATCGGCCGTGGCGCTGGAGGCGACCAGATGAATCTGCACTTCCGGGATCTTGCGCGCGGTGGCGACCAGGGTTTTGAGGTCTTCGGCCTTGTGGATGTCGCCGACCAGATAGACTGCATTGGCACTCTGAAAGCGCACCAGATCGGAGGTGGAAATCACCCCGATCACGGCGCCGTCACGCAACACGGGCAAATGATGCACATTGAGCCGCGACATGGTAATCAGTGCCTGAAAGCCCAGGGTATCGGCCGAGGTGGTGTGCAGGGTGTGGGTCATGATTTCGCTGACCGGGCGCTGCGGCGACAGACCGGCGGCCAGGCAGCGGTCGCGCAGATCGCGCACCGTCAGCAGTCCGCGCAGCTGACCTTCCTCCATGACAATCAGCGATGAACAACGGCCCTCACTCATGATGCGCGCCGCTTGCTCAATGCTGGTTTCCGGGGGCGCGCTGACCAGATGCGCATTGATCAGATCGCGCACCCGCACCGTCATCAAGCTGGTGCCGGAGATGGGGCCGCGTTCCTTGATGCTGTCGAGCGCGCGGCGCAGGCGTTCCGAAACCGATTGATCGAAATGGGCGGCAAACTCAGGATGTTCCGCCCGCAGCTTGCTGAGCAGCTCGCAGGGCAGCAAATAGACCAGGGTATCTTCCGAGGCGGTGCCAAGAATGCTGTGCTGAATGCGTCGGTCATCACAAGCGCTGGGGGCCGTGTCGCCTTCGGCCAGCTTGCCGATCAGGTCGCCACTGCGATCACGCAATTCGATGGCACCGCTGCGCAGGATATAGAGCGCTGGTGTTTTTTCATCTTCCGGCGGGAAGCTGGAGCCGCGGCGCAGATAGCGCACCGTCAGACGCTTGGGCAAGGTCGCCAGCGTCGCCTCCGGCAGATTGTCAAACGGCGGATGACTGGCCAGAAAATCGCGGATTTCGATCAGCTCAATGTCCATAGCGGCAGTTCGGGTGTAGCAGAGAATCGGGCGTTACAGTTGTTCGGAGGCAAAATCCGCCAGCCGCGAGCGTTCGCCGCGCATCAGGGTGATATGGCCGCTGTGGTTCCAGTGCTTAAAGCGATCAACCACATAGGTCAGCCCGGAGCTGGTTTCAGTGAGATAGGGGGTATCGATTTGCGCGATATTGCCCAGACAGACGATCTTGGTGCCGGGGCCGGCGCGGGTGATCAGGGTCTTCATCTGCTTGGCGGTTAGATTCTGCGCCTCATCAAGGATGATGTATTTGTGCAGAAAGGTGCGCCCGCGCATGTAGTTGAGCGAGGAGATGCGAATGCGATTGCGCACCAAGTCGTTGGTGGCGGCGCGGCCCCATTCGCCGCCCTCGGTTTGGGTGAGCACTTCCAGATTGTCCATCAGGGCGCCCATCCAGGGAGCCATCTTTTCTTCCTCGGTGCCAGGCAGAAAGCCGATGTCCTCGCCCACCGGGACGGTGACCCGGGTCATGATGATCTCGCGGTAGATGCTGCGATCGAGCACTTGCGCCAGTCCGGCGGCCAGCGTCAGCAGGGTCTTGCCAGTGCCGGCACTGCCGAGCAGGGTGACGAAGTCGATCTCCGGGTTCATCAGCATGTTGAGTGCGAAGTTTTGTTCCGGATTGCGTGCGCAAATGCCCCAGACGTGATGACGCGGCAGGCTGTAGTCCTCGACCAGCTCGATGATGGCTTCCTGCTCGCTGCGTTTTTCGCGCACCATGGCCTCAAAGGGCGGATCCGCTTCCAGGGACAGGCACTCACCGGGAAACCACTCGCTCAGATGGGGTCCGGTGATGCGGTAGAAGGTGCGGCCTTCCTCTTTCCATGAATCGAGTGTTTTGGCGTGGTGCTCCCAGAAGTCCGCCGCCAGGGAGCGCCGACCGGTATAGAGCAGATCAACATCGTCGAGCACCTGATCGTTGGCATAGTCCTCGGCGGCAATGCCCAGCACGGTGGCCTTGATGCGCAGGTTGATGTCCTTGGAGACCAGAACGACCTGCATCTCTGCATGCTGTTCGCGCAGCTCCAGCGCGGCGGCCAGAATGTCGTTGTCGGCTTTGGTGCCGGGAAAATGAGCGGCCAGATGCGCGCTCAGCGGTTTGGTCTGGAAAAACAGCCGGCCGGCGGGGGGCGCAGCAATGGCGCGGGCAGAATCGCTGAGGGTGTGGATGGGTAGCCCGGCCTCAATGTCCTCGCGGCGCGCGTCCCGGATGAATTCATCGAGAAAACGGCTGGCCTGACGAGCATTGCGGGCGACTTCCGATAAGCCTTTTTTGCCGGCGTCGAGCTCCTCCAGCACCATCATGGGCAGAAACACATGATGCTCATGGAAGCGGAAGATCGCCGTGGGGTCGTGCATCAGCACATTGGTGTCGAGGACAAAGATGCAGAGTGTCTGGTTGTGTCGTTTTATCATAATGGCCTGATCACTCTGTTGGGTTAGGTGGCGTTTAGGCTTTTAGTGGTTCCAGCACGGCATCCAGGTTGAGTCCGTCGCAATAATCCATGAATTCCTCGCGCAGGGTGGCGATGTGCGTGTCTGCCGGGATGCCGACGGTCATGTGCACGGCGAACATCGGGGTGCCGGTATGAGCAGCGGCATAGGTGTTGGTCGCCATGTCCTCGATATTGATCCCACGATCGGAGAAGAATCCGGCCAGATTATGCACAATGCCCGGATGGTCCATGGCGACCACATCGACGGCATAGGGAATATTGTTACCACCGCGCTCGCGCTCGCCAGTACGTTTGCACGTGATGGTCAACTTGAGCTGGCGCTCCAACTCGGGAATCACGTTTTCGACTTTGGCCAGGGTGTTCCATTTCCCTTCGATCAGCAGGATGGCGGCAAAGTCGCCGCCCAGCACCGTCATGCGGCTGTCTTCGATGCTACAGCCCTGGTCAAGAATGGCTTTCGACAGTCGATCAACAATGCCGGGATGGTCTTCGCCAAGGGCGGAGATGACAAGAAAGGTTTTCTGCGTAGTCATAGCCTCGACGCTTGCGCTGGTAGTGGAAGTTTCGCTGTGACGTTTTGATGTAAGAATTGAGCGGTTTTCTGAGTTTAACACGCTCATGCGCCGGCAAGCAGTGCGAAGCCTTCTTGCCAGGGATCAAAACCAGGCGCTACCATCGCGATTTTAGACAACTGGGGAGCAAGCATCGCACCGCCGCATGCCTGGTCGCGCGATGGTCCCGCTGATGGAGCAATTCTAATGAAGCAGATGCGCGGCAGCATTGTGGCCCTGGTGACGCCCATGACGCCATCAGGAGCCGTGGATGAGCAGTCCCTGCGGCAGTTGGTGGACTGGCATGTCGAGTCCGGCACGGTTGCCCTGGTGTCCGTGGGCACCACCGGAGAGTCGGCCACCCTGGACGAGGCGGAACACTGCGAGGTGATCGCCAAGACACTGGAACTGGCCGCCGGGCGCATTCCGGTGATTGCCGGCACGGGGGCGAACTCAACCACTGAGGCGATTCGTCTCACCCGCTGTGCGCAGGAGGCCGGCGCGGACGCGGCGCTGCTGGTGACGCCCTACTACAACAAGCCCACCCAGGAAGGCCTGTATCAGCACCACAAAGCCGTCGCTGAGGCCGTGGATCTGCCCCAGTGGCTCTATAACGTCCCGGGGCGCACCGCCTGCGACCTGCTGCCGGAGACGGTGGCGCGCCTGGCTGAGATTCCCAACATTGTCGGGCTGAAGGACGCCACCGGCGATCTCAGCCGGGTCGAGCGGTTGCGGGCGCTCTGTGGCGCAGATTTTCTGCTCTACAGTGGTGATGATGGCACCGGCTGCGAGTTCATGCTCGCCGGTGGCGATGGCGTCATTTCAGTCACCACGAATGTGGTGCCGGCACGCATGCAGGCGATGTGCGCTGCTGCGCTCGCCGGTGATGCCCGAACCGCCCGCGAGCTGAATGCTGCGCTCGATCCGCTGCATCAGGGGCTCTTTGTTGAGTCCAATCCGATTCCGGTCAAATGGGCGCTGACCGAGATGGGACTGTGCCAGCCGGGGATTCGCCTGCCGCTGACCTGGCTCTCGGCACAACATCATGAGCGCCTGCGCGGGCTGCTGTGGGATCTCGGCTGCATTTCCGACTGATGGGGCTGGTCGGCCGCCTGGCACTGCCCGGCCACCAGCGGGGCGACTGTGCCCTGGCGCCGGTTATGGGGTACACTCGTGCCTTTGCTCGGTCGGGCGCCTGCCATCTGTGCGGCGCGCTCTGCGACTGTTGCGTTCATCTGGGGTAGCCAATCGCCATGAGCGTCGAAATTGAAGCCAAGCTAATGGAAGCCAAACTTTTAGACTCGGATCTGCGCACCGGCTGGCGCTCATCCTATCGGCTGGCCGGAAGCCTGGTGGCCGTGTCGCTGATCGCCGGCTGTGGCTCCGGACCCAAGCTGGATAAATATCTGCCGGACCGGACGCTGGAATATAAAAAGCAGCGCGAGGCCTCGGAAAATCTGGTGCTCCCGCCGGATTTGACGGCTGCGAGCTTCGATGATGCGCTCGATATTCCGCCGGCCAGCGGGGTCACTACCTATTCCGAATACAGCGGCACGCGCGAGCGCCGCCAGCGGGTGGCTGGCAGCGGCGAGGTGTTGCCAAGCGTGGCAGGTGTTGAACTAGAGCGCTCCGGAGATAAACGCTGGCTGCTGATTGATCAAACCCCGCAGCTGGTGTGGCCACAGGTGGTGGCCTTCTGGCGTCAGCAGGGCATTTTGCTGGTCGAGCAGGAACCGGCCATCGGGGTGATGAAGACCGACTGGATTGAAAATCGCGCCGAGATTCGCCAGGACATCGTTACCAAGATGTTCAGCAAGGTGGTCGATGGTCTCTACAGTACCTCCACCCGCGATCAGTATCGGGTGCGCATCGAAGCGGGTCCGCGTGCTGGCACCACCGAAGTGTACCTCTCACATCGTGCCATGGAAGAGCGCCTGGTGCGCAACACCCTGGGCGAGGAGGCCAACACCGTATGGGAGCCGGCGCCCAGTGATCCGGGCAAGGAAGTGGCCATGCTGCGGCGTCTGATGCTGTCCCTGGGGGTCTCGGATCAGCAGGCGCGCCGCATGTTGGCGCAGCAGGGATCGAGCACGCCTGCGCGCAGTGCGCGTCTGGAGCAGGGCGCCGGCGGCGCGCTTATCGTCTCCGAACCCTTCCGCCAGGCCTGGCGTCAGATCGGTCTGGCACTGGATCGCAGTGGCTTCGCAGTCGAAGATCGCAATCGCGCCGAAGGGGTATTCTTTGTCCGCTACGATGATCCCAACAAGCGCCAGGATAAGAAAAAAGGCCTGGGCGCGCGCTTGGCCTTCTGGAAGAAAGACCAGGATCTCGGCGTTAAGCAATATCAGGTGCGCCTGAACGAAACCCAGGGCGAAACCCGGGTGACCGTCCATGACGCCAATGGCCAGCGCGATACCTCAGCGACAGGCGCACGCATTCTGAGCCTGTTGAACGAAGAAATGCGCTGATAGGATCATTGACATGCTCATTATTCCGGCGTATCGGCATTAAACCCCAGCAAGCGCGGATAGAGCGATCCATTCAGCAGTTCCTGATGGCTGCCGCGCTCGGCAATCCGCCCTTGATCGAGCACCAGGATCTCATCCATGCGCGCCAGTGCAATGGGTCGGTGAGTAATCAGCAGGGTGCTGCGACCAATCATGATCTGATCAATCGCCTGCATCAGCGCCTGTTCGGTGGGGCCGTCGAGGCCCTCGGTGGGTTCATCCAGCAACAGGATGGGGGCATCTTTCAGCAGGGCGCGGGCGATAGCGATGCGTCGGGCTTGACCACCGGACAGGCGCACGCCGGTTTCCCCAACCCAGGTGTCATAGCCCTCGGGCAGCGCAGCGATGAAGTCGTGAATCTGTGCGGTGCGGCAGGCGTCTTGCAGCGTGGCTTCGCTCGCCTCGGGCGCGGCGAGTCGCAGATTATCGCGAATGCTGGTATTGAACAGATGCGTGTGCTGTGACATCAAGGCCAGATGGCGGCGCAGTTCCTCGCCCTGGAGTTCATTGAGCGGGACGCCACCCAGTTCGATGCGGCCGCTATCCGGCAGCCAGAAGCGCAGCAGCAGACTGAATAGGGTTGTTTTGCCACTACCGGTTGGTCCGACGATGGCGAGGCGCTTGCCGGCCGGAAGCTCGAAGCTGAAATCGCTCAGCGCGTCGCGCTCGGCCTGCGGATAGCGAAAGTGAAGTTCGCGCACGCTGAGATCAAAGTGCTGGGGATGGCGCGCCGGACCGGTGGGTTCAGGGGCCGCCGGGGTGGTGTCGACAATTTCAAATAGGCGCCGGGCGGCGGTCAGGGTGCTCTCCAGCTGCTGAAAGGCCAATGGCAGCGGGGCCACAGCCTCAAAGCTGGCCAAGGCCAGCAGCGCCAGCATGGCCAACTGGGGCGGGGCCAGGGTGCCTTGCTGGAGCAGCGGCAGACCCAGCCAGATGGCCAGCCACAGCGCCAGATTGGCGCACAGGCCCACGCCGCCCTGGGCCAGGCCAGCCAGGCGGCTCATGCGATCCTGGGCGTCAATCAGCTCGGCACTCAGTGCATCCAGGCGGCGGGCATGGGTGTCAGCGGCACCAAATACCAGCAATTCAGACAGCCCCTGGGTGCCATCAATGACGGTTTGGCGCAGCTGGGCTTCGGTCTCGACCAGTTGGCGTCCGGGGGTGCGACCCAGGTGGCGGCTGGCGGTGGGTAGGGCCACACCCGCCAGCAGCAGGAGTAGCAGCAGACTGAGCGCCAGGCGCAGATCATAGACAGCGGTAAAGACAAAAAATCCCAGGGTGGCGCTGATCGCGACCAGCACTGGAATCAGCACCCGCACATAGAAATTGTCCAGTGCATCGATATCGGCGCGGATGCGGCTCAGCAGATCGCCGCTGTGAAATTCCTGCAGGCGCGCCGGAGCCAGGGGTTCGAGATGGCTGTAGAACCACAGGCGCAGTCCGGAGAGCTGGCGCAGCGTGGCCTCGTGGGAGACCAGACGTTCCAGATAGCGTCCGCCGGTGCGTGCCACGGCGCTGGCGCGGATCAGAGTGGCCGGGGTGAAGTAATTCATCGCCACACCGCCGACACCCGCCACCGCCATGGCGGTGATGAACCAGCCGGAAATGGCCAGCAGCGTGACATTGGCCAGCAGGGTGATGAATGCAATCAGATACCCCGCACCGATCCAGTGGCGGTAGGGTTTGAACAGCTGCCATAGGCGCAGGAGTTCTTTCATGACGTGGCTCCAGACGCGTTTGACGGATGAGGCAGCGAATCCAGCGTTCCCTGAGCCATGCGCGCGTAATGACCGCACTGGGCTAGGAGTTCATCATGGGTACCCTGTTCGGCGATGCGCCCGCCGACCAGCACCAGAATGCAATCGGCCTGGCGCACGGTGGCAAGCCGGTGGGCAATGATCAGCATACCGCGATCGCGCGCCAGCGCGTCAATGCCGGCCTGCACCAGGGCCTCATTGGCTGGATCCAGGCTAGCGGTGGCCTCATCAAGAATCACCAGACGCGCATCGCGCAGAAAAGCGCGGGCCAATGCGATGCGCTGGATTTGACCACCTGAGAGGCCGACGCCTTGTTCGCCAACCCGGGTGTGATAGCCCTCGGGCAGTTGGTCAATAAACTCCGCCGCTTGGGCGCGTCGGGCGGCGGCTATGCTGTCCTCCAGGCTGGCCTCGGGCGCGCCCAGGCGAATATTATCGAGCACACTGCCCTGAAACAGTCGCGGACGCTGCGGTAGCCAGGCCAACCGGCGGCGCCAGTCGTTCAGGTCGAGGTCAGCCAGCGCGAGGTCATCAATCAGAATCCGTCCCGCATCGGGCTGACCAAAGCCGAGCAGCAGATTGGCGATGGTGGTTTTGCCGGCGCCACTGGGGCCGACCAGAGCGACGCGTTCGCCGGGATTCATGACAAAGTTGGCACCGGCGAGTGCCGGGCGTCCGGCTTCGTAGGCAAAGTGTACGTCCTCAAAGCGAATGGCCAGGGGGCTGTCACTGGCTAGGCATTGACCAGAGGATGCTGCGGATGCAGCGCCGATCATCGGGCGCTCGGGCAAGGGGGTGGCGAGAATTTCGGCCAGGCGCTCAGCAGCGGCAATGGCTTCCAGACGTCCGTGATAGTGGGTGCCCAGGTTGCGTAAGGGCAGAAAAAACTCCGGTGCCAGCAGCAGAATGAAAAAGCCGTTCAGAAAGCTGATCTCCGGCGGGGCCATGGCCTCGGGCAGCGGCAGATCGAGCTGATAGAGGCGAAAACCGATAAAGACCGCAATAATGGCAATGCCCAGGGTGGAGAAGAACTCCAACACCGCCGAGGACAGGAAGGCCACCCGCAGCACCTCCATGGTGCGGCGGCGGTAATCCTCCGAGATTTCTGCAATCACCCGCGCCTCGCGGCGACTGGCATTGAACAGCTTGAGCGTGGTCAGCCCCTGAATCACATCGAGAAAATGCGCCCCCATGCGTGCCAGCGATTTCCACTGCTGCTGATTGATGGCCTCGACCCGGGTGCCGATCAGGATCATGAAGATCGGAATCAGCGGTGCAGTCAGCGCCATCACCAGACTGGAGAGCCAGTCGAGGGGCGCGACCACCACCAGGATCGCCAGTGGCAGCAGCATGGTAATGGCCATGGCCGGCAGATAGCGGGCAAAGTAGGCTTCCAGCGCCTCAATCCCTTTGGTCAGATCCTCGGCCAAGGCCCCGCTGCGCTGACCCGACATCCATTGCGGCCCAATAGCTTGGATGTGACGGTAGACGCGATCGCGCAGATGGCGCTTGACGCCGGCGGCGGCGCGAAAGGCGGTTTGCTCGCCCGCCCAACTCAGCAGCGCGCGCAGGGCAAAGAGCCCCAGCAACGGCAGCATCCAGGGCGTCAGGGTCGCGCGATCAGCGCCCTCGAAGACAAAGGCGTTGACCACATGGGCAAGGATCCAGGCCTGAGCGATCAGCAGCGCACCGCTGCCCAGGTGCATAGCAATCGCAAGGCGCAGGTAGCTGCCGGTCAGCGGCTTGTGACGATCAAGAAACTGCTTGGCTTGGTGCTTGCTGTCAGCTTTGGGGCGCTTGGTGGGCGGTGAGTCTGGTACAGCCGGAGTCGGCATGGGGGGCGTTTCGGGCGGCACGGGTGTGGATGCTTGGTCATCTGGTGATTAAGCCGCATCCTAGCCGATGCTGGCCATAAAGTCTCGCACCTCTTGTCGCTTGGCAGCGCTGACCATTGTCGCTTATCAGTTCCGGCCATCGACTTTCTTCTGCTGTTGTTGGATGATCTCTTCCAGCTACAGCCTCCGTCCAGTTCCGTCCAGCCACCGCATTCGCACGGTCGCGATCATGTCACGTCGCAAACTGCCCATTGGCATACAGACCTTCGCCAAGATGCGCGAGGAAGGCTATTACTATGTCGATAAGACCGGCTTCATTGCCCGGTTAATCGACGAGGGCAGCTTTTATTTCCTCTCGCGACCGCGCCGCTTTGGCAAATCCCTGTTGATCGATACCATTGGCGAGCTGTTTGCCGGCAACGAGGCGCTGTTTCGCGGGCTGGCGATTCATCCTGACTGGGACTGGTCGCTGCGCTATCCGGTGATTCGGATTAGCTTTGGCGGCGGCGTGGTGCGCTCATGCGAGCAGTTGGAGCAACGCATCCGAGCGCAGCTCAGACGTAATCTCGAAGCGCTGCATCTGACCTGCCCGGATCCGTCGGACAGCATTGGCTGTTTCGAGTGGCTGATTGAACAGGCGCATCGCATCAACGGGCGGCGTACCGTGGTGCTGGTGGACGAATACGACAAACCCATTCTCGACAACCTGACCCGCCCGGAACTGGCGCGTGAGTTGCGCGACGGGCTGCGCAATCTCTACTCGGTGATCAAAGATTGCGAGGCTGGGTGCTACCTTTCAATAATGTCCTTAGCAAGGCTGAGCACCGAACTGATCGATCTTGTCCCAGAATTGCGCCCAGCGTCCGGTCGACTGAACCAATGCACGTAAGCTCAAAACAATCTTGGCGCCC
>NZ_NRRS01000075.1 GCF_016583795.1 Rhabdochromatium marinum | reverse complement strand
GTATGGGGTGGGGGGTGCCCAGCAGCACTTCAAGTCCGCCGGCGGGATTGTCGCGATAGGTCCAGGCGCCGTCGCTTTGGGTGGCTACCTGGGGGGCGAAGGGATTGGCGGTGCCGACAAAGAGTCCGTGCGGGCTGGAGATCAGATTGCGGCAGCCGTAGTTAAAGGCATTGTCAAAGCCGGTGCGGGTGACATTGATCCAGTTCTCGCCATCCCAGCTGCGCCACAGGTCGAAACCGCCCTGCATGGCGATGAAGTCCTCGACCCCGGCAGCGGCCAGCAGTTTGGAGGATTTCCAGGGTTTGGCACTCAGATCGACATAGCGCAGGATCACCGTCCAGTCCATGGTGCCGGCGTAGAGCCAGCCGTCATGGACGCCGAAGCGCCAGATGTAACCGCAGAAATAATTGTTGAAGCCGGCGCCCATGGCGCTGAGCGGTTCTTTGCCGTCACGCGCATTGCCAACCACAATATCCCAGTCGCCGTTTTCGTGCACGCGCAGAATTTCCGCTGCCGCCGGGCCGACCTGAAAGCGGTGATCATAGCCACCGTTTTGGATGCCGGTGCCAATGTAGAGATGCTCGCCGAAGGCGATCAGGCTCACCGTGCCCTGATTGAGCGCACCGCGCCCGGCGCCGCCTTCAAGTATTTTCTCCCATTGATAGGGTGGATCACCTTCCGCACGGGTGCGCCACAGCTGAAACCCATTGGCGCCGCCGGTGCCGGCGTACAGATAGCCGTGACAGACGGCCATCTCATAGACCACGATCACCTCGGGTGGGCTGTCGAAGCCGGGATCATTCACCGATTGCCAGCGTCCAGAGGCGGGATCCCGGGTGGCAAAGATCAGCGAGTTCCAGGCGGCGTTGACATTGCCTTTGCTCGCTCCGGTCGGTGCGGTGAACAGCTGGCCCTTAAAGGGCACCAGAGTGCGGATGGCGGTGACCACCAGAGCTTGGTCTTGACTGGTGAATCTGGGGTTGGGCAGGGTCTCGAAGTGCTGCCCGTCCTGGGAGCGCAGCAGCTCGGGGCCGGTGCCGCGCGAGCGTGACCAGCTGGCAACATAGAGCGCTGGCTCGGCATCGGAAGTGCCCTGAAACACCGTCATGGCGCGATAGCCAAGATCGCGGCTGTAGGTGCAGCCGTCGTGCGGATCGCTTACCAGAGGTGCCTGATAACAGCGCTGCCACTGGCGTGACTTGGGATGATGACGCCAGATTTCGCCGCGCGCGGCCTGCTGTTCGAATTCCGGGGTGTAGTTGCGATGCGGGCAGTCGATGGGCCAAGTGTCAATGCTGACATAGGGCATGGCGAATTTCAGCAGACAGAGATTCGCGCGGCCGGTGCCAATGTAGAGATGCTCCTGAAACCAGGCGGCTGAGTAGGCGTAGCTGTTGTACGGATCGCCCAGACCGTTAGCGCTGATGCGCTGAAACTGACGCGAACGCAGGCCGGGGCGGGGATCCGGGCGTGCAGCTGGGGGCCTAGCCGCCACGCGGGTATCCCAGCTGGTCGGCCAGTTGCCAACTGGCCTCACTGAGCCATTGTCCCGTGTCAAAGCGCTGCCAGCGCCAAGCCGCATCGGCCTCAATGCGATCATGCAGATGAAATTTGAGATCGCCGCTGAACTCGCCCACTCGCTGCAAGCCATCGAGCATGCGCGCCTCGGGGGCTGCATAGGGATCGAGCATGGCAGGCTGGAAGTCGAGTCCGAGCCATGCGCACAGGGCGCGCAGGGTTGGCTCGGGCGCGGAGACCAGATCTTCGTAGCGGAGGCTGTAGTGGCGCTGGGCTGGAATCTGGGCGAGGCAGGCGGTGATATTGCCGTTGCAGGTCAGCCAGGCGAGTTCGGCGAATTGCTCGGTGCTGAAGCTGTTGGCATGGCGCTGCATGAAGGGGACAGTGCGCTCCAGCTTGGCATCAATGAAGGAGCGCGTCATACCGCCGGGGTGGCGCACCAGATGGATGTACAGCGGTTCCTCGAACAAGTGTTCGGCGCGATCCAACACGGGACGCGAGTAAGCATAGGCCGGTGTCTTGTCCACCAGCCACCGTGTGCCGGGCTGATTGGCGCTACAGCGGTGCTGCAACAGCCGGTAGAAATCGCTGATCGGCAGCTGTTGGGACTCGAGGGCCTGGATCTGCGCGCTGGCGGCCCCGGCGGACAGGCCATCCAGCGCCATGAGCGCACGAATGGCACCACTGGTGAGATGACGGTTCTCCGGGTGATGAAAGGCGGCGCGGCGTTCGGCGAGATCCTTGAACCACAGCAAATGCAGCTCAGGCGGCGCGAACAACATAGGATGTCCGGCCAGAATGGCCTGCAACAGGGTGGAGCCGGAGCGCGGAGCCGAGAGCAGAAAAATCGCGCGCGGATTGCGTTGGGCTAGCGGCTCTGAGGGGTGCGGTTGCGGAATCATGGCCGCAAAGCGTTCGATGTCGCTGTGATCGATGCGATGTGCCGCGCGGTTGCTCGCCAGTGCTGGGCTCCCTGGGGCTAGATCGGGTGGGTGTGCGGCGGCGCCAGTGCCCGATCCAGTGCTTGACACTGGACTGGCCTCAAGACGCTGACAGACAAAGTCAGCCAGCTGACCCAGGCGCAGGTCATCAATATAGCGCCCCTCAACCATCAGTAGATCGTGGAAGCCGATGGTGCGCCCGAAGGTTTTTTCGATGGCCACGAAGAGGTCAATGAATTCCACCGAGGTAAGCCCCAGATCGGCGATCAACCGGGTCTCGGCGTTGATCTGTTCCTCCCAGCCCTCGAATTCCCACTCCGGAACCAGTTCGGCCAGAAACGGCAGCACCCGCGTCTGCACGTCCTGCGGCGTTAGGCCGACATGGGCGGCGTGGGTGGGCGGGGCTGCGGCCGGAGCGGCTGTGCTGTGCCTGTCGTTGTGAGTGGCTGAGGTGGACTCCATGTGCGGGCCTGACGCTCTATTTGGTGGTAACCTTGAAATTTTATCAGAATCGTTGCTCTGCGGTGACAGATGTCACCGCTTGAAACCGCTTGAGTCTTGCATGGCCTTTCCTTCTCCGTTGTTTCTGCTAACCACTCCGCATTCCTTCGGATCGCGACTCGCGGCCATGCTGGGTCAGCATGCGGCGGTTTATGCGCCCGCCGAGCTTAATCTCCTGGCGGCTGATCGGGTGGTGGATCTGTTCGATGCCTTGCCCGCTCAGGGTACTCAGGGTCTGTTGCGAACCATCGCCCAGCTCTATGGTGGTGAGCAGACGCTAGAGTCCATCGATATGGCACGCCGCTGGCTGTATCGGCGCGCGCACATGACCACCAGTGAGGTGTTGGCCGAGTTGTGCGCGCAGGTTGCGCCACGCCGCTTGGTGGTCTATGGCGAGGCTTATTCTGCACCAACCTGGGCCGCGCGTCTGACCCAGCTGCGCCACGCGTTTCCGCAGGGCCGGTTTTTGCATCTGACCCGGCATCCCTGGGATCAGTGTCGTACCTGGTTCAGCGATCCGGACGGGCTGGCGCGTCTCTACCTAGCGGATGCCTTGGACAAGACCGGGTTAAACCCGGTTCCAGACCCCCAGATTGATTGGTATCGGCGCCATCGGGGTATTCTGGATTTTTTGCATGGGGTGCCGGATGAGTTGCAGTATCAGTTGCGTGTGGAGGATCTGCTAGGAGATGCGCGACTGGCGCTGGCGCGCCTCTGTGCCTGGCTCGGTCTGGCCTGGAGTCAAGCACAGTTTGAAGCCATGTGTCGCCCTGAGCAGTCGCCCTACGCCGGGGTTGGCCCCTATGGCGCTGAGGGGGGAATGGATGCCGAATTTCTCAAGGATCCAGCTCAGCCGCTGTCCCCTCCGGCGCCGGCCCCCCTGGAGCAGCCGCTGCCCTGGCGGACGGATGGCGGGCGCTTGACCCCTGAAACCATCGCACTGGCGCAACTCTTTGGTTACGGTTAAGGGTTGAAGTTTAAGGAATCCACGACCACATCTCGATGGTGATAAAGCGCGTCAGGGGGCGGCTGAGCTGCAAATACAGCGGTTTGTCGCCACTGAGGATTTTTCCATAGCCGGACATGCCGGGTTTGAGCACGAAGGGTTCGGTGTCCAGCAGCTCAATCAGCACCGTGAAGGTGCGTCCAAAGACGGCTTCGCTACCGGTCGGTTCGACGGCAATGACCCGACCGCGAAAGGTGCGGGTCGGGTAGGCTTGCAGGCGGATCTCGGCGCTGGCGCCGACATCAATTCCAGCGATTTCCGCTTCCGGCAGAATCATTTCCACCTGCGGTTCGCGACGCATCTGGGCGCGGGCGAAGGTGTCGCCACGGGCCAAAAAACGACCGCGCTTCTTGTTCAAATAGGCATCGACCAGAAAGCCACTGAAGGGCATGCGCAGCTGGGTGCCCTTGAGCTGGCTCTGGGTCAGGTCCAGCCTGTGTTGCAGCTGCCGCAGTCCCGCTTGCGCCTCGGCGACTTCCTGCCGGGCGATTTCAATCTCTTCCTTGGTCGCGCCGTTTTCGAGCCGGGTCAACTGGGCGGCGGCTTCTTGCAGTCCCTGGCGGCGTGCGGCGACCGTGGTTTCAAACTCATGGATGCGTTGGCGGTCAATGGCCGCCTGTTTCTCGCTGCGTGTGACCTCAAGCTCCGAAATAATACCCGCCGGCAGTTGATGAATGCGCTCAAGTTCGCGATCACTGTAGCCGGAGGTGATGCGGGCGGTTTCGAGCTGTTGGCTGGCGAGCGTCATTTCCTCGCGCGCCCGTGCCACCCGGGCGCGGGCCTCGGTGATGAGTTCCGGGCGGGTGCCGGCCAGGGTTTGTGCTAGGCGGGCGCGGCGCTGCGCGAGTTCAGCTTCCTGTTCGCGCAGTTGCTCCTGCAGCGCAGCCAGTTGCCCTTCGAGTTCGTCCGACAGCATCACGGCCACGGTGGCTCCAGCCTCAATCAGGGTGCCATCGCCACCGCGGTAGCGCACCTCAATCAGCTGGCCGGAGATGGGTGCCTGGATGTCCTGCTGTTCAGGCGTGCGCAGGATGACGGCGCCGCCGGGGCGGTAGGGGAAGGGCAGAATCAGCACAGCAATGACCAAAGCCAGCAGCAGCAGGCGTGGCAGATAGCGGGTCAGGGGTGATGTAGTGGCGGTAGCGGTAGCGCTTGCCTCCCGGCCGGCGTTTCCCTGGGTGCGGGCGATGCGCTTGAGTGCCCAGCGGGCCATCAGGAGCACCACGGATACCAGAATAATGGCTTCGGTGGCGGCGCCGAAAATGTTCGGAAAGCTCTCGATCAGACCGCGCGCGATATGACTGGAAATGCGCACAAAGGCCCAGGTCCAGAAGGTGATCAGGGCCAATGCATAGAGCAGCAGGCGTCGGGCTTTTGCCGGGCGCAGACTGCTGGGCAGCGGTTGGCCGGTGATACGGGCGCGCAGCACCATCAGGGCCAGCTTCAGAGTGCTCAGCGGCTGCCGCAGTAGGGTCATCATCCAGCGGTAGCCGTCGGAAGGACGCAGCGGCACACTCAGCAGCAGAAAGGTCAGCAGGGCGGCATGGCTGACCACGATGGCATGGATGGCGAGTGAACGGCCACTGTCGCGCAGCAGATACCAGCCCAGGGTGGCAGCGCTGAAGAGCACCAGGCGAAACAGCAGGTTGGAGCCCCAGCACCACAGTTGGGCGGAGCGGTTGAAGTCGCCAATGGCGCGCTTGTCGATAAAAAAGCGCGGGATGATGCCAAAACGCAGCCGCAGGCCGAAGCTGTGCACGGTTCCGCCGTAATAGGCGATCAAGGTGCCCTGCACCAGGCAACGCAGCAGGTTGATCAGCACCAGGCTGAACACCAGACGACCGAAATAGGACATGGACTGGCCGAGCCGGGCCAGATCCTGGCTCATTTGCAGCTGGTTGTCGAACAGGGTGTAAAGCGCCAGAGGCACCAGGAACACCAGACTCCAGTTGCCGAGCAGAAAGGCCCAACGCAGCGGACGCAGCACATGGGCCAGGCCGGTAAAGAAGCCGGTGGGATTGCCAAGCACCCAGCGAGTGTCTGCGGCGGCTGAGTCTTCGGATGTCTCCGCGACTGCGGTGGCATTGAGCTCAGACTCAGACTCAGTCTGAGTTTTCACCTCAGCCTGCTGTGCGGCATTGATCGCACTTGGTGCCGGGTGTTTGGCAACTGTTGGCGTTGCACTCTGATCCGATAAGTGAGAGGGATATTCGATTAGTCGGCTATTGAGAGCGGAGTCGCGGAAGGCTTCGACATCCTCGGTGGAAAGGCTGGTGTTGAAACTGGCATTAAAGCTGGTGGCGATGGCGGCACATGAGGTTGTGCCATCGAAGGCTTGCAACAGCTTGTATGTCTGGGCGTCGAACTCATAACAGTCGCCAGTGTCAGGATCCTGGATCTGGACGCCAGCCTCCGGATCGCCGTCGTGGTGTGGGCTGACCAGCAGATCCTGGCGCAAGCGGGGAGCTGGGTTGGTTGAGCGGGGAGGTTGGGGCATCGCGGGGCTGGCAGCGGCGGGCGATGTCCGCCGCCTGGCTTCAGTGGTAACCGAGACGGTGGGCGAGGGCGGTGACGTCTTGCGTCAGGGCGCTGGATTCGGCCAGGGCATAGCCGGCGGTGGCCAGGGACTCGCGCTCCTGCGGACTGATCCATTCGATGGCTTCGCGGGCAAGAAAATCCTTCAGCGATGGCTCCTTGACCCGACCGGGGCGAAACACCGGGTTGCGCATAAAGTTGCTGTCGTTGCCGCCATTTGCCGGTGTTGGACCATAGTAAGCGTAGGGCGAATACTCGGGGTGCTTCATTGCGGCAATGGCCGCATCATCGGTGCGCACTCCAAGCCATTCGGCAATTTGCGCCAGATAGCGGTCGGGATCCGACAGAATATCCTCGCCTTTGACCATCATTGACTGTCCTGGAGGGAGGCTGCGGGTAAAACTGAGAATATTGTGGTGAAACCGGTACCAGGACAGCAGGTTGTTGAATGGACGCTGTTTGTCGCTGCGGCTGCGCTGTTGCAGAAACAAGTCCATGGAGCGGCTGGTGCTGACCGGGTGCCGGGTCAGATGCAGGAAATAAGCTTTGGGATAGAAGACCCACGTGCGTTCCAGATCCAGGGGTCTGAGTGCGGTGATCGGGCTTTTCTCGATACCGATGCGTGGCGCAACCCGCATGCGCAGATGTTCCATCAGGTCGCGGGTTGACCAGAGTTTGCGCTCGTTGAGCCAGGCAATTGCATGCGCGATGGTCGCTCGGGTCTGGTGACCGAACTCAAGCTGGGCGATGGTGCGTAGCAGACCGGATGGGCCGAAGTGATTGCCGGCGCGATATTCGCGATCCAGCATTTCCTGTACGGTGTCACCGATGAACAGATGTAGTTCGGGAAAGCCATAGAGTTCAGGGTGCTGCCCGATCATGGTCGACACCACCGAGGAAAAGGAGCGCGGTGGCGAGAGCAGGATCAGGAAGGGGGCCGTTACCAAGGATGACGTGCTTGCGGCCTTGGTGGTTGAAGACTCAGGCATCGGCGTTCAGCCGTTCGGGGCTGAGCAGGTAGCGCCAGACGGGCTCAAAGAGTGCCCGACCATCCACGCGGCTGGGCGTGAGATTATCCTGCGCCACGCTGGCGTGGTATTTCTCGCGACGCACCCCGGTGATGGTGGTTATCAGGCACTGGGCCCCCTGGTAGGGTGGTTCTGCGTCATCGACCTCAACCGGGGAGTGGATGTCGAGTCCCAGAAGTTCCCAGGAGCGCAGGATTTTCTCAAAGCCCTGGTCCTGAGCGTGGACAAAGCCAAAGTGGCGTGATGCCGGTGTGGCGCCGGCCATGTTCAGCCAGCGGGCCTGTTGCTCAATGGTGCGTACATAATCGGCCGGTGCGGCCAGCATGACGACGCGCGCCACCGGGTGGCATTTGCCGATCATTGCTGCGTGTCCACCGCCCTGAGAATGTCCAGCCACAACCAGCTTGGGCCATTGGATTGCGCCGGCACTGGTGAGAAATTGCTCCCATCCCTGCTCAGGGTACTGAGTGATCAGATACTTGAGTAATGCCCGCAGGCGCGGTTCAATCGCCTGGGCCGGCGCGAGTGTTAACAACCCTGAGCGCTGCCCGCCGTCGAGGAGATCCAGGCGCACCTGACCATGGCAGTCCGGATCCCGGCTGTCCTGGCACAGGCCACCAACCGTCCAGGCATTGGGGTAGCTCAGATTGATGGCATGATAACCGAGCTGGGCCGCGACAGTGGTGATCAGGCGTTGGCGTGCCGGGATGCCATAGGAGCCGCACAGAAACAGGAATAATTGCCCCTGGGCGTTGGGTGTAGCCGCGCGCATGACCAGATGAGCGTCACGCCATTGGTCGATGCTGGGGTCGCAGTGCTCTGGTGCGATCTCAGCTGACCAGGGTTCGTTTGGGGCGCGCGCGATTGTGGCGGTTGCGTGCGGCTGGAGGCGTCGTGACTGTCGCGGCCGGAGCATAGTGGTTGCGATGATTAGCTGATGTGATGATTGCTGGTGGGCTCGATCTGGCTGCTTGGCTCAATCTGATCGAGATGCAACAAAAACAACTGCGTTTGTTGTTGTGCATCGAAATTTGTCGTTTCCACCCGCAAAACCAGCGTGCTTGGCCCGCATTCCAGGGCCTGGCAGCGTTCGATCTGATCCAGTGACTGGAAAGCATCGGTGGCAATGCTTTGCCAATCGATGCCGTTATAGGAATACCACAGGCGCAGTCCGTCCTCGTCACTGGTTGCCAGCAGTAGACACCCGGCTTGCGCATGCAAGAGTTGCCATTCACGCCGCCAGGTTGCTCCTGTCTGGCGGGTATTGAGACTGGGACCCAGCGCCGATAAGGGCAGCTTGAGTCCAGCAGGTGAGGGACGCGGCACACCGACAAGGATCTCCCAATCGCCGCTGCTGGGATCGACCTGCAATAGCTCAAAGCCCTGATAATCAAAATAAGCCGAATCTGGTGTCCGGGCCGTCGCTGGGGTGCCGGCGGCGAGAAACAACTTGTCATTCAGGGTGGTCAGCGCAAAGATCTCGGCATTGTGCAGATAGCGTTCAGCACCGCGTGCAAGTACCGGGTGATCATGGAGGCGACGGGATTGAAGATCCGCGCTCAGAAGGCTGAAGCCGGCTTCCCGATCCTTCAATGCCAAGTAAAGCTGCCCGGAACAGTCAATGGTATGGGTAATACGCGACACAATCTCAGGCTCAAGCTCAAGTGTGGCGAGCCAGTCATGCAGATCGGAACAAGGGGAGATTGCTGTACCGTCGGCAGTGATTTCCTCCAAGGGCGCCAGCGGTGAGGCTGAGGTGGCCCTCAGTCGCCAGCATCCACCAGGCGAGGCGGCTTCCAAGGTGAGTTGGGTTGCCTGGTCTGTCTCTGTTTGCACCCAGGTCAGTTGGCAGCGCGCATCAGCAATGGCCCCCTTGCGATCCTCGATTGGCGTCAGCGCATGATTGTTCAGCACGGCTTGCCAGTGGCCACTGGCCAGTTCACAGGCCTGCACCTGCAACCGACTGCTGTCGGTTTCGCGCTGATAGTCAATCCGGGCCAGATAGAGCCAGTTGTTGTGGATGCCGATGTCCATGGCCCAGCCAGTCGGCGCCGGCTGATTGCGTGCTGGGCTGGCAACGAGGTCAGGTTCCGGTGTGATGTCGTGGCAGAATCCGTGCGAGGTCATGAGCAAGTCGCCTGGCTGAGCTGAAACATGAACAAAGCGCTGACAGAGACAGCGCAATCAAAGTCGTGGTCAGGACGGCGCCCAAGCATCACTGGTAGCCAAGGCGCCGGGTCAGGCCGAGCACTTCGTTGGTCATGACATCATCCTCAACCATTTTCAGGCGTGCGGCGGTGAGCATTTGATGTCCTTCCGACGAGAGCCAGGGGAGCGGGCTTGCGGCCAGCAGGTCCGCTAGACGGGGTTCTTGCACCTGGCCGGTGCGCAGCCTGGGATTGTGCATGAATTTGCTGTCATTGCCGCCGCGGGCTGGGCTGGGACCAATGCAGGCATAGGGTGAGCGTTCCGGGTGTTTCATCGCCGCAATGGCGCTGGCGTCGGTGCGCACCCCCAGCCATTCAGCGATTTGCGGCAGATAGCGATCAGGTTCAGACAAGAGTTGTTCGCCCTTGATCCGCAGCACTTGGCTGTCTGGCATGGGGGCGGTGAATTCGAGGATATTGCGGTGCATGCGGTACCACAGTAGCAAGTGATCAAAGCCCAGCGTCGTGCCGCCTGCACCGCGCGCGCGCAAGGTTTTCGCCTGATGAAAGAAGCTTTGCATGGATGCACGCGTGGCGACCGGGTGTCGGGTCAGATGCACATATCTGGCGCGCGGATAGCAGCGCTGTACATTGGCGAGAAAGGCCATGTTCATGCAGTTGACCGGGCTTTTCTCGATGCCAATACGCGGCGCGACCTTTGCCAGCAGGTCATCAAGCAGCGCTTTGATCGTCCAGTCGCGCCTAGCGTTCAGCCACAGGCCGGCGCGCAGAATGCCACCGGTGGTCTGGCGACCCTCATGCAGTTGTGCGAGGGCACGCAGCAATCCAGGCGGGCCGCTGTAGTTGCCTTTGCCGGCTTCGCGCTCCAGCAGCGCCGTGACCGTGCGCACAGCAAACACATGCAATTCCGGGAAGCCATACAGCTCGGGATGCTCGCCGAGCATGGTCGAGATGACCGAGGAAAACGACCGCGGCGGCGACAGAATAATGAGTGGATCGGGAACCATTCCTTGACTGCTGACGACTGTGGCGACTGACGGCTTTAAGGCCGATCACTCCGCTTGGGTCGCTTCCATTGCGCGGATCGTGATGATGAGCTGATCAAGCTCACACTGTGTCTCGGCTGTCATGGTTTTTAGCAGGCCCAGGCGTTGCTCGGTCTTGGCCTGTAAGGCTTTGAGCTCCTCTAACGACGATGAACTGGGGATATAGTCAACATCGACACTGGCCAGCCAGGCACCAAACTGCTCGCGCAACTGGGGCAGCTGTTCCAGAAAATTCGCGTAACCGGCGCTGCCCTGATGGGCTTCCGGCGGGACTGGCAGACTGTGCGCGCTGGGAGCGTCACGGCGCCGTAGCCGCTTTTGGCGTCGCAACTCGGCAAGATCGGTGTGCGTCAGGCTCGCATTTGCATTCGCCTTGGCCGCATCATCGGCATCCGGCTCGGCATCCGGCGACCGGGGCAGCGGACGCAGGAACAACGACAGCATGCTGAATCCATCAATATCTGCAAGCGCATTGTCGCGCTCCTCACCAAAATTGGCGCGCAGGCGTGCGAGAATCTCAGCATTACGTGCTTGTTTTTCGGTTTGGGCTTGGGAATCAGTCATGGCGCGCCGAAGCGACTGGAGTCGATGCTGTGACAGGTGATGGTCAGTGACCGCTGCGCGGCATCTTAGCATTGAAATTCATCGTCGGCTCAGACTGATGACACCTCTTTCAAGGCTTGTGCCAGGGCGGGCGGCAAAGGGGTGGGTTTCTGGCGCTGTGGGTCGATGCAGCAATGACGGGTCTGGGCAGTTGCGGCTAGAGTGTCTTCGTGTATCAAACAGCGGTAGCCCAGGGTGAAGCGAGTGGCTTCGAGCTGTTGTAGTGCCAGTTCAATGCGCACCCAGTTGCCATGACACATGGGCGCGCGATACTGAGCTTCAGCATGGATGAGGGGCAGCAGCAACTCACCGCTGCGGATAAGTTCGGGCAGAGGGAAGCCGAGCGCTTGCATCCATTGCTCGTAAGCATCGTGCAGATGCCGAAACAGATGGCCATAAAACAGCCGGCCAGCGGCGTCGGTATCATGTAGTGCCACCCGAAAGCCCTGTGTGGAATCAGCGGGAACCATGTTAGCTGTTCAGTCCTTAATGCTTGAACGCTCCGGTAAGATGACACGGCTGCTTGAGCAAGATAAATATCGCCCCTGCCTGTCATGCGCGAGAACATTGCATAATAGGCGTTTTTCCCGATGTAGCGAAGTGCCCCGCCATGGACGGACCTCAGCGTTCCACTGCCAGCCCGGCCTCTATCCCTGCCGCCACTCCCAGCGCGATTCCGAGCGCGGCTGATCTCAACGCCTGCCTGCTGCGGGATCGCCACCGGCTGCGTCGGTGGCTGAAGGGGCTGACGAAGTCGGCGGCGGCTCAGCCATCGGCAGCGGCGCTTGCGGATCTGTGGCGCGCGATTGAGCACTCGCAAGCCGTGGTGGAGCAGCGCCGTCAGCAGTGCCCGGCGGTGATTGCCTATCCACCGGACTTGCCGGTCAGCGAGCGTAAGGACGAGGTTGCGGCGCTGCTCGATCAGCATCAGGTCATTGTGCTCTGTGGCGAGACTGGCTCGGGTAAGTCCACCCAGTTGCCGAAAATCTGCCTGGAGCTGGGGCGCGGGCGCTTGGGGCGCATTGGGCACACCCAGCCGCGACGCATTGCCGCCCGCTCGCTGGCCAGTCGCATCGCGGCAGAATTGAGCACCGAGCTGGGCGGCCTGGTCGGCTACAAGGTGCGCTTCCATGATCGGGTGCGCCCAGAGACCAGCATTAAGTTGCTGACTGACGGCATGCTGCTGGCCGAGATCCAGCAGGATCGCTGGCTAAATGAATACGACACCCTGATCATCGATGAGGCCCATGAGCGCAGCCTGAACATCGATTTCCTGCTCGGGGTGCTGCAACAGCTGCTGCCCAGGCGCCCGGAGCTGAAGGTCATTGTCACCTCGGCGACCATCGACCCACAGCGGTTCGCGCGCCATTTCGCTGATGCCAAGGGCCAGCCGGCGCCCATCATCGAGATTTCCGGGCGCACCTATCCGGTGGAGACCCGCTATCGCCCGCCGGCTGAGGAACATGCCGGGGAGCGCGATGAGGCCATGCAGGTCGCCATTTCCGAGGCGGTGTCGGAGTTGGCGCGGGAAGGGCGCGGCGATGTGCTGGTGTTTCTGTCCGGGGAGCGCGAGATTCGCGAGACCGCCGAGACGCTGCGCAAGCATCATCCACCGGCCACCGAAATCCTGCCGCTCTATGCGCGGCAGGGACCGGCCGAGCAGGCACGGATTTTTCAGCCGCATGGGGCGCGGCGGGTGGTGCTGGCCACCAATGTTGCCGAGACCTCGCTCACGGTGCCGGGGATTCACTATGTGGTGGATCCGGGTTTTGCGCGCATCAGCCGCTACAGCCATCGCACCAAGGTGCAGCGCCTGCCGGTGGAGCGTATCTCGCAGGCGTCGGCCAATCAGCGTCAGGGGCGCTGCGGGCGTATCGCTAACGGTATCTGCATACGGCTGTATGCCGAAGACAACTTCCAGGCGCGTGCCGCGTTTACCGAGCCGGAGATTCAGCGCACCAATCTGGCGGCGGTCATTTTGCAGCTCAAGCTGCTTGGTTTTGGCGCCATCGAGCGGTTTCCCTTCATTGATGCCCCGGACAGCCGCCTGATCAACGACGGCTATCGCACACTCGAGGAATTAGCCGCGCTCGATGCGCAGGGCCAGTTGACGCCGCTGGGGCGGCAGCTGGCGCGGCTGCCGGTTGATCCGCGCATTGGTCGTCTGTTGCTGGCCGGCGCCGAGCACCACTGTCTGCGCGAACTGCTGATTATCGCCGCCGCCCTGAGCGTGCAAGACCCGCGCGAGCGCCCATTGGAGAAGCAACAGGCCGCCGATGAGATCCATGCCACCTTCCGTCATGAGGACTCGGATTTTCTCGCCTTTCTGAATCTGTGGCGTTTCCTGGAGCAGGAGCGCAAGGCGCTGTCGCGGCGCAAGTTCCAGAACCTGTGCCGGCTGCATTTCCTGTCCTGGACCCGGGTGCAGGAATGGCGCGATATTCACAGTCAGCTGCGTGAGCAACTCACCGAGATGGGCTTTAAGGAGAACCAGGCCGAGGGCAGCTACGAGGAAATTCACCGCGCACTCCTGACCGGGCTGCTGAGTAACATCGGCTTCAAGGACGAGCAGCGTGAGTACCAGGGTGCACGCAATGGGCGCTTCTTTATTCATCCCGGTTCCGGGCTGGCGCCCAAGCTCCAGCGGGGCGGACAGGCGCAGCCGGGGGGTGCAAAGACGCCGAAATGGATTCTGGTCGCCGAGCGGGTCGAAACCACCCGACAGTATGGTCGCACGGTGGCCAGGGTGCAGCCGGCCTGGATCGAGGCGGCTGGCGCGCATCTGCTCAAGCGCGAGTATTTCGAACCCCACTGGCAGGCGCGCGCCGGGCAGGTGGCGGCCTTTGAGAAGGTGACGCTCTATGGTCTGACACTGGTGGCCAAGCGGCGCGTCAACTATGGCCCCATCAATCCGACCGAGGCGCGCGAGATCTTTCTGCGCTTTGCGCTGACCGAAGGCGATTTTGACACCCGCGCACCCTTCTGGCGTCACAATGTCGAGCTGATTGAGTCTGTGCACCATCTGGAGGCCAAATCGCGCCGCCGCGACATTCTGGTCGATGATGAGGCCATCTATGCCTTCTACGACCAGCGGGTGCCTAGCGGCATCTACTCCAAGCCGCAGTTTGAGCGCTGGCTGCGTAAGGCGACGCACAAGCAGCCCAAGCTGTTGCATCTGAGCTTGGCGGATGTGATGCGACATGAGGCGGCCGACATCACCGCCGAGGCCTTTCCCGATGCCCTGCGCGTTGGCGCCACTGAGCTGCCGCTGGACTATCACTTCGATCCTGGCAGCCAGGTCGATGGCGTGACCCTGGTGCTGCCGCTGCCTTTGATCAATCAGGTGGCGCCGGAGCGGCTGGAATGGCTGGTGCCGGGCCTGCTGGAAGAACGCATCACCGCGCTGCTGCGTGGCCTGCCCAAGCCGCTGCGCAAGGGTTTGGTGCCGATTCCCGATACCGCCGCCCGGATCGCCGCACGTCTGAAACCCAGTGAGCGGCCACTGGTCCAGGCGCTGGGCGAAGCCATTAAGGCGTTGACCGGTCAGGTGATTCCCGAGGACGCCTGGGATGAAGCCGTGATTCCCGAACATCTGCGCATGAAGGTGCGGCTGATCGATCAGGATGGCCGCGCCTTGGCCTGCGGCGAGGATCTGGTGGCGCTCAAGCGCCAGCATGGCCAGGCCGGCGGCGCGCGCTTCGCCGAGATTCCTAGCGCCGGCCTGGAACGCGAGGGTCTGACGCGCTGGGATTTTGGCGAGCTGCCCGAGCAGATCGACCTGACGCGCGGCGGTATTCATCTGCGCGGCTATCCGGCGCTGGTCGATGAGGGCAAGAGCGTGGCGGTGCGGGTGCTGGACTCCGAGGCCAGCGCTGCTGCGGCCATGCGCGCCGGGCTGCGGCGGTTGATCATGCTGCATTTGGCCGCTGACATGCGCGCACTGCGCCGCCAGTTGCCGGGGCTGGATCGTATGCGGCTGCAATATGCCAAGGCGCCCAAGGCAGCCAAGTCACCTGCGAGCACCCGGCCGGATCAGGGGGCTGCAACGCCTGATTTGGCCGATGAACTGATCGCACGGAGTTTGGATCTGACCTTTATCGAGAATCGGGAATTTCCGCGCACCCGCACGGCCTTCGAGTCCTGTGTGGCGGCTGGCAAGCCGCAGCTGTTCGGGGTGGCGCAGGAGGTGTGCCAGCTGGCAGCCAATATTCTTGGCGCCTATCAGGCGCTGCGTAAGCAACTGGCCGGTATCACCCAGATCAATTGGCTGGACTCGGTGCGGGATATGCAGAGCCAGTTGGATGCCTTGGTGTTCAAGGGCTTTTTGCAGCAGGTGCCCTATCCTCAGCTCAAGCAGTATCCGCGTTATTTAAAAGCCATTCAGCAGCGGGCCGAGAAGCTGTTGCATGCGGCCGGGCGGGATCGCGAGCAGTTGGCAGAGCTGACGCCGTTGTTGGATCAATGGCGCGAGCGGCAAGCGGCTGCCGAGGCGGCCGGTCGTGATGATGCGCGGCTCGATGAGATCCGCTGGATGCTGGAGGAGCTGCGGGTGTCTTTCTTCGCGCAGTCGCTCGGCACCGCCTATCCGGTGTCAATGAAGCGGCTGCAAGCACGCTGGCGTGAGCTGGGGCTGTGACGGTGCGGGGCAAGGGATGGGGGTGAGTGAAGGGACATGGCCGCGCCACCGCTGGGCCTGAAGCCCGGTGCGGCGGCGTGGCGGCAGGCCGTTGAGGCTTTGCTTTTTAGTTGGTCGCTGGAGCCTCGGGCTGAGCGGGGGCCTCAGGAGCTTCAGGGGTGGCTGGTGCGGCCATCATGTCGGAAGCGCTCATGGGGCCATAGCCATAGCGGGGGTAATTGCAGGGTTGGCGTGGATGCGGGCAGCGGCTCTGGCTCGGCCAGCTGCGTCCCATGTTGCCGAGTGCGGGCATGGACCCGATGACTTCCTTAATGGTTTGGCGCTGTTCTTCGTTGAGTTCATCCATGGTGGTGCGGAACTTCTCGAAGCGCTCTTGCATCGCCTCGCGACGTGCTTCGGCGGCCTTCCAGGGTGGCAGCTCGGGCAGCTCAATTCCATGCTGGGCGGCGCGTTCACGGGTGGCTTCCCAGCGCTTCTCGCGCAAGGCATTGCGCTCCTCAGTCGTGATCCAGGGCGCATAGTCCGGCGAGGGCATGCCAGCGCGTTCGCTCGGTGCCCAAGGCGGCATTTCAGGCATTTCAAAGCCCAGCTCGCTGGCCTGCTTGCGCAGTTGCTCATAGCGGCGCTCGCGTTCCTCGATCATTTGCTTATGGCGCTCTTCCATGCGTGCAATGATGGTGTCGGGAGACTCGGGTGCGGCCATGGGGGTAGGCGCGGGAGCCTGGACTGGAGCCGGTGGCGTGGCTGCGGCTTCAGGAGCGGCGGCATCGGCGGCCAGGGCGCCCTGTGACAGCCCCAGGGCGGCGGCCGTGAGGCTTGCGAGCAGTATTGAGGTGGTTGTTTGGCTCATCGGGTCACTCCGTCAGTTGGATTTTTTCAGTTTGGTGATAAAGCAGGACAATTTGTAAGGTCTGGGGCGTGATCTTTCAAGCCTGACCCAACTCATGGGGCGGAGGCTCCGGGTTCTGTACCCGGTCAACGAAACCATAACACGATTTCGCCAGAGATTAAAAATGATCTGGAAGAATGGCGTTTGCGGCGGCTTTTGCTTTTAGTGTGTTTTAGACGCCGCTATTGCTGTTGGTTGCAAGGGTTGGCTGCTTGACGATTATCCGTCGGATTGTATATAAATCTACGCTTGTTTTGGGGGGCAGAGTCCAATGAAATTGGGGAAAATTGTAAAAACGCTTGGCGTGGTGTTGGTAGTACTTGCTGTTTATCTCGGGCTGCTTGCCACGCTGATTTACTTCGAGCAGGCCGCCGAGGACCCCAGTATCACCAATCTGGGTGAGGCCATCTGGTATTCGGTCGTCACCATGACCACGGTTGGCTATGGTGATATGTATCCGCTGACCAACCAGGGTAAGTGGATTGGATATTTGTTTATCCTTATTTGTCAAGTCCCGGGAGATTGTTAGGACGTTTTACGAATAGATCCGGCTGCTTTTCATACCATTGCTTCAATGCCTGAATGGGAGCGACATGCCCGAGCGCGCGTTGGGGGATGTGTTGATTATAGAG
>NZ_NRRS01000074.1 GCF_016583795.1 Rhabdochromatium marinum | reverse complement strand
CATCGGCGCTGTCCTTGGGTTGGGTTGCACCTCCAAGACTACGCCTTTCCCGGACTCCTGCCGCCCCATGCCTCGCGCTGATCACCTACTGAAATTGTTGGTTTTGGACCGAGGGATGATCAAGGCCAAAAAATGCATTAAATAAATTGAAAGCACTTGAATTCGTATCGACAGAAGCCGACTCAACCCTCAGAACCCCGATCGTTATCAATTATTTCGGAAACGTAAATGGTGCAAGCTCAGGATACCTTGTAAAGACTATTCTATCGGAGTATGCTTCTGGAAATGATGATTTCCACATTAATATAAATAGCCCTTGAGGGGATCCAAAAGATTCGATGGCGGCTTAAAATATAACAAAGTCACTGCCAGTAACGATAACTACAAACAACGCAATGAATATTGGTAGTGATGCGGTTCAACTTTATTGTTTAGGGGAAAAGAAGTTCGCACATCCAAATTCTCAATTTATGATCCATGCCATTAAATGGAAACTTACAAATTATACGCCCGACAAACTAGAAAAAATATCTACAAGCGTTGAAATTCTTCAATCAAATGTGAATGACATCTATTCTGATTGCTTTGGTGGTAGTTTCGAATATATTAAACCATATATATCGAATAGTGAGGATCTTTATCTTGATGCGGAGGACGCAGAGAGAAAAGGAATAGTAGATGAGATTTCTGACAAACAGCCAACACCTAAAAAGTGTATTTAATATCGGATGGTTATCGGGGGTAGTCACATTCATCTAAACACGAGCTAACATTTGGGTCAACCTGACCCGCCGAAGAGGTGCGCCTATCAGCTTACCGCTTTGGCGGGCAGGTTACCGCTTTGGCGGGCAGGTTACCCTCGGCGTTAGCTATATTAATGATGACTTAAGCAACTTATTAAGCACGCTATAGTACTATGACATACTCTATACCAACACATCTGATCTATCGCCACTATGGTCCTGTCACAGTTGTCGTAAACAACCAAAGCAAGAACATGTTGTTCCTTTCTGATTCAGCGCAGGAAATTTGGGTCAGACTGCTCAATCACAAAGATTGGAAGCTTGAAGATATTGATGTGTTGCAGAGACTTAGCACTTTAGGTTTCGTTGATAATGGATATCCAAAGAACACCATACCAGAAAAAGTTTCCAGTAAATCAATCACAATTCAGCCGTCCCCGTCTAGTGCTATCAACTTATGGTCTTTCCGTAATAATATCCCTTTGAGCGGTCATTTCGAACTTACCGGACGTTGCAACTTGCGCTGTCGACACTGTTACTGCACTTTCAAGGAAAAACAGGATAAACTCTCAACACAAGATGTTTTTCATATAATTGATGATCTGCACGATGCTGGAACTTTAGGGCTGGTATTGACTGGTGGAGAGATTTTCACTCGCCCAGATATCGAAGAAATACTCCTCTACTTGCAGGAGCGAGGCTTTATAATTCGAATCAACACCAATGGTACACTTATTAAACCGCAGACTTTACACCTTATTGCCGCACTGACAAATATCTATAGAATTCATGTCAGTCTCTACGGTGCTGATGCGGATATACATGATGCAATAACGAAAGTGAAAGGATCGTTCAAAAAAACACAAGCTAGCCTTATTGCATTGAAGGATGCTGGACACGATGTACGTGTCAACTGCTCGATTTTGCGTACCAATGTTGCATCTTATCAGGATGTGCGTACAAAAATTGGGGATAGTTTAGGAATACCAGTACGCTTTGATCCCTTTATTTTTCCAAAGGATGATGGGTCGCTAGATAATCTCAGTGAGATGATAAGTGAAGAGATGCTTGCCGAATACGATTTATATAATGAGCGTACCGAAACACTAGAACCTAAAAAGCCCAAATTATGCAAAGCAGCATTCTCTTTCTTCTCAATTGATGAGACCGGCAAAGTTTATCCTTGTCTCAAAATGAAAAAAAGTATGCGTTGTCCGTTAGGTACAGTACCACAGCAACGCTTTATAGATATCTGGAAATCATCGAAACAAGTGCAGGAAATCCGTGTTAAGCTTGAAAATAGACTTAGGAACTGTTCCGTTTGTGATCTCGATATTTGAAATCAAAAACGATGGGGAAAATTATCATGGCTTCGAATAAACAAGTTAGTATGAGTGAAATCCTTAAGGAGCTAGGTGTTACTGGCAATAGTACCGATGGAATTTATCATTTTGATGTGGGAGATAAATTTTTTGTAGGATATGGTTGTGAAACTTCAATCACACCGCCTAATTCTGATAAACCAATTACTCAACCTAGTGATTTAATAAATATCTCAATCTGCTGCGTGAAATAATTTTCACACATGGGATTATTACTGATTGAAGTCAGAGTAAAATTAACTGCTACCAAATGCTCCACTGGACGGCAATTCCGCTTCGCTCCATTGCCGCCAGTGAGCTTGGCGTTAGCTTCCGAGAAACACGGCAACCGAACCAAAGCCAGCCCTTTTAAGGTGCAGAAAAACAACATTTAAGATCAAGCGGTTACAGGGTCAGGTGATTCTGTCAATTCTTGAACATAGCAATCTCGCGCAACCGCTTTGAAGCAAAATCAAGGGATTGCAAGCGGACACATTTCGCCACCTTAAAAGGGCTGCGAACCAAAGCCAATGAAGCCTGTTGTCTACATTGAATCCTCGGTAATCAGCTACCTGGTTTCCCGTCCCAGTCGCGATGTCATCGTCGCAGGCCGGCAAGCACTTACGCTTGAGTGGTGGGAAAACGAGAAACAGCGCTTTGACTTGAGAGTATCAGCTCTGGTTGAGGACGAAATCGGGCGCGGAGATCCTTCAGCTGCTGAACGCCGACTCGCGCTCATTGAACAGATTCCAAGCCTAGCCGCTACGGATAACGCCCTCTTCCTTTCTGAAAGACTCATTGCAGAAAAGGCCATACCCGCTGGCAGCGAGGATGACGCCCTTCACATCGCCATCGCTGCAACCCAAGGAGTGGATTATCTGCTTACCTGGAACTTCAAGCATATCAACAACGCCGAAACCAAGAAATTAATCACTCGGGTCGTTGAGTCCCTCGGCTACGCTTGCCCCTTACTTTGCTCGCCTGAAGAACTCGGAGGCACATCTAATGGTTGAAGACCCTATCGTCGAGGAAATGCGAAAACACCGGGAAGAACATGCCACTGCCTACGGACATGATCTCCGGCGCATTATTGCCGCACTCCGAGAGCGGGAAGAGCAATCAAAACGCCCTGTACTTAATCCCGGTCCAAAATACTTGCTCCCAAAGACAGGAAGCTAATCGGGTCGCCGGGGGTTTTTCTCCCCCGGCTCTCACAGCACCCCGCATGCAGGTCCGCACGGGGCGCGTTGAGCGGGTACTGCTGGCTGCATGGCGCACCTTGGCAGCAGCGCCAGCGCTTGGCATCGGCTATGATGCCCGAGGTTCTGTTATTCAACCTTCATCTGTCACTTACAACATAAGATTCGCAGCACAACCATGGGTTTCAAATGTGGCATCGTCGGCCTGCCGAACGTGGGCAAATCGACGCTTTTCAATGCACTGACCAAATCCGGCATCGCGGCCGAGAATTATCCGTTTTGCACCATCGACCCCAATGTCGGCGTGGTGCCGCTGCCGGATGAGCGCCTGGATGTGATCGCCGGCATCACCAAGTCGGCCAAGGTGGTGCCGACCAGCATGCAGTTTGTCGATATCGCCGGCCTGGTGGCCGGTGCGTCTAAGGGTGAAGGGCTGGGCAATCAGTTTCTCGCCAACATTCGCGAAACCGATGCCATTGCCCATGTGGTGCGCTGCTTCGAAGACCCGGACGTGGTGCATGTCTCCGGCGGTATTGATCCGCTGCGCGACATGGAGGTCATCAATACCGAGCTGGCCCTGGCGGATATGGATTCGGTGGAGAAGGCGCTCGACAAGGCCGCCCGCCAAAGCAAAACCGGCGATAAGTCAGCCGCCGCGCGGCGCGAGCTGCTCGAACAGGTCGCCGCCCATCTGAATGAGGGCCATCCGCTGCGCACCCTGACGCTCGAAGCCGAGCAGCGCGCCGCCTTGCGCGATCTGTTTTTGCTGACCGACAAACCGGTGCTCTACATCGCCAATGTGGCCGAGGATGGCTTTACTGGCAACCCGCTGCTGGAGCGGGTTGAACGCCAGGCCGCCAGCGAAGGCGCTGAGGTGGTGGCGGTCTGTGCCGCCATTGAGTCCGAAATGGTCGAGCTGGATCCCGACAGCCGGGCGGATTTTCTGGCCGATCTGGGGCTGGAAGAGCCCGGCCTACATCGCGTGGTGCGTGCCGGCTATAAACTGCTGGGGCTGGAGACCTATCTTACTGCTGGCCCCAAGGAGGCCCGCGCCTGGACCATTCCCTGCGGAGCCACAGCCCCGCAGGCTGCGGGCGTCATCCACAGCGATTTCGAGCGCGGTTTCATTCGTGCCGAGGTGATCAGCTATCAGGATTACGTGACCTATCAAGGGGAGCAGGGAGCCAAGGACGCCGGTCGGCTGCGGTCAGAGGGGAAGGATTACATCGTTCAGGATGGGGATGTCATTCACTTCCGCTTTAATGTGTAATCTGACTTGCCGTCCCACCCACCAGGATTAAGGCTGGCCGCACTGCTGTGTGCGGCGCTAATCGCGTCAGCGCCAGCAGCGGTTCAAGCTCAGACGCAGACGCAGACCCAAACGCAAGCTGCGACTGGCGAGCTGGACTGGCAGCCCGAGGCGACGGAGCCACGCCACACGCCTGCGGCCGACCTGTACTACAGCCAAGCCGCCGCGCGGCGTCGGTCTGATCAGCAGTCTGTTGAGGCGCATCTGGCGTTTTTTCATTCGCGCGCCTTTCGCCTGGCAGTGGTGGACTTGCCCCCTGAACGGCCCGAAGAGGACGCGCGCATAGATGTCGCCTTGCGAGCCGCCGGGCTGCCGGCAGGCGTGAACGGCGGTTTTTTTCATGCCGACCGGCGCCCAGTGGGGCTGGTGATCGCCAACGGACGGTGGATCAACCATTTGGAGCGGGCCAAACTCCTCAGCGGCGTGCTGTACAGCGATGCGCAGGGCAATTACCTGCTGCGCCGGGCCGCGTTTCGCGATCATGCTGGCATCCGCGCCCTACTCCAGACCGGCCCCTATCTGGTTGAACGAGGCCGTCAGGTGCGCGGGCTGTCAAACACTGCCACCGCACGCCGTACCTTTGCCGCCACTGATTGGCGCGGTCACTGGGTACTGGGCATGACCCGCAACCCGGTGACGCTGGCAGATCTGGCCGACTGCCTTGCCACTCCGGGCAGTCTGACCCATTGGCCCATTGAACGAGCCATCAATCTCGACGGTGGTTCATCGAGCGGATTTTTCTTTGACCGCACGCCAGAGCAGGCCGCCGTGGTGCAGCATCCCTGGAAACCCGTGCGCAATTTACTCGGCATCGCCCCGCGCTGAGTCACAGCTTTGACCCGGCGCTATTGATCCCAGCCCAGTTTCTGATTGCGCATAAACTGCCAGGTTCTGGTGATGTCGAGCACATCGTGGTGCGCACGAATATCCTTGGGAAAAGGGGCGAAGGGGGCCGCCAGTTCAACGATGCGCACAGCGGCCTGATCCAGCACCTGATGCCCCGATGAGCGCAGCACTCGCACCCCTTCCAGACTCCCGTCCGCGCGCACTGAAACCTGCAACACCAGACTGCCAAACAGACGCTTTTCCTTGGCCTCCTCGGGGTAGTTGAGATTGCCGATTCGTTCCACCTTGCGGCGCCAGGACTCGAGATAATTGGCGTAGATATAGTCCTGCGTGTTGGCATTAATGGCTTTGCGGCGGTGAGTTGCAGCGGTGCCAGGCATCGAGCGCAATGGTTGCTGCGTCAGGCTGGCCAATGCCTGATTGCGGCTGGCGAGAATATCTGCGGCAGAAATCTGGCGCTTCGGTGCGGGGGCAGGGGCAAGTGCATCGCGCGGCGGCGGACGGGCGGGAGAGGTTTCAGCTGTTTGTGTAGTGGTCGGCTCGGCAGGCGATGCTGATTTGGGCTTGGGTTCAGGTTCAGGTTCGGGTTCAAGCTTGGGCTGTTCAGAGTCAGCGATCGTCGCCTCTGGAACCTCTGGCAACTGCGGCGTGGTGTCTGGTGCGGAAGGACTGGGAGGAGCGCTGGGAGGAACACTAGGCGAAGCTGGGGTTGGCAGCAGCTCGAAAGGGATAGCCTCGGCCACTCGCTCACTGCCCCTGGCTTGCGGACGCGGCGACCAGTCAAGCGCCGCCAGCGCCAGGGCACCCATCAGGTGCAGCAGCAGCGCCAGCAGCGCGGCAATCAGCAGCGGCCGGCGCGAGCCTTGAGTCTGCACTGAATGCCGGGTTTGATGACCCGCAGCCTTAGTCAACATGGCAGGCAGGTGCCCAGGCTCATGCGCAGCTACCTGGATTCAGCACCCTGCCAGGCGGTGCTCAGAATGACCTGGGCATTACGGTCAATCAGTGTCAGATGGCGCGCCATACCCGGGCTCATATGCACCTGCCCGGCGTCATCAATCAGCAGCGCGTTGGTAATTCCCATCTGACGGGCAATCCGGCCCCAGTGCTCAGGTCCAGCCACAAAGAGCGCCGCCGCCGCTGCCGAGGCCGTCACGGCATCGCCAGCATGGAGCACGGTGACCATTTGCGTTCCCTGCACCGGATAGCCGGTGCGCGGATCAATGATTCGGGAATAATCGCGCCCCTCGTGCACGCAGGGCTTCTGAAAGCGCCCGAAGGTTGTGACACTGGCGTCGCCGCTCAGATCGAGCGTACCAAGCACCGCACCCCCACTACCGCGCGGCACCGGAATGCGCCAGGGCTGACCAGTGCGATGCCCGATCAGACGCAGATCAGTGCCAATGCGCACCATGGCACCGCGAATGCCCTGGGCACGAATGTTGGCAATCGCAATATCGGTCGCATAGGCGCGGAGAACCGCGCCAAAATCAAGCTTGACGCTCGGGTTATCACTGAGTAATTGCAAGCCATCCAGGCTGAGATCGGACAGCTGTGGCTGGGAAGCGGTGATGCGGGCAATGGCCTCGGATTGGGGCGGATGATCACAGCGCCCCGTGACTGGATCAGGCCTCCAGAGCCGCGTCAGCAAACCGATGGCGGGGTTGAACAACTGCTCGCTGCGCGCGGCCAGATCCTGACTCTGGCGCAGCAGTGGCAACAGAGACGGAGGCGCGGCAAAAGGCTCGGTAGTGGCCAGGAGTTCATTGACGCGCTGCATCGGGCCGGGTTGCTCCAGCCCCAAGGCGTATTCAATCAGCGCGAAGTCATGCTCGATTTGCTGTGCAATCCTGGTGGCCTGATCTTCGCGTGCGCCCAGCAATTGTATGTCCACATGCAGGCCAAAGGCCTCAAACTGGCTGACATGCACCGGCGTTTCGCCGCGATCGCATCCCGTGAACAGGGCCGCGATAAGCAACAGTGTAGCCAGCCGCCACCAGTGCATCACTTGCACCGCATGGGGCTTGCGGGGACGTGATGAGTTAGCGCGCATCAGATCTCCGTCCGAAGGCATCAATATAGTTGCTGGCGATGTGCCCCACTAAATCCATCAGGTCACCAGCGATGTCAGTGCCGCCGTCGCGGTCGATCTCCCGAATACAGGTAGGACTGGTAATGTTGATTTCCGTCAGGTAGTCGCCGATCACATCAATCCCGGCGAACAGAATGCCACGCTCGCGCAGCATCGGCCCAATCCGCTCGGCGATGGTGCGTTCGGTGTCGCCCAAAGGCCGCACCTCGCCGGTCGCGCCAGCGGCCAGATTGCCACGTGAATCCGTGCCGGTGGGAATGCGCGCCAGCATATAGGGCACCGGCTCACCATCAATCATCAGCACCCGTTTATCGCCATGGCTGATCTCAGGGATAAAGCGCTGTGCCATGCAGAAGCGCTTTCCGTGATCGGTCAGCGTTTCGATAATCACGCCCTGATTGGGGTCATTGTGGCGCACGCGAAACACCGAGCGCCCGCCCATGCCATCCAGCGGCTTGAGTACCGCATCCTGCTGCTCAGCGATAAAGGCGCGCAGGTCGGTGCTATGGCGCGCGATCAGATGCGGCGGCGCCAAGCCGGGAAAGTCGATGGCAAAGATTTTTTCGTTCGCATCGCGCAGTGCGCGCGGATCATTGACCACCAAACAGCCCTGCTGTTGCGCCCGTTCCAGCAGGTAGGTCGCGTAGATATACTCCATATCGAACGGCGGGTCTTTGCGCATCAAGACCGCATCGAAGGCATCGAGCGGAGCGAGTTGACTGTCACCCAGCTCAAACCAGTCCTTCGGATCATCGCGCACCCGCAAGGGCCGACTGCGCCCATAGACGCGCTGATCGCGCAGCAGCAAATCGCCGAGTTCCAGGTAACCCAGCTCCCAGCCGCGCTTCTGCGCCGCAAGCAGCATCGCAAAGCTGCTGTCTTTTTTGATATTGATGGAACCGATCGAGTCCATCACCATGGCGAGACGAAGATTCATGGCATGAGTGTAACCGAGCTGCGCCGCCGCTGTCAGTTCATTCTGCGCTGCGGATTCGCATCCGATTCTCATTCGCCACGAGCTTGATAAAATCGCAGCTCATCCCAGCCTGAGCGCATCACCGAAGCACATGGCATGACAGCAACAGCCACCACCTCCCGAGCCCACGTCCCGCGCATTGCAGTGGCCGGTGCCAGCGGCTTTATCGGCACCGCACTCTGCCCGCATCTGGCTGAACAGTATCAGGTGCGCGCCCTGACCCGCTCGCCGACGCGTGCCGCGCGCCCGAGCGCGCAGCCGGGGCTTGAGTGGGAATATTGCGATCTGTTCTCGGTCGAGGCGATCCGCCATGGGCTGCGCGCCTGCGACTTCGCTATCTATCTGGTGCACTCCCAAGCGCCCTCCTCGCGCCTGACGCAGGCCCAGCCGCGCGACATGGATCTGATTCTGGCGGATAACTTTGCGCTGGCTGCAGCGGCGCATGGCCTGCGGCAGATTCTGTTTGTCAGCGGACTGCCGCCGCGTGGCTTTGAATTCGCCCCTCTGTTATGGAATCGGCGCGAAGTCGAGATGGTGCTGGCCGCGCGCGGCACCCCGGTCACGGCGCTGCGCACCAGCCTGGTGGTTGGCCCGGGTGGTTCCGGCCCGGCGCTGCTGGTTGATCTGGTACGCCGCCTACCTGTGTTTTTGCTGCCACCGGGCGCTGACTCGCTCACGCGCCCAATCGCGCTGACGGATCTGATCCGCGCCTTGCTGCATTGCCTGGGACACCCCGAAACCTACACTGGCGCTTTCGACATCGGCGGCGCGGACTGCCTGAGCTATGCTGAGATGCTGCGTCTCACGGCGGCGGCCCTGGGCCGCAAGCGGGTGTTTATGTCGGTTCCCGTGCTGCCCCCCAGCCTCGCCGCGCTGAGCGCGCAACTGGTCAGCGGCGCCGCGCTGGAACTGGTCGGCGCCATTGTCGAGAGCCTGCCGCAGGATACCCAGATGCGTGACAATCCGGTGCAGCGCGCCATCGCAGCGCAGGCGCTGGGGTTTCGCGCCATGCTCGCCGCCTTGCTCAAGCCGTCGGCCCTGCCCCCCCGGGCGCGCGCCTCCTGGCAACCGGCTGATCAGGCGCAACTGCGCGCGCAAAGCCGGGTACGCTCCATCCAGCGTATTCTCACCCCGCCCGGCCTGGATGCCGCCTGGGTTGCGGGCAACTACTTCCGTTGGCTGGGACGCTGCTGCTTCGGACTGGTGAAAACCCAGGTCGATGCCGCCGGTCACTGGACCGTCAACCCCCGCTGGTTGCCGATCACTCTGCTGCGCCTTGAATACCAACCCACGCACAGCGATTCACACCGCCGCGTCTACCATATTAGCGGCGGCTGGCTGGCCCGCACGCCCGAGCCCGAACCCAAGCCCAGATCCGAGCTTGAAGCCATGCCAGCGTCAGAGCCAAGGCCCGCCGTCGCGCGTTTCGAATTCCAGACCCTGCTGGATGGCCGCTATACCATGGCTGCCATTCACGACTATGCTCCCGCCCTGCCCTGGTGGCTCTACCGCTTCACCCAGGCGCCGCTGCACCTGTGGGTTATGCGCCGCTATCAGGAGCGCCTCGCCCGACTACTGAGTGCGCGCTAACCCCGTTTTCAGCTCCGCTTGAACAACTGCCGCCACCAGCGCCGCCGCCCCTGCACCGGCGCTGTCGCCTGGGGCAAATCAACCGGCGCCAGCTGTGACAGGGTCCAGCCTGGCAGCGGCGGATGCTCACTGTAACCGCACACCACGCCGAGATTGTTCGGGTCGTAAATTTTTACAAAGCGCGGCTCAGTCAAGGAGTCGGCGTAAACGATGCCGCAAAAATCCTCATTGTGCTCACGTTTGAGCAGTTCATCCATCGCCTCCAGAAAGCGCCGGACTGACTCAGCATCAGCCGGCTCAGTGGGCGGTGCTTCGCCAATGGCGTACAGATACCAGCCCTGATCGGCACTGTCGCGCAACACGGCCCACAGCGCATCGAACTGCGGCCAGCGCAGCGTGGAGGAAAAGCCGCCGTAAAAGGCGTGTAGATAAGAAGATTCGGTGGATGAAGACATAAGCCTTGGAGCGATCTGTTCCTGAGAGTGGTGGAATCGGGGTTGATGACATCGGGGTTGATGGAATCAACCGGATGCGACTGCGCGCAATCGCGGCGGTCTTTCAGGGCGGCACGGCTATGGTAGGCTGCACGCCAATTATCAGTTGAGTTGGCGAGGATTCACACTGTCATGACAGCCCCATCGGCCTCTGAGCAGGCATTGCAACAGGCAGCAACGATCGATCATCTGCCCCTGCTGGGTCAAGGCAAGGTGCGCGACATCTATGCCATTGATGAGCACTGGTTGCTAATCATTACCAGCGACCGGCTCTCGGCCTTCGATGTGGTGCTGCCACAGCCCATTCCCGGCAAGGGCGAGGTGCTGACCCGGGTCACGCGCTTCTGGCTGGCGCGCACCGAACACCTGATTCGTAATCAGTTGTCCTGTGCAGCGACACCGGCTCCGGCACTGGAGACGGTGATTCCCGATCCCGCTGTGCGCGAGTCACTTGGCGCGCGGGCAATGATTGTGCGCCGGTTGCGCCCCCTGCCGATTGAGGCGGTGGTGCGCGGCTATCTGATCGGCTCCGGCTGGAAAGATTATCAGCGCGCTGGCGCGGTGTGCGGAATCGCCCTGCCCCCCGGACTGCAACAGGCAGCACAACTGCCGGAGCCACTCTATACCCCAGCCACCAAGGCTGAGCTGGGCGCCCATGATGAGAATATCAGCTTTGCGCAGACTCAAGATTTGCTCGGTGCCGAGCGGGCGGCCGAGGTGCGCGCCATCAGCCTGGCGCTGTACCGCAGCGCCGCCGCTCATGCCGCTGCACGCGGGATTATCATCGCCGACACCAAGTTTGAGTTTGGTCTTGATGAACAGGGTCAGCTGCACCTGATCGACGAAGTGCTCACCCCCGATTCATCGCGTTTCTGGCCGGCGGACGCCTATCGCCCCGGGTGCAGTCCGCCGAGCTTCGACAAGCAATTTGTGCGTGATTATCTCGAATCCAGCGGCTGGGACAAACACCCGCCCGGCCCGGAGTTACCCGCTGAGGTCATCGAACAAACGGCAGCGAAATATGCCGAGGCCGAGCAGCGTCTGACCCGCTGAGCGCAGCAGCCGGTGGCAGTGAACGCCGCCTGGCCATCGGCAAGCGCGCCTGAACGCGCTAAAATGCCACCGAATGAACGTATTGTTTCACAGTAAGGGTAGCCTTGGCTTATGTGGCTTTTTATTCTGCGTGCACTCCTGATCCTGTTATTTGTGCTCGGTTTGCTGGCCATGATTGGTCCGCTGTTCATTTCCCCCAATCCGGCACCGGAACACTCGCCCGATCTCATCGACCCGGCGACAGCCACCCATTCCTTCGTGACCATTCCGGTCAGCAGCTCGCCAGGGCTGAAAATCCATTATCGCGATTCCAGCAACCCGCAGCGCGATGCCATCGAACCGCTCGGACATCAGGAGTTCCTGCTGCTGCACGGCTTCACCTTTAACCTCTCCACCTGGAATCCGCTGTTTGAGTTCTTCGCCAGCGAAGGACGCACAGTGGCCTATGACCAGGTGCCCTATGGCCTGAGCGACAAGCCGCTGCCGGCGCATCTGCAAGAGGACAATCCCTATGCCAAAGCCTCGGCGGTAGAGCAACTCCTGGCGCTGATGGACGCGTTGGAGATGCCGCAGGCGATTCTGGTTGGAAACTCTGCCGGTGGCACCCTGGCGCTGGAAGTGGCGCTGCGCGCCCCCGAGCGGGTCAGCGGTCTGATCCTGATCGATCCCTGGGTCTATGCCAACCGTCCGACCTTCCCCGCCTGGCTGGTCCAATTGCCGCAGATGCGGCGCATCAGCCTGCAACTGGGGCGCTATCTGGGCACCGAGATGCCCCTGCTGGATCTCTCCTATGCCAACCCGGAGCTCATCGACCCCAAGCGCCGCGAACTAGCGGCTGACCATCGCTGGACGCCGGGCTGGGACCTGGCTTGGGGCGCCTTGATGAACCGCTCGCTGATCGATCCGGTCACCATCAGCGAACACCTGGAGCGCATTGAAACGCCTACGCTGATCCTCTCGGGCGCGCAGGACAAGGTGGTTAAGATGGCCGACACCGCCCAAGCGGCCCGCACTCTACCCAATGCCGAGTTTGCCGTGCTGCCCGACTGTGGCCATGTCCCTCAGGAAGAGTGCCCAGATCTGGTCAAGGCGGTGGTGGCCGATTGGCTGAGGAAGCTCTAAATCTTAAGGACGCCACTCCACTGTGCTGAGTCCGCCGTAAGCACCATCGGCGGCCAGCGTATAGCCACTCAGGCCCTGGCGCCGGGCCAGCACCTGATCCTCGTACCACAGCGGCACATAGGGCAACTCGCGCAATAGCAACGCTTGCAGGGCGCGATAAAGGGCCGCCTGTGACGGGATGCCGCTTACCTCGCGCGCGCGCTCAAGCAGCGCATCCGCCTGGGCATTGCGGAAGCGGCCACGATTGGCGCCATGGGGCGGAATTGACTCGCTGTGGAAAGCATAGCGAAAAATATCCGGGCTGCGCACCCCGACCCAGGTCAGGCTATAGAGCTGAAAGCGTCCGGCCTTGATGTCGCCAAAGAAAGTGCCCCAGTCGTAGCTGTGAATGCGCAGCTCAACCCCCACCTGCGCCAGCTGTGCCTGCAAGACACTGGCCACCCGCAACCAGAAGGGATCGCTGGAGGTTTTGTAGTTCAGCCGCAAGGGCCGCTGCGGTCCATAGCCTAGCGCGGCCAGCCGCTGCCGGGCGCGCGCCGGATCATAGCGCACCGGCGTTAGCTCTGGCGCACCGGCCCAGTGCTCAGGCACCAGCAGCGCCGCCGCCGGGCGCCCCAGATCCTGAAACAGATAATGCAGAATCGCCTGGCGATCAATCCCCTCGGCAATGGCCTGACGCACCGCAAGCGGCTGCAGCAGCGGATCGTCAAGGTTAAACCCCAGATAGGAGAAATTAACCCCCGAACGTGTTTCGACCGTCACCCCGGACTGCTGGCGCAGAAAGCCCACCAACTCTGGCGCAAGATTGTTTTGCAACAGCTGAATTTCCCCGCGCAGCAGCTTCATCACCCGCACGCTGGGATCTTTCACAGTGACGAACTCAACACGCAGCTCATCGCGGCGCCGCCGCAGCCGCAGACGCCCGGATTCAGGCCAGGCCTCCAGCACAAAGTCACCACTGCCTAGCGGCCGCCGCGCCAGATCGCGCCCCGCCGCCAGCGCCGCAGCCGGCAGAATGCCCAAGCCCAGATAGGAGGTAAACAGCGGGTCCGGGCGCTTGAGCTCAAACTCCAGCCGATCGTCATCCAGCACCCGTAGCTGTTCAATCAGCTCAACCTGGGAAGCATGCGGCGAGCCGGTCGCAGGGTCCAGCAGGGATCGGTAGGTGGCCGCCACATCCTGCGCAGTCAGCCAGGAGCCATCGGAGAAGCGACGCCCGGTGGTACCCAGGGTTACACGATAGCGCCGCGCCGACAGCTGCTGCCATTGGGCCAGGTCGGGCACCGGCCGGCCGTTCCCATCGAACTTGACCAGTGCCCGATAGAGCAGATCATTGATGCGTTCTGAGGTCGCATCCGTGGCCAGACGCGGATCAAGGGTACGCGCCGAGTTGGCAATCCCGAAGTGCACCACAGCATCCGGCTCCGGCTCCTGCCCTACCTCGCACCCCAAAAGCCACAACAGGCTGAGACCAACAACAAGCCGCAGCAGCAAGGGCAACGGCGTCTGCAACACCGAACCCGCGCGCATCACCAGGAGCAGAAAGGATGCTGACTCAGATTGGCATTGAAGTAACGCGGATCATCCGAGACTTCCGCTCCCAACCAATCCGGACGGGGAAAGTCTTCATCGGCATGGGTCAATTCGATCTCGGCCAAGATCAAACCCTGATTGTCGCCAGCGAAAACATCCACCTCCCAGAGTCGCCCCGCCTCGCGCACCCGATAGCGACGCTTATCAATCAGCGGCGCCTGGGCAAACTCCGCCAGCATGGCCTCAGCCTCGGCGGGCGGGATCGGATACTCGAACTCCGAGCGTGCTATCCCGCGCGTTGCGCCCTTCAGCGTCAGAAAAGCCTGCTCGTTACACACCCGCACCCGCAGCGTCAGCTGTGCCTCAGCGCTTAAATAGCCCTGGCGGATATGCGCTTCCGACTCCACGCTCGCGCGCCAGCCCTCATGCCGCACCAAAAATTTGCGCTCGATTTCAACTGCCATTGTGTCAGACCTCACTTCCTCAAGACATTTCCGGGGGTACTACGCCACAGCAACCGCTCAAAGCCGATCGCCACTACCGCATGAGTGTGCAGGCGCAGGCGCTCGCCATAGGCCTGTTCCAGCCCCCTGCGATAGTGGGCCAGCTGGGCTTCGGCGGCGTCCAGACTGGCGGCGACCAAGGGCAGACGGGCCAGTTCTTCGCGTGACTGGGTGCGCAGTGCCTGGCCGGTTTGCCCGATGTCGTGCAGGCTCAGGTATTTGAACTCCAGCAGATGATCCAGCAGCGCAAAGCGGCGCATCTCCTCACGCACCATCAGTGACAGGTCGGCATGGCGGCGTTCAATGGCAGTCTCGGAGTCCATCACGTAGAAAATATCGGCAAAGAGCGCGACCAGAAAGACGGTCTTCACGGTCAGTTCGTTGGACCAGCGATCGTCGCGGTTGTCGAAAACGCGCAGGTGATTAGCTTCCAGCACCTCGATCAGCGGCGCGAGGTCACCCTGGGTATAGAACACCTTGGCCGCCTCGCGCAGGCTCTCGCGCTCGGGATACTCCGGAAACAACTGATCGTGAAGTTTTTCGACATAGAGCTTGCGAATGACCAGATTGGGAATGCCCAACACCAGTTCGCCGAACGGGGTGTGATCCTTGAGCGTCAGCGCCCCGAGAAAGTACAACAGCGAACCAAGAAAGGGTGCGTCTTTCGGCGCGCGGCGCATATCCTCCACCCCAAAGCGATGCACCAGGCTAGCAATGAGCGGCGGATGCTCAGGATCAAGTGCCGCACCGATCAGCTCGGCCCCATGCGGTTGGCGGGCGACGAAGTCGATGCGGTTGCGATCCATCGCTAGGTTGCTGTCGAGCATCTCGCGGGGTGGTTGCCCGGTGGTGGCCAGGGCATCGAAAAAATACAGCGCCAGCGTGGGATTGTAGAGTCCGGGTCCGGGCTCGTAGCCGAAGCGATAGCCGTTGTACCAGGTGCGCATGGTCTCCAGCATGCGCGCGGACCAGCCCGGGTTGTCTGAGTCGCGGCCTTGCTCAGCAGCCAATTGATCCAGCACAGCGGCCACTTCCGCTTCAGTAAAGCCGCACAGATCGACAAAGCGGGCATCCAGGCTGACATCCTTAGAGACGTTGTAGCCACTGGAAATATCCGCCAGCACCACCGGTGACACGCCGGTGATGAACACCCGGTCGATGCCGGCGCCCGAGGCCAGGAATTTCACCGCCTTGAACACCGTCTTGAGCAAGCCTTCCCCAGAGACCAGCGCGTCATAATCCGCCCGCCGCCCCTGCATCAGCTCATTGGCGAAGTTGTCGTATTCGTCGATCAGCAGATACAGATCATGACCTTGAGCGCGGGCGGCGTTGACCGCTGATTCCAACGCAACCAGACCGTTATCGTCGCGCAGGCTCAACTGACTTTGGCCGAGCGACTCGCGATAGCAACTAAAAAAGTTACGCGCTCGATTATTAAGATGATCGTGCAAGGCCTGGCGGATCTCCGCCAGATTGCCACTGGCATCGACCATGGAAAAATCCCAGCGCAGTACGAAATAGCTGTTGCGCCGCGTGGTCGGGTGTTGGCCGATAGCCAGGGCGCCAAACAAGGCATCGAATTCCCCAGCCCGAGCCAGATCGTAGTAGTTCTCCAGGGTAGTAAGCCAGGCGGTTTTGCCGAAACGTCGGGGGCGCAGAAACAGGAGCTGCTTACCGGCCTCCTCCAGCGCGCGAATGCGCTCGGTGCGATCGGCGTAGTAGTAGCCTTCGCTGCGGATGGCCTTGAAATCAGCCGTGCCGTAGGGGAATTTCATGGCGCATGACCATAAGCCCGGGTCAGTTGCGCGGCAAAAGCCGTCAGGCGCTGCTGCTCAATCGCCTGACGCAGCTCGCGCATCATGCGTTGATAGTAGTACAGGTTGTGCAGGGTATTCAAACGTGCGCCGAGCATTTCATTGCATTTATCCAGATGATGCAGGTAGGCACGGCTGTAGTGGCAACAGGTCGGGCAGTCGCAGTTCGGATCCAGCGGGCCGGTGTCATGCTTGTGCACGGCATTGCGGATACGCACCACGCCCTGACTGGTGAACAGATGCCCGTTGCGTGCGTTGCGGGTTGGCATCACGCAGTCGAACATATCAATGCCACGCTGCACGGCGGCGAGGATATCAAGCGGGGTGCCAACCCCCATCAGATAATGCGGCTGGTCCGCCGGCAGCTGCTCGGCGAGATGGTCAAGCACCTGTTCGCGCGCCTCGGGTGGTTCGCCGACTGACAGGCCGCCGACGGCATAACCGTCAAAGCCGATCTCCAGCAATCTATCGAGCGACGCCTGACGCAGATCGGTAAACATGCCACCCTGAACAATGCCGAACAGCGCAGCCGGGTTGTCGGCATGCGCAGTTTTGCTGCGCACCGCCCAGCGCAGCGACAGTTCCATGGAGTGCCGCACCTGCTCATGACTGGCCGGATAAGGGGTGCAGTCATCAAAAATCATCACAATATCGGCGCCGAGCGCGCGCTGCACGGCCATGGATTCCTCCGGGCCCATGAACAGCCGGGCACCATCGACTGGCGAGCGAAACTGCACCCCCTGCTCGGTGATCTTACGCAAATCCCCCAGGCTAAACACCTGAAAGCCGCCCGAGTCGGTCAGAATGGGACCATCCCAGTGCATGAAGCCATGCAGCCCACCATGGGCCGCGACAATCTCAGTGCCGGGACGCACCAGCAAATGAAAGCTGTTGCCGAGAATGATCTGAGCCCCGAGGGCGCGCACTTCCTCGGGCGTCAGCCCCTTGACGGTGCCATAGGTACCCACCGGCATGAAAGCGGGGGTGTCGATGACTCCACGCGGCAGCGTCAGGCGCCCACGACGGGCGTGACCCTGGCGGTGTAACACTTCAAACTGCATGAACGGCTGCTCCGAATTTCATGCGCAAAAGTGCATATTCGGTAATTCGCTCTCCGTTGATAGCACCCGGTTAAAGCCGGGCGAGCAACTGGAGTCCTGGTTGAGCAGTCCCAACCAGAGGCGCTCAGTCCGTTCCAACAAGATCGCCTTGACCCGTTTGAACGGGGTGAACCGCTCAATGTCCGGGTCAGTCAATCGGGCTAAAACGTTTCGCGCAGCGTTCTCGTCAGCCTGCAACACAACC
>NZ_NRRS01000073.1 GCF_016583795.1 Rhabdochromatium marinum | reverse complement strand
AGCGCGTGCATCAATTCGCCAAGAACATCAACCGCAACGTCTTTGAAGTAGCGGATCGCCTGTGGGTAAAGATCGCCCTCGACCCAGAGGAAGAAAAACTACGTATTCCAGGTTAGGCGCGGTTTAGTAGAGCCGGGCTTTTGAACTTGTGCACTAGATAGAATGTAGCTCAAACGCAATAAGCAGATTCTACTATCCCAAGATCATTTAGAGTCTTGAAGGGTATCATAGTAACGTTATTTGAGGCAAGAAAGCGCTTTAAGTATACGCCTACCCTTATAAAATCGTATAGAATAGCTGAAATTTGTAGGGAAAATGCCTACAAATGCACTCTATAGGATGTATTCGTGGTTTATTTGAGTGCGGCTATCTAAACCGCGTCCCGTTTGTGATGACCTTAAAAGGGTCACCCCTATACCAGCCAAGGCGCAACCTGCCGCAGCTTCTGTATCAGAGACCGCTCTGCTGGCTGAGGTGTGCAGGCGGGAACTTCTATAGTTTTATATAATGTCATTTCGTTGTTTCTATTACTCAAGACCGAAGTCAATTAGCACCATCCATGTCGAACCATACTTTCTCCGAAGCTGAACGCGCAGCCGTCTACAAAGCCATCTTCAGCCGCCGTGATGTGCGCCGCGAATTCCTGCCCGACCCCATCTCGAAGGACGTGCTGACGCGCATTCTCGGCGCTGCGCATCATGCGCCAAGCGTTGGTTTTATGCAGCCCTGGGACTTCATCCTGGTGCGCGATGCCGGCATTCGCCAGCAGATTAAGACAGCCTTTGAGCAGGCACATGCGGAGGCAGCGGCACAGTTCGGGGGCGATCAGCGCGAGACTTATCGCAGCCTCAAGCTTGAGGGCATTCTTGAGGCGCCACTCGGGATCTGTATCACCTGCGACCGCGCGCGTCATGGCCCGGTGGTGATCGGTCGTACCCAGAACCCGGAAATGGATCTCTACAGCAGCGTCTGCGCGGTGCAAAACCTGTGGCTGGCGGCCCGTGCTGAAGGCTTGGGCGTGGGTTGGGTCAGTATCATCGATCATGCCGCCCTGGCTGACATCCTCGGTCTGCCGTCATCGGTGCAGCCGGTGGCTTATCTCTGCATCGGCGCTGTCGCATTCTTTCATGAGCGCCCGGAGCTGGAGGAAGCGGGTTGGCTGCCACGGATCGATATTGAGCAGTTGATTCATCATGATCGCTGGGGTCAGCGCGACAAGATTCAGTGCGACTGATCCAAGCGGCGGAACTCGCTGTCCGCCGCCCCGGGGGTGCGCGGGCGATAGCGGTCGGGGATCAGAATGGTCGGTGAGCGCTGGATCGGGTCGAGGTGGGGAAAATCCAGGGTGTAATGCAGGCCGCGGCTTTCGCGGCGGCGTTGGGCGGACTGGACGATGAGATCGGCGACTTCGACCAGATTGCGCAGTTCGATCAGGGCGCTGTTGACGTGAAAATGGCTGTAGTGCTCAATGATCTCGGAGCGCAGCAGGTCAATGCGCCGCCGCGCACGCATTAGTCGCTTGTTGGTGCGCACGATGCCCACATAGTCCCACATGAAGCGACGCAGTTCCTCCCAGTTGTGTGAGATCACCACTTCTTCATCCGGTTCAGTGACGCGACTGGCATCCCAGTCCGGTACTTCGGGTGGTTGCTCCCAGGAAATCATCAGCCGTTCGATGTCAGTGGCGGCGAGTTCACCGAACACCAGACATTCGAGTAGGGAATTGCTGGCCATGCGGTTGGCGCCATGCAGGCCGGTGTAGGCGGTTTCGCCGATGGCATAGAGACCGGGCACATCGGTGCGGGCCTGCGCGTCGGTCAGGACGCCGCCGCAGGTATAGTGCGCGGCGGGCACCACCGGGATGGGGTCGCGGGTGATGTCGAGTCCCAGCTCCAGGCAGCGGGCGTGAATGGTCGGGAAGTGCTCGACGATGAAGTCGGCTGGCTGGTGGGAGATGTCGAGCAGCACATATTTGCTGCCGGTGCGCTTGATCTCGCGGTCGATGGCGCGGGCGACAATGTCGCGTGGTGCCAGCTCGGCACGCTCATCAAAGCGCGGCATGAAACGCTCGCCACTGGGCAGGCGCAACTTGGCGCCTTCGCCGCGCAAAGCTTCGCTGATTAAAAAAGATTTGGCTTTGGAATGGTACAGACAGGTCGGATGGAACTGCATAAATTCCATGTTCGCCACCCGACAACCAGCGCGCCAGGCCATGGCAATGCCATCACCGGTGGCGACATCCGGATTGCTTGTGTACACATAAACCTTGCTTGCTCCGCCGCTGGCCAGCACCACAAAGCGCGCCAGTATGGTGCGCACTTCACCGCTGCGGTTATCGAGCACATAGGCGCCCAGGCAGCGATTGTCATCCCGTCCGATGCGATTGGCGGTAATCAAATCAATCGCTGTGTGCTCTTCATAGAGGGTGATATTGTCACGGGTGCGCGTAACCGATTCCAGGGTTGTAGCCACGGCGCGTCCGGTGGCATCCGCCGCATGCACCACACGCCTGTGCGTATGCCCGCCTTCGCGGGTGAGATGATAGCCGTCCTCGCTTTCGCTGTTCGGATCACGGGTAAACTGCACCCCTTGCTGAATCAGCCAGCGGATGTTGCTTGGCCCGTGCTTCACAACCAGCTCGACGGTCTCGCGATCACAGAGTCCGGCGCCAGCGCACAGGGTATCCTGCACATGGGATTCCAGCGAATCATCGGCCGCCAGCACGGCAGAGATGCCGCCCTGAGCGTAAAGGGTGTTGCCTTCCTGCAGGGCGCGCTTGGCCAGTACGGCCACGTCAATATCCGCGCGCAAACGCAAGGCCAGGCTGAGACCGGCAGCACCGCTACCGATAATCAGCACATCATGTCGAATTGCACTCTGCATGCCGAGGACCACCGCTGCATCATCTGTTAAATCAGAACGGCCCGGATCTGCCTAGTGCAGCTCCGAGCATGGGACAGCCTGCGCCGCGATTCGCGACTGGCTGCTGCAACAAGTATAATGCGCGATTCAGCTTTCGGCGGCGTAATCCGCTGTCACTTAGGACGAACTTTCTCAAGCGTGTGGGTGTCAATGGCATCGGAACGGGTCGGAACGGGCAGGGACTGGCCAGCGGGCAACACTGATGTCTGAGCGGGAAATCGATCAGGCGCTAGTGGAACGTGCCCAAAACGGGGATCGGCGCGCCTTCGATCTGCTGGTACTGAAGTATCAGCAGCGGGTGGCGGGGCTGATCTCGCGTTATGTGCGCGACAGTGCTGAAGTGCTTGATGTGACTCAGGATGCTTTTCTGAAGGCCTATCGGGCGCTGGCGAATTTTCGCGGTGAGAGCGCCTTTTATACCTGGATTTATCGCATTGCGATCAACACGGCCAAGAATCATCTCATTGCCCAGAACCGCCGTCCGCCGGGGGATGATATTGAGGCGGAACTCGCCGAACAACTCGACGCCGGGGCGCGTCTGCGCGATACCGCCACGCCGGAACGGGAACTGCTCAGCGATGAGATCGCGCAAACGGTGCAGCAGGCGCTGGATGCCTTGCCGGAAGATCTGCGCACCGCTGTTGTGCTGCGCGAGCTTGAAGGTCTGAGCTACGAGGAAATTGCTGTGGCGATGGAGTGCCCCATTGGGACCGTCCGTTCGCGCATTTTTCGCGCGCGCGAGGCAATCGACAAACAACTGCGTCCTTTGCTCGAAGAGACTGAGGTCGGAACATTGAGACTGGGACGCTGAGAGCCAGGTTAATTCATGTATAACAGTCGATGGTCAAGGGTCGGGAGCGAGTGATGGCAAGTCTTTCACCACAGCAGCTGTCGGCCTTGGTTGATCAGGACATCGATCCCAGCGAGCTTGATCACCTACTCGAGCAACTGGGTCAGGATGACGCATTAAGGGCCTGCTGGGGGCGCTACCATCTCATTGGCAACGTGCTGCGTGGTGAGCCGGTTTCTGCCGGGGTTCATCACGTGGCCGAGCAGGTGAGCCGGCGGTTGGATCAGGCGGCGGTAGCCGCGCCGGACGCTCCCGTCGGTGTCATGGCCGCTGACCCGCTTAAGCCTAAGCCTTCCCCGCGCCGGGCAACAGGTTTTCGCGACTGGTGGCCGAGAGTGTCCGGCGCCGGTTGGTTCCCCTTAACCGGCGCAGCCCTGACCGGCATGGCCATCCTGAGTGCGATCCTGCTGTTCCCGGATGCGCTCGGCCTCAATCGCCTGCCGGAGCGCACGCAAACGCCAGCCTTGGCCCACTCAGGAGCGGAAGCCGCCGCCCCCTCCCGCTCAACGGTCATCCAGCCGCCGGTCGACACGATGCAATACTGGTCAGGCAGTCGCCCACAGCTGGCTTCCAAACTCAATCGATTCCTGCTTGGCCATCAGGAACGCATCTCGACTTCAAGTCTCAAGGGCTATCTCCCCTATGCCACCCTTGTCAGTTACCAGACTCAACCCTAAGGGCGGTACAAGCGTGCGCCGGAAGCCAGCCAAATATCTGGTGCTGTTATTGGTGGCACTTGTCCTGGGACTGCTCGGGTTGCAGCTATCGAGCGCCCCCGGTGAATCCCTGGCCGCAGCAGGGCGGGCTGGTGCAGCAGAGATAACGACGGATCCGCGCACCTTCAAACAGCTTGAGCGCATGGCGCAGGCGCTCAAGACAACCAATTTTGAAGGCATCCTGGTGTATCAGTTTGGCCAGTCGCTATCGACACTGCGCATTGTGCATCGCTACGCCAAGGGCGTCTCGCAGCAGAGCCTGCTTACACTCAACGGTCCCCTGCGTACCATTGGGCGCAGTGATCAAGCGGTGGCTTGCCTGCTCTCAGGAGGGCAGGCGATGTTGCTGAAGCATCATGACCAGCTTCAGCGCGCGAATGAGGCACCCGGCACGCCAGCCGCTGTGCCACTGGACTGGCAGGCACTGGCCATGCACTATCAGTTCGCCTGGCTCAAAGCGACCCGGGTGGCCGGTCGCAATGTGGATGTGATCGGCATTTTACCTCGGGATGACTTGCGCTATGGTTACCGCTTTGCAATTGATCAGACTTCCTTTTTACCGCTGAGCACCGCGCTGACCGACGCCCAAGGCGGCCTGATTCAACGACTGATGTTTACCGACATCCACCTGCTGCCTGGTGTCCAGGGACAGGCGAGCCAGGTTGCGGCCACTCAGCCAGCCAGCGGGTTAGCGAGTCAGCCAGTCAGCCAGCCAAGCAGTCAATCAGCTGAACGCCCGCCAGCCGACGTGCCCTGGCGCGCGCGCTTCCATGACTTACCGGCCGGTTTTAAGCTGCGCACGCATGACTGGATGGAATCGGACAGCGGCGGCCCGCCCATCGAATACTTTTTGTTCAGCGATGGCTTGGCTTCGGTGTCGCTCTATATTGAACCGAGTGACCAAGCCGGATTACTCGGATCAACGCAGATGGCGACCATTCATGCCGCAGGACGCTGGACGCAGGGCTATCAAATCACCGCCGTCGGCGAGGTGCCGGCGGCTGCGGTGGTGGCGCTCCTGGATGCTGTGGACAGCCCCGCCGCGCGGGCGCCCCGACCGTCAACCCCGCAATCACCTCAGCAAACGAGGCTGAAATGATCGAAGAATTCGCCATCGTGGTCGCCACCGATGACAGCTATGCCGAGGTGGAACCCCAGCGTCGCTCAACCTGCCATCACTGCGCAGTGCAGGGCGCCTGCGGAACCTCGCTGATTGACAAGTTTCTGGGGCGGCGGCCCTTGCGGCTGCGTGTGACCAATTCTATCGGCGCCCGGGTCGGGGAGCGGGTAATTCTTGGCGTGGCGGATGCCATGCTGCTGCGCGCCGCTGTGGCGGCCTATCTGCTGCCGCTGTTTGGATTGATGCTGGGTGCGGCTCTGGCGCTTGAGTTGGCGGCCTGGGGCCGCTGGCCCGGCGGTGATCTGTGGGCGGTGGCGGGTGCTTTGCTTGGATTCACGCTGGCCCTGCGCGGGGTGGCCGGTTACAGCCGGCGTCTGCGGGCCGATGAGCGTTATCAGCCCTGTTTGCTGGGGCGCGCCGCGCCCCAGGTCACCCTGCCTCTGCCTGGTGACCCAAGCGCGTGATGAACGCCCTGCGACAGCGTTTCCGCGACCTGACCCGCCGGCGACAGCCACTGGCCGATGCGCCGCTGCCGTTGCGGCGCCGCAAGCGCTTTTCGCTTGCGGGCAGCATTGGCTTCGAGCGCCACATTGCTGCCGATCAGGAGCGTATCGCCGATCAGGTGCTGGCGTTGTTACCGCCCGATCACTTCCGTGCGCTGCTGCTTTGTGGAGCCTATGGTCGCGGCGAGGGGGTGCGGCTGCGCGCCGCCAATGGCAAGGAAATTGCCGAGCGCTACGATTATGGGGTGGTAGTCGCCGGCACGGATCCAGGGCTGCGCGCTGCCATGGAGGCCAGCTTGCGCCGGGTGGCCGATTCGCTGTCGGCGACCACTGGGGTGCCGCTCCACTTCCGGCTGTTTCGCGAGGAGTATCTGCATCAGCGCTCGTTGTCCTTTGCGCAGGCGGATTTGCGCTGGAGTGGTCGCCTGTTGCGCGGTGATCCGGGGGCTGTGGAGTGCATGACGGCGCGGCCTTTCGAGCATCTTGATCCGGGTGAGCTGCTGTGGCAGTTGGTTGAGCATGGCCTGGGCCTGCTGCATAATCAGGAACAACTGCGCACGACCAGCCATTTGTCGGAGCATGCGCGCTTAGCGTTCTTTGCCCATCTGATTCGCGCGGTGCTGATGTGCGGTGATCTGCGCCTGGCGGTGGTCGGTCAGTATCATCCTGCGCATGCTGAAAAGCTCGCCCGTCTTGAGGCGCTGGATCAGCGCCATCATCGCAAATTCATGGCGCTCTATCAGGTGGCGCACCGTGCCTATGCCACGCTCGACAGTGACGCTTTCCTGGAGGGGCATCCATTGGACTGGCAGGCGCGGGTGGTGTGGTTGTGGCAGGATGCGCTGCGGCGTCTGGAAGCCTGGCGGCGCGGGCGGGCGCCGAACAGTTGGGAGGCCTATTGTCGTCCTTATCCGGGCAAAGGGCAGGGCGCCGTTCACTCCGTGATCGGACAGCTGCGCGCGAATCTGGCCGGCTTTGGAGTGCGCCCGGTGATGCGCCATCCGCTGTGGGCGCTGCGCCATCCGCGCGAGCGACTGATCAGTGCCATGCCCTTGCTGCTCAGTGGCCCGCAGACGACACCGGAACCGGTTGTGGCCGCCGCACTGGCCCTGCCACCGGGCACCCGCTGGCCGGATGCCGTCAAGCATTGCGTACAGCACTGCGTGCGCTATCAGGACTGATGGGCGGATGACGGGTATAATCAGCCCGGCTGACTGATACGCAACTGGCGCGCTGGCGCTTCACTTTCCGCAATCCTCAAGGCGGCATCATGCACTGTTTTCGTTCTTACTCCGCCCCGGTCTGGCTGGGGCTGGCTCTGACGTTCTGGCTTACGCTTGGTAGCGCGCAAGCGCAGTCCTTGCCCGATTTTACCGGACTGGTCGAGCGTTTCGGGCCGGCGGTGGTGAATATCAGCAGCAGCTCGCAGAACGGCGCTGAGGTGACCATACCGGGGCAGGGGGGCGCGGACGGTGAAACCCTGCCGGAAGACAGCCCGCTGTATGATTTTTTCCGCCGCTTTTTCGGCGATGAAGGCGAGATGCCGGAGTTTGGTGAGGAGTCACGCTCACTGGGCTCGGGCTTCCTGCTGTCCTCTGATGGCTATGTGGTGACCAATGCCCATGTAGTGCAAATGGCCGAGGAGATCATTGTGCGCACCAGTGACCGACGGGAGTTCGTCGCCACTGTGGTCGGAGCTGATGAGCGTAGCGATATTGCGCTGCTGAAACTCGATGCCAGCGATTTGCCGCAGGTCGAGATTGGCCAGGCCGCTGATCTGAAAGTGGGCGAATGGGTGCTGGCTATCGGTTCGCCGTTTGGGTTTGAGCATTCCGCTACCGCTGGCATTGTCAGCGCCAAGGGGCGCAGTCTACCCAGTGAGAACTATGTGCCCTTTATCCAGACTGATGTGGCCATCAATCCGGGCAACTCGGGCGGTCCGCTGTTTGACCTCAACGGCCAGGTCATTGGCGTGAATTCGCAGATTTACAGCCGCACCGGCGGCTTCATGGGCCTCTCTTTCGCCATCCCTATTGAGGTGGTAATGGATGTGGTCGAGCAACTGCGCACCCAGGGGCGCGTCACCCGCGGCTGGCTCGGGGTGGTGATTCAGGATGTCACCCGCGAGCTGGCCGAGACCTTTGCGCTTCAGCGTCCGCGCGGAGCCCTGGTGGCGCAGGTGATTCCCGACAGCCCGGCGCAACAGGCCGGGATGCAGGCCGGTGATGTGATTTTGAGTTTCAATGGCCAGGAGGTCATGACCTCCGGGGATCTACCGCCGCTGGTGGGCATGGCGAAAGTCGGCGATCAGGCACCGCTGGAGCTGTTACGCGCCGGCAAGCCGCTGCGCCTGGAGGTGTTGCTGGCGGAGTTGCCCGAGGTCGGCCCGGTAAGTTTTGGTCAGCCCATACCGGAAGAGGCGGCGGCCAATGCCATTGGTTTGGTGCTGGAAGATCTCAGCACCGAACAGCGGACCGAGCTTGAACTGCCCGAAGGCGGGGTACTGATTGATGAGGTTGCGCCCGGCCCCGCCCAGCGCGCCGGTTTGCGCCCTGGGGATGTCATTATTGCCTTCGACGGGGTTGAGGTGCGTGATCTGGCCCATTTTCGTGAGCAGCTGACAGCCGCTGCAGCGGGGCGTCCGGTGGCAGTGCTGATTCAGCGTGGCGCCGGGCGTATGTTCTATCCGCTGCGCATGCCCGATGCGGAGTCCAGTCCTTCAGCCGGGGTTCCAACTCCAATTCCGGCTCCACCCCCGGCTGCAGCTCAGCGTGACGAGTAGTATTTTCATGGCAGAACTCAAGGCAATTCGCAATTTCTCCATCATCGCGCACATTGATCATGGCAAATCGACCATTGCTGATCGCTTCATTCAGCATTGCGGTTCCCTGACCGATCGGGAAATGTCGGCCCAAGTGCTCGATTCCATGGATCTGGAGCGCGAGCGGGGCATCACCATTAAGGCGCAAAGCGTTACTCTGGATTATCCGGCCCAGGATGGCCAAGTCTATGAGCTGAATTTCATCGACACTCCGGGCCATGTTGATTTTTCCTATGAGGTTTCGCGTTCGCTGGCTGCCTGCGAGGGGGCGCTCTTGGTGGTGGATGCGGCTCAGGGTGTGGAAGCGCAGAGTGTCGCCAACTGTTATACGGCGATTGATCTCGGGCTTGAAGTGCTGCCGGTGCTGAACAAGATCGATCTGCCCTCGGCCGAGCCAGAGCGGGTGATCAACGAGATTGAGGAAATCATCGGACTCGATGCCGAGCATGCGCTGCGCGTCAGCGCCAAAACCGGTCTGGGCATTCCGGAATTGCTCGAAATGCTGGTGCAGCAGATTCCGCCCCCCCAGGGCGACCGCTCGGCTCCACTGCAAGCGCTGATTATTGATTCCTGGTTCGATTCCTATGTGGGCGTGGTGTCGCTGATCCGAGTGGTGCATGGTTGCATCGACAAGCGCCAGAAAATCCAGGTGATGAGTACCGGGCGCAGTTATCAGGCAGACAATATTGGCGTCTTCACCCCCAAAAAGCTGGAGCGCCAGCGTCTGGAGGCCGGGGAGGTGGGGTATCTGATTGCCGGCATCAAGGAGATTGATGGCGCACCAGTTGGCGACACCATCACCTCACCGGAGCGTCCGGCGTCTGAACGTCTGCCCGGTTTTCGCGAAATTCGCCCGCGCGTCTTTGCCGGACTCTATCCAGTGTCATCGGATGACTACGAAGACCTGCGCGATGCGCTGCGCAAATTGCGACTGAATGACTCGGCGCTCTTCTATGAGCCGGAAACTTCCCAGGCGCTGGGCTTTGGCTTCCGCTGCGGTTTCCTCGGTATGCTGCATATGGAGATTCTCCAGGAGCGCCTGGAGCGGGAATATGACCTGGATCTGATTACCACGGCGCCGACGGTAGTCTATGAAGTCGAACTCAACGATGGTGAGATCATCAAGGTTGATAATCCCGCCAATTTGCCCGACACCGGCCAGATTCGCGACATCCGCGAGCCCATCATTGAGGCGCATATTCTGGTGCCGCAGGATTTGCTCGGCGGTGTGATTAACCTGTGCATCGAAAAGCGTGGGGTGCAGAAACAGATTCAGTTTCTCGGTGGTCAGGTGCAGGTCACCTTCGAGCTGCCGCTCAATGAGGTGGTGCTGGATTTCTTCGACCGGCTCAAGTCGGTCAGCCGCGGCTATGCGTCCTTTGAATACGAATGGAAGCGTTTCCAGGCCGCGAACCTGGTCAAGCTGGAAATCCTGATCAACAGCGAAAAAGTCGATGCGCTGTCGCTGATTGTGCATCGCGATCATGTCCAGCAACGCGGCCGCGAACTGACTGAGCGGATGAAGGAAGTCATTCCGCGCCAGATGTTCGAGGTGGCCATTCAGGCCGCTATTGGCAGCAAGGTGATCGCGCGCAGCACGGTGAAAGCCTTGCGCAAGAATGTCACCGCCAAGTGCTATGGCGGTGATGTCACCCGTAAGCGCAAACTGCTCGAAAAGCAAAAGGCCGGCAAGCGGCGCATGAAGCAGGTCGGGCGTGTCGAGATTCCGCAGGATGCCTTTCTTGCGGTGCTCAAAGCGAGCAAGGATAATTAAACATCTTTGGCACCGGACCATTCCGGACAGGATCACGTCCTATGAACTTTGATTTTCCCACCTTTCTGGTCGTCGCGACCGCCGTGACCGGCGGCATCTGGCTGCTTGATGCCTGGCTGTGGGCGCCCAAGCGCCGCCACCCGGCAGTGGCCAGTGGTCCGCAGGACAGTGCAGGATCCGATGGTGCGACAGCCACGCCGGCCGCAACCCCAGCCCGTAAAGAACCGGTGATTGTGGAATATGCCAAGTCATTTTTCCCGGTCATTCTTGCGGTGCTGCTGCTACGCTCCTTTGTGGTGGAACCCTTTCGCATTCCCTCGGGCTCCATGATGCCGACACTGCTGGTGGGCGACTTTATTTTGGTCAACAAGTTTTCCTATGGCTTGCGCTGGCCGGTGCTGAACAGCAAATTCCTGGTGCTGGGCGAGCCGCAAACAGGTGATGTGGTGGTGTTTCGCTATCCCCTGGATGAATCCGTCGATTACATCAAGCGGGTCATTGGCGTGCCGGGTGATCTGGTTGACTATCAGGACAAGCATCTGATCATCAACGGCAAGCGCATTGAAACCATGCCGCTGGGTATTTATCAGGGGGAGGGCGCCGGCAAGCGCCTGACCGGTGCCAGCTTGGCGCTGGAAAACCTGGAGGGCGTGAAGCACGAGATCCTCTTTAATCCCCGCGTGCCCGATCTGTCGCCAGGGTGTCGTGTGCTGGCACAGGGACCCATTCGCATCCCGGAAGGGCATTACTTTGTTATGGGTGACAATCGTGACAACAGCAATGACGGACGCTGCTGGGGACTGGTGCCGGAAGCCAATCTGGTTGGTCGTGCCTTTGCAATCTGGATGAGTTGGGATCGCCAGCGCGAGGGTTTGCCGATTGCCTTTGGTCGTATTGGCGATAGCATTCACTGAGCGGTATAGACCAAGTTAGGAGGGCAGACAACATGCGTGCGTTAAGACTCCATCAGCGAGGGCTAAGCTTCAGCTCTTTGATGCTGACGATTGCCATCTCGGCGTTTTTTATAACGCTGCTGTTTAAGATGGGTCCGGCCTACTTCCAATTCTGGCAGGTGCGCTCAGCGATGGACGAATTGCTGGAACAGCCGCAGCTGGGCAAACAGGGTCCCCGGGCACTCATCTCGGCCATTGAAAAGCAGTTGTACATCAATGAGGTACGCACCGTTAAAGGTGACAGCTTTAGCGTCAAGAGCACCAAGGATGGCAAAGGATTGGAGGTCACGGCCGACTATGTTGTGCAGCAGCATATTGGCGCTAACGTCGATGCACTGATGCACTTCAACTACTCGGTTGTGGTGCCCAAGAAGCCGCAATCATGACACGCTTGTTGCTTTGATGAACCGCCCCTTTGAGCGACTGCTCGACACACTCAGCGACCGACCACCCACACGCCCGGAGCTGTTTGAGCTGGCGCTGACACATCGCAGCATCGGACGTCACAATAACGAGCGCCTGGAGTTTCTTGGCGATGCGCTACTGGGGTTTGTGATTGCCGAAGCCCTGTGGCAGCGTTTCCCGCAGGCCGATGAAGGTCGCCTGACGCGTGCCCGCGCCAGTCTGGTCAAACAGGAATCCCTGGCGGCACAGGCGCGCGCGCTGGAACTTGGCGACTACCTGCGCATGGGCTCAGGCGAGGTTCGCACCGGCGGTCATGCGCGCGATTCCATTCTCTCGGATGCCTTCGAGGCGCTGATGGGCGCCTACTATCTGAATCACGGCTTTGCGGCCACGAGTGCGCTGATTTTGCGGCTCTTTGCTGAAGGGTTGGAAAGGGTCGCGAACAGTGCTCCGGTAAAGGATCCGAAAACCCGGCTGCAGGAAGCCCTGCAAGCCAGGCAGCACGCCTTGCCGGAGTACGAGGTGGTCGATGTCAGCGGCAAACCGCATCAGCGCCACTTCGTCGTGCGCTGCCGGCTGCCGGATAGCGCCGAGCAGAGCCAGGGAGTGGGCGAGAGCCGGCGGCGCGCTGAGCAACAGGCGGCGGAGGCGATGTTATTGCAACTTGATCAGCACGCGCGCAATGCCGCGCAAGTCAGTGACGCAGCACCGGGCGCCGAATCTGACGGACAACCGAATACCAATCCGGCTGACTCACTATGAGCGACAGGCCCCATATGAGCGACATGCCCAATCGCTGCGGCGCCATTGCGCTGATCGGCCGGCCTAATGTCGGCAAATCCACTTTGCTCAATCGCATGCTCGGGCAGAAGTTGTCGATCACCTCGCACAAGGCACAGACCACGCGCGATGCCATTGTCGGCATCAAAACCCGGCCTGGCGGCCAGTTGGTATTTGTCGATACCCCCGGCATTCATGAGCGCGGCGATCATGCACTTAACCGCAAGCTCAACCGCGCCGCACGCGCCGCCCTCAGCGATGTCAACCTGGCGGTTTTGGTGGTCGAGGCGGTGAAATTCGACGCTGAGGATGCACTGGCACTCCGCGTACTGGCCGCCGAGCCGTCGCCAGTGGTGGTGGCGATTAACAAGATCGACCGGCTGGATAACAAGGAACGGCTGCTGCCATTCTTGCAGGAACTGGCGCAGCGTCATCCGTTTGTAAGCCTAGTGCCAGTCTCGGCGCGCACCGGCGATGGTCTTGAGTTACTTGAACAAACCCTGCTGGCGCAACTGCCCGAGAGTGACAACTGGTTCCCGGATGATCAGCTCACCGACTGCTCAGCGCGTTTTCTCGCTGCTGAGCTGATTCGCGAACAGCTGGTGCGGCGCTATGGCGATGAATTGCCTTATCAGACGGCGGTTACCATTGAGAAGTTTGACGAACACCGGGGACGCTATCGCATCAATGGCCTGATCTGGGTGGAACGCGATTCGCAAAAGGGCATCATCATTGGCCATGGTGGCGCGGCGCTTAAAGCCACCGCCACGGCCGCGCGCGAGGCCATGCAAAGCCTGTTTGAGACGTCGGTGCATCTGGAACTCTGGGTCAAGGTCAGAAAAGGCTGGACCCACGACGAGACGGCTCTGAACGCCCTGTCCGCAGCTGACGCACCACGCTAAAAAGCCACGCTTATAGCGCCACGCCATCCGCTTGCCATGCCAACGGCCTTGCAGCCTGGCTTCGTGTTGCATCGACGCCCATACTCCGACAGTAGTTTGTTACTGGAAATCTTCACCGCCGAGCACGGGCGCCTGGTGCTGATTGCGCGCGGGGTGAAGGGCGCCAAGCGGACTGGGGCGGCGCAGGCGGCGCTGTTGCAACCCTTTCAGCCATTGTGGCTCAGCTGGAGCGGGCGCGGAGAGGTCAAAACCCTGACTCGCGCCGAGGCCGCTGGCCGCGCCCTGGCGTTGACTGACACCCGACTCTATTGCGGCCTTTACGTCAATGAACTCCTGATGCGACTTTGGCCACGCCAGGAAGGCTCCGAACCGCTGTTTCTGGCCTATCAGATGATCCTCGCCGCTCTGGGCCGCGAGGTCGTGCCGGAGCAAAGTCTGCGCCAATTTGAACTCAGCCTGCTGACGGCCATGGGCTATGAGCTGGTGCTCGATCGGGTGGTTGATGGTGGCATTGCGGTGCAGCCTGAAGAGCATTATCTACTGATTCCCGGGCAGGGTCTGCGGCGCGCGCTGGCGCCGGGCGCGAGCTCGGTCTCAGGCGAGACGCTGCATCGCCTGGCGCAGAACGCACCGCTGCTGGAGCCAAGGCATCGCCGTGAAGCCAAGCGCTTGTTGCGACAAGCGCTGGCCCCGCATCTTGGCAGCAAACCATTGCGCAGCCGCGAACTGTTTCGGAAACCCGATAACTGATACCTGATACCTGAAACCAAGGGAGCATTACCGTATGCATGAACAAACCGGCTCAGCGCCGCTGTTGGGGGTCAATATCGATCATGTGGCCACCTTGCGCCAGGCGCGCGGCACGCGCTATCCAGAACCGCTGCAGGCGGCGTTGCTGGCTGAGCAGGCGGGCGCGGATGCCATCACGCTGCATCTGCGCGAGGATCGGCGGCATATTCAGGATCGCGATGTTGCCCTGTTAGCCGAGGTGCTGCAAACGCGCATGAATCTGGAAATGGCCGCCACGGCGGAGATGGTCCGCATCGCCTGCGCGCGTCGCCCAAGCGATTGTTGCCTGGTGCCGGAGCGGCGCGAGGAATTGACTACTGAAGGCGGCCTGGATGTTGTCAGTCATCGCGGCCAGTTGCGGGATGTCTGTGCCGAATTGGCCGAGGCCGGCGTGCGGGTGTCTCTGTTCATTGATGCCGAGCCAAGCCAGATCGAAGCCGCAGCCGAGGTCGGGGCGCCCGTGATCGAATTGCACACCGGGCACTATGCTGATGCAAACAGCCATCAGGCGCGCATCGAGCAATGGCAGCGCATTGTCGATGGCGCGCGACTGGGACAGTCAATCGGGCTGCAAGTCAATGCCGGCCATGGGCTTGACTACCACAATGTCTCGGCCATTGCCGCGATCCCGGAGTTGCGGGAGCTGAATATCGGCCATTCCATGATCGCGCGCGCACTCTTCACTGGGCTGGAACGTGCTGTCATCGATATGAAAGCACTGATGCTTGATGCACGTGCCGGCCAATCCCCAAGCGCCCAGACCGATATGGGCTAATTCAGACTGGCGGTGAGCCGGCACGCATTCGGGATTGCTCAAGCGCCAGCCTTGGTCTCGCGTGCAAAGGCTTCGAGCTTTTGTGTATCGGCGGTGAACAGCCGGATACCTTCGTAAGCGTCCGGAGAACTACAGGATTGACCCAACCGGCTTGATATTGTCCATTGTCAGATTGTGCGGCAGCAGTGCCGCGATGGCCTCTGGGGTCTTGGCCGAGGGTAGGTATTCGAAGAGATGATTGAGGTAGGCCCAGGGCTCGAGGGCGTTAGCCTTGGCCGTCTCGATGTAAGCGTCCCGGTGATTGTCAAGGTAGTTGTCGCATCTCCTATGGATTTAGTCAGTTATTTTCTCCGTTGTCATGTCCTCCTCCCGCACGGGGTTGAGAGTGACGACCTCGACCGGTTCCCAGTTGCGCGTTTTGTCACTCCAGCGCTCGGGATGCTGGTTGCGAGCGGCCTGGTTGATGGCATGGCGCTGAACCAGGATGTCGCGATCCAGGCCACGATGGCGCTCATCAGGGGTGACAAAGCGGATGGCGCTATGACGATGGATGGTGTTGTACCAGCGTACGAAGGCCAGCACCCAGCGTTGGGCGGTTTGAAGCCCCTCGAATCCCTCGGCGGGATAGTCCGGGACGTACTTGCAGGTGCGGAACAAGGCCTCGGAATAGGGGTTATCGTTGCTGACCCGAGGGCGGCTGTAAGAGGGAATGATGTGCAGTGCATGCAAGGTTTCCAACAGGGTGGCGCCCTTGAAGGGGCTGCCGTTGTCAGCATGGAGCACCAGGGGCTGATCGACGAGGTGCTCAGCCAGCACGGCGCGGCGGATCACGGTGGCGGCGTTGTGAGCCGATTCGGCCTCGAAGACCTCCCACCCGACGATTTTGCGGCTGTAGAGGTCGAGGATCATCACCAGATAGAAGAACAAGCCTTTGACCGGTCCGGGCAGCCAGGTGCAGTCCCACGACCACAGCTGATTGGGCGCGGTGGCCTGGTGAGTGCTTGGGCGACGGTGGGTCACTGGCGCCTTGGCGCGCCCGCGATGGGCCAGTTCTCCATGGCGGCGCAGCACCCGATAAAAGCTCGACACCGAGGCGATGTAGCGCTGCTCTTCATCGAACAAGCGCGCCACGATTTGCTCGGGAGGCAAGCTGGCAAACGCTGGGCGATGACAGACCTCCAGGATGGCCTGCTCTTCTTCGGGACTCAACGCATTGGCTGGTGTTGGACGCTCGGCCAGCGGGCGCCGGTCTTGCCCGCCTTCGGGTTCCTGGCTCCAGCGTTGAACGGTCCGCTCGCTCAAGCCCAGACAGTCGCACGCCCGGCTCAGGCGTGCTCCGCTGGCGCAGCCTTCGCGGATCAGCGCCAGGGCTTGTTGGCGATCTGGGGCGCTGATCATGCACCCACGTCCCCCCAGATCGCCTGGGCTTTTTTTGACAGCGTCAGCAACGCCGCCATCTCGGCCAAAGCCGCGTTTTTGCGCTGCAATTCGCTTTCGAGTGCGCCGATCCGCCCGCGCTGGCGTTTCAGTTCCCCGGCCTCACTGCGCCGCGCCTGCTCGGCCAAGTGTCCAGCTTGTTCGCAGTCTGCCCGCCAAGCGGCCAGTTGCTCGGGATACAACCCCCGGCGGCGGCAATACTCAGCCGTCTCTTCGGCGTTGAGTGCTGCCGTCTCCACCACCGCTCCAAAGCGGTTTTGCGACGATCAGGCCGACGCCCCTTGGGCACCGGCATCGGGCAGGCAGCGCCCTTGGGCGCGTGCCTCCTGGCGCCATTTATACACCGTCGCCAGGGACAGCCCGTCCTGCTCGGCGACCGCTTGCGGACTCAGATTTTGCGGTGGGAGCAGTTTTGCCACGACAGCCGCGCGGCGTTCTTCGGAATAACGAGCCATGATGCGTTCCTCTCGCCCTCGAGATTTTCTTAAGAAGCTTAGCAAGGGATGACGACATCTATCCTGGCACTGAGGGAAGGGCGCCACCCTGTTGGAAACCTTGCATGCACTGCACATCATTCCCTCTTACAGCCGCCCTCGGGTCAGCAACGATAACCCCTATTCCGAGACCTTGTTCCGCACCTGCAAGTACGTCCCGGACTATCCCGCCGAGGGATTCGAGGGGCTTCAAGCCGCCCAACGTTGGGTGCTGGCCTTCGTACGCTGGTACAACACTATCCATCGTCATAGCGCCATCCGCTTTGTCACCCCCGATGAGCGCCATCGTGGCCTGGATCGCGACATCCTGGCTCAGCGCCATGCCATCAACCAGGCCGCTCGCAACCAGCATTCCGAGCGCTGGAGTGGCAAAACGCGCAACTGGGAACCGGTCGAGGTCGTCACTCTCAACCCCGTGCGGGAGGAGGACATGACAACGGAGAAAATAACTGACTAAATCCATAGGAGATGCGACAACTACCTTGACAATCACCGCCATGCTTTATATCACCTCAGTTGGGTTCAAATGTTTCGTAATTTGCCACAAAAGTGATAGGTGGTGAGGGGGCAGGCGACAACTACCTTGACAATCACCGGGGCACTACCAGCGATCCTTCGAGGACCACCGCTCGGCGCCCTGGGCATTGGCAGCGGGTAGGCACTGCCCCCTTGGCACGCGCCTCGGTACGCCACTTGTACACGGTGGCTAAGGATCCTTTCTGCTCCGCCACCGCATGTGGACTCAGGTTCTGCGGCGGCAGCAGTTTGGCCACGACAGCGGCGCGGCGCTCTTCGGAATAGCGAGGCATGATGTGCTCCTCTCACCCTCAAGGATTTTTAAGAATCGTAACAGGGGTAGACGACACTTATCCTGACATTGAGGGCCACCACTTGTATATCGAATACCCATAACGTAAGGTAAATACTCATTATATCTACACTGCATACCCGAAACGCAAGGCGCACACTTGTTACGTTATAATGAGCACTCAAACATAAAGTGATTGAGTGACACATGAGGTGACCCTATAGTCATATATGACTATAGGGTCACCTCATGTGTCACTCAATCACTTTATGTT
>NZ_NRRS01000072.1 GCF_016583795.1 Rhabdochromatium marinum | reverse complement strand
GCGTCAACCTACTCGAGAAGGAAGGCTCCTCGCTCAGCATGGCGCACAAACGTCGCAAGGCCGCCTGGGACGACGACTATCGCGCTAAGATCCTGGCTGCTTGACGATTAATACGCGCTCGCCCTGCACCACGGCCGTGCGCCGCGCCGGGATCTGCTCCAGCCGGACATCGTCACGCGCAGGGGCCGGCAGCGAGTCGAGGTCGTAGCGCGCGGGCATGATGAAACGAACTGACCACTGTGTGACCGGGGCGGTCATGGCCACCCGTTCGCCCTCGCGTTCCTTGGCAAAAATGTACCCGCGAGCGGCGAAAAGCCGGCACTGAGTGCCGTTTGGCGTACTACCAATTCACGTAACTTCTCAATAACCTATAGCAGCCTTGGTGTCAGGATGCGTTACCATGATGTCAGACATCGTCACATTTTTGCGCTACTGGTGAGCGGTCGCCGACGGGGCAATGTGCCGGAGTGCTTGTTGTGGAAAGTCACTCGCACCGATGCCTAACCGAGACTACCCCTGCCTCACGCTTCGGTCTTCTGCCTGCTCTCGCTATGCCGCCAACCAGACCAAGTGCGGAGCCAAATAGCCAAACGGCTGCAGGTATCGGGGCGGTGGTTAGATTTCCTTCAAATGAAACATTATGGAATTCAATGTTGCCGTTAAAGGATTTCGCAATCAATTGACCGTCTAAGGCACCATAACCACCCGTCACGTCGGCAAAGGGGGCAAATACGGTGCCCAATGGGTTTTTGCTACCTGCCAGACTCAATGTCGTAGCATCGCTAAAATTATAAATGATATGAGCCGAATCAACACCGTTCAAAAACACTTGACCCTTCTGGAAAATCTGACCAGAACCGATGACGTTGATCAAAACGGTCGAACCCGCAGCAGCATCAATAACGATGCTGTTGGTGTTGGTCAAATCATCACCGCTGACCGAGAAAATACTCAGGTCAGTATTGGTACCGGTCAAGGTGAGACTGCCATGACTAACACTGCTTGAACCGTTCGCAGCTAATGTTCCCAAACTGCTTGACAGATTTTGGTATAGGCTCTCCGCACTATCGAAGTCCACCAAATTTTGCGGTTGAACACCGCTTCTAGCAGTAAAGTTAGTCAATTGAGGGGTACTACCGGCATAAATAGTACCGTTTTGGCCATCGCCGACTCCGCCATTCTTTGCAGTTACAGTACCGCCTGCCACCAAGCGGGCAGAACTGCCGGAAATACCGGATGCGACGTTATAACTTTGCAAGTTCACATCACCGCCTGCTGCCAAATTACCTACCGCATCACCGCTTAAGCTGGTGAAGTCACCAAAAACAAATGCATTGTAAGCAGCGGCCGGCCCGACTAACCCAGCATGCGTGGAAGTGACGGCCGACCCAAGCAATAAGGCGACAAGCACAGTTATGGTACGCATTTTTTTCTCCTAGAACTGTGGAATAAAGGAATTCAGAGAGAGGGAGCTCAACCATTCCGTGAGCCGCCCTACGATGAAATCAGACAGACGATAGCCATCACCTTCCCATAAGTCGGTGTGACCAAACCGCTCAAGCCCTGCTAGCAGCGGTCTGCTGTCTCGCGAAGCGAGAGATTATTGGCATCACGACTCCATATATAAGGGCTTAGGGGATGGATCATACATGAATCGCCTCATAAGATTGCAAACTCAGCGGGTTGTCGCAGGGCTGCTTCCATCGTCGTGGGATGAGCTGTTCGACCCTGCTGGCGGGATGGCTTCTCTTTGGTAAATAATCCTCCGGGACTGGACACTAAGTGATGGCCGGAGGTCCGGTCAAGGTTGCCTCCGGGGCCAGCACCAGGATCGAGCGCTCGCCTTCAGATGCCTCTATCGCAGGAGGCGCGCCTTGGTCGGACAAAGCTGCGGCCGCACCGCTGAGCACATCGACCGTCGTGACACGGTTACGGCCCTGCTCCTTGCTGCGGTAAAGCGCTTGGTCGGCTAGGCGCAGCAGAGACGACGGATCGCCATCACGAGTAGGAATCATCGTGGCGACTCCAAGGCTCATGGTCATCACGCGCGACTCGACCGCATGGGGCAGTTGTTGAGCAAGCATCCTGCGCCGGATGGCTTCGGCGATGGCTTGGCCGCCAGCTGCGTCGGTTTCTGGCAGAATGACCGCGAACTCTTCCCCGCCATAACGGGCGCACACATCCGAACTGCGATTGGCTACTTCCTTCAGACAGTGAGCGGCGGCACGGATACAGGCATCACCGGCTTGATGACCGTAGCTGTCATTGTAGTGCTTGAAGTGATCAAGATCAGCCATGATGAGACTGAGAGAACCGTGATCGCGGAGCATGCGGGCCCATTCGTCGCGCAGCCTGGCATCGAAATGGCGTCGATTATACAATCCAGTCAATTCGTCCACTTGAGACAGCTGTTGTAACTGCGCATTGGCCCGCTCCAACTCCATGCGTCGGGCTTCCAATTCCGCCGTGCGCTCAGCGACCTGCTGCTCCAGGGTCTCGTTAGCCGAGGCCAGAGAACGGTAATTCTCGAGAAGTTCGTTGCGCATGAGCTTGAATGCCTGGGTCAGCTGACCGACCTCGTCACAGGATTCGGCGGGCAGATCTTCCACGAGATTTCCGGCCGCCAAGGCGCGAGCCGCTCGCGCCAAGCGTGCAATGGGCCGCACGATGCGCCCAGCGGCGCGCACCGAGAAGACCAGCGTCAGCAACGCAAGCCCAAGCGCAAGCACCGCGGCCAGGATGAACAGCGCTCGAGTGATCCAGGATACCTCAAGGGTAGTTCGGTTCAGCGCCGCGATGCGGTCATCGGAAAGGCGCGAGAGCCGCGCGTTAATGGCGTGGTTGAGAGGGATGGCCTGCTCCCGCAGGAGTTGTTCCGTAACGCTTAGAGTCGCCGCAGATCCCTGCCGCGTGTAGAAGCTCAGCAGTGCGCGCAGCCCGTCACTCCAAGCGCCTAGCTCGCGGCGCAGCCAGGGCAAGATCTCGCGCTGCTCTGGTGTCATCAACGCCTGCTGGCGCAGGATACCCGCAAGATGGTCCTCGGTGGCTGCCTGGTAGCGCTCCAACTCGGAGTAGGTAACCCGATCAGGCGTGTCGAGGAAACGAGAGAGCGCCAAGCAGGTCTGCAGAAAATGCGCATACAGGCTGTTGAGTTCGGCAGGATCGCGCGCAGGTTGCCCATGTGCATGCTTGTCGGCCAGTCCGATCATAGCAACTGATGCCTCAAGGATGGGAGCGACCAGGGGCTCGATGAGCCGCGCATGCAAGGCCCGCAATGGCTCGTTCTCCGACGACTGTGCGGCTTCGGCGATCCACCACTGGGCACGTTGCAATGTCCATAGATCGCGAGCCAGGGGCTCGAGCCGTTCCGTCGCCGCGTCCTTCTCCCAGATGGAACCGAGTTGCTGCAGGGTCTCGAATGCAGGCATGATTTCGGTTTCCCAGGCACGCGCCCACTCGACCCGGTAATGGGAGTCATCGAGCAGGATGCCGCTGCGCAACGCGTTCATGGAACGTTGCAGACCAAGAGACATCCGGACTGTGGCCAAGGCGGCAGGTGTCTGGGTGTCAGCCAGTTCGACCACCCGAGCGCGCATCCACCCCAGGGCGACCATCAACAGCAGAACCGCTGCAATACCAAGCGCGGCTATGGTCGCGTGCGACAGCAGCAACTTGCGGCCAATGCCGCCCACGCGCCAGCGTGTGGTGGAGCCTCTTGCGGGCTGAGGCAACACCACGCCCCCCGTCTGTAACCGGCTTGCCATGCCCCTCAGCGCGCCAGGATCAGCAGCAATTGGCGCAGCAGGATGCCAGCCCGCTGAAATACGTCAGAGGGAAACTTTCCTCCATAACGGTAGACTGTTTGCGGCGGCGGGGCCTCAGGCAAATGCTGGTGAATATAGGTCAGTTCGGAAACCAGCAAAGAGGCAATATCGTAGACATCGCTTGGAAAAATCTCATACTCCCCGACCGGTGTCACCGTAAGCTCGAGCATGTGCAGCCCCAGGCGGTCACCGATGCGGTGCACGAGCGCGTAACAGGCGACCAAGCGCCCAAAAACATCGGCGGGCCGCTTGCCAGCCTGAAACTCGGGCGCGGCCGGGGGCGGTCCGGAACTTGGATCCTGAGCCAGGATAGCGTCGGCAAAGCTCACGGCGACCGTGACTTGCCAGAACACATCCGAGGGTGAATAGCGGCGGTCGAGCAACAGATTGACCTGACGGTTGGTGTGCAGAATGCCCATGAACAGGTCTGTTTCGGTGCCTTGGGGGGCAGGCGGGGGTAGCACCGGATCGCGGCCCACGCCCAACACCTGCTGGATGGTGCGGATGCGCCCAAGGGCGGCGGAAAGCACTTCGCGGACGTCTTCGGAGCGGATTTCGTTCGTCGACGCGGCGGGCGGAAGGGCGCGCTCGCGGATGAGCTCAAAGGAAAGTCGATTGGTCTTCTCCAATAGAGTGAGGGCTTGGAAGTAGACCTCATGTGTGGACACCTGATGAGCCTTGATCGGCGCATGGCCCGCTATCGGCCCCCCCCATCACCCAACGCAGGTGCTCGACCTCGTCAGCCATGGCGGCCAATAACTGATGAGCATCCGCGTCGAGAAACGGCTCATCCAAGGCCAGGACCGGCAATACTGGCCAGACCGCCAGTACCCAGAAGATGATCAAGAGCGCCGGTCCGCGTGCAGAAATCGATCGTGGTGTTGCCCGCATACCGCTTACCAGCGCGGTGGCCGTTTGCCGATGAGTGTCGCCAGATACAGCCATATCAGGATCTCTTTAAGGAGAGGACATCCAAGCCACCCTGAAGCTCTAGAACGGGTGTCAAAGCGCAGACTATGGGTCGTTGAGAACGAGGTCAACCTCGAAAATGCACCTGATCGAGCATTGTGAGGGCGTTGATCAAACTCGAATTCCGGCTCAAGGCTGAGAGATTGCCCTTTCTGGACAGTCTCTCGGGGCGTATTGGATTTCTTATTCTTTTCTACAACCCGGAGCGACACTCGGCGCTCAACATCGTGCCCGGTCTAATCGGCGGTCGGAGATATGAGTCACGTTGCGGTTGACCTCCTCGGCGACCGCGCCCTGCTCCGCGACCTCGACCGCCTCCTTGGTCCGCTCGGCGCTGTCGACTGAACGGTTGACGGCAAAATGCATTAGTTCAATTGCGCCGCTTCATGGCCTCAAGTGTCATGGTCTCAAGCGGCTTTCTGATCAGCCGGTAGGCATACGGCGCAATACGCTGCGCTATTGCGCCGGACTCAATGCTCTCGATGACGGCAGTGACCGTGATCGCTGAGCACCTCCAGTACCCGACACTGATCGTCGCAGGCACGGCTGGCACAGTCGGCGAGCATCTGGCCGATCTCGTCGCGCAGCGCGCTGAGCCGTTCGATGCGCCGGTCGATCTGTTCGAGATGGGCGCGGGCGATGGCGTCGGCCTGGTGGCAACTGGGTCCGTCGTCGGTCTTCAGGCTCAGCAGATCACGGATGGCGGAGATGTCGAAGCCGAGCTCGCGCGCGTGGCGGATGAAACGCAGACGCTGCACCGCCTCCGGCGGATAGCGCCGACGGTTGCTTGCGGTGCGCACCGGGGCGGGCAGCAGGCCGATCTCCTCGTAATAGCGGATGGTGGGGACCTTGACCTCGGTCGCCCGCGAGAGGTCGCCGATTCCAAACATGGGACTGATTCTCACTTGATGCTCTAGTGACTAGAGATTATAGCCTCCTCAATCAGGACTCAAGCACTATCGAGCGAGGTGAATCGACTCATGCCAACTCAAGCGATCGAAACAGCAGTATCCGCACCCATGGAGACCCGGCTGCGGGTCGATGGGATGGACTGCGGAGCCTGCGCGACGTCCTGCGCCGCGCCCGAGAACAGCCGACCGGCACCCGAAATGCCCTGGTGGCGCAGCCGTCAGGGACTGCTCACACTGGGCACCGGTGCGCTCATGCTCTGCGCCTATGGCGCGGCGAGTCTGTTCCCCGCCTTCGAGCGGCCCATCTTTCTCGCGGCGGTGCTGCTCGGGTTGATCCCGGTCGCCCGGCGCGCCTGGACCTCGGCTCGACTCGGCAGTCCGCTCTCGATCGAGACCCTGATGAGCCTGGCCGCGCTCGCGGCGGTATCGGTCGGCGCCGAGGCCGAGGCGGCGGCGGTGCTGTTCCTGTTCCAGGTCGGCGAATCGCTCGAAGGCGTGGCGGCACGGCGCTCGCGCGACGGGATCGGCGCCCTGATCGAACTCCTGCCACGCAGCGCCCAGCGCGAGACGGCGGACGGCTCGCTGGAGACGATCGCCGCCGAGCGACTGCTGGTCGACGACCGCATCCAGGTCCACGCGGGCGAGCGCATCCCAGCCGACGGCGAGGTGCTGGAGGGGATCGGCGGGGTCGACGAGTCCCCGTTGAGCGGCGAGAGCCTGCCCCAGGTCAAGCAGCCGGGCGAGGCGGTCTTCGCCGGCAGCGTCAATCTCGAAAGTCGGCTGCGCATCCGCGTCACAGCCGACGCCACCGACAACACCATCGCCCGGATCGCCCGCCTGGTGCGCGAGGCGCAGGCGCGCAAGGCGCCGAGCGCGCGCTTCATCGAACGCTTCGCTCGCGTCTACACCCCGCTGGTGGTGGTCTTCGCCACCCTGGTCGCGGTGGTGCCGCCGCTGTTCCTCGGCGCGATCTGGTCCGAGTGGATCTACCGAGGCGCGGCCATCCTATTGATCGGCTGCCCCTGCGCACTGGTGATCTCCACCCCGGCGGCGATCGCCGCCGGACTCGCCGCCGGTGCCCGTCACGGGCTGCTGATGAAGGGGGGCGCCGTGCTCGAAGGACTGGCGCGCATCAGTCGCGTCGCCTTCGACAAGACCGGCACCCTGACCCTCGGCCGGCCCCAGGTCACCGAGGTGATCGTCCTCGCCGGGACCCGCGAGCAGCTGCTCGAGCGCGCCGCAGCACTGAGCGCAGGCTCGGCCCATCCGCTCTCGCGGGCGATCCTCACCCATACCGCCTCGGCCGGGATCGCGCCCGCCGCGCCCGATGAGATCCGAGCGCTGCCGGGACAGGGTGTGAGCGCCCAGATCGCGGGCCATGACTGTCTCCTCGGCTCGCTCGCAGCGGCACGCGAACGGCTCGACGACGACAGTGCGCTCATCGAGGCCGCCGAGCCCCAACTGGCCCTGGGTCGCAGCCTCTCGGTGCTGATCGAGGACGGACGCGCGCTCGGCCTGATCGCCATGCACGACGCCCCGCGCGAGGACGCCCGCGCCGGGATCGCGGCACTCGAACGGCTGGGGATCTCCAGCCTGGTGCTCAGCGGCGATCAGCGCCCGGCGGTCGAGGCCCTGGCCGGCCCGCTGGGGATCGAGGCCCACGCCGGACTGCTGCCCGAGGACAAACAGCGGCTGGTGCGCGAGTTACAGCACGTCGGCGAGCGGGTGGCGAAGGTCGGGGACGGCATCAACGATGCCCCTGCGCTGGCCGCCGCCGAGATCGGCATCGCCATGGGCGGCGGCACCGAGGTGGCGCTGGAAACGGCCGATGCGGCCAGCCTGCACGGACGGGTCGGCGACGTCGCCGCCATGGTCCGGCTCGCGCGCCGCACCCTGCGGGTCATTCACCAAAACGTCGCCATCGCCGTCGGGCTCAAGCTGGGGCTGATGGTCACCACCCTGATCGGACTCACCGGGCTCTGGCCAGCGGTGCTCGCCGACACCGGGGCGACCGTACTGGTGACGGCCAACGCACTGCGGCTGCTGCGTGTTCGCGTCATCGAGCCTGAGCCTGCATCGACGCAACCGACGCAACCGACGCAACCGACGCCCCGACAGGATGCCCAGGCACACAGCTGCGGCAGCTGCGCCTGCACCGATTGATGCGCACTGGGCCAAGGGAATGGCCTATCGCCATCCATAATTCATGGCGACACCGCAGACTCTTTGTGTTTGCCGAGGTCCAGGATATTGGCGAGAATCGCGAATACTCTGTGTATGTAGCGACGCTGACAGGCACACGATGAAGCACGACTCGACCTCTCAGGCGACAGGCATCCGGCTTCGAACCAAGATTGCCCTTGGCTTCGGGACCGTTCTTCTGCTCATGACGCTGTCAGCCATCTGGGGCAGTCTCGGTCTCTCGCGTCTCATGGGGCTCAGCAAGGATGTGGTTCGGGACGATAACTTCAGGACCGAACTTGCAAGGCGCGAGATCGACCATCTGACCTGGGCCGGCCAGCTCAGCGCATTCGTCTTCGATAGCAACGTCCACCATTTGAGCGTTCAGCTCGACCCCAAGCAATGCGCCTTCGGCCGCTGGTATTTCAGTGCCGAGAAGGCACGGGCCGAACAACGATTCCCCGCCATCGCCCCCGACCTGGAGGCGATCGATGAGCCGCACCGCCGCTTGCATGCCTCGGCGGCCAAGATTGCCGAGGTCTATCGCGAGGTCGACCCTCGGCTCGTCGAGCGCATCCAGGACCTCGAACTCGGGCACCTGAAATGGGCATCGAAAATCGAGACGGCGCTGCTCGAGCAGTCCACCAGACTCGATGTCGAAACCGATCACACCCAATGTCCGCTCGGACGATTCCTCTACGGCCCCGAGCGAGCCGCCTTCCGCGCCACCTACCCCGAGATCGACCGATCCCTCACCGCAATCGAGTCCGCTCACCAAGCACTGCATGCCAGCGCGCGCGACCTAACGGCGATGTTGGAGCGCGGCGAACCGGCCGGCGCGCGCGCCATCTTCGTCAGCCGGACACAGCCCGCCCTGACCGAGGTCCAACAGGGGCTGAAGCAAGCACGGGAGCAGGCACACAAGCGCATGCAAGGAGTTCGCGAGGCCGCCACCATCTACAACGACGAGACGCTTCCCCAGCTGCATCGCGTTCAGGAGAGATTGGGTAACATCGCCAAACTGGTGGCCGAGCACTCGGCCCAAACCCAGGGCGTGCTCAATCAGGACGGCCAGCAAACCCAATGGCTGCAACTGATCGTCGCCGCGATCTCGCTGGCCTTGGGCACCCTGCTCGCTTGGCTCATCATCCGCAGCACCCTACGCCAGCTCGGCGGAGAACCGGCCGATCTGGCCATGGTGACCCAACAGCTCTCGCACGGCGATCTGACACAAGAGATCGCACTCCGAAAGGACGACCGCAGCAGTCTGGCAAGCCATATGGCAAAGATGATCGTGCAACTGCGACAAATCGTCACGGATGTCCGTACCGGCGCGGACAACCTCTCCTCGGCGTCGGGCGAGGTCAGTGCAACCTCTCAATCATTGAGCCAGGGCGCAACCGAACAGGCCGCCAGCGTCGAGCAGACCTCCGCCAGTATCGCGCAGATGAAGGCATCGGTTCAGCAGAACAGCGATCATGCCCGATCGACGAGCCAAGTCGCGCGCCAGACCGCCGATGAGGCGCGTCAGGGTGGCGAGGCCGTCGCACGCACGGTCACGGCCATGAAAGACATCGCGGGCAAGGTGTCGCAGATCGAGGACATCGCCTACAAGACCAACCTGCTCGCGCTCAACGCCACCATCGAGGCGGCGAGCGCGGGCGAACACGGCAAGGGATTCACGGTCGTCGCGGCCGAGGTGCGCAAACTTGCCGAAACCAGCGGCGCGGTGGCGCGCGAGATCAGCGATCTGGCCAAGGGCAGCCTCGCCGTCGCCGAAGAGGCCGGGCAGAGACTCGAAGCAATGGTGCCGAGGATCATCGAGACCGCGAACCTCATTGCCGAGATATCAACCTCATCGGCGGAGCAAACCGCCGGCATCCAACAGATCAACGACGCCATGGGGCAGCTTGAAGAGACGACCCAGCAAAACGCCTCGGCCTCCGAGGAGCTGGCCGCGACGGCCGAGGAACTGAGCGCCCAAGCCGCGCTGCTCAGAGAGACGATCGCGTTCTTCCAGGTTGAGCGGACACGGCTGGAGACGGACCGGAGAGAAAACACATCCCGCTAAATGGAATCCACCCAAGGATCCCATACGCGTCACGTTTGAACGGACCGTTCAGCCGTCCCAAAGTCCACTCGCGCCATGGGTTCCTTGCGCCGATTCCGAGCGCCCGTCACTGCAAACAGCACTTCTTGTATTTCTTTCCGCTCCCGCAGGGACAGGGATCGTTGCGGCCGACCTTGACCGACTGGATCGGCGTGTGCGGTACAAACGTCGGAGCGGGTTTGGCAACCTTGGGGGTATCCCGGATATAGGCCCACCAGTTCATTTCGGACACCGTATCCTCGATCGGCCCCTTTTCCTTGGCCGAGCGCGTCGCCTGATCCTTATCCTCGGCCATCGCCCGCTCGACACTGTCCATCTGAATGAAGAAGGTATCGACCAAACCGTCGGCGAAGGCGCGCTCGATTTCGGGCAACAGTTCCTCCGGATACAGGTCACAACAGGCCGAGACAAGCGCGCCCCAAAGGAAATCCGAGTCGCGCTCCAGCTTGCCATTGAACAGCGACCGGAAATACTCGATGACAGGCTCGCGCTCCAGCTCACCCCAGTCGACGAGAGCGACCAGAGTCCGCATGCAGGCGCTCCGCACATATTCGTTCACCTCGCGATCCTCGATCATCCCCTTGATCGGGTCTAGATCGCCGCCGCATACCGAGGCTAGCACTCGATACAGATCCTCGGTCACAAAATCCTCGGCCAGATCTAAACAGAGATCGCCAGGCGCGGAGAACAGCTTCACGACCAGCGGGTAGGCGGCCCGCTCACGAAACTGCGCCAGGAGATACAGGGCATACATATGCAGCATGGCGCCTTGGGTATCGGCAACCTTCCATGGGTCATCGGCCGCCGATCGAAGGCAGTCCAATAGGACCGGAGTGATCACCTCCCTCTGCTCCACTGCGGCACGCACGGCAGCCTCCGGGAACGTGCGATCGATGGTTTCGAGTTGCTGTTTGATGTCTTCGATATTCATATTCACTTCGCTCTATGACCGTTGAATGACCGAGACCGACTCGGGCACGCAAGCGTCTGGCGATCCTGCAGCGGGGGCGCATCGTCGCCGACGGCACCGACCCGGTCGTCCTGATGGCGGCCCGCCAGCTCGCCCAGATCAGGCTCGACTACGACACGGCAGCAGACAAGCCGAGCGGCGAGCCGGTCTTCGAGGTCCGCAACTTCTACAACCCGGAGCGGCGCTCGGCGCTCAACATCGTGCCCGGTCTGATCGGGGTCATCCTGACCCTGACGATGGTGCTCTTCACCGCGGTCGCCATCGTCCGCGAGGCCGAACGCGGCAACCTGGAGCTGCTGATCAACACCCCGGTGCGCACCATCGAGCTGATGCTCGGCAAGATCATCCCCTACGTCCTCATCGGGCTGGTGCAGGTGAGCATCATCCTGGCCCTCGGCATGCTGCTGTTCGGCGTACCCGTAAGGGGCGCGCTCTACCAGGTCTATCTCGCCGCCCTGCTCTTCATCGCCGCCAACCTGACCCTGGGCCTGGTCATCTCCACCGCCGCCAAGACCCAGTTCCAGGCCATGCAGATGACCTTCTTCTTCTTCCTGCCCTCGATCCTGCTCTCGGGATTCATGTTCCCCTTCGCCGGCATGCCCAAGGCCGCCCAGTATTTCTCCGAGCTGCTGCCGCTGACCCATTTCATCCGGATGATCCGGGGGATCATGCTGCGCGGGGCTAGCTTGGCGGATATGCCTGGGGAGGTGGTGGCGTTGATTGTTTTTGCGGGGGTTACGTTGATGCTAGCGGCAGGGTGTCAATCGCATCATGTTTTTCTAATATTCGAGCCCTTGGAGGCGGTCTTTTGTGGAGATATCTTCGGCGCCTCGAACAACAACTTGGCGAGATAGCGCTCGTCCCAGCCGGCCTTGAGGCGCTTGCTCTGGATGCCGAGCTTGGTGTCATCGTGCTGCAAGCGCGTGAGGGCGACGCGCCGAGTCAATGCCAGATTCTCGCGCGCCTCGGGGTCGCGCACCCGGGAAGCGTCCTCGTTGAAGGAGACATCCAGACTCCAATGCAGTTGATTCTCCACGCCCCAGTGCCCGCGCACGGCGCGCGCGAAGGTCTCCACGTTGGTGCCGATGCAGCCGATATAGAAGCGTGTCTCGCATGTGGTCTTGCCGTGGACCTCGCGCTCGGACTCCACCATCCCAATCATGTTCATCGCCTCCCACAGGGCGCAGCGCGGCACGCCCGAGAGATCACCGAGGGTGCGGTAGCGGCGGATCTCACGCCGCCCATGCCCCTGCTCGGTAGTCTCCAGGACCTCAGAGGCGACCTGCGCGTACTCTCGGGCATCGGCCTCGATGAACGCCTCCTCGACCTCGGTGGCCAAGGTGCCCTGGTTGCCCTTGAGCGCCAGAACATACTTCCCACCTTGGCCCACGATCTGCTTGGCGATCGCGGTCTGACAGCCCATGGCATCAATGGTGACAATGCATCCTTTCAGTTGCAGCAGCGCCAGGACCTGCGGGATAGCCGTGATCTCATTGGACTTCGCCTCGGTGGCGACCTGTCCGAGCACCACCCGGTTGGCCGTCGACCACGCACTGACCAGATGCAGCGCCGCCAGCCCTTTGCCCCGATCATGCGAGCGACGCAGGGTCTTCCCATCGATGGCGATGACCTCACCCAGAACGACCTCCCGGATCGCCTCGACCCAGTCGCGAAAGCACGCCTCGAACGCCTTGGGCTGCAGCAGACTGAAGACACGACCGAACGTATCGTGCGAGGGGATCCCGTTGGGCAGCTTCAGAAATTGCCTCAGCCACGCCTCTTTCGCACGCCCAAATTGCGCGATCTGCACCCAGCCGTCGGCTCCGCAGAGGGTCCCCGCAATGGCAATCACGATCATATCCAACAGGTTATGACGCCGCTTGAGCGTGCAGCGCGGGTCTTCAAGCGTCGAAAAATGCGTCATCAGAGAGCGGTCCAGGGTCATGTCAGGCATCGGCGGCAGCAAATCATCGGCAAATACGGGGGGCGAATAATACAGACCCTATCGATATGCTCCAGTAGTATTCGCTAATATTTTGATGCAATTGCCCTGATGCTGGCGGTGTCGCGGTTTAGTAAGACGTTGGGGCCTTGATTCACAACCGGGAGACCCCAAGATCAGCATATCCGTTGAGATCCAAGTACACTCTCTGATACAGGTGTTTGAGGTTCAGAATCCCGTAGCAGCGGCGCTTGAGCACTTTGAGCTTGTTGTTGAAACCCTCGACAAAGCCGCTGGTCTGTCGATTCACGAAATAGTTGCTGATTTCCTCGAAATGGGTATTCAGCGTTCCGATGAAGCGATTGAAGCACGTCAGCTTGCGGTTGGTGACACGGCGGATCCAGCCGCGCAACTTGCGCTTACCTTGCCCTTTTGACAGACGGCTCTCATAGATGGCCGTGAGGGCTTCGCAGGCGTCGTAGGCCTCTTTCAGTTTCGGTGAGTGGCTAAAGAGGCGATTGAGCAGCCGACGCTCGTCAGCCGATAGGTCGTTGCGGCTGCGGCGGAAGACCCAATGAACGTTTTTGAGGTCGGCGAGTTCGTCTTTCGATAAGGCCTTGCGCAACCGTTTGAGCTCACGCTTGCGCAGTGTTTCGAGCCCTTCGCGATAGAGACGCGCAATATGAAACCGGTCGGCGCAAATCCGTATCCGTTTGCCGAACACCGCCTTGGCGGCACGGATGAAGCCCGCGTACAGGTCGGAGCAGACGACCCCGACAGTGCGCCGTAAACGCTGGGAATGCGACGAAAAAACTTCTCAACGACCTCCTTGGTCCGCTCGGGGAGCAGCGCAAGGACGCGTAGTTGATCGTTGACGTAGGCACTGATGACCGCGACGAAATCCCGATGCCCTTTCTTCAACGCAATCTCATTGATGCCAATGACCTCCAGACGATCGATGCTGTCCCAGTCGACCTCGGGGTCCAGGCGGCGATCCAGAATGCCTTGCAGAACGTCGACGCCGATGGCGTGCTTGAGGCTGACATCTTCGAGCGTGCTATTGATCAGTTCGAGCAGCATTTGCTGCTCGAAGGCCTTGGTGACCGACGCCCGAGGCGTATACCACGACAGGGTTTGGGTCGTCGTCGGTCGATCCGAGCAATGACGACACTGATAGCGCTTCGGGCGGAGCACAATCACCGTCGTGTAATCGAACAACGACAAGTGACGCAGGGTGATTTCTTGACCCAAACCGTAATCGTGATCGATTGGCTTGCCGCACCGGTGACACTCGGTTCCTTCCAAGGTGCTGTGAACATAAATCTTCAGCGTCTTGCGCTCGGCGAGCACAACCCGGTCAATGGCGATATCAGGCAGGTTCAGCAGCGTCTGGAGGGTTTCTGTGTCAAACATCATTATCAACGGCGTTCGAATGAGATTTCATGAAGGCGCGACTCGCAACCCACTGATTTTCAAGATATCATAATCCCAGAAGATCCGGGAGAGCCCTAGTTTTCTGCCCTCACGATTTTTCAGGCACCCCGCTGGAGCGCTGCAAAAATGGCCAAAGTCGAGTACCGGTACAACTCTAATAATTTTTCTGACCATTTCAGAAATAGGTTTCATCGTCCCAAAGGAATCTGAAAATGGCATTCAACGAAGCAAAGTTGAGCACGAAACTGGCAGCTGGTTTTACAATACCGTTACTCGTGCTCGTCATTATCGCAGTAACCATTTATGCCAGCATGACAGCACTTATGGAGGCCAACCGCTGGGTTGACCATACCAATGATGTCATTACAGAGGGCGAATCGTTGCGCAGCAGCATGACAGACATGGAAACCGGAATGCGCGGATTTCTGATTGCCGGAACTGAGGAGTTTCTGCCCCCCTATATCCATGGCCAGAAGAAATTCAATGAGACCCTTACCAACCTAAAGAAAACCGTTAGCGACAATCCTTCGCAAGTTAAGCGACTTGAGAGTATCGGTCGCCTGGAACAGAAATGGCACAGCGAAGTAGCCAAACCGCAAATCAATATGCGCAGGAAGGTTGCGGAAAATGAAGCAACCACCAGAAGATTCAAAGAACTATCCTCGAGAACGGTCGGTAAGGAGATGTTTGACAGCTTCCGTGCAAATCTCTCAGATCTTGAAGACAGACTGTTTTCCGTCAATGACCAGATAGCGCTTTCAATGGCCCAGGACCTGCTTCTGGCCATGGTCAATCAGGAGACGGGACAAAGAGGATTTCTTCTGTCCGGGCAGGAAGCTTCCTTAGAGCCTTTCAATGCGGGAAAAGAGGCTTTTGAACGTACAGTGCAAGAACTTCGCAATCACCTGAAGCAGGCCGCCTACGACACCTCGTCAATTACCAAAACCCTTTCAGTGGCACTTAGTAACGCGAAAGGCTGGAGAACAGAGGCCGCCATTCCAGAGATCGAATCTCGTCGTGAGATGAACCAGGTCACAGCCACCATGGACGATGTCACGGCATTGATTGAAGAAGGCACCGGTAGACGCACCATGGATGCCATCCGTGCAGGGATCGACGAGTTTATTGGCGAAGAAGCCAAACTCATCAATGTTCGCCGCCAGGAGGCATCCAGCCTCGCCTCACAGACCATAGCCATTACTCTCGGTGGTACAGCTCTGTCTGTGCTCGTCGTAGCAATCGTTGGCTTTCTGATTGTCCGGAACATCTTTCGCCAGGTAGGCGGGGAGCCCTCAGATCTTGAGAGAATCTCCCGAAAAATTGCCAACGGAGACTTGACCCTCGAGCTTTCGAATACCGGTAAAGAGACCGGCATCTACGCGGCTATGCGTGACATGTCGGAGCGTTTGAAAATCATTCTGGTGAAAATCGGGGATTTCTCAAAAACCCAGTCCGCCGCAGCAGAGGAACTCGCTGCCATTGCGGAACAGACCAGCCAAAGTGTCCAGGAACAGCAACAGTCGACCAATCAGGTTGCCGTTGCAATTGACGAAATGCAGGCAACAGCCGCCGAAGTAGCCCAAAACACCGGAGCTGCTGCCGAATCCGCCACACAGGCAAACGCAATCGTGGATAGGGGCAATCAAAGAATGCAGGCTGTGGCATTCGAGATGCAAAACCTGTCTAAAACGCTGGAAGAAACCTCCACCGAGATTCAGGGGCTTGTATCAAGCGCCAACAGTATTTCCCAGATTCTGGATGTTATTAAAGGTATCGCTGAGCAGACAAACCTTCTGGCTCTGAATGCAGCTATTGAAGCAGCGCGTGCCGGTGAACATGGTCGGGGCTTTGCTGTTGTTGCCGATGAGGTAAGGTCGCTCGCCCAGAACACCCAGCGCTCGACCTCGGATATAGCCGAAATGATCGTGGCTGTTCAAGAAAAAACAAAAACATCTGTCCAGAGTATGGGCGCCGGGCAGAAACAATCTGAGAGAATCGCTGAACAGACCAAAGAGGTTGAACAGGATTTGGCCGATGTTCAGTCTGCCGTCCAGAATATCACCAACATGATCACCCAGATCGCAAGTGCAGCTGAGCAACAAAGTGCGACGTCTACCGAAGTCAGCGAGAGAGCCAACGAAATCCGTAACCAATCCGAGCAGACGGGTACTGCGGCAAACCAGATCGCTCAGGCGACAGAAGAACTGTCGCAAATTGCAACCAAACTGAATGATGAGGTTTCGAAGTTTAAGCTGTAAGCCCAGCCCTTTTAAGGTGCCATTTCGTGTCCGAATTTAAGTGGCTGATTTCATGGATGCCAGCGCTGCCAAAGCCAGGGATTGGCAGCGGCGATCCGCAAACCTGTAGCGGAACTGGGGCAGCGCCAAACCGCTGAGACCGAAGTGGCAAGCACAACTTAAATTCAGGGAAAAACTGTCCTAGACATGGGGTCCACTATAAGCCATCCCTTTACCCATATCTCGAACCAGTCTCGTACACATTCCTTGTTTGATCGCGGCGTAAGGCTGGATTTATCCCCTGAGTTTTCGTTGCAATGTTAAAAACATTTATTTTCGATCGCGGACCTGCGAAACCGGGGTCACACGAAACCGCGAAACCGGGGTCTTGAAATCAAGCATCTCTGCTGCGCGAATGTGGGGTCGTTCTGGATCGCGGCCGAATCGACCGTGGCGCGGATGCTGAACAGCCCGCGGTTGACCACCATGGCCTGCGCCCCGGCGTCGGCGCAACCTGAATGATCGGCTGATTCAAGGCGATTCCCCCGCCTTCTGAAGCGCGAGCCGATACACCGAATCACTCAGCCAGAAACCGGCATCGGTCCTCAGCGCATCGAGGCAGGGTCGGACGGTCTGCAGCATGCTGCGCTGCTTCGACAACAGCAGGACACCGACGACGCCCATGGGCTTCAATCCCTGCTGCTGCGCGAGTCGACGCCCATCCTGTTCGTCCAACAGAATGAGATCCGTTCCCAACTCGACCGCGAGCGCAATGCTCTCGGATTCGCCCGGGTCGAGATCCCGCTGCAAGGCACGAATCAGCGCGCGATTCTTGGGTGCTTGGCGACGGATCCAGGTTGACCGCGCAACCTCATCGCGACCGGGCCAGGACCGGCCGTCGGCGTTCAACTCATCCCAGACCGCTTGAGCAATGTCGATCTGTCCGAACAGCGCTTGCAGCAGATGGAGTTGGCCTATCGCGGCGAGATTGGTCAGTGGAGACGTGTTGCTGACCACGCGCCTCATGACGACGAGCGGTTCCAATTGGATAGGGTGTCCAGATCCTCGAGCAAATCCACCTCGTCATAGTGAGCGGGTAGCTCTCGCGATGCCAGCAATTGCCGAAACCGCCACAGGGACATCCCGGCCAGTTCGCGCGCTTTACCGATCGAAAGCCGCCGTTGTGCGTAGAGACTGATCGCAAGCTCCTGTTTGAGCTGATCCGGCGACAAACGGGCGGAGTCCAATATGTCCTGTGGAATATCGATCTGGGCTAAGGCCATCTTATGCTCCTGACGGGCAAAACGGGCGAGCATCATTCTGCGGCTCGTGCTGACGGGTGTCGAGCCTGCTGGTCGCCCTGGTCTATCATATCGACACGACGGCGGCCGATCTCTGCCAGAACTTGCGCTACGACACGGGCTCCATGACACGGATGTCGGATCGTCTGGAAAATCTGGGGCTGATCCGACGGGAGCAAAGCAACGAGGATCGACGGGGCGTCCGGCTCAGTCAGTCTGACCGAGAAGGGAGCGGCGATCGGTCCACGCCTGACCAGAGAGGCCGCACTTTGCCCGAAACTGCAACTCAGTCAGCTGAACCTCTGCTTGAACGATGACAATCCAAGGTCGGCCAGTAGATAAGGAACGGGTGCCGCCTTTCAATGATGTCAATCATGAGCCATGCTTAGCCCATCATCCAAACGCAGAAAGAGGGCTTGGCCATAACAGCGCAACTCATTAACATCGACGGTCATCAGGCGACTTTTCAAGTCACGATCGATCTCAGCGGAACCATGCTTGAAGCTGAAGCGCGCATCCAAGCCGCCTGCAACAGCATCGGAAGGCTTGCCAGTGCC
>NZ_NRRS01000071.1 GCF_016583795.1 Rhabdochromatium marinum | reverse complement strand
AATCGCTCAAGCAGAGCGCGTACCATGACCGTGGCAGGCGCGCGTTCAGCAAACCGGTTGAGAACATCATCAAACATCGGTTGTCAACTCCAACTCTAGAAATAATATCCATATTATACAATGAGTTGCATCACCTTAAAAGGGCTGGTATATATAGTTGCTATCTGGCTGCCTTTGTAAGTAATGATGTTTCAGCGCTTTTAACGGTCTATACCGTTCGAGATACAACCTTTCAAATATCTCTACAACCTCCATTTCTTCATTTGTTGGTAAAAATATAACATCCGAATCATCCCATAGTAATACTCCTGGAAACTTATCGAACTGTTTTAGCGCTTCTTCAAAAGCCCAAAATACATTTATAAGATTTGCACTTTTTTCATATGACAAATCACTTATTTGTAGGATTAGGCAACTATCCTCTGGGTGAATATCTACCAGCCTTTCCAGTAAATGCATATCTGTCATATATTTATCTATGTGGCCAGATAGCAATAAGCCCTTTACTCTAGATCTGCCAATCATATTTGAGGCTTCAAGTAAATGTCTATAAATGTGTTTATGTGGAATGTCATGAAAATCGCCTTCATGCATTAAATGTTCTAATTCATGAAATAAGTGATAAAAGTCTCGTTCATATCTTCTCGTGCTAAAAAAGACGTTCTGTTCGAGATTATGCCGAAAGAAGTTCCTTAGAACCGCGTAGTTTTCTTCCCCTTTCGCCAAATCTAAAAAAGTCTCTATATTCCCATCTATTAGATGAGCCACCATATTTGCATGCTGTAGTTCAAATCTGTATCCCATAGTGACTCCCCTTTTTTTTGATTTGCCTAACCATGAGTATCAGGGCCATTTTACCCTGATATTACCCCAGGATTCGGGCGATTTCGCCAGAATTTCAGGCAATTGGCCGTTATCAGGGCACAGACGCCCTGATAACTTGATATTTCCGGATAATTCGGGTAAATCTGCTTGATAACCCGGCCGCAGGCCTATTATCAGGGCGCGCATAACACTATAAGTGGATATTCGCGGGCTTTTCGGGCGAGAATCGGATCCCGACCGCGACGCAGGGCGCGTCGCGCTGGCGAGGATGTCTTCTAGACGCCGGTTTGGCTTAGTCGAACGCGCAGCAGACCACTATGGCCTGTTGACGCAAACGCAAGGCTTCGGCAATCGGTCCGGAGTTCTGCCCGCCTGAAAGGCGGGGGTTTGAGCCCTAAATATCTAAATCAATCAGCGTTTCCCTAGCGCCTCGGGCAGGGTCGAGGGTGTGACCAGATGCAGGTCGCGTTGAGGAAAGGGAATCTCGATGCCGGCCTCGCGGAAGGCGGCGTCGATCGCAAAGTTCAAATCACTCAGCACGGTCAGCCGCTTGCCGATGTCGCGGATGAAGACACGCAACTCGAAGTCGAGCGCACTGTCCCCAAAGGAGAGAAACAGGACGTAGGGATCCGGCACGACCCGGCTCCCCCGGACCACCAGCGGGTGCTCGGCAGCGACGCGCAGCAGGGTCTCCTTGACGCACTGCAGATCCGAGCCGTAGGCGACACCGATTGGTACTCGCAGCCGCCCGAAGCGGTCTCGCAGCATCCAGTTGGTGACGCTGTTGGAGATGAGGTCGGAGTTGGGGACGATGACGTCGGCGCGGTCGAAGGTCTCGATCTGGGTCGAGCGAATGCTGATGCGCCGCACGTAGCCCTCGATCCCGTTGACCACTACCCAGTCACCGGTGCGAACCGGGCGCTCGAACAGCAAGATGAGCCCGGAGAGGAAGTTGTTGACGATGTTCTGCAACCCGAAACCGATGCCGACCGAGAGCGCTCCGGCGATCAGCGCGAGGTTGCCCAGCCCGAAGCCGGCGATGGACAGCGCCGCCAACCCGGCGGCGATCATCAGCCCATAGCCGGTCACGGCTACTGCGGTCTCGCGCACGCCGTGCTCCAGGTGGGTGGTCGCCAGACGGCGATCGACGCGCTTGCGGATCCAGGAGATCAGCGACAGCAGCAGGCCGAGTGCCAGGATACCGGCCAGGACCCGCGCCGGCAGGATACGGAACTGGCCGAGACTGAACCCCTGCCCCGCCCAACGGGCCAGAGTCGACTGCGCGCTGCCCGGCGGCCCCCAGATCTCGAGCATCACCAGCCCGAGCGTCAGCCAGACCAGCAGATGGAAGAGGATGCGCAGCCAGAAGAGCCCTGGGATGAACTCCTGCGACCCGACACCGAGTCGCGCGCGCAAACGCTGCTGCCACGCATGGCGCCCCTCGTCGAGGCTGTCGATGAAGTCGTCGCCGAGGGTGGACACCAGCCAGACCAGCAGCAGGGCAGTGAGGGTCAGCACCACCCCAAGACCGACGAAGACCGAGAGATTGCGGTAGCCGAGCCATTCGGCACCCAGGGCACCGAGCAGCGCGACCGCGATGGCGAGCCGCACGACCCCAATCCCGCCCTTACCACGCAGGCGCCGGATGAGCCAGACCGACCAGATCAGATTGGCGGTGAAGAAGACCGACCAGATCGAACGGGTGACCAAAAACAGCGCGGACCCCGCCGACTCCGCGACCGGTGTCGCCAACAGCAGGGCACCGACGAGGGCGACCAGCGCAAGCCCGCGCAGGGCGTGCGCGAAGCGTCGGGACAGGTCCGCAGGCACGCGCAGACAGCGGTTCGCCGGGGACGGTGGATTGAAGGCAGCACGGATGCAGACGAGCGCCAGTTGATAGCCCAACAGCGCGAACGCCAGATCGGCGAGCAGCGGCCAGCCCGCTGGATCTCGCCCCCGAACCAGCCAGTAGACCGACCACAGCCCTCCGATCGCAAGGCCCGGCAGATAACGCCAAAGACTCAGTGCGATGCCCTGTCCCACCGCACCCAGCAAATCCTGGTCGCAATCGAGCGTCGCGACCTGGTGCATCCTGCGCCGCGGAAGCAGACCGATCAGCAGCCCGATCAGCGCCAGAGCGCCCAGCCCGTAGAGCGTCGCGCTGTCCTCGGCACCGAGCCGGCCCCGCAGATGCGCGAGATCGAACAGCGATCCGAACGTCGGCGCCGTTGCGATCCAGCCCTGGATCAGGCCAAGCGTCGTCGGTCCGGCCGTGAGCAGACGCCTGGTGATCTCCTCCTTCTCTCGCGCCTCGATGGCCTGGAGCGTGTCGCCGGTTCGCACTCGAAGCAGCCGGCAATCCGCGAGCAACGCTGTGGTCTGCGCCCGTTGACGCTCCAGCTCGGCCTTCACCCGCCGGGTCTGACCGGCCTCACCAGGGATCTTCGGTCCCAGCGCATCGAGCTCCTGGGTGCTCGATTCGGACTGCGCCTGTTGCGCCGCGATGCAATCCTGTGCACGCGCCTGCGTCTCGGAGACCTCGTTCGCGAGCGCCGCTAACCCAGCCTCGGGGACTGGCCCGTGCCGGACGATCTGCTCGATCCGGTCCAGTCGCTCGAGCGCGGCCTGCGTCCCGGCGGCGTCGAGCCCGGTCGGATCCGCCCAGACGCTGCTGGTCGTCGAAAGCGCGGCGAGCAACCCCAGCCCGAAGAACCTCGCGCCCCAGTGGGATCGGTGCCGCAGGGTCCGGCACGCCCACCCCATCTCAGCGGCTCAGCAGCCGATTGAGCCGGCCGAGCAGCTCCTCGGCGCGTGCCGAGCGCGGGTCGAACGCCCACTTAAGCGCCAATCCGGACCCGAACGCGAGCAGGATGATTACGGCGACCAGGGCCGCGAAGAGCCGATCGTCGATGACATCGAGCGAACGCCCGACGCCGACGAAGATCAGCGCCACCTCGCCGCGCGGCAGCATGCCCAGCGCAACGGTGGCGCGATCGGCATCGGGCCCGGCCACCAGTCCGGCCGGGAGCTTGCCCACCACGGCGGCGAACAGCAGCCCGATCGTCAACACCAGGGTCTGCCAATCGAGGAACACCGCGAGGTTGACCTGCATCCCGATCAGCAGGAAGAAGATCGGCGTGAACACCGCGATCAGTGGCACCAGCATCTCCTTGGTCTTGTCGCGCAGCGACTCGTCCGAGAGGATCAGCCCGGCCGCGAAGCCACCGACGGTTCCGCTCAACCCCAGCGAGCTGCACAGCCAGGCGAGCAGGAAGGCGAAGGCCAGCGGTGCCAGGAAGCGGAGTTCGACCGGGCCGATACGGTTGAGCTGATGGGCGAAGGGCCGGCCCAGACGGTCGCCGAAGAGGACGATGGCGCCAAGAAAGGCAGCGCTCGAGACCAGCAGCCAGGCGACTGCGGGGAGATCCAGGTGGCCCTTGACGACCAGCTCGATCGAGAGCGCGAGCAGCACCAGCCCGATCAGGTCATTGAGCACGCAGGCACCGAGGATCTCCCGTCCCTCGGGTGTGTCGGCCTTGCCGATGTCCTCCAGCATACGGGTCACGACACCAATGCTGGTGGCGGACAGGGTCGCGGCGATGAAGAAGCGCCCGGCACCGGAGACCTCGACCGGCAGCAGCCGGAGGAGGATGAACGCGACCGTCAGGGTCCCCAGGGCGCCAGCGATCGCCACCCGGGCCGCATCGGTGCCGACCCCGCGCAGTTGGTGGATACCCGTCTTGAGCCCGACGTGGAACAGCAGCAGGATGATGCCCAGGCTGGAGAACAGCCAGAGGCTCAGCCCGGTGTTGACGTTGGCCAGGGCATGGTCGCCGCTGAGCAGACGCAGCACCTCGTGCCCTCGTCCACCCGGCTCGAGTTCCGCTGGACCGAAGACCTGCGCCGCCGCCTGCGAGACCGAAACGCCACCCTGCCAGACCTGATCGAAGACCGGGCTGGCCGCGCCATAGCTCATCACGAAGGTAAAGAAGGGCACGCCGAGCCAATACCCCAGGTTTCCGACCAGCACGCCGACCAGCAGCTCGCCGAGCACCCCAGGCTGTCGGAAATGGCTGGTCAGCCAGCGTGCGACCAGAACCATGGTGAGCAGAATCGCCAGCTCCAGCATGATGTCGGCGAAGGGATCCAATGGCATCGCAGTTGGTGTGCTCGGGGGCATGGCTCGAACCCTCAGGTTGCAAAGGATGGCGAGCCATTGGACGCCAGGGTCGGAATCCCAGGCGTCCGGCTGCCGGATGGTTCAGCGAAATCACGCAATCAGTCCATCTTCAAGCGCCCGTCCGATCGCGTCTCACTCGCCCTGATCGAATCCCCGGACGGGAAACGCAATGCATCGGCGGTTCGCTCAGAGCTTATAGTGCACCCCGATCTCAATCAACTGCTCTGGCGGTGCCCCGAGCAGGAACGCCGGGCTCGGGGTATTGCGTTGCATGAAGGCGTAGAGGCGCGCACGCAGGCTCGGCCCCTTGCCTGCCTTGGCAAGCGCGATCCGCACCCGGCTCAGGAACAGGCTCGGATGCTCGTAGCTCGGCGGGTAGGCGCTCTGCGAGAGCAGGTCGAGGATGCCCTCCAAGCGTGGGTGCTCCATGTAGCCGAGATGGAGCACCGCGACAAAGAATCCCGATCCCAGCCGCTCGAGTTCCAGCTTCTCCTCCAGTCGCACCCGTGGGGCATCCTCGATCTCGATCTGCAACACATAGGTCTCGCGATGCAGGACCAGGTTGTGCCGGAAGTTGTGCAGCAGGCTCAGGGGCACATGGCCAGCGGTGCGGGTGAGGAAGATGGCGCTGCCGTGCGTGCGAACCGCCGACTGGACGGGCGCGCTGGCGACGAACTCGCTGAGCGGTGCCGCAAGTTCTTGACACTGACGCAGCCGTCGCTGGCCCCAGCGCCAGGTGAGCATGAGCACGAGGATGGCGCCGCTGATGAGGACCACGATCTGGGCGCCCGAGAGCAGCTTGGTCGCCAGGGCCGTCAGGAAGGCGAGGTCGACACCGAGAAAGACCAGACCCAGCGCCAGGATCGCCGCCCAGCCGCGCCGCTTGACCTTGCGCTGATAGGCCAGGAACAGCAGCGACGTGATGAGCGTCACTGCACCGATCGCGAGCCCATAGGCATTGGCCAGTCCGTCCGCGGAGCGAAAGCCGAGCACCAGCAGCAGCGTCCCAAGCATCATCAGCCAGTTGACTGAGGCGATGTAGATCTGGCCCGGCTGGGTCACCGAGGTATGGCTGACCCGAAGCTGCGGGAAGTAGTCGAGATCGCTGAGCTGGCGGAAGAGCGAAAACAGTCCGGTGATGATGGCCTGAGAGGCGATGACGGTCGCCAGGGTGGCGATCGCGATCAGACCGATCAGCCAGTGCCCGGACACTAGCCCGAAGAAGGTGTTGCCCGGACTCCCCTGCTCGCTCAGCAGCAAGGCGCCCTGCCCCAGATAGTTCAGCATCAGTGCCGGCCAGACCAGCAGGAACCAGGTCAGCTGGATCGGGCGCCGGCCGAAGTGGCCGAGGTCGGCATAGAGCGCCTCCGAACCGGTGACGACGAGGAAGACCGTCCCCAGGGTCAGGAAACCGATCCAGCCATTGTGCTGCATGAACCAGAAGGCATGACGCGGATCCAGCGCCACCAGCACGCCCGGGACCTCGAGGATCCAGCGCACGCCGATGCCCGCGAGGAGGAGGAACCAAACCAGCATCACCGGCCCGAAGAGCCTGCCCACCTTGGCCGTACCCCGATGCTGGATCGCGAACAGGGCGATCAGCACCACCACCGTCAGCTCGGGCACCCACTCCGCCAGATCCGAGGTGACCAGTTCCAACCCCTGGACCGCACTCAGCACCGAGATCGCCGGCGTCAGCAGCCCATCTCCGACCAGCAAGGCGCTTGCGACGACACCCAGGAACAGGGCCAGGGCGCGCGCATGCCGACGGCTGTGCCGGCGCAGCAGGGTGGCGAGCGCGATGACCCCACCGTCCCCGTCGTTGTCTGCGGAGAGGACGAAGGACATGTACTTGAGGCCGACCACCAGGACCAAGGACCAGAAGATCAGCGAGAGCGCCCCGAGGACGTTGACCGCGTCGACCGCGAGCCCCGTCCGGCCGAAGAGGATGTTCATGGTGTAGATCGGACTGGTGCCGATATCGCCGTAGACCACACCGAGCACCGCGACCATCAGGGTCGCCCTGCCCATTCGGCCATTGGAATCCTGGGCCGACATCGGGGGCGCCTAGCCGCGTCGCCGCTGAGGACGCGACCGGACGTCAGCGGTCGCTGCCGCACCGCCGAGGCGCAGGCGCAGCGCCACCGAGCCACGATGGACGAGCGGCGTCATGAGGCCAGGATTAAGGTTGCAGAAGGGAACGTGCATCCTGATTTCGACCAGCTCCAGTGATTCGCACAAGGGCCACCAGGCATCGGGTCCTGGGCCTTGCAGGGACCCCCTTTAGCGCTCACCCCGAGCGCGAGTGGGGTTTCAAGAGTAACAGCAATGGCAGCATGAGCACGAAACTCAGGGCGATCATCTCGAAGACCTGGGTGAAGGCCAGCATCGAGGCCTGGCGGCTCAGCTCGTGGGCCAGCAGCTCGGGTGCCAGCGGGCTGTCGAGGGTCAGGCCCCGGGCCTGGAGCCACTGCTGCAGCGCCGGATTGAAGGGGTCGATGTGGCCGCCGAGGCGGTTCCAGTCGGCCTGACCGAAGCGGCTGTACCAGGTCGCGGCGATGGACACGCCGATAGAGCTGCCGATGCTGCGCGCTAGGTTGTAAAGCCCGGCGCCCGCATCCGTCTGCGACGCCGGCAAGGTGGCATAGGCCAGGGTCGAGAGGGTCACGAAGACGGACCCCATACCGACGCCCTGCAGCACGCCGGGCCAGACGAGCCAGCCGGGGCTGATATCCAGGTTGTACCAGGACATCATCCAGGTCGCGCTGCCGGCCAGGACCATGCCGGTCGCGATGATCCAGCGCGGATCGACCCGTCCGGAGAGCCGGGCGACGACCAGCATGCCGCAGGCCGCGCCGAACCCGCGCGGTGCCATGACCAGGCCGGTGGTCTCGACCGGGTAGCCGAGCAGACGCTCCATCAGCAGCGGCTGAATGGCGATGGTTCCGAACAGCGCGAGCCCGAACACCAGCATCAGGGTCGAGGCCAGGGCCAGATTGCGGTCGGCGAACAGATGCAGGTCGACGATCGGCCGCTTGGCGGTGAGTCCGCGCCAGACGAAGAGCGCAAGCCCGCCGACGGCGGCGATGGTCAGCAGCAGGATAAAGCCCGAGTCCAGCCAGCCCTCCTGGTTGCCGCGATCGAGTACCGTCTGCAGGCTCCCGATGCCGACGATCATCAGCAGCGCGCCGAGCCAGTCGGTGCCCGCGTCCCGGCGTTCCGTCTCGCGGATGCTGCGCGCCACCATGGCCAGGTTGAGCAAACCGACCGGGAGGTTGATGTAGAAGACCCAGCGCCAATCCAGGTGCTCCGTGACCAGTCCACCAACGGTCGGCCCGAGGATCGGCCCCAGCATGACGCCGATGCCCCAGATGGCCATCGCCTTGCCGCGCTGCTCCTGGGGGAAAAGCGTGACCAGCACCCCTTGCGAGAGCGGGATCAGCGGCGCGCCGGCGACACCCTGGATCAACCGGAAGACCACCATCTGCGACAGCGACTCGCTCAGACCGCAGGCGGCCGAGGCGATCACGAATCCAGCGATACCAAACAGCATCACGCGCCGGCGCCCGAAGCGCGCGGCCAGCCAGCCGGTCAGCGGAATCGTCACCGCCTCGGCGACGATATAGGCGGTCAGCACCCAGGTGACCTGATCGGCGGTGGCCCCCAGCGCACCCATCATGTGCGGCAGGGTGACGTTGACGATGGTCATGTCCATGATGGCCATGACGGTGGTCAGCATCACGCTCGCCGCAGGCAGGATCCGGCGCGACGTTGGAAGTGGCGGCATCTGTTCGGCCATGCACGCGTGCCCCGGCTACTCGGCCGTCGTGTCCACGCGGACCTCGGCGCTTGCCCCGACGCGCAGCGCCGGCACCGGGTTGAGGACGCGGATGCGCACCGCGAAGCGCTGCGTCACCTTCACCCAGTTGCCGGTTGCGTTCTCCGCCGGGAGCAGCGAGAACGCGCTTCCCGAGGCGGGACTCAGCCCCTCCACCTCGCCCTTGAACTCCCTGCCCGGCAGTAGATCGACCGAGATGCTTGCCGGCTGTCCCGGACGGATGCGTGGGAGATCGGTCTCCTTGAAATTGGCGTCGACCCAGACGTCCCGGCTCTCGACGAGGGCGAACAGGTCGCCTCCGGCACTGATATAACCACCTGGACGCAGATCGAAGTCGCCCACGACACCGTCGGCGGGCGCGCTGATCCGGGTGTGTTTCAGATTGAGGCGCGCCTGCTCGAGCGCGACCTGCGCCGCCTTGACCGCCGCGTTCTCGGCCCCAAGCGCTCCACGCGCGGCCTGGGCGGCGACCAGCTCGGCCTTGGCCCTGTCGAGCGCACCCTCGGCGTCGAGCTTGACCTGCTCGGCGCTGTCACCCATGTCGGCCGAGGCCGAACCCTTGGCGACCAGATCCGCGATCCGTTTGGCGTGACGCTCGGCCTCCTCGGCATTAGCCTTAGCCGAGGACAACTGGGCCTTGGCCGCGCCGACACGCGCCTCCGCCTCAGCCAGGCTGTCCTTCGTCTGCTGGAGCTGGGCCTCGGCCTTACCCACGGCGAGCGCGAACGGCTCGGGATCAATGGTCAGCAACAGGTCTCCGGCCTTGACCTGCTGGTTGTTGTGAACCAGCACCGACCGGATCGGACCGCTGACCTGGGCCGCGATGCGCACCACGTGGCGCCCGAGATAGGCATCCGAGGTCGAGGGATGCGCACTGGAATAACCCTGATACCACCAGCCGCCGCCGGCGAGCACCGCGACGACTGGAATACCGATGAGCAGTTGACGCCGATTCATCGCCGCTGGCTCCTGACTGTTCACGAATGGGACGGTGGCACCGGGCCACCGGGGACCGTCACCGCTTGCGCCAGTGCCGGTGTGCGATCGGGCGGCGCAACGCGCCGGCCCAACGGCCGGGCGGGTCGAGGCCTGGCCGATCAACGCTGAATTAAAGCAAAGACTCTGCCAACCACGCAAGGCGGACCCAGGCCGCACGACCTCGCCTCTCCGCCCGACTCGACCGAGCGGTCGGTACAAGGCACAGCTGCGCCCGAAACTGGGTCGAACAAATCAAGTGTGGCATGGACCAAACACACGCCATTCGGCTCGTCGAGGGGACATCGGCCATCCGGCCCGCTGGTTCATATTCACCAAACCTAGCACACTCCGATCAGGCACGGAAAGACCCACCATCATCAGTGACCCGACGGGTAATGTATCTGCATCGCACGGCCCCGATGAACCCGGACAGTGCCTACTACAAGGGTCGCTACGAGGGGGTCGACATCAGCGTGGAGGCCCGTCAGAACACGGATCGCGTCGCCTCGATCCTACTGAAGGCCCTGTTCTTTCTCTACCTGCTGGCCTTGGTCGGACGCTCTTCGAGGCCTGAAAGATTCACAGCACAGCAAGTACTTGCAAGGCCGCGTAAGGGCGATGCAGCTTCGGTCGCTGTAACGGAAACCGCTTCTTGATCCGGTGGCGGAAGTTTCCAGCGATGCCATAGTAGGCGTCGTGCCCACGCAGCACGCGGTTGAGGTTCATCACCTGTTCTCGGATCTCGCTGAAGGGCAAGGTGTTTGAACCTCTCTGCGATGTCAAAATTTTCGCACAGCTACGCGTCGAGCCGGAGCTTGACACGATCGTGTGGCCTAACGGTGCTGACTTTGCCCCAGAGTTTCTCTACTTTCAGGCATTCAAGAACGAGCCTGATCTCCAAGAGCAATTCAAATCATGGGGTTATGTTGCCGCCTAATTTTGGTTACGCCATTGCAACGCGAGACACCCTGCTCCAGTCCATCTACCGGGATTTGACACCTAAGCTGATGCCTTACTGATCACGCCGGTCGATGGTCTCGGGATCGGCGGTGATGGGGCGATAGATTTCGACGCGATCACCGGGCTTGAGCTTGGCGTTAAGTTTACTCAGGCGCCCAAAGACGCCGACGCGCTGGGTGTCGAGATCAATATCCGGGTACTGGCGCAAAATGCCTGACTGCTCGATGGCGTCTTGCAGGGTGCAGTCATCCGGCACGTCGAAGGTGAGCCAGGTTTGCTTAAACTTATCCGCGTAGGCGACGCCGACTTGCATCTGGGAGCCTCCGTCTGGTCAGGGGGTGCGGGTGGCAGCGGCGCGGCGGTCAATCAGACGCTTGCCGGCGAGCAGAAAACCGAGTGCGAGGAATCCGCCGGGCGGCAGAATCATTAGCAAAAAGCCGCGATAGTCGGGGATCAGGGTCAGTTCGAGAAAGTGCAGCCCTTCGCCGAGCAGCAAGGAGGCGTTAGCGAACAGGGTGCCGAAGCCAATGATTTCGCGCACCGCGCCCAGAACGACCAGCACCAGAGTGAAGCCCAGGCCCATCATCAAACCATCGAACGCGGCCGGCAGCACCGGCTGGCGGGAGGCGAAGGACTCGGCACGGCCGAGAATGGCGCAGTTGGTGACAATCAGCGGAATGAACAGCCCCAGCACCTTGTGTAAATCGTGCATCCAGGCGTTCATGCCAAGATCGACCAAGGTCACCAGGGTGGCAATCACCAACACGAATACCGGGATGCGCACCTGCGGCGTGATAATGCCGCGCAGCAGAGCGATGGTAAAGCCCGACAGCACCAGCACGAAGGTGGAGGCCAGCCCCAATCCCAAACCATTGGTGGCGGTGCTGGTAACGGCCAGTAATGGGCAGAGCGCCAGCGCCTGAGCGAAGACAACATTATTGTCCCACAGCCCATCGCGGGTGATGCGTGACCAGTCAGTGCCGGTCTTGGCGCCCGTATTGCTGGTGGTTGGCGCGTTTGCGGCGGCGGGATCAGTCGCTGTCGCCATGAGTCGGCTCCTGTTGGATAACGGCGCTGGCGGTCAGGCTGTCACGATGTTCGGTGAACCATTCAAGTCCACCATGCACCGCCTTGACCACGGCTCGGGGGGTGATGGTCGCGCCGCTGAATTGATCGAACTGCCCGCCATCTTTTTTGACTGCCCAGCGCTCGGGAGGTGGGTTGTGCAGCGATAGACCGTTAAAGGACAGAATCCAGTCATCGCGTGCGACCTCGATTTTGTCGCCCAGCCCCGGGGTTTCGGTATGCGCCAGCACCCGCACTCCAAGGATTTGGCCGCTGGCATCGAGCCCCAGCATGAGTTGGATCGGGCCGGCATAGCCCGGCTCACTGACAGGAAAAGCCAGCGCGGTGACTTCCAGGCCGCGCAGCGCACGATAGACCTCAATGGGCTCCTCATGCGGACCGGGCAATTCGATGACCGCTGCCAGCAAGTCATTGTCGTATAGGGAAGCCGGAATCACCTGCTGCAATGAGGAGCGCAAGTCCTCGGCGTGGCGCTCGGCAATGGCGCTGTGGGTGGCGATGTTGCCCATGGTTAGCAGGGCGGCAGCGACCATGGCAAAGCCGCCGAGTAGTCCGGCCTGATAGCCGATGCGTTGGCGATAGCTGGGGTTGACGATGGTGGTCATGAGCGGGCTCCAGCGGTGGAGGCCGGCGGCTGGCTCTCGGCGACCTTCAGCGGTTGGCCCCGGCGGTCGCGGCCATAGATGCGTGGCTTGAGATAATGGTCGATCAGCGGAGTGCAGGCGTTCATCAGCAGTACTGCGAAGCCCACGCCCTCGGGGTAGCCCCCCCAGGTGCGAATGACATAAATCAGCAGGCCGCAGCCGGCGCCGAACAGAATTTGCCCCGCGCGTGATACCGGCGAGGTGACCGGATCAGTGGCGATAAAAAAGGCGCAGATCAGGGTGGCGCCCTGCAGCCAGTGGAACAGTGGGCCTGGATAGCGCCCGGCATCAAGTAGGTGCATCAACCCAGCCAGCAGGCCAATACTGCCCAGCACGGCGAGCGGGATTTCCCAGCGGATGACTTTTTGTTGCAGCAGAAACAGTCCGCCGAGCAACAGCAAGAGTGCCGAGGTCTCGCCCAGACTGCCGGCCACACCGCCCCACAGGGCCGTCAGCGGGTCAAACACGCCCGGCAGCACGGTGTCCAGGCCATGGCCCTGCCCGAGCTCCGTGCGCACATGATCCAGCACCGAGGCACCGCTCATTGCATCATAGCCTTGCCCGCCGAAGGTAATGCCCAGCCCATCCAGCACGCCCGGAGCCGCAGCGGAGAACAAAGGCTGAGGCGCGACAAAGCGCGTCATTTCAATGGGCAGGGCAATCAGCAGCGCGATGCGCGCGACCATGGCTGGATTAAACAGATTTTGCCCCAGGCCGCCGAAGATCTGCTTGCCGACAATGATGGCCAGAAAGGCGCCCAGCAGCCCGACCCACCAGGGCGCCCAGGGCGGCAGGGTCATGGCCAGCAGCCAGCCGGTGAGCAGCGCCGAGCCGTCCATCAGGCCAGCACGTACCGCCCGACCGGCCAGCGCCAGCCCCAGTGCTTCCCACAGCAGTGCACCCAGTAGAGTGACAGCAAACAGAAAAATTGCCGGCCAGCCAAACTGATAGAGTCCGAATAGGGTTGCGGGCACCAGCGCTAGCAGCACTAGGCGCATGGTGCGCGCGACACTGTTGGGCGCATGAGTGTGGGGATTGGCCGCAAGAGTTTCGATTGACATGATTTCTTTCGTGTTCGTTTAAGCTGAACTTGCTGCCTTCTTCCGCGCCGCCATGGCGGCACGCTTGGCCTGCTTGATGGCTTCCAGCCGGGCGCTGCGCTGCTCGATCAGACGCTTGGTTTCGGTCTGCTTCTGTTTGATGCGGTCGCGCTCAGCCATGGCGCCCTTGGCATGGGCGAAAAATTGCACCAGTGGCAGATGGGCCGGACAGGTATAGGCGCAGCAGCCGCAGGCGATGCAGTCGAGCAGGCCGCGATCAACCGCCGCCTTGGGATTGCCGGCGCGGATCAAAGCCGCCATCTCCAGCGGCACCAGGCCACAGGGGCAGACCTCGACGCATTGTCCGCAGCGGATGCAGGCCGAGGCGGGCTGTTGCTGGGTTTCCTCTGCCGTCAACGCCAGGATGCCATTGGTCCCCTTGATCACCGGCGCGCGCGAACTGGGAATGACCTGCCCCATCATGGGACCGCCGCTGAGCAGACGCGCTGGCGGCTCGCGCAAGCCACCGCCAGCCTCGAGCAGTGTCTCAATGCGGGTGCCTATCGGGACGCGCAGATTGCGTGGCTCATTGATCGCCCCGCCGGTGATGGTCACCACCCGATCAATCAGCGGGCGGCCGCTACGCAAAGCCTGATGTACGGCAAAGGCCGTCGCCGGGTTATGTACCACAATGCCGATGTCGGCAGTCAGTCCGCGCGCCGGTGTTTCCTGCCCGGTCAGCGCTTGCACCAGATGCTTTTCCGAGCCCATCGGGTAATGCATCGGCAGGCCAACGACCTGGATGCGGGCATCTTCCCGGGCGGCGGTCAGCATGGCCTGCTGAGCCTGGGGTTTGTTGTTTTCGATGGCGATGATTAGCTGTTCGACGCCCAGCGCATGGGCCATGATGCGCACGCCATCGACAATGGCGGCGGCTTCCTCGCGCATCAGGCGATCATCACAGGTCAGATAGGGCTCGCATTCAGCGCCATTGATGACCAGGGTGTGCAGCTGGTAGCGGTTGCGCAGATTGAGCTTTACCGCTGCCGGGAAGGTGGCACCACCCAAGCCGACGATGCCGGCGGCCGCAACTCGTTTGGCGATGTCGGCAGCGTCGAGCGCGAAAGGATCGGCAACGCCTTCCATGCCCTCGACCCAGCGGTCTTCACCATCGGGTTGCAGGGAAATAGTGCGCACCGACAGCCCGGAGGGATGGTTGGCCGGGTAGAAGCCGATGCCGGCAATGCGTCCCGAGGTGGGCGCATGAATGGGCGCGGATACCGGCCCCTGGGCGCGGGCGATCAGTTCGCCCTTGGCGACCTTTTGCCGGCGTTCGACAATGGGATTGGCCGCCGCGCCGATATGCTGTTGCAAGGGAATATGCAGCAGCGGCGGCAAGGGCAGCGACTCGATCGGACGCTCAGCCGAGAGGCTTTTGCGGTCGTGCGGATGCACGCCGCCACGCAGACGAAATAGGCGCATCAGTGTCCGCCCTCCATGACCTGGTCCGGTGTGGCCAGCTGCTCGGCGTCAAGTGCGAACGCGGGCTCTGGTGCGGCATTTGGTTTGGGCAAGGGCCAATACCAGGTCTGCGGGGTATAGCCCACCGGACGCATTTCGATACACTCCGTCGGACAGACTTCGAAGCACAGCTCGCAGCCGGTGCAGGCATCGGCAAAGACGGCATGAATCATGGCATTGGCGCCCAGAATCGCGTCGGTCGGGCAGCGCTTCAGGCACTTGGTGCAGCCGATACAGGATTTTTCATGGATAAAGGCGATCATGGGGCCTTTATCGACCACCGCGCCGGCCTCCAGTGGCACGCCGAGCTTCTCGGCCAGCGCCTCAGCCAGTGCGCGCCCGCCGGGTGGGCAGCAGGTGACCGCCGCTTCGCCGTCAGCAATGGCAACGGCGGCTGGAGCGCAACCCGGATAACCGCATTGTCCGCATTGAGAGCCGGGCAAGAGTTCTTCGATCTCGCCCACCAGTGGGTTGCCTGGCACGCGCAGAAAGCGATCCGCGATCCCGAGCAGCGTGCCCAGGGCCAGGCCGAGTACCGTCAGACTGAGAATCGCGCTGATCATGCCAACCCCGCAAAGCCCATAAAGGCCAGTGACAGCAGCCCCGCCACCACAAAGGCAATGGGGGTGCCAGCGAAGGCATCGGGGACTTGTGCCAGCGCCAGGCGCTCACGCAAACCGGCAAAGAGCACCATCACCAGGGTAAAACCCAGCGCCGAGCCAAAACCATACAGCAGGCTTTCAGCAAAGCCATGCGCCTCCTGCACATTGAGCAGCGCCACGCCGAGTACCGCGCAGTTGGTGGTGATCAGCGGCAGAAAGATGCCCAGCACCTGATACAGTGCCGGGGAGATTTTGCGCACCGCCATTTCGGTGAACTGCACCACAGCCGCGATGGCCAGAATAAAGGTCAGAATGCGCAGAAAGCCGAGATCCAGGGGTTGCAGCAGCCAGTGCTCCAACAACCAACTCGCCGCGCCGGCCAGGGTCAGTACAAAAGTGGTGGCCAGCCCCATGCCCAGCGCGCTGTCCAGTTTGTTGGACACGCCCATAAAGGGGCACAGACCCAGGAATTTAACCAGGACCACGTTGTTGACCAGCGCGGTGCCAAGGATGAGCAGCAGTGCATCGGACATATCGGGGCGCAGCAAGCTCGTATCAGTTGAGAGTTCAATTAAATGAAGGGGGGCAGAACCTGCATGACTCAGTGGTCATCTGGCGCCTGCGCCGCCGCATCAGCGTTGGCTCACAGCTAAGCAAAGTTAGTGCCAAGATGCCTGAGGCGCGATGATGTCAGCTCATGACCGCGATCATAAGGAGCGGCGGCTTAAGTATGCGGAGCTGGGGCGGGGCTGGAATGTCGCGGGCATTACAGCGAGGTACGCGCGCATGCAGGCTTTGTTGGTTTTGTGACAAAGGGCCGCGCAGTCCCTGGCCTAACCGACCAACTATGGCACGCCCTAAGCCCAAGCCCACACCCGCAGCGCACCACCGGCTGACCGGTAACAACCGTAGTGGCAGATGGTTTTCCCCAGCCGCGCGCACGGCACGCAAGCGCAGACGCACACGGCTTGCCAGACGTAACCTCAATCAAGGCGTGGTGAAAAGATAGGACTTGATGCACAAATGATTATTTGCAGTAATATTTGAGTGCACTATGCTCAAGTGGTCGTTAACACTTATCTGGTAGCAACGGCAATACCAGACGTGAGGAGCGCGATCCTATCTGTGCGATAACTCGCTGCATCAAAGCCACCCTGCGTCGAGCAGCCGAGGGCAAGTGGCGCCGCTAAGGGCCGCCGTTGTCGGCTTAGTTCCGACGGGTTGCTGGGGAATGTTGCGCTTGAAAGGTGGGTTGGCATGCTCCAATGCGCATCAACCACGCAACTGACGCCGAAGGTTCGGCGTGCTAGGCGGATTCTACGTTTGTGGTGTTAGACAGAATCTGTCTAGGATGCTCAGCCTGTGCTATGGCTGCGGGCTGCGCCTGAACGAAGTGCTGGCGGTTCGGGTTGGCGATATCGACGGCGAACGCCGGCTGTTGCGCATTGAACAGGGCAAGGGCGCCAAGGACCGCATGGTCCCGCTCTCGCCGACCTTGTTGGCGCAACTGCGCGCGTATTGGCGCGCCTATCGCCCGGACGCTTGGCTGTTTGCCGGCCGCGCCGGGACACGGCTCGCGCCCACCACGCTGCAGAAAGCCTTCACTCAGGCCAAGCAGCGCGCCGGTGTGCACAAGGTCGGTGGCATCCATGGGCTGCGCCACGCCTATGCCACCCATCAGCTGGCCGCTGGACTGCCGGTGCAGCGTCTGCAACGCTTGCTCGGGCATCAGAGCATTCACACCACCCTGCGCTACGTGCATTGGCTGCCGAGCGCGCGCGAGGGCGAAGGCATGCTCGATGTCATTGCCCAGTTGGAGGCGGCGCATGGCTAAGTCCGCCTCCCTGCAAGTGCTGGTCAACGCGTGTCTTGACAGCCTCGCCACGACCCAGACCTTGAGCCCGCGTCAGTGGCAGGTGTGTCACCACATCCGCGACTGCCGCACCGCAGTCCTCGGCGGATTCGCCTTGCACTGTGATCAGTGCGACGCCGATGCGCTGTGTTACCACGCCTGCCGCGACCGTCACTGCCCGCGCTGCCAGCGCCAAGCCTCCGAGGCATGGTGCGCGCGCCAGCGCGCGGCCTTGCTGCCGGTGACCTATCACCATCTGGTCTTCACGCTGCCGTCCGCCCTCAATGGCTGGATCGAGGTCCCTCCCAAAACGCTCTACGATCTGCTGTTCACGACGGTCTGGGCCACATTGTCGGCCTTCGGCGCCAATCCCAAGCGCCTGGGCGGACAACTTGGGATGACCGCCGTGCTCCATACCTGGGGACAGACGCTGACCCGGCCTGTGCATTTGCATTGTCTGGTGCCGGGCGGGGCATTCTCCGACACCGGTCAGTGGCATCCCGCGAAAAGCACCTACCTGTTCCCGGTGCGGGCGCTCTCGCGTCACATGCGTGGCGGCTTTGTCAGCCGTCTACGCCAGGCCGTCGCGGTTGGAGAATTGTGCCGGCTAACCGATCCGCGCAAAATCGACCGCATGCTCGATACCCTGATGGGCACCGAGTGGGTGGTCTACTCCAAGCCCTGCCTGGCGCGCGGTGAGACCGTGGTCGACTATCTTGGGCGCTACAGCCATCGCATAGCGCTGAGCGACAGCCGTCTGCTCAGCTTTGATGGCGAGTCCGTTGAACTCAGCTACAAGGACTACCGCGATGGCGATCGGCGCAAAGTCATGACCCTCTCCGGTGAGGAACTGTTGCACCGCTTTCTGCTCCATGTGTTGCCAAAAGGCTTCATGCGCGTGCGTCATTTCGGCTTACTAGCCAATCGCTGCCGTGCCCAGCGCTTGCCGGCCATCCGCGCGGCGATCGGCGCGGTGCAAGCGCGTCCTGTTGCAATCATGCCAACTGAACAGGGCACCACCGGGCATCCGCAACCTTACAAGCCGTTTGATGGTTATCCCTGCCCGAGCTGTCGCGGCGGTCGATTGTGGGTGCGCACCGCCTTGGCTCCCAAACGTCGCGATGGCGGATAGCGTGCGCCACTAAACCGCAATCCGCGACACATGAGAAGCGCGATCTTCAGGCCCGACACCGGGCTTGCGTCTGCGCTCGCCTTGCGTTCAGAAATCGACTAAACTCACTGTAAGTACACGCGTTTTTTTCGCCCTCAGAGCCCGACAGATGCCGCTTTTTTTCCTCCCGCAGCCTCCCGTTGCGCTGCTTCAGCGACAACTCGACCGCCAACTGCCGGGCTCTGACCAATACAATCCCCTTACCACACGCAGGGCGAGCGCGTATTAACGCTAGATCTGACATGATGTTGCGGCCCCCTGTTAGCCAATCGCCTTGAGGAGCCTTGAGTGTCCGCCAGCATGATCGAGCATTTTGCCAGCCTTGAAGATCCCCGTAT
>NZ_NRRS01000070.1 GCF_016583795.1 Rhabdochromatium marinum | reverse complement strand
GAAAAACCATCCACGATGGTCATCAAGTCCTGCACCAGCTCCTGTTCGGACGAAAGCCTTTCTTGATTCAGTACCAGGATTTCGCAGCCGTGTGTCTTGGCGTAATGCTCGAACCACTCGAACCCAACGCGCGTCAGCCGGTCTTTGTGGGCGAGGATCAGGGTGTTGATGCTCCGCTGCCCGATCTCATCCATCAGTGCCAAAAAACGCTGGCGCTTGAAGTTCAAGCCGCTTCCCACGTCTTCGACGAATTCGACGTTCGCTAAACCTCTCGCCACAACAAACGCTTCCAGCACCCGGCGCTGGTTAGCCAGGTCTGGCCTCTGTGCGGCCGATGAGACTCGGCAATAGGCCTCTATTCGCGCTGGACACTCGGGCGTCTGTCGCCATCCGATGAACGCTCGCCACTGGGCCTCGGTGTAAAGACGACGATTGCTGTCGGTACGCGCCACGGGAATGAGACGCCCCTCGCGCTCCCAACGCTGCAATGTCTTGACCGAAACACCCAGCTGCTTCGCCGCCTTGCCTGTACTCATGGTGCTTTCCATGAGACAATAATACACTATCGCGCATTTTTTATAAGACTAGAGTCTAGCTCCGGTCTCAACGCAGCGACACCAGACCATCTGCCCCCATCAGCTGCGCCCAGGTCGATGCCATGGTCGCCCCCAGCCGCTCGGCCAAGCGCTCCAGCAGATCGCGCTTGCGACTGTAGGTAACGATGTCCTCGGCACCAATCAGATCCCGTGCCACCGAGCTGCTGCTGCCCAAGCCATCGGCCAGTCCCAGCTCGACACTCTCGGCTCCGGTCCAGAACAGTCCGCTAAACAGCTCATCACCACCGGTGAGCCGCTCCCCGCGCCCTTCCTTAACCGCCGCAATAAACTGCTGATGCAGTCCATCGAGCAGGCGCTGCACAAAGGCCTCATCGAAGGGCTCCAGCGGCGAGAAGGGATCGAGAATCCCCTTGTGATCGCCAGCGACCAGCAGGCGGCGCTCAATCCCGAGTTCTTCCATCGCGCGGGTAAAGCCAAACCCGTCCATGCGCACGCCGATGGAACCGATCAGGCTGGCCGGATTGACATATATTTGATCCGCCGCTACGGCAATGTAGTACGCTCCCGACGCACAGACATCCATCGCCACCGCATAGACCGGCTTGTCAGGATATTTCTTCTTCAGTCGCTGAATTTCGTCATTCACATACCCGGACTGCACCGGACTGCCACCAGGGCTGTTGATGCGCAGAATAATGCCCTTGGCCTGCTCGGTCTTGAACGCCTTGCGCAGCGCTGTGATGAGCTTGTCCGCGCTGGCATCGGTGTCAGCAGCGATCATGCCCTTGACCTCAATGAGCGCACTGTGCTCATCGCTTACACCAACGGATTGACTCAGCGTATCGGCATAGACGGCCAGCAACAGAATCACCACATAAACCAGCGCGGCAAGCTTGAAAAACAGCCCCCAGCGCCGAGCGCGCCGCTGATCGCGCAGAAACTCAACCGTCACGCTATTAATCAGCGCCCGCTCCCAGTTGGGATCCTGGGGATCGGGTAACCGACTCGACGGCAGTTGACGAAAAGGCCAGCGCATCATTTAGAGCATCTCCGGTGTGAGGGTAGGACTGGACTGCCAACCGCGCGCGGCCAACCAGCCCGGCAGTTCGCCGATGGCGTGAATCAGGTCCAGAGGAGCGCAGGCCAGCAGCCGCTCGCGATCATGCACCCCATAGCTGACGCCCAGTGCGGCCATACCGGCATTCTGCGCCATGCGCAGATCAAATTCGGTATCACCGATCATCAGCGCCGCCTCCGCGCGGGTGCCTAGTTCATCGAGCACCTCCAGGAGCATCTGCGGATGAGGTTTGGAAAAGGTCTCATCGGCACAGCGGGTGGCATGAAAATAGGGGCCCAAACCGGATTCCTCCAGCGCCCGATCCAGCCCGCGCCGACTCTTGCCAGTCGCCACCGCCAGCAGCCACCCTTGGGCGTGCAGATCGCGCACCACCTCAAACGCCTGCTCAAACAGCGGCGTTGGTGTGGGATCAGCCCCCAAAAAGCGCCGCCGATAGGCGTCCATCAGTTGGGTTTTAACCTCAGCTCCCAGCGCCGGGTCGAGCGCGGTCATGGCCTCCTCAAGCCCGAGGCCAATCTGCATGCGGATGCTCGCCGCTGGCGGCGGTGTCAATTCCAGCTCCACAAAGGCGGCTGTCATGCAGTTGACAATACGGGCGGCTGAGTCCATCAGGGTGCCGTCCCAGTCAAAAATTATCAGCGCGGGTTTCATCTGCCTGGCTTGAATCTCCTGATTGCTGTGTTAAGTGCACTCGCGCAGCCGTGCCAGCAGTTGCTCCAGCACCGGCGGCCGCTGCGCCTGAATCCGCACCGGCTCAGCCTCGGGATGCGGGCGAAAGCCAAGTTCAGCGGCGTGCAAGAATAAGCGATTCAGCCCCAGGCTGCTCAGCCAGTCATTGCGCGCCGCCAGGCCGTATTTCTCATCACCCGCTACCGGCGCGCCAAGATGCGCGGCATGCACGCGAATCTGATGCGTACGCCCGGTATCGAGCCGCACCTCCGCGAGCGTGCAGCCGGCCAGCGTCTCGCGCACCCGAAACCAGGTGCGTGCCGGCTTGCCCTGCTGCGGATCGACCCGCACGATGCGCTCACCACTGCGCAGCTGGTTTTTGCGCAACGGCGCCTGCACCTCCATGCGCGCACGCGGCAATTCAGCCACCAGCAGGGCCGAATAGCCCTTGCGCACCTGCCCGTCACGCAACTGCTGATGCAACCAGCGCAAAATGGCCGGCTTCTTACTGATCAACAAGCAGCCCGAGGTCTCGCGATCCAGCCGGTGCACCAGTTCAAGTGACTGCTGCGGGCGCATCGCCCGCAAGGCTTCAATCAGCCCCAGGCTCAGCCCACTGCCACCATGCACCGCCAGCCCGGCCGGTTTGTCGATCACCAACAGGCCATCGTCCTCATAGAGGATTGCCGCCCCCAGATGCGCCTGCAATCCTGACGACGGCTTGGCCGCTGCGGCCACCGGCGCCTGCCGCAAAGGCGGCAGACGCAAGGAATCGCCCGCCGTTAGCCGGGTGGTTGGCTTGACACGGCCGCGATTCAGCCGCACTTCTCCGGTACGCAGAATCCGGTAAATCAAGCTGCGCGGCACACCCTTCAGATGAGTCAGCAGAAAATTATCAATCCGCTGTCCCTGGTGCTCAGCGCTAATCTGAAGATACTGAACGCCGCCGGTGGCTGTGCCCGTCTCAGCGGCATCCGCTGCTCGGGCCGGCGCTGGCGGCGCCTGATTCCATGAAGGACGGTTCAAAGGTTTTGGTTTGCTCAATGGGTGTTTCGCTGCTATCTTGACGGGTCGCCAGCCAAGTTCGGGCTGTCTGTTGATCTTACTGAAGTTCGCGCCACCACAGTGTCGCGAGCGCCATTTACCCGACAGATACCCTCGGAATTGGAGCGGGCAGGTGGGACTATTATGCAGCATTCAGCCGCTCGCAACCGCTGCAACCCACTGACAGGCGCGCGCTGCGCCGCCCGGCTCACCGGCACAGGCGACAGCAGAACATTCCGGCACGACCCCGGCGGGTCGCGCGACCCAAATCGGTGCACCGGCTCTGGCAGAGCCGGCCGCACTCTTGATAACAAACGACTGCGCGCAACAGTTCCGATGCACATCACAATGAACGACTTCAGCGTGCGCGAGGCCAGCAGCCGTCGCGCCGCCGTCACTCAGGACGCGCGCTGGCTAAGAGATTTCACCCACAATGAAAAGAATGCTCATCAACGCCACGCAACCCGAAGAGTTGCGTGTTGCCATCGTCGATGGCCAACAGCTGTTCAACCTTGATATCGAATCACCCGGTCGCGAACAGAAAAAAGCCAATATTTACAAAGGGATCATTACCCGCGTTGAGCCCAGCCTGGAGGCCGCTTTTGTTGACTACGGCAGCGATCGCCACGGTTTTCTGCCGCTGAAGGAAATCGCCCGCAGCTACTTTGAAGGCGACGCCAGCAAGCCCGGCAGCAAACACAACATCCGCGAACTGGTCCGCGAGGGCCAGGAAGTGGTGGTGCAGATCGACAAGGAAGAACGCGGCAACAAGGGCGCCGCGCTCACCACCTTCATCTCGCTGGCCGGTCGCTATCTGGTGCTGATGCCCAACAATCCGCGCGCCGGTGGCGTGTCGCGCCGTATTGAGGGCGCGGATCGCACCGAACTGCGCGAGGCCCTGAGCCAGCTTGACATTCCCGAGGACACCGGGCTGATCGTGCGCACCGCCGGGGTGGGCAAAAATATCGAAGAGCTGCAATGGGATCTTGATTATCTCAAGCAGCTTTGGGACGCGATCAAGGCATCCAGCGAGGAGCGCAAGGCGCCCTTCCTGATCTATCAGGAAAGCGATGTCATCATCCGCTCCATTCGCGACCATCTGCGTGCCGACATCGGCGAGATTGTAGTCGATGACCCGAAGATGTACGAAAAGGCTCAGGCCTTCGTGCGCTCGGTGATGCCGCACAACCTGAAAAAACTGCGGCTCTATCAGGACGAGGTGCCGCTATTCACCCGCTATCAGATTGAAAGCCAGATCGAATCGGCCTTCCAACGCGAGGTACGTCTGCCCGCCGGCGGCTCCCTGGTCATTGACCATGGCGAGGCACTGACCGCCATCGACATCAACTCAGCGCGCGCCACCAAGGGCGCCGACATTGAGGAGACTGCACTTAACACCAACCTCGAAGCAGCCGATGAGATCGCCCGCCAACTGCGTCTGCGCGACCTCGGCGGCCTGTTTGTCATCGACTTCATCGACATGACGCCAGCGCGCAACCAGCGCGAGGTCGAAAACCGCCTGCGCGAAGCGCTCAAACAGGACCGCGCCCGGGTGCAAATCTCACGCATCTCGCGCTTCGGGCTGCTGGAGATGTCGCGGCAGCGCCTGCGCCCATCACTGGGCGAATCCAGCCAGATCGTCTGCCCGCGCTGTCGCGGCCAGGGCACCATTCGCGGCGTCGAATCCCTGGCCCTCTCGGTGCTGCGTATCGTCGAGGAAGAAGCGATGAAGGACAGCACGGCGCGCATTCTTGCGCACCTTCCGGTGTCCGTCGCCACCTATCTATTGAATGAAAAGCGCCGTGCGGTCATCGCCATTGAGGATCGCCATCAGGTCGAGGTGCTGCTGGTACCCAACAAGGCCATTGAGACCCCGGAATATCGCATTGAGCGCATTCGCGGTCAGGATATGACCAAATCCGGCAGCGACGCCGATGTCAGCTATGAACTGACCGCAGAGGTCACTCCCGAGGAAATCGTCTCCCAGGTCGCCAGCACCCGCCCGGCCGATGAGCCGGCGGTCAAGCAGCTCGCGCCCTCGATGCCAGCCCCGCATCGCAGCGAAACACCCCACGGGGGCAGCACAACATCCCGCGCTGCCGCGCGCAGCAGCCAGGATCGCAACGAAAACCTGCTCAAACGCCTGTGGGTCACCTTCTTCTCGGCGCAAAATCAGGATGACAAAGCGGTTAGCGACAGCCGCAACAGCGAATCGCTACGCGAAGAACCGGCGCTGGCCAGCGATGACAGCGCAACCCCAGGCCGCTCTGCGCCTCGCGACAGCAATCAACGCCGCCCGAACCGCAATCCGAGCCACAGCCGCCGCAACGAATCCAACCCACGCCGCAGCAGCACCGAAGCCAAGCTGACCGCTGCCGAACCCCCAGGCCAGGCCAATCCCCAATCCAGCAGCCAGCCTGACGCACAATCCGACGCCCAGTCTGGCACTCAATCCAGCAGCAAACCCGGCCCCAAGTCCAGCACCGAGAGTCGCGATAACGGCGAGGAACAACCACAGCGCTCCGAACGCTCGCGCTCCAACCGCCGCGGAGGGCGCGGACGCGGCAGAAAGCCCTCTACCCCTCAGACCGACGCCAGTGCAGCCACTGCGGAGAACTCCGCCAGCGACGCCAGCTCCACCGAGCCGCGTGCCAGCTCCCGACGCTCCACGGCAGAATCCAGCCAGGCGGCCAAAACCGACACCAGCAAGCCCGACAGCCGTCGTGGGGACACAGGTGCAGAGCGCAGCGCCAACGATGACAACCAAAGTACCGCCGACGACAACACGCCAGACACCGAAGAGACCAGCAATCCCGGCGATGGCGAAGCCCCAAGATCGCGCTCCAGCCGTCGTCGTCGCGGCGGCCGCAACCGACGCAAACCGACCGCTGCGACCGGCACCGAGGGCGAAGCCCAGGCGAACGAGTCCCCCGACTCCGCAGCTGAGGCAGCCGCCCCGCAACCAGCGCAACCAGCGCAACCAGCGCAACCAGGGGATCATCCTCAAGCCGACCGGCCTGAACCTCAAGCCACCACCACAGCAGCAGAGGAAACACCAGCGCCGGCAGCCACTGAGCCACCAGCCGAACCCAAGGACACTCGGCCCGAGCCAGCCGCGCCCAAATCGGTGGCAGACGAGCAGCCATCGTCCACCAATGAGGTGCCCGCTCAACAAGCTGCGGCCCCGCGCCCCGAGGTTGATCAAGGCCTGCCACCAGCCGCCGCTGAATCCCAGGATCAGCCTCCCAGAGCGCCAGACCGCCCTGCCGCTGTGCCCTCCGAGCCTTCGTCCTCTGACTGAGCCATCGCGCTCTGAGTCAGCGTGCGCATTTCGGATTCCAGTCAGACTGGGTTAACATAGGTGTTTGCTTGTTGCTCCGCCCGCCCCGGCCCCTGGCACCAGCATAACCCTCACGCCTTTTTGCCGTTTGATGCTCAAACTCTTTCTTCTTACGTTACAGCGCTTTGTCAGTCTGATTGGGCAGAGCTTCGCTCGCCATCCGGCACTGGATGGCGTGCTGGACGACGCCTCAGGCAGTCGCACTTGGGGGCAAAGCTGGAGACGGGTATGGCAGCGGCGCTTGGTGATGCTCGCGTTTCTGCCCTTTCTGGCACTGGTGCTGGGGATTCACTGGGCGGGTTTTCTGCTTGATGAAATTTTCTTTCGCGGCTATAGGCGCGTCGCCATTCGCGAGCCGTTATTCGTGCTGGGGGTGCCGCGCAGTGGCACCACCAATCTGCACCGGGTGTTGGCACAGGATGCACAGTTCACCACCTTCAGCACCTGGGAGAGCCTGTTTGCACTCTCGGTCAGTGCGCGCAAGTTCTGGCTCGGGCTCGCGAGTCTTGATCAGCGCCTTGGCGGCTGGTTGGCGCGATTGCTGCGCTGGGTGGAAAAACATGGCTTTTCCGCCATGGACGATGTGCACCCGATGACGCTTGATGCGCCGGAAGAAGATTATTTCGCGCTGCTGCCGATTCTGTCCTGCTTTATTCTGGTACTGCCCTTCCCTTTCGTGCAGCGCCTGTGGGACATCGGGCAATTCGACCGACGCCTGTCGGTGGCGGAACAGGAGGCCATCCTGGCGTTTTACCGCGCTTGCCTGCAAAAACACCTCTATGTTCACGGGCCGGATAAGCGTCTGCTGTCGAAAAATGCCGCCTTCGCGCCTCTGGCCGGTAGTCTGAAGCGTCACTTTCCGGAGGCGCGTTTCCTGATTTGTCTGCGCGAACCGGAACGCACCCTGCCCTCGCAACTCAGTTCCATCGCCTCGGGATTGGCCTTTTTTGGCACGCCAGCGCGCAGCCCCTGGGTGCGGGATCGCTTTATTGAACAACTCAAGTTCTACTACCTAAACTTGGCAGCCCAGTTCGCCTCAATGCCGCCCGAGCGTTGTGCCTGGCTCAGTATCCAGGCCCTGCGCGAAGACTTAAGCGGCGCACTGCTCGGCGCCTATCAGCAGCTTGGGCTGCCAGTTTCCACTGCCTTTCACGCCATCCTGACCCAGGAAGCCGAGGCCAGCCGCCGCTATCGCAGCGGGCATCGCTACGCCCTGAACGACTTTGGCCTGGAGGCGGCAGCGCTCGCCGAGGCCTTTGCCGCCATCTATGCTGACCCCCGGCTGGCCAGCCTGCTGCGGCCACCGGAGACTTCGGGCGATGCGGACATTTCGGACACAGCCGTGGACAATGTTGGATGCTAAAGACACCACAACAGCCCGCAACACCTCTGGACAGACCGCTACGCGTAGCCATCCTGTCCGATGCGGCGCCCGAGCGCAATGGTGTCGGTGCCTACTATCGCGATCTGGCTGAACATCTGCGCACGGTTGGGGTGCAGGTACAGGTAGTGTCTCCGCGCTATCGTAATGGCCACTGGTATGGCGGACTGGCGGTGCCCCTGCCGGGGGATCGCACCCAAAGGTTTATGCTGCCTTCGCCCGGGCTGATCCGGCGCCGTTTGCAGCGCATCAAACCCGATGCCGTAGTCATCCCCACGCCCGGGCCTTATGCCATGCTCGGTCTGCTGTTTGCCAAACGCCACGGTGCGCGCATCATCGTTGGGTTTCACACCCACTTTGAACGGCTCGCCGCCATGAATCAGGACTGGTCGGCGCGCGCGCCCTTTGCGCAGTGGTATCTGAATCTGTGCAACCGCAAGCTGTTCCGCGACAGCCAGTTGGTACTCGCCAACTCTCAGGAGATGGTTGATATTGCCCATGGCATCGGTGCCCGCCATATTGGACTCATGGGCACTACAATTCCCCGACACCTCATTGAGCACGCTCCCAAGCCCCTGCATGGTGCTCTGGAGCGAGTACTCTTTGCCGGACGCCTGGCCCCGGAGAAAAATCTCGAAGCGGTGGTTCAGGCCGCCGCTGCCCTGCCCCAGGTACGTTTTTTGATCGCCGGCGAGGGGCCGATGCGCCCCTGGCTGCAAGCGCAAGCTGAACGTCTGACGAACCTCGAAATGCTTGGCTGGGTGCACCGTCGCAACATGCGGCCACTGATCGACAGCGTCGATGCCCTGGTGCTGCCCTCCACGGTTGAGTCCTTTGGCACCATTGCTCTGGAGGCCATGGCCCGCGCACGACTGGTGGTGGTGTCGGCTCAATGCGGCATTCTGAGCTGGGAACAACTCAATCGCGGTCTGTTTCAGATCCAAGCCCAGGAAACGCTGGCCGACGTGTTGCGCCGCATAGCCCACCTGACCCCACAGGAACGCGACCACACCGCCGCCATCGCTCGCGCGGCAGCCATCGACATTAACGCGCGCACCTTGCAGCACTGGCTGGAGATTCTGCGCGACGGCCGTCTGACCGGTATTCATGCCAACCCCTGACGCCCAAACAACACCGCCGGCGCCTGAACCGCTGAGTCTGGTATCCGTGCATGATGTGATGCCCGAGACGCTGAACGTCGTCGAGCGGGTACTGGCGGAACTCGCTGCCTTGCAGGTCGAGCCGGTCACCCTGCTGGTAGTTCCAGGTCGCGACTGGTCAGCGGCCGACATTGAGCGGCTGCATGCCCTGGTGCAGCGAGGCTATCGGCTGGCTGCGCACGGCTGGTTGCATCATTGCGACCGTCTGGGCGGACTCTATCACCGGCTGCACGCACGGCTGCTGTCGCGTCGGGTGGCCGAGCATCTGGCGCTGGACACAGAAGGCATCCTGGAACTGTTGCACCGCAGCCGCCATTGGTTCGTTGCTCAGGGATTTGCGGCGCCGACGCTCTACGTCCCACCGGCCTGGGCCATGGGCGCTATCACGCGCACGCATCTGCGTGCCGCCGCGCCTTTTGCGCAATACGAGGTCTTTGGTGGCATCTATGTCGCCAAGACGGGCCAATTCATCTCCACGCCCATGCTCGGCTACGAAGCGGACAGCGCGGCGCGAGTGCCACCCTTGCGCCTGTGGAACGCCTTTAACCGCTGGCGCGCACAGCGCGCCAAGGTGCTGCGCATCGGCATTCATCCCTATGATTTCGACTATGCCCTGGCCCAGGATCTGCGGGCCGATTTAAGCCGTTTCAGACGCTTTCGTGAGTATGCCGCTGTCGAGGATGACAAGAGCGCGTCCTGACTGACAGCCACTTCAGTCGGTGGACGCGCTTAAGGGCTGTGGTCGCGGCAAGGATTGCAATTCCCGGGCAACATCCTGACTGAACTCGGCCAATGCGGTGCTCAATGCGACAACCTGCTGGGCAATGCTGGCCTCAGCCGGCAGTGGCTGACGATAGACATCCTCGCGCATCCTGAGCACCTCTTCGGTAGACGGATTCAGCACCGCCCAGCGCACCTTGAGCATGGCCTGATCGGCGGGGCCGGCCTCGAAGGCGATGATCTCGGCCAGCACTCGAAAGTCCAGCGGCAAGCGCAGCTCGGAGGGAAACACCACGATGCGACTGGTGCGCAACTCACGGCCGAGATTCTCCGAGAATACCCGCAGAAAATCATCGTCCAGGCTACCACCCCAGCGATTAAATTCATCCAGTGTCAGTTGATTGCCGCCCGCGCGCTGCACCACCTGCGGGCGATCGAGAAAGCGCGGAAAACTCACCGGCCCCAAGCCAACCGCCAGTTGCCCACCGCGCAGGCTGGCGATTTCAGCCCGGTCTGCGGTTACAGCGGTCAGGGTATAAAAGGTCGATGGCGGCGAACTGGCACAGCCACTCAGCTGTATCAGCAGCTGCATCAGCACCAACAGCAGCGCCGCTGCCCGAGGCCCATACTGAAGTCTTTGCATCATCTAAGGTCGTGCTCCTTTTCCTTTTAACAGTGCCTCAGGATGGCGTTCGAGGTAGTCCGCCAAGACGCGAAACGAGCGCGCCGCCGCTTTAATCTCACGCAAACTGCCCAAGGCTTCCTGGCTGAGGGGGGCATCGGGGGCCACCTGCGCATTGACCGACTGGAGTGCGCGCTCCGCCTGGCGCAGAACACCAAGCAACTGCGGACCCAACGCCTGATCAAGCTGCGCGCTCAGCTGCACAAGATGTTCAATCAGCACGCTAGCCTCTCTCAAACTATCCTTGAGCTGGGGCGACTCGGTCAGTGCCCGCACGGCCGCCAGACTGCCGGCCAGATCATCGCCAATGCGTTGGAAGGGAATGGCATCCACATGGGTCAAAATCCGGTTGGCCTTGGTGGTGATCGCCTCGATCTCCGTCGGCAGCGTAGGCAAAACAGGATAGCCGTCATGTTGACCGATGGTCACGGGGGATGCCTTGGGATGCAGATCAAATTCAATATAGAGTTTCCCGGTCAGCAGACTGCCGGTCTTCAGCTGCGCCCGCAAGCCATTGTCCACCAATGCGTGCATCAAGGCCTCACCCGTGCGCGTAAAGTCCACGGACTGCGCGGTGGTTTGAAGTTGCTTGACCCGCTCGGGTTCGATCTCAATGAGCACCGGAATCTGAAAATCCATGCGCGCGGGATCGAATTCGAGCTGAATATCCAGTACCTGCCCAACCTGAATGCCACGCAGGGACACCGGCGCATTCACCGACAGCCCGCGCACCGAGCCATCGAACAGCAGCACAAAGCGCTTTTTGTTCAAATAAGACCGCTTATGCGCCTGCTGACGATTGGCATAGAGCGGGAAAAACTGTCCTTCGCGCGCATGCAGGCCCTTGGCATCGAGCGTATCCGGCGTATCGAAGGCGATCCCGCCGATCAGCATCGAGACCAGTGACTCACTGTCAATGGAAACGCCATTGGCCGTCATGCGCACATCAATACCGCTGGCATTCCAGAAGCGGGTGGTGGTAAACACCAGTTGGTCGTGTGGTTTGGTAATGAAAATTTCGATGGTTACCGCCCGGCCATCCTGATCGAGCTGATAATTCACCACCTGCCCGACCTGAATGTGGCGGTAATACACCGGGGCGCCCAGGTTCAACGACCCCAGAGTGGGCGCACGCAGCGAGAAGCTCGCCCCGGGTTCCGAGGTGGTAATGACCGGCGGGTTTTTGAGTCCGACAAAATGCCGCTTTGCTTTCCCTTTTGTCACTGGATCCACCGCTACATAAGCGCCTGACAACAGGGTTTCGAGTCCCGATACCTGACTGGCGGTGACGCGCGGTTTGGCAATCCAAAAGCGCGTGTTTTCGGTCAGATAGGAGGCCGCATCGCGCGTCAGATCGGCGGTCACCAGCACGGTTTCGAGATCCGCAGACAAGCCGATGGAGGACACCTGGCCAATCTCCACGTCCTTGAATTTCACCTTGGTCTTGCCGGCTTGCAAACCGCTGGCACTCTCAAACTCAATGGTGATGGTCGGACCACGCTGGCTGATGGTATGCACCGCCAGCCAGGCACCGATGGCCAGCGCCACCAGGGGGACCAACCACACCAGCGACCAGCGCTCGCGCTTGACCACCCGCGCTTCGGCGAGCGCCGGTTCCGGGCTTGGCTGCGCGCCTTGAGCCACGCGCGCTTGGGGTTCCGTCATAGAATTATCGTCCGATTCGTGGCACTTTCATGGCGCTGGAGGATCAGGGGCCGCCGGCCTGGCTGTTGTATCCCAAATCAGTCGCGGATCGAAGCTCATGGCCGCCAGCATGGTAATGATCACCACGGCGCAGAAAAACACTGCCCCGGCTTCGGCCTGGATGGAAGCCAGGTTGCCCAGATGAACCAGCGCCACCAGAATGGTCACCACATAGACATCCACCATAGACCAGCGCCCGATGGCCTCGGTCATGCGATACAGCCGGGTGCGATCCACCGGACGCCAGCGCCAGCGCTGTCGCACCGAAATGAGCAGCAAGAACAGAATCAGCAACTTCAGCAAGGGCACGAAAATACTGGCCACAAAAACCACCAGCGCCAGCGGCCACATGCCATGATTCAGCAGAAAGATCACGCCAGAGAGAATGGTATCCGATTGCGCATTGCCGAGGGAGGTGACGGTCATGATCGGAAACACATTCGCCGGAATGTAAAAGGCCAGCGCAGCGATCACCAGCGCCCAGGTGCGCTGCAAACTCAGCGGCTTGCGGTGATGCAGCACACTGCCACAGCGCGGGCAGGTACAGCAGGAGCGGTCCGCTTCCGCCGCGCGCAAGGCGGCTTCCGGCACCACCAGCTCGCAGGTTTCACAGCCCAGCACCGCCTCACCGGCCCTCGGATGAAGACGCACCGGCGGGCGCAGCGGTACGCGCTGCCAGACAATTTCGGGATCAAGCGCGGACTGCGCCGCCGCCAGCACGAAAATCAGCACCACAAAAGCGAATAGGGACACCCCAGGGACAATGGTGGCCATCTCGGTAAGCTTGACCACCGACACCAGAATGCCAATCAGGAAGACATCCATCATGCCCCAGGGCCGCAAATGACGGAACAGGCGCATCAGTTGTGCCAACCAGGGCGCAAAGCGGCCCAGCTTGAGCGGCACCAGCACCATCAGCAGCAGCGCCAGTTGCAGCCCCGGGGCCAGGATGCTGGTAAAGAACACCACCAGCGCCACTTCTCCCTTGCCCTGATTGAACAGACTCACAATGCCGGTGCTGAGGGTGGTTTCGGTCACCTGCCCCTGCATTTGAAAAGACAGGAAGGGAAAGCTGTTGGCGATTATGAACAGAATCACCCCGGCCAGTGTCAGGGCCAGGGTACGGTCGAGACTGTTGGCTTGCGCGCGGTGCAGTCTGAAGCCGCACCGCGCGCAATGCACTGAGCTGCCCGGAGCGACTGGTGCGGCTTGCTGCAACAGATCGCATTCGGGACACAGATAGACGGACATCAAAGCACGCAATACCCCAGGGGCTCACCCGGAGCTGCGGGGCACAACGGCTGAAGCCGCTCGGCCCTCATTCGGGCTCGACGATGGTCAGCCCCACACTGGCCCAGTCCTGCATGCCGCCGCGATACCATTTTATTTTATGCACCGGATAGCCAATGGCATGCAGGGTCTTGATATTGATTGACGACTGCGGGCACCAGATACCATTGCAGAAAAACACCAGGGTTTTGGCATCGGCAAACGACCAGGCTCCGGTGGTCGGGTTCTGGGTGGCGCCAAACTCATCGGCCAGAATATGCACCAGGGTATCGGCCTCGGTCGGCGTCTCGAAGGTGCCCTCGCCTTCATTGTTGATCTTGTTCCAGGGAATGTTGACCGACCCCGGGATGGTGCCCCGCATGACCCAGTCCGGCGTGCGTGAATCGATCACCAGAATGCTGTTATCCCCGGCGGTCATGCGCTTCAGATAATCGAGCACATCAAGTTCGCCGATGGTTTCGACTCCGGGGACCACCTCCATGGGCTGCACGCAAAACGGCGGACAGCCGCGATCGGTTTTCTGAAAAACTTCCGGCAGGGTAGCCTCGCGATCATGACCGCGCTCAATGGTGACCGGTTGACCGTTGTGCATCACCTGAATCGACACCAGCTCGGGGGTGATGCGATTTTCAGTGGCACTCAACGCTAGGGGAAGCAGCAAACCCAACACCAGGGTGCCACTGCGGTGCGCGATTGAAGGGGTTTTCATCTCGGCAAATCTCCTTTCGAGCCTTGTTAAGAGCTTCATTGGTTGGCCGCTTGGCGCATATAGTCGGGCATGTCCGCGCCCTTCTCCCGCATCGCTTGCGCATAGCCAAATTCGCCTTGCTTGCGGGCTGCATTGGCTTGCTTGATCGCTGATTCAAATTCACCAGCTTGCGCGAGCGTTTCCGCTTGCTTGATCATTTTACGGGTATCGCGCCATTCACCGCCAACCGAATTGGCCTTATCGGCGGCGGCAGTTGCTGCCTCAATGGCTTGCTCAGCTGTGGTTTCCAGATCGGTATCCAGTGTCACTGCGCCCTTGGCCACATCCAGCGCAAAGCGGTCCTGGCGCTCGGCCCAGTTGGCCAGTTGCACGGCCTGGGAATACTCGCGCGTGCTCAGTCGCGCCCGTGCTTCGTCAAGCATCTCCACAGCAGTATCGGTCGCCACTCCAGCCGCCTGTGCCTGCTCATGCACGGCCTGGGCATCGTTGATGGCCTGTTCGGCCTCCGTGCGATGCGCAGCCCAAGCGGTGCTGATTGGCAGTAAGAGCACCAGGGCCGCCAGTAGCGCGCGGCGAATTCTTGTCTTCAACATCACTGACTCCTCTTCATCCTCATCTGTGTGTTTTGATCTAGCACCGGCTTATTTGCGCGCCCCCGGCCCGTTCAATTCCAAACCATTGTTCATATAGGTCATGAAGTATTCCAGATTGCGATACTCCTCGCCCTGCGCTGGAAAGGGCTTGGCGCGCACCTGTTTGTTACAGCCAGCAAAGCGCCGATGCAGGGTGCCCATCTCACCCCATTTGGAGCGATACACCGGGAAATGGGTGGTGTGTCCTAGCGCCGGGCTGAGAATTTCCGTGCGTAGCGTCAGACCGGAGCTACTGACGTGGCAATTGGCGCAGGCAAAATTTAACTGCCCCCGCCGCGCGAAATAAAACGCCTTGCCCTGCTCATAAGCCGCCAGCGCGCGGGGATCATCTTGGGGGATTTTTACGTCAATGATCTGGCCACGCGACTCGAAGGCGATGTAAGCCAGCAGATCGGCAATGGGCCCTTTCTTGTACTTGAGCGGCGGCTCTCCATTGGCCTCGCGGCACTCATTCAGCGCCAGCGGCAGCGTGATGACCATGCCGCGTTCCTTGTCCCAGTATGGGAACTGCCCCTCAATCGCCGGCCCATCGGCAAAGCAGTCCTTATAGGTCTTACCGTTGGCGAAGGGCGTCTCCCACATCTCCTCGCCATTGGAGATGGCGGTTTCATAGGGCGGGAATTCCTCAATCGCCTCCCAGTTCTCACGCCCAATGGGATCAATGGCATAGACACCGTTGATGAAATCCTCGACCGGAACCTTGGGGAACCGTTGTTCATAGTAGGCACGCCAGGCCGCCTGATCTTCTTCAGGCGTGGAGGCCCAAACCGGCACACCGAGCAGCAGACACAGACCGACGATGATGATTTTCACTGAGGTTCGCATGGCTTCGTCTCCTAATCGCTGACCTTAAAGTCCCCAGACATATTCCACAACATCGACAAACTGCTGCGGCGTGAGAATGTCGTACCGGCCAAAGGGCGGCATGGCGGCCGTGGGCGTTTTAACCGTGGCATCCCAGATTTGTTTCGCCACCGCCTGCTTGTCTGCGTATCGGGTCTGCATCGCCACCAGCGGCGGGCCAATCGCGCCTGGGGCTTCACCGCCCGGCAGCACATGGCAGGCGATGCAGTTGCCGGTTGAGCGATCCATGGCTACGGCTTGACCAGCGGCGGCATCTCCGGATAACTCCAGCGAATCCAGATCCAGCGCCAGCGCCGGCCCAGCACCGAGTCCGATGACCAGACCGACGCCACACAGCCGTCGCTGTAATGAAGACGAAAACTTCATTTTGATCCTCCTTAGGGATGCTTGACAATGATGGTTTTTGACTGAAGAAGCCAAGAGCGCGTACGTTTTGATCGCAAAGAATTGGGTGCTAATCGACATTTATCAATGACAACAACAAAAAATTGAGCAATTGACCCAGAGCGGCGACCAAAACAAAGCGACATACTAGGTTTTTAACGCTACCATTGCGATTTCGCAATCGCTGACAACCGCTCATATCTGGAGGAGGATCCATTCATGACCATTTCCCGCCGTGAATTCATGCACCTGATGAGCCTGGCCAGCGCCGCCGGCCTGCTGCCACACTCGGTTTTTGCGCAGGCCAAGCAGCCCAGCGATCTCTACGAGGTGCCCAAGTTCGGCAATCTGAGCCTGTTGCACATCACCGACACCCATGCCCAGCTCAACCCGATCTATTTTCGTGAGCCGAACGTCAACATTGGCGTCGGCGCCGCCTATAACCGCGCGCCCCATCTGGTTGGCCAGGCGCTGCTAAAGCACTTCGACATCAAGCCCGGCAGCCTGGAGGCACATGCCTTCAGCTATCTGAATTTTGCCCAGGCGGCCGAACAATTTGGCGCGGTCGGCGGTTTTGCTCACCTCAAAACCCTGATCGATCGCCTGCGCACCGCGCGCGGTGATGGTAACAGCCTGTTGCTGGACGGCGGCGACACCTGGCAGGGCTCAGGGACCGCCTACTGGACGCGCGGTCAGGACATGATCGGTGCCTGCAACCGGCTGGGCGTGGATGTCATGACCGGGCACTGGGAGTTTACTTATCAGGACACTGAGGTCATCAAGAACATCGGGCAGTTCAAGGGCGACTTTGTTGCCCAGAACGTCAAGGTGCGCGAAGAAGCGTTGTTTGACTATCAGTTCACCGACTTCGGCGGCTTTGACGAAGACGCCGGACTGGCCTTCAAGCCCTACAGCCTCAAGGACGTCGGGGGCTGCAAGGTCGCTGTTATCGGCCAAGCCTTTCCCTACACCCCCATCGCCAACCCGTCCCGCTTCATCCCCGACTGGACCTTCGGCATCCAGGACTCACGCTTGCAGGCGATCATCAATCAGCTGCGCGCTACCGAAAAGCCGGATCTGGTCGTGCTGCTGTCGCACAATGGTATGGATGTGGACCTGAAGCTGGCCTCGCGCGTCACCGGCCTGGATGTCATCTTCGGCGGCCATACCCACGATGGCATGCCAGCGCCCAGCTTGGTCAGCAACTCCGGTGGCAAAACCCTGGTGACCAACGCCGGCTCTAATGGCAAGTTCCTCGGCGTGCTGGATCTGGAGGTCAAACAAGGCCGCCTGCGCGATTACCGCTACCGTCTGCTGCCGGTCTTTTCCAATCAGCTACCAGCCGATCCCGAGATGGCCCAGTACATCAAAAGCGTCCGCGCACCCTACCTCGATAAACTCAACGAGCCGCTCGCCACCGCCGAGGATCTGCTCTATCGTCGCGGCAACTTTAACGGCACGTTCGATCAAGTGATCTGCGATGCGCTGCTCAAGGTCAAGGATGCCCAGATCAGCCTGTCACCCGGTTTTCGCTGGGGAACCACCGTCCTGCCCGGTCAGACCATCACCATGGAAAACGTGCTGGATCAAACCTGCATCACCTACCCCGAGACCTATCGCCGCGAGATGACAGGCGCCGCCATCAAGGCCATTCTCGAAGATGTCGCCGACAATCTGTTCAACCCCGACCCCTATGTGCAGCAGGGCGGCGACATGGTGCGCGTCGGCGGACTCGACTATGTCTGCGACCCCAGCGCCGCAATCGGCCAGCGCATCAGCGCCATGCAACTCGATGATGGCACCCCGATTGATCCGGAAAAACACTATGTCGTCGCCGGTTGGGCCACCGTCGGCAGCCAAGCCCCGGACGAACCCATCTGGGAGACAGTCGCGACCTATTTGCGCGACAGCAAAACCGTCAAGCTCACCAAGCTCAACACCCCCAAGCTGAAAAACGTCCAGGGTAATCCCGGGATTGCCGACTATGCCGGCAAACTGTTGAGTTGAATACGCAACTTGCGCTCAATTAAACCAAGGGCGACGGAGCGCGTGTACGGATTGAGCTGATGAGATGAAAAAGGCTGGGGCGTGCAGACGATCTCGGAGCGTGGCACAGCCCCGGTCGTCACGGGATCGGGCTAAGAGCAAAAGAAGTGATACAGAATGATTACTCGGGGTAATATTTCGGTCTATATTCTGCCTGCACGCTGGGCAGGTATCGAACGCTTAAGTGGTGTGGACGAACGCTCTCCATGGCTTGCGTTGATTGCTCACTAGACCAGAGAATGAAGTGAGGTGAGGTGAGGCGCTATGGATTCCATGTGATCGGTGCTAGGCAAAATCCGTGCTACCAGTACTAGACAGAATCTGCCTAGCAAACCTGAGCAACATTTTGTCTAATTTACTTTTAGGCTACCGGGATTGAACAATGCTAATAGCAACTTGGAACCTTAATAACCGGGTAGGCAAACAGAAGTTTCACTCAGAAGCGGCCGACGCTGCAATAGCTCTCGACGCAGACATCGTGGTGTTTACAGAGTTTTTCCCGGGAAGTCACCTTGCATCCTTCCAAACCACGCTCGAAGATGCCGGCTGGCCCTATCAGCTTATTTCCGAAGATACTGGTGAGATATCAAATCGCATTCTTATTGTGTCGAAGTTTCCATTGGAGCGGCTATCTTTGGACCCGCCTGCTTTTGACAAACAATTCCCCGCTAATCTCCTTTGCACATTCATTCCCAGTTTAGACCTCTCTCTTATTGGTGTGCGTGTCCCCGCATACTATGGTACCAAGACAGCGTCCATGCTACTGCCTTCATGGAGCTGGCTGGAAGAAACAGCTCAAGCCCTAAAAGACCAGCCATCAATCATCCTCGGCGACCTCAATGTTTCACTAAAATCACCGAAATCCAAAGGAGGTGATCACTTCCGGCGAATCCTCGAAAACGACTGGCATCGTGCAGAACCTACAGGAAGAGCAAGCTATTTCGGTCATGGCAATATTCGCACCGAAATTGATCATATTATTGGAACCAAGCATTGCTCTTTTTTTGACTCCCAGTATGTCGAAGTTGCTGGCGATTTCACTTTAGCTGGCAAACCTAACTCGATTTCAGATCATGCGGCATTGGTTTCTCGTGTGATTCAGCCCTTTTAAGGTGGGCTAACCAGCGGCCAGAAGCTTGGCGGTCGAGACATGCGGCTTATCTTTGTATCGAGTGCGTTTGGTCAGCGGTTTTTTCGGACCCCGGCGATTTTTTCGCATGGCTTTC
>NZ_NRRS01000069.1 GCF_016583795.1 Rhabdochromatium marinum | reverse complement strand
TTGAGCAAGTGCTTGAACGCATGCCTTGGCCGGCTTGGCCGGCTCGACGACGACCTCGACCGGCAAAGCGCCCCTACCTGATGCCTGTGGCGGCTTAGCAACAATGGACCAAGGCATGATCAAGGCCCGGGTTTGCCCTTGCCGTCGGCTAGCGATTACAGTCATCTGACAAGGGTATTTTAGGTACTCCCACAGGGAATTTTTACCCCATCAGTTGCTCCAACTCATGGAATTCTGCCAACCGACAAAGGAATAACATCTATGCGCTATCTGCCGCTCGGTCGCACTGACCTCCGCGTAAGCGAACTCTGCCTGGGCACCATGACCTTTGGCGAACAAAACAGCGAGGCCGAGGCCTTCGAGCAGCTCGACTACGCACGCGAACAGGGCATTAACTTCATCGACACCGCTGAACTCTACCCCGTGCCACCGAACGGGGAAACTCAGGGGCGCACTGAACGCTACATCGGTCACTGGCTGAGTGAGCGTAAGGTACGTGACCAGGTGATTCTAGCCACCAAGGTGGTGGGAGCGGCGGACTGGATTCCCCATATCCGTAATGGCTCTGCGCGGCTGGATCGCGCCAACATCCAGCAGGCGCTCGATGCCAGCCTGAAGCGTTTGGAGACCGACTATGTGGATCTCTATCAGCTGCACTGGCCGGATCGGGAAACCAATTATTTCGGCAAACTGGGCTATGAGCCACCAGCGGAGGATCACAGCGTCCCGCTGCTGGAGACATTGCAAGCCCTGGATGAACTGGTCAAGGCCGGCAAAATCCGCCATGTCGGGTTGTCGAACGAAACGCCTTGGGGCACCATGCGCCTGCTGCAACTGGCCGAACAGCACGGCCTGCCACGCATGCAAAGCATCCAGAACCCCTACAGCTTGCTAAATCGCACCTTTGAAATCGGTCTGGCTGAAATCGCCCTGCAGGAGCAGTGCGGCCTGCTGGCTTATTCGCCCCTGGCTTTTGGTGTCCTGAGCGGCAAATATCTCAATGGCGCCCGCCCGCCCCAAGCACGCATCACGCTGTTCTCACGCTTCGACCGCTACTCCAATCCCCAGGCCGAGAAAGCAACCGCCGAATATTTCGCCATCGCCCGGCGCCACGGACTCGACCCGGCACAAATGGCGCTGGCCTGGGTCAACAGCCGGCCTTTCCTGACCTCTAACATCATCGGTGCCACCAGCCTGGAGCAGCTTAAGGCCAATATTGCCTCAGCCGAGCTACAACTGAGTGCCGACGTGATCGCGGAGATTGAAGCGGCGCATCGCGAGCAGCCCAATCCGAGTCCTTAGCCAGCCAAATAGCGAATGGACTCCCCGTTGCGGGGAGTCCGTTCAAATGAACGGTTACCAGAAGATTACCAGTAACAGAACCCCGTCATCAGTCGTCTTTCTTATCAGCGTCGGCGTCTTCACTGTCGTCTTTCATCTTGACGACGTCTTCATTTAGCTCCACATCCGCCTGCTCACGCAGCTCACCGAGCTTCTCAACCACCATCGTGCGCTTCAGCGAGACTTCCAGCTGCGGCTTCACGTCCTCGAAGCTGGGAGCTTCGGCTTCGCGCTCATCTTCGAGCTGAATGACATGCCAGCCGAACTGCGTCTTGACCGGTTCGGTGGTGAAGGTGCCCACTTCCATTTCTGCCACGGCATCGGCAAAGGGCTTGACCATCTGACGTGAATCGAACCAACCCAAATCGCCGCCTTTCTCAGCGGTGGGGCCGAGGGAGTTCTCTTCCGCCAGTTCCGCGAAGTTCTTGCCCTTTTTCTTCTTCAGCTGCTTGATGATGTCCTTGGCCTTGTCTTCGTCATCGAGCAGAATGTGGCGCGCTTTGTACTCAGTCCGCTGGGCCTGCTTGACGAATTCGTCATAGGCTTTCTTCAGATCATCCTCGCTCGGTTGCGCTTCCACGCCATAGGTTTCCAGCGCAGCGGCCGAGAGAATCATCATACGGCGCAGCTCAAGCGCGGCCTGCACCTCGCGATTCTCTTGCAGCTCCTGCTTCTCGGCCTGCTGCGAGGCGACGATCAGATTCAGGAATTCATTGAACGCGCGCTCCTGCATCTCCGGCGTATTCTGGTTGCCCTGCACGCGCTCGTTGTAAAACACGCGGAAGACATCCAGCGGATACTCAACCCCATTGACCGTGGCAATGACCGTATCGGAATCGGTTTCCGGGGCCTTATCGTCTTTGGCCATAGCCGCTCCGGTGCCCAGGGCAAGGGCGACGCAGAGCGGCAGAGTCTTGAGCAAGTTTTCAGAGAAATGAGTCATAGCATTTAGTCCTGCAAGAGTGGATGAAAGAGTGATGAAAGACACGAAAAATCCGGATCACAACGCACAAACCTGTGATTAAGCGCTGTGATCAAGCAATAGCTGCAATCAGCAAGGGGAACAACCTCAAGCCGGAAGCACCTTGACAAAGGGCTTGACGTCCACTTGCTGATAAACACCAGCGGCCACGTAGGGATCCTGGTCAGCCCAGTCGCGCGCAGCGGCAAGATCGGCAAACTCGGCCACCACCAGCGAGCCACTAAAACCGGCTTCCCCCGGATCAGCGGCATCCACGCTGGGATGAGGCCCCGCCAACACCAGCCGCCCTTCCGCTAGCAGGTGTTGCAGCCGTTCCAGATGCGCGGGCCGCGCGGCGCGGCGCGCACTGAGACTGCCCGGATGATCACGGGCGATAATTACGTATAGCAAAACGACTCTGCTCCAGCGATGACGGTTTTGTAATATTCCCCAACCCCTTACTCGCTAACCCTTGAATCGACCGGCTGATCCGCGTGATCCGCGCCGGCAGCGTCCTCGGCGTGGGGCATGTGACGGGTGAGATAAAACGCCTGAGCGACGACAAACGCCAGGGTCAGACCCATCATACCGAAGAGCTTGAAATTGACCCAGATCGCCTCGCTCGCCTGCGCATTTTCACAGAGCGCCAGCAAATCGCCGCTGAATGAGGTGGCGCATTGGGCCAGATCCATCGACCGCTCACCGCTGGCGGCAATAAAGGCCTGCTGAGCGGAAAAAAAGCCGCTGCCGACATAGACCACATAGAGGTTAATCAGCCCCACCAGTAGAAAAAAGCCCGCCCAGGCCCAGTTGAGCCGCCGCCAGACGGGATCTGGCACCTCCACCGCCGCGCCCATCATGCGCTGCGTCAGCGGCTGCTTTCCCACCCAAAAACTGCCGATAAAGACAGCGGCAAACAGCCAGTTGATAATGCTCGGCTTCCACATGACAAAGATAGGATCGCGCAGCGCCAGGGTCAGGCCGCCGAAAATCAGCAGCAGCACCAGGGTGGCCAGATGCATGGTCTCAACCCGGCCATGACGCCAGCGCATCCAGCCGACCTGTATGGCGGCCGCACTAATGGCCACCAGGGTCGCGGCATAGATGCCCGAGACCTTGTAAGCGACAAAAAACAGGATAACCGGCAGGAAATCAGCGAGAAATTTCATTACATTTGCCTTTGCAGTTGCTGGTGTCAGGCAGGCACGATCAGCCCACCATTGTATCAGCCTGGCCAGTCATTGCACGGCCTGAAACCCGCGCTCCGCCAAAACACGCGCTCAAAAGTTGACCGAATCGGTTAGACTTAAGGCATGGCTAAATCCCCCGATCTTCACACCCACTCCACCGCCTCGGATGGCACCCTGACGCCCGAGCAACTGGTGCAACGCGCGGCGGCGGCCGAGGTGCCCATGCTGGCGCTGACCGATCACGACACCCTGGCCGGCCTGGCCGAGGCGCAGCGCGCCGCCACCGCCGCTGGGCTGACACTGATCCCTGGGGTCGAGATCTCGGTGACCTGGAACCATCAAACCATTCACATTCTCGGCCTGGGGGTCGATCCCCAGAACCCGACGCTCAACACCGGACTCGCCGATCTGCGCGCCTTCCGGCAGTGGCGGGCACAGGAAATCGGCCGCCGACTCGACAAGGCCGGTTATGCACAAGCCTATGAAGGTGCCAAAGCCCTGTCGAACGGCACGCTGATCGGACGCACCCATTTCGCCCGCTTTCTGGTCACCCGGGGTGCCGCCGAGGATGTGCGCGGCATTTTTAAGCGTTTTCTGGTCAAGGGCAAACCCGGACATGTGCGCGGTCAGTGGGCTGAACTCGGCGCTGCGGTCAGCTGGATTCGCGCCGCCGGCGGTCAGGCGGTGATCGCGCACCCGGCGCGCTACGGCCTGACCCGCACCAAACTCCTGCGCCTGATCGGCGAATTTAAGGCCGCCGGCGGCAGCGGCCTTGAAGTTGTCTCCGGCAGTCACAGCCGTGATGAGTACTTCGTCTTTGCCCGTCATGCGCGCGAACAGGGCCTGCTGGCCTCAGCCGGTTCGGATTTTCACGGGCCGGAACAGCCCTGGATTGAACTGGGGCGCCTGCCGGCGCTGCCCGAGGGCTGCATTCCCATCTGGTCTGACTGGCTCCAAGCCTCCACACTGCCGACCGAGGCCGCTGCCTAAAGCATCCTGAACAGCCATGATCTTCCATTGACATGACCTGCCATTCAACAGCTTCCAACAGTAGTTCCCTCGCATGGCCCAGTTTTTTGACATCCATCCCGACAATCCACAGCCGCGACTGATTGAACAGGCGGTCGATATTTTTCGTGCCGGCGGCGTGGTCATCTATCCGACGGATACCTGCTACGCCCTAGGCTGCCACCTGGGCGACAAAGCAGCCATGGAGCGCATTCGCCGCATCCGCCGACTCGACGACAAGCATAATTTCACCCTGCTGTGCCGCGACCTGTCGGACATCGCCACCTATGCGCGCATCGACAATCAGGACTATCGGCAACTGAAATCCCTGACCCCCGGTCCCTACACCTTTGTTTACAAGGCCACCAAACAGGTGCCACGGCGTTTGCTACATCCCAAGCGCAAGGCCATCGGCATCCGGGTTCCGGACACCCCCATCTGTCGCGCCCTGCTCGGCGCCCTGGACGAACCCATCCTGAGCACCACGCTGATTCTGCCGGATGACAGCGATCCCCTGACCGATCCTTATGACATGCGCGAGATCCTGGGCCACTGCGTCGAGCTGATCATCGATGGCGGTTACTGTGGCACCGAGCCAACCACAGTGGTCGATATGACCGGCGACACCCCCGAACTCATGCGCGCCGGCAAGGGGTCCATCGACGCCCTCGGGCTCTGAGCGCTCGGGAGCACAGGTGGCGCCTCACCGGCGGTTACGTCTCGCCTGTTGGTCGTTCGCCTGCTCGACCAGGTGCCGCGTGGCCTGGTAGGACCGCTGACAGAATGCCCGAAAGGGTGCCTCTCGGGCCGCGACGGGCCAAACACCGGTCTTGGCGGTAAGCGGCCCGCCGTCCAGCTCATACTGGGCCAGGACGTCGATGTACGCCTTGCGATCACGCACGTCGATTACCACCGGCAGGTAGCCGGAACGCAGTACTGGGATGTTGCTCAGCAGGCGGGCTAGGCGCCCGTTGCCATCCCAGAACGGATGCACATGCACAAACCCCAGGTGCAACCGAGCATAGGCATCGACTGCGTCGGTTTCGCTTAAGTGTTCGCCAGCGAGCCTATTAAGCTCGGTCAGCCACTCGGCCATCAGCCCGGGCACGTCTTCGGGCGACGCGTATTCGATGAAGGTCTGGCGTCCCTCATTGGTCACCGCATAGGTACCGTTCGGCTCCAGCTTCCAGGCTCCATAGGGCTTATAGATGTCTGTGACGCTGGTTGATTGCACCGCCCGGTGCAACTCAAACAGATGCGCTTCGGTGACTGTCCCGTTCAGCCCCTGGTAGATCAGCTCGATGGCCCGCGCATGCCCCATGATCTCCTGGTGATCCTTCAACGGCTTACCGGAAACCGTCAGTCCCTCCTCAATGACAAACTTGGTCTCACCCAAAGTAAGGGTGTTGCCCTCAAGCGCGGTGGAACTATGGGTCCAGAGGTCGCGAATCTGATTCAACAACGACTGCTGGAGGTCGCGGTCGAGTCCTTGAAGTGCTTTGAGATTCATGACTGGAGGATGCTGTCCTTAAAACCATTCAGAGGTCGCCACCATTGGCCTTTCCATAGCCACCCCCCCCAGGCGTTTCAATAATCAGCGCATCACCCGCTTGCAATTCAATGTGCGCGGTGCTGTCCAATGGCTCCATTGCACCATCGGTGCGTTCCACACGGTTGCGCCCCACCTGCCCCGGCGCGCCGCCGGCCAGGCCATAGGGCGGCACCTGCCGATGACCGGACAGAATCGCCGCCTGCATGGGTTCTAAAAAGCGCAGTTTGCGTACCACCCCATGGCCACCGCGATAAACGCCCGAGCCGCCGCTGTTAGCGCGAATATGGAAATCTTCCACATGCACGGGAAACCGCCATTCGAGAATTTCGGGATCGGTGAGGCGGGAATTGGTCATGTGGGTGTGAACCGCATCGGCGCCATTGAAACCGTCACCCGCACCTGCGCCACCGCACAGGGTTTCGTAGTATTGATAACGTGCGTTACCAAAGGTCAGATTGTTCATGGTGCCTTGCGAGGCAGCCATCACGCCCAAGGCACCATACAGGGTATCGGTAACGTATTGCGAGGTTTCCACATTGCCCGCCACCACTGCCGCTGGATAGCGGGGATTGAGCAGACTGCCCTCCGGGATGCGAATCTCCAGCGGCTTCAAACAACCGGCATTGAGCGGGATATCCTCATCGACCAAGGTGCGAAACACATACAACACCGCCGCCTTGCACACCGAGGCTGGGGCGTTAAAGTTGTTGTCCTGCTGCGCCGAGGTGCCGGAAAAATCAATCAGCGCACAGCGCTCTGTGCTGTTAATAGCAATCCTGACTTGCACCACCGCGCCATTGTCCATTGCATAACGAAACTCGCCATCGCGACACTGACTGATCGCGCGACGCACCAATTCCTCGCCATGGTCTTGCACATGCTGCATATAAGCCTGGACCCGCTCCAAGCCAAATTGCTCGACCATCGCAAGCAGCTCGTGCATGCCTTTGGTATTGGCCGCGACTTGGGCGCGCAAATCGGCAAGATTTTGCTCGACATTGCGTACCGGATAGGGATGCTCAAGCAGCAATGCGCGGGTGTCATCTTCGCGCCACCGCCCGCGCTCCACCAATTTGAACAGATCGATCAAGACACCTTCCTGTTCAATGTGTTGACTGTGCGCGGGCATGGAACCGGGGGTGATGCCGCCAATATCAGCGTGATGGCCGCGTGAGGCAAGAAAAAACAGCGGCGCTGGTGCAGCAGAAAACACCGGGGTAATCACCGTCACATCTGGCAAATGGGTGCCGCCGCAATAGGGATTGTTAAGCATGAAGACATCGCCAACCTGAATCTCCTGCTCGCTGTCGAGCAAGGCGCGCACGCTGTCGCCCATGGAGCCAAGATGCACCGGCACATGAGGCGCATTGGCGATGAGCTGTCCGTGCGCATCGAACAGGGCGCAGGAAAAATCCAGGCGTTCCTTGATATTGACCGAATAGGCGGTATTTGCCAAAGTCGCGCCCATTTGCTCGGCAATCGACATGAACAGATTGCTGAAAATTTCCAGCATCACCGGATCCGCTGCGTCCTGGGTCATTGGCTTGCTTTGCTCAGTTTGCTCAGGATCAAATCCAGGCGATCTGTGATGGTGCCTTCCCAACCCGGTTCGATGATATTGGTACCCGTGCTGTCGAGAATCATGGCCGCCCCTTGTATGCGGGTGCCCGCTGGCAAACACTCGCGTTGATAAATTGGCGTCACATAGACGCTCTGGTCACAGACTATTTGCGTGTGGCCAAGCGGACAGGCTTCATCTTGTTGGAACGATGCCTGCGTTTGTTCGCGTGATGCCGGCAACCGCTTCGGTGGCGATTCACCAGGCTGCGAACCGGGGCTCCAAGCCACGGCTTCGACCCCCACCGTCGCCACCACCAGCGCTTTATCCTCTCTTACAAAGCCATAATGTTGCTGATGCACCTGCGCAAAGCCGGCTTCCAAGCCCTCTAAACCAGCAAAGGCCAGCGGCAAAGCCACATCCGTGCCTTGGTAACGCAATTGAATTTGTCGCTCAAGACGAATAGTTGCCGCGTCCTGGCCCTGCGCCTGCAATTCAGCCTGAGCGGCAGCGCCAAGCTCGGCATACAGCTCCTCCAACACCGGCATCAAGGCCGCATTCAATTCAGCTTCGACACTGAATTCACGCAGGCTGCGCAATGCGGCTTGTCCCATACCATAAGCGGAGAGCACGCCGGCATAGGGATGAATCAGGATGGTTTGTATCCCCAGTGCATCGGCGACACGGCAGGCATGTTGTCCACCAGCGCCACCAAAACAACATAACGTATACTGGCTGACATCATAGCCGTTTTGGGTGGAAATGCGCTTAATGGCATTGGCCATGTTATCCACCGCAATGCGCAAAAAACCTTCAGCCACCTGCTCGGCACTGTGGGTTGTTCCGGTCGCTTGACTCACCTGCTCGGCCAGCGCGGCAAAACGCTGCTTGACCAGGTCACTATCCAGGGGTTGATCCTGATTGGCACCAAAGACCTGCGGAAAAAAGCGCGCATCCAGCTTACCGAGCATGAGATTGCAATCGGTCAGAGTCAGCGCCCCACCCTGTCGGTAACAGGCCGGACCTGGATAGGCACCGGCGGAATCCGGCCCCACCCGGAACTTGATGCCATCGAAATGCAGCATTGAGCCCCCACCCGCCGCCACCGTGTGGATGTTCAGCATGGGCACCCGCATGCGCACACCAGCCACCTGGGTCTCGAAGCTGCGCTCCAATTCACCGGCATAATGTGACACGTCGGTGGAAGTGCCGCCCATGTCAAAACCGATTAACTTGTCAAAACCGGCAGCGGTGCCCACCTGCACCATGCCGATAATGCCACCGGCCGGACCGGATAAAATCGAGTCACGTCCTTGGAAACGCTGCGCATCGACCAGACCACCATTGGACTGCATGAAGCGCAACCGGGTCTTCCCCAGTGCTTGTGTCACAGCCTGCACATAACGCTTCAGCACCGGCGTCAGATAGGCATCCACCACTGTGGTATCACCACGCGAGACCAGTTTAATCAGCGGGCTTGTCTGGTGTGAGGTGGAAATTTGGGTAAAACCGATGTCTTGCGCTAAGGCGGCAATCTGTTGCTCGTGTTGCCAATGGCGATAGCCATGCACACAGACGATTGCAATACTGCGCAGCCCGCTGTCATACGCCTGCTGCAATGCCGCACGGGTGCGATCAATATTCAGCGGTTTTAACACCTTCCCCTGTGCATCAACACGCTCTTCGATTTCGATAACTTGTTGATACAGCGGCGCTGGCAATTGAATATGGCGGGCAAAAATCTTCGGCCGATGTTGATAAGCAATCTGGAGCGCATCACCAAACCCCTGAGTAATCGCCAGCAATACCGGTTCGCCGGTGCGTTCCAGCAGCGCATTGGTGCCGATGGTGGTTCCCATGCGCACCTCGCTGATCCTGGACGCCGGGATGGGTTGCGCAGCACTCAAGTCCAGCACATCACGGATGCCTTGCAGCGCGGCATTATCATAGTGGGCGGGATTTTCCGACAGCAGTTTATGGGTCAGCAAATGCCCGTCGGGATGACGTGCAATGACATCGGTGAAAGTACCGCCACGATCAATCCAGAATTGCCAGGTTGTTTGTTGCATTTCAGACCGCCATTCCAATTCGGCACTCGCCCGATTCGACCCTTGCACTCACAGCTCTACGGGTTGATTACTGCCACCGACCAAGAACACCAGTGGAGGCTTGCTGGCCGCCAGCAGGGCGCGATATTGAGTCATCAGATCATCAGGCATACAACAACTTTAAGATTGTGAAAATTTTGTGACCGCAATCTCACTTTAACCGCGCAAACTCGACTATGCTGGAGCTATTAGGGAAGGCACCTGCTGCACGATCATTCCAACGCATTGGCCATTCAACGTGTCAATAAGCAGCGCTCCGACCGGCCAGGCGCCATGCCAACCACTCACGCCCACAGGGGCGCAGAACAATGTATAAATGGCTGATTAAACAAGACCGCCCCAATGGGGGCATCCTGAGCTTTGCAGGCACGCATGCCTTTGAGACCCAATGGATACTAAGTGCCGATCCACCCATCACTGACAGCCCCCAAGCAACGTCCGCCCCCCAGGAGGATGACCACTACTGGTTCCGCACAGGTGACGATGACGATGATATTGTCGTCGAATTCTACAACCTGCACTGGCATAAGGCTCCGCCTGATCCCAAACGCGCCGCACGCCTGCTGGCCCATGCGGTCAACGCAATCAACGCCCAGACCGGCGAGCGGTTCTGAAATCAAAACGATGGGTTTTCGCTTGCGTCGCTGGTGGGATAGTTTCTAGCGCGCCAGCGCCAGCAAGGCCTCCAGATCGAGATTGGCTTCGATGTGATCGGCCAGTTCATCAAGCGCGGCTTCGATGCGGGCAATGAAGTCTAGCTGCGCCGCCCGCGCACCCACTTGTTCCAGCCAGTGAGCACGGAAACTGTCGCTGGAAAAGAGCCCATGCACATAGCCGCCCATCACCCGCCCATCGGCGGACATGGCACCTTCCGGCCGACCATCGCCACTGGCCTCACTCCCAGCCGCCGTTAAGCGCAGCCAGGGCTGCTCCAGCGCCGGGCCGCTGCTGCGCCCCATGTGCATCTCATAGCCGCTCAGCGCACAACCACTGCCCAGCTCAGTGCCATCAATCTCCAGCAGCCGTTTCTCAGAACTAATTTCCGTAACCATGTCGAGCAAGCCCAAGCCAGGCGTGTCACCCGGTTCACCTTCAATCCCAAGCGGGTCGCGCACCAGCCGTCCCAGCATCTGAAACCCGGCACAGAGCCCCAGCACCCGCCCGCCACGACGCACATGGGCAAGGATATCGATGTCCCAGCCCTCGCGACGCAGGGTGGCGAGATCGGCGCGGGTGGCCTTGGAACCGGGCAGTATCACCACATGAGTATCAGCCGGCAGTGGCTGACCGGATTGCAGCCAGCGCAGATCCACGCCCGGTTCGGCCGCCAAGGGGTCAAGATCGTCAAAATTGGCCACCCGTGACAAACGCGGCACGGCGATTTTTAGCGCCCCAGCGCCGGACCAATCCTGTTCGGCTGGACGTTCCAGTGCCAGCGAATCCTCGGCCGGTAGGCGCGAGGCACCCTCGAACCAGCGCAGCACGCCGAGAAAAGGCCAGCCGGTGTGGGCGGTAATGGTCTCGCAGGCCGGCTCAAACAAGGAAAAATCACCGCGAAACTTATTGACCAGATAGCCCACCACCCGCTCGCGATCGGCCTGATCGAGCAGCAGCCAAGTGCCGACCAGCGAGGCCATGGTGCCGCCCTTATCGAGATCGCCCACCACCACCACCGGCACGCCGGCGCGCTCGGCAAAGTGCATGTTGGTAATGTCGCAGTGGCGCAGATAGATCTCGGCACCACTGCCCGCCCCTTCCACCAGCACCAGATCGGCTTCTGCGCACAGACGCTCGAAGGAATCCAGCACCGCTGGCATGAGTCCCTGACGCATTTCGTGATACACCCGCGCCGGACAGTTGCCAAGCGCACGCCCGCGCAAGACCACCTGGGAACCGATATTGGTCTGCGGCTTGAGTAGCACCGGATTCATATGAATCGACGGTGGCACCCCACAAGCCCGGGCTTGCAGCGCTTGGGCGCGACCAATCTCACCGCGCGAGCGTTCGCCATCCGCTCCCGGCGCAGCATCGCTATCCTCAGTCACGGCCGCATTGTTGCTCATGTTCTGCGCCTTGAACGGGCGCACTACCAGTCCGCGCCGCGCATAGGCCCGGCACAGCCCCGCCACCAGCAGACTTTTGCCGACATCAGACGCCGTACCCTGAATCATGAGTGACTTCGCGCGCCTGGGGCCATGGTTGGCAAGCGGCGGCAGGTCGAGCTTAATGGAAGGAGCCTGGCTGGAAGACGATGGATCGGATGGATCGTTACGTGGATCTGACATTAAATCACAACACCCCTTTGTTCTTAGTCCGTACCCGGGCATACAAATCCTCCATCACCTCGACAAAGGAGTTCCCGCGCGGCCAAAAGCCTGGGAAATCGCCGGCCTTGCGAACCAGAATACCTGACACCACCGGCGGCGTCGCCGGTTCGATCTCGGCGGGCAGGCGCCGGCCGCCGTTCCAAAACTCCCGATAGCCAGGTACGCTGGTGGCGGCCCGGGGGCGGGTAAAGAACGACTCGGCCGGTTCCAGCACTGCGGCCTGCTCGTCCATCATCGCCACCAGTGCCTGGCCCAAAGGTGTGGCACTTAATCCCTGATGCAAACGCTCGCGCGAGAGTCCGCGCAACTCAAACAGCAGAAAGGGATCGCTGTCGAGCATCCCGGCCAGGCGGTAATAGACCCCGGCGATGTGCTTGCAGGGATTGGCATAGTCCGGACAGGAGCATTCCGTCTGGGCAAAATCCTGGCGACTGTGCGGCAACAGATGCAGGCGCAGACCCGCAAAGACTTCATCGATGCGCTCCGGCATCTCGCCCATCAGCAGTTGCGAAACCAGTGCGGCATTACTGCCCAGTTTGGTGATCGCCTGGGTCCACTCCTTGTCCGGAATGTCAGTCAGGCGCAGCTGCACCTGGTATTTCGGCTCTTTATACACGCCAAAATAGGGGTTGACGTTACCGCGCACCGTGGCACTCACCAGCGCCTGCTTGATGTCAAAGCTCAGGATGCGGCTGTCGCTACTGTAGCCGCGCCCGCGTTGCAAACGCCCGCTGTCCATGCAGCCCTCAAGTGCGGCGATGAACAGCTGTCCCCACCAGGATTTGCTCTGTTGTGCCATGAGTCAGTCCACCACTGCATCGCGATTGAGCTGGATGAGCGATTTGAAGCGCTCGTTGTCGAGTTGAGCGAGCCAGGATTCGTCGTTGCCAACAATAGCACCGGCCAGCGCCTGCTTGCTGCGAATCATCTCGTCGATGCGCTCTTCCAGGGTGCCCAGAGTCACCATCTTATGCACAAAGACCGTCTTCTCCTGCCCGATACGGAAGGCGCGATCACTGGCCTGATCCTCGACCGCCGGATTCCACCAGCGGTCGAAGTGAAACACATGGTTGGCCTTGGTTAGGGTAATGCCCACACCGCCGGCCTTGAGCGACAGCACAAACACCGACGGCTCGGTATCCGGATCCTGAAAGCGGGCGATCATCTCCTCGCGGCGCTTGCGTGAGGTACCGCCATGCAGATAGAAGCTGTTAAAGCGCCAGTCCTGGCGCAACAGCCGTTCCAGAGCGGCCCCGACTTCGGTGAACTGGCTGAAAATCAGCACACTGTCGCCCTCGGCCATGACTTCTTCGAGCATCTCGTGCAGGCGTTGCAGCTTGTGCGAGCGTTCAGCACTGAAGGGGCTGCCGTCCTGCAGGAATTGCGCGGGATGATTGCAAATCTGCTTCAGGCGCATCAGGGTGGAGAGCATCAGTCCCTGGCGTTCAATACCTTCCTTCTCCTCCAGATCACGCTCGACCTCGCGCACCACACTTTCATAGAGTGCGGCCTGCTCGCGTCCGAGATTGCAGTATTGAATCGCCTCAATCTTATCCGGTAAATCGTGAATGATGGCCTTGTCGGTCTTAACCCGGCGCAGGATAAAGGGCTCGACCAGGCGCTTGAGGGTGGCCGTCTTCACCGGGTCCTGGTCGCGTTGCACCGGCAGCTCGAAGCCTTTGCGAAAACGCGCCTGGGTGTCGAGATAACCGGGATTGAGGAAATGCAGGATGGACCAGAGATCCATCAGCCGGTTCTCGACCGGGGTGCCAGTCAACGCGAGGCGATGAGTGGCGCGCAGCTTGCCGATGGACTTGGTCTGGGCCGCCTTGGGGTTCTTGATGTTCTGCGCCTCATCAAGCACCACCCGATGCCAGTGAATCGCAGCCAGCAATGGCTGGTCGCGCCGCGCCAGGGCGAAGGAGGTAATCACCAGCACCTGATCCGCCACGGCTTGCTTAAACGCCTTGGCGTCGCTGGCGCGATCCGTGCCATGATGAATCAGCACTGACAGCTGCGGAGCGAAGCGCTCGACCTCCTTGCGCCAGTTGCCGATGACCGAAGTCGGCGCGATCAACAAGGTGGGGCCGGGTGCACTGTCGTTGCCCTCTCTAGTACCCGCCTCGCGCTCGCGCACCAGCCGGGCGATGACCTGCATAGTTTTGCCCAGGCCCATGTCATCGGCCAGACAGCCATTGAGGCCGAGGCGTTCAAGAAACTCGATCCAGGCCACCCCGCGCTTTTGGTAATCGCGCAGTTCGGCGTTCAGGCCGGGCAACTCGGCGATGGGTTCCAGCTGGCTACGATCGCGCAACCGCTCCAGCATCTCGGCCAGGGCATCGTCGCGTTCAACCTCGAACAGATCATCGCTCGCGGTGCGTTGCAGCAGCGACTGCAAATCCATCTGGGTGTTTTCCTGGCCATGCTCGCGCCAAAAGCGCAGCATCTCCTGCATCTGTTCGCGATCCAGCTCCACCCATTGGCCGCGAAAGCGCACCAGGGGCGTTTTGGCGGCGACCAATTGCTCCCATTCCTCTTCACTGACCGTCTCACCACCGATGGCGAGCTGATAGCTGTAGCGAGTCAGATTCTCCAGGCTCAGGATGCCAGTCCCGGCCGCGCTGCCGGAGGCCTTCTCGCGCGGTTGGCCTGAGCGCAGCCGGATGCGCACCCGCTGGCGCCCCTTGGGGGTCCACCAGGCCGGCACAATGACCTTAAAGCCAGCATCCTCCAGAATCCAGGCATCTTCCTTGAGAAAGCGGAAGGCACCCTCCAGATCGAGCGTCACCGACTGCGGTGTTGCGGTATCGAGTCCCGCCCACAAACTGGGCAGCATGCGCGCGGCCAGTCCCAGGTCCAGCAGTACCTGGGTCTCGAAATCAGCCCCGAGCGCTTGGCGCGCCGGCTTGCGTTCAGCGGCGGGCAAGGCCCAATACTCCGCCAGCGCCAGGCGCCGGGAAGGGTCATCTTTGGGCACGGCGACAAACTCAAGTGCCCAGTCATTGTCCATTTCAGCCTGAGGCTCGATCAATCGGAAGCCCAGCGTAAAGGAGGTATCGCGCCCGCTGCCCTGAATACGCTGCCGCCACAGGTGCCAGTGCTGATAGTCCTCCAGCCCGACACCGGGCGCCGGCCAGGGTCGCACCGCCGGCTCCGAGGCCAGACAGGTCTCCAGCAGGCTACCCTGGACGCGCTTAGCAAAGCTGGCGGGAATGACCAGGTTGCGCAGTGTCTGATCAAGCAGCACCTCGCTGACATGGCGCAGCAGGGATTCCGGTTCGATCAGCCCCTCCGTGCCAGCCGCACAGGCTGCCGGCATCGATTCAACCGCATCACGGATCAGCTGTTCATAGTCTTCCGAAGCCCAGGCCCAGCCGCCATGGATTTCATACGGTGGCAACTTGCGTTTGCCCTTGGGAGGTGGCGGCTGACGATAGACCAGCGCGGGAAGATAGCGGTCGCGCACCAGCAACCGCTTGAGATTCTGCGTCAGCCAATACCAGAACAGAAAATCCCCACCCGGCTCCAGTTCCTCAGCCTGATAAAAGGCCAGAAAATGCATATCGGCCAGCTGTTTGATCGGATGCTCCAGCCGATAGCTTTCGACGTCCCAGGGCTGAAGCTCAACCGAATCGCTGGTATCGTTCTCAAATGGCTCCGGCCAGGATTTGGCTAGCTGTGGCGACGGCAGGGGTGCACCTGCCGCACTCGGCAACCACAAACGCTGAGTTGTCAGTGTCGGCTTGCGATTGCCCGAGCCCGACTTGGGCATCAGACCCAGGTCACTCAGCAGCTCAGGCCAGCCTTGGCCCGGCAACTGCCAAGGATGAGGCGCGGATTGATCAGCCACCCGGCGCTTGGCACGGCTGGAACCTGCGCCACTGTCAAAAGCAACGCCAGCAGACGGCAAAGTCTCCACCCACAGCCAAACCGCGCCGCTTTGTACAAAGTCAGCAGCTGCATTATCTCTGGAAGGCTCTGGCCGCCAAAAGGCATGGAGTACCCGCATTCGCTTTATCCCGTATTTGGTCAATACCCACTCGAATATCGGCAGGTGGTTGAAGTTTTGGCATTGTAGTGGCGCGCCACATCCCCGACCATCGCACAAAGCTTGGTGCTCATGCTAGGCTATGACAACTAAGGCGTTCAACCCATTCACGTTTTTCGCCGCTGCAGCGGTGGCGGCAATGTTCACACGAGTTCATGATGGCCAAATGTCCTGTTTGCAACACACGAAAAGCCAAAAGAAAATGTCTGATCACCGATCAAGGCGAGATATGCAGCCTGTGCTGCGCTGAGACGCGCCAGGCTGAGACGTGCAGTGAATGCAGCTATTATCAGCCACCGCAGGTCACGCGCAAATACTCTGAAGTGCCGCGCTATACGCCGGCACGCATGGAGATGGATCTTGACTTGACTGACCATTCCAATGCGATTGAAGGCGCACTGGGGGCCTTCGATCACGAGAAGCACAAGGAAATCAAAGACGAGGTGGCCATTGCAATCCTGGAGAAACTGCTCGACAAATACTATTTTAAGGACGCCGAGATTATCTTTGCGGATGCGCTGGTCAAGGAAGGGTTTGCACAAGTGGATCATGCCATTCAGAAGGATTTGGCTGATGTTGATCCTGACGTGCTGATTCGAGTGCTCGGAGTAATACACTTTGTTGCCAAGCGCAGAACCCGGGGCCGACGCGAATACCTGAAAGTTGTCGAGCAATACGTCGGCATGCGGGCCGGACCTGGGATGCGTTTATTGCAGCAGCCCAAAAAGCTGTTTGGCCGCCTGTTTTAAGCGCGCTGAGCGCCTGTCTATACTTCATGTTCGGCGCAGGAGCTTGCACTGGCGTCCGGCGGCATCCAGCGTTGGATGAGAGGCTCAACCCAGTGGGGGTATTGTCGGTGCAGCCGCACGGCTAGTTCGCGCGCGATGCGCACCAGCTTGATGTCACGCATCGGGTCAGCCAGACGCAGCCGTGCCTGCCCGGATTGCCGGGTGCCAAGCACTTCTCCGGCCCCACGCAGGCGCAGGTCAGCATCGGCGATTTGAAAGCCGCTGCTTTCCTCACGCAGCATTTTCAGCCGCGCAAACGCCTGGGGCGTCAAGGGCGGGTGATAGAGCAGCAGGCACACACTCGCGACCGGACCACGCCCGACCCGTCCGCGCAGCTGATGCAGTTGCGCCAGCCCCAGACGTTCCGGGTTCTCGATAATCATCAGGCTGGCGTTGGGCACATCCACCCCGACCTCAATCACTGTGGTGGCGACCAGCACATGCAGGTCTCCGGCGGCGAAGGCGCTCATCACCGGTTCGCGCTCGGCGGGTTTCATGCGCCCATGAACCAGACCAATGTGCTGCGCGGGCAACTCTTGGGTGAGTTCGGCGGCGGCGTCCTCGGCGGCCTGGCATTGCAGGGCTTCGGATTCCTCAACCAGGGTGCAGACCCAATAGGCTTGACGGCCGCTGGCACAGGCTGAACGCAGGCGCGCCATGACCTCGGCGCGGCGGGTATCGGGAACGGCGATGGTTTGAATCGGTTGGCGTCCCGGCGGCAGTTCGTCGATGATCGACAGATCCAGATCCGCATAGGCCGTCATTGCCAACGAGCGCGGAATGGGGGTGGCGGTCATAATCAGCTGATGCGGCAAACGCCCGTCCTGCTGACCCTTTTCGCGCAACCGCAGTCGCTGATGCACACCAAAGCGATGCTGCTCATCAATGATGACCAGTCCCAGGCGGTCAAACTGAACCGCGTCCTGAAACAGCGCATGGGTGCCCACAATCAGCGGCGCCGCGCCGCTGGCCAGGGCGTGCAGAATACCGGCGCGTTCGGTGCCCTTGTGCCGCCCCGCCAGCCACAGGGGTTCAATCCCGAGCGGTGCGAACCAACGCTGGAAGCTGCGGCGGTGCTGCTCAGCAAGCAGCTCGGTGGGCGCCATCAGGGCCACCTGGGCGCCGGATTCCAACGCCTGAGCAGCGGCAAAGGCCGCGACCAGAGTCTTGCCAGAGCCGACATCGCCCTGCAACAGCCGCAGCATGGGTCGCGGCGCAGCCAGATCGGCGGCAATCTCCGCCAGCACCCGCGTCTGTGCGCCGGTCAGCTCAAAGCCGACCCCCTGATGCAGGGCGGCGCGCAGCTCACCCGTACCGGGCAGCGGCCTGGCTCCCAGTCCCCGCAGCTGATCGCGAAACACCCGCAGGGCGAGTTGCTGCGCGATCAGTTCCTCCAGCGCCAGGCGCTGAAAGGCCGGATGGCGGCGTTCGAGCAACGCATCGGTGGACGTTTGCGGCGGCGGGCGATGCAGACTATGCAGAGCCTCGCTCAGCGGCGGTAAGCCCAGCGGATGCAGCCAAGCCTCTGGCAGCAGAGCGGGCAGGCACTCGGGGTGCGCGTGCAGCCAGGCAAGACTTTGCTCAATCAGAGAGCGCCAGAGCGTCTGACTGACGCCCTGCGTGGTGGGATACACCGGCGTCAGCGCTGCTGCGGCGGCGGCTTCAGCATCAGGCGCGGTGGTGTCTGCAACGGCGGAGTCGGTGGCACCCTCGGTATCGGCGGCGCTCTCCTGGAAGTCCAGCTCGGGATGAATCATCTCCAGTCCCTTGGGCCCGGAGCGCACCTCACCGAAACAGTACAGCAGCCCCCCCGGTTGAAAGCGCTGCCGCAGTGACTGACTGAAATAAAAAAATCTCAGCCACAAAGACGCGCCGGTGTTCGTCCCCGTTGCAACCCCACCTTCAACCCCAACAGCAGCCTCAGTCTCCACCTCCGCCAAGGCCACCAGGAGCGCGCGGCGGCGGCCCTGATGGATGTCAGCGGATAGAATGCGCCCTTTCACCAGCGCGTCTTCCCCTGGCCGCAGCTCAGCGATGCGTCGGGCGCGGGTGCGATCCTGATAGCGCAGCGGTAAATGCAGCAGCAGATCCGCGACGCTGTGCAGGCCCAGATGCGCCAGTCGCTCGGTGATGCGCGGCCCGGCGCCACGCAGCCGCTCAATTGGAAGCCTGGTGAAATCCCCCGACGGCGGCTGGATCGCGGTCATCAGCGTTGCCGTGCCGCCTGCTTTCAACCCCACCGAAGACAACCGGAGCCTGTAACGCGATGATTTCTCAACAACACCTCGTCATCCCCACCCGCGGACGCGGGCTGTATCGCATCGACGACCAATTCGCGCCGCTGATTCGTGACAGCGGTATCGGGATTGGTCTGTGTCATGTTTTTGTGCGCCACACCAGCGCTTCGCTGCTGATCTGCGAGAATGCCGACCCGCAGGTCGGTCGCGATCTGGAGGCGTTTCTGGCGCGCCTGGTGCCCGATGGTGACCCGCTGTTCGGGCACAGTGACGAAGGCCCGGACGATATGCCAGCGCATATTCGCGCGGTGCTGACGACCATGGATCTTAGCCTGCCCATTGTTGACGGGCGTTGCGGACTGGGCACCTGGCAGGGTGTCTATCTGTACGAACATCGCACTCAGGCTCATTCGCGGCGCATCTGTGTCACCCTGAGCGGGGAGCGCAGCTAAGCTAAGCCCACCCCACCCCA
>NZ_NRRS01000068.1 GCF_016583795.1 Rhabdochromatium marinum | reverse complement strand
ACAGCTTCTGAGTATTATGCAATGTTGCCGCGTGTGAAGCGAATCACTTCGAGGAGCCCGGTGCGGTAGTTCCGCACGCCGGGATCTGTACGGGGGCGGCCGGGTAACTGGCCGTCCTACCGTGATGGCCTCGCAACAAAGGCATGAAAATGAGAATTAATTACACATTAGCAGTTTGCCTTCTCTGTATGACTATAAGCATTCCGATATTTGCTTCAGGGGAAGGTGACACAAATGTTTATCCTGCGAAAAATTATCCTCAATCCATCGATATGGATAAACGAATTTAAGGAATTTTTGTGCTTTGATGATTCGCATCTTTAAAATAATTCTGGCTCTCTCCTTGATAGGTATTGCCGTCACTGTTCATGCAACGGAAAACCAAAAGGCGCTGACGCCTGAGGAAAAAGCGTACATTCAGGAAAAAAAGCAGATAACCATTGGTGTTATTGATAACGAGCTCCCCTATTCATTTTACTCCCAGGGAAGAATTAACGGGTTCTCCATTGACCTGCTTCATCTTTTGGAACAAAAGTCAGGACTGAAATTTAACTATGTTCTAGGCAGCTGGTCCAATGTTTTTTCGTCTTTTAAAAAAGGGGAACTGGATGTCATCGATCAGATCTCCTTTACCGAGGACCGTAGCAAATGGATGCTCTTCACCCCGGCTTATCACATTAAAAAGCTTGTCCTGTTCATGCGGACCGGGGAAATCCCCTCCCCCTTTTCGGGGTTGAAAAGCCTTAAGGGGAAAAGGGTCGGTATCATAAAAGATATTTATTACGCCGATGCCATCCGCTTGAAAGATTTGGTCGAAGTTCACGAGTATGATGATTATATCTCACTTATGAAGGCCCTTTCCTTTGGCTGGATAGATGCGGTGGTGTCCAGCGAATTAACCGGACATTTCATTGCCCGGGACAATAACCTCACCGGGTTGGGAGTGGCCGGGCCCTTTAAGATAGAAGGGGTCACAGAGGAGGACTACCGGCTGGGCGTATCACAAAAGGAACCCCGGCTCCATTCGATTCTGGCCAAATTGTTGAAAACGCTTCCAAAGGAAACACTTACAGCTCTGACCCGCAAGTGGAGCCAATATCCCTATCTAAACAAAGATGATTCCAAGCTTTTTTTGACCGATGGGGAAAAGGCTTTTATTCGAGATCACCCGATTGTCTCCATGGGGATGCTGGCAGATTTTTCTCCCTTCAGCTTTACCAGCCAGGGCCGCCAGGTGGGCTATACCGCGTCCCTTCTGGATATCATTTCCGAAAAGACCGGAATGAAATTTTCCTATGTTGTGGATGACTGGTCCAAGGTGCTTTATCTTTTTAAAACCGGCCAGTTGGAAGCTACTGCCAACATTTCCTATACCAAAGACCGGACAAAATTTACCCGGTATACGGAGGCCTATCACGCCATTCCAACAGTGGTTTTTGTGAGAAACGAGTTTAGAGACTACAAAGATGTCAACAGCTTGAGAGGCCTTTCTGTGGGCATTACCACAGATGTCTTTTATAAAGAGGCACTATCCACAGTTGTCGGCCCCCATTTGCGTGAATATGACAATCACTCCGCCATGATGAAGGCCTTATCCTTTGGGGATCTGGACGCTGTGGTCTCTCCGCTTAATACCGGAAACCACTACATCCGAAAGTTTGGGCTGGTTAATCTGGTGGTTGCCGGAGAGCTTAACTTTGAAGGGGTGCCGCCTGAAGATCTACGTTTCGGTGTCCGGCCGGACCTGGCCCCTCTGGACAGCATTCTTAATAAGGCCTTAAAATCCCTGTCCGCCGCAGACTGGCAGATGCTTGAAACCACCTGGCTTTCTCCCAGAACCGGGAGCTTTTCAGATTACATGCTCAGGTTTTCGAAAAAAGAGCTGGCCTATCTGAAAAAAAAGAAAAAGCTGGTTCTTTGCGTGCTCTCCGACCGGCTGCCCTTTGGAAAGGTCGGCAACGACGGCCGTTACACAGGGATCGGTGCTGATTTGATGGCACTTTTGGGCAAGAAGCTGCCCATCGCCATAATTGTAGAGAAGTGCGACTCTTGGGCGGACTTGTTCCGGTTGATCAGGCAGAAGAAGTGCGATTTTTGTATGGACGTCATGAAAACAGATGAAACGCAGCAGTTCATGGATTTTACAAGCCCCTATCTTACCGTCCCCAATGTTATCGCCACCTCTGTTAATGCGCCCTTCATTGACGACATTAGGAAATTCTTGGATCGTCCCATGGGGGTCATCAGGGCATCACCTACTTATGAAAGACTTAAATCCGCCTATCCCCGCATGTCCCTTGTGGCGGTGGACAACGATCCGGAAGGTATCGCAAAGCTACAGAGAGGAGAGTTGTTTGGCTTTATCGAAACCATGACCAGTATCGGTTATCATTTGCGGCAGGAAAAAATCGTGGATGTCAAGATTGCAGGTAAAATGCCCATGGACTGGCAGCCCTGTATCGGCACCCGGAGTGACGAGCCTCTGTTGGGGGCAATTTTTCAAAAACTTATTATGTCCTTGTCTGACCAGGAAAAGTCCCGGATTCTGGATCAATGGCTCAGCGTAAAGGTGGAGCAAAAATTTGACTATTCTCCCTTCTGGAAGATCCTGGGAGTACTTTCCGTCATGGTGCTCATTTCCTTGTTCTGGATACAGAAAGTACGCAAACTCAACCAAAAGCTGGTCGAGGCAAACAATGCCTTAGAGGAGTTGAGCAGTACTGACGGGTTGACCGGTCTTTTTAACCGGCGGACATTTGACGAGCAATTCCGGCGGATGTTTGACATATGCAAGCGCAGCGCCATCCACTTTTCGGTTGTCATCCTCGACATTGACCATTTCAAGAGCATCAACGACACCTATGGCCATCCTGCCGGAGATAAATGCCTAAAACGATTTGGCAGAATCCTTATGGAGCGGTTCCAGCGGCGTTCAGATATCGTGTGCCGGATCGGCGGTGAGGAGTTCGCCATTATATGCATGGGCAAGGACGCCCTAAAGATCGCCGCCTATACTGATGATCTGCGCGGATATATGCAAGACAGCCATATCACCCATGGTGACCGGAAGATTAACTTCACCATTAGTGCGGGAATTTATTTTAATATTCCCCGGGAAGACACCATTGCTGAGCAATGCTTGAACATGGCGGACCAGGCCCTTTATAAGGCCAAGAACAACGGGCGGAACCGGGTGGTGGTTTCTGAGGTCACGGCATCTGCAAACATTGCTTAAAAATACCGGGAGGTATTCATGGCCGCATTTGTCACACCGGACCCTGGCAAACCCCATATGGAGATCGCCGCAGTCCAAGTATTTAAAATTACGGTCATGACGTATGTCCACCAGAAGCCCAAGCGGGAATCCGAATCTACAGCACGCATTTATGGAAAAACAGTTGCTCCATAGCAACCTACAAGAATGCCATGAACATAGAAAAGATTACGGTTGCTATCTGTTTGACGATTTTATATTTAACTTAATATCGCTATACGATTACTCTGGCAGTTATCTTTATTTGGCATTTATTGATAATAATGAACATAAAAAGATGTGGAGTAGCTTAGCAAAAGCATTCCTGATTACGTAAAAAGCTCAGCCAAATGGAGGTGGGGGACTGATTTTATTTTTCTTTTAAAAGCGGGAGACAGATTAATTTTCACAAACAACGTGAAAAAAAATCAGTCCCCTCAGGCTATTCAAGAAAAATCAATCTGTCTCCCGGAAAGTGGCTGAGTTTCATGGGTAATCATAAAAGCATTTGGGAGCAAAAAAAACATTTTTCATACTGTATCCTTGGAAAGAAAATATTTGAGCATAATAAAGAACTGGCTGGCAAACTAATCGATTCTCGGGCAGGGATAATTCATCACAAACTGAGAACAGGTGTAAATAAGAGAAGAATGACTATTTCCAATATCGAGGATGGAATCGGACAAGCAAAATGTGAAATAATGTATTCAATACCTGACGATCTTGTAAAACGGCTTGTGTTAGGAAAATGCGTGAGAAAGGATCTTGGTGTTGATTTGCAATTTGGCTCGATAGAGATAGGGAAAAAATCCATTTTTGCATTTGAATATTTATCTAAAGTTGCACTAACCACATGCACAGAAAACAGTATCGAATTCGACAATAACACAGCAAAATAACACAACATAAATGGCTAACAAAGCCAATCAACACGGACTCGCTACGCTCGCCGGTTATTGCAACGTTCAAATCGACAACCCACTGATAAATAGACGGGAAAAGGGGGCAGATTTATTTAAAAACGCCTAACGGGCACGACGCGCGGATCGGCTTACCGCAACGCTAGCCGTGCATCGTGACTGTCCCCGTCGCGACTTCCGGCGCCAGCTTCCGCAACCCGATTGCCTCGATTCCTGGTGCCTTGGGGTAGCGCTCGGTACCGGCATAGACCACAAAGGCGCGATCCGGCTTGAGATCATCCAGGGCGATGTAAAAACCCTTGTCGGTTTTGGGTACGAGGCTTTATCTTGATCTCAATGGCCCAGGTGCCGCGCCGCCCGCCGAACAGTTGTTAGCTTTGGGCCTGAGCTGAGTCAGCCAGTTCATCCGGCACCACCCACCAACCCAGGCCGAGGGTTTCCTGCAAAAGCACGCACCAATTCTGACGACGCCAATCAGCCCAGCGACAGTGCGCCGGCTTGCCGCAGCAGACGTTCGATCGCCTCGGCGAGTTGGCGATACCCTTGGGCGTTGGGGTGGATCTGATCGGACTTCAGCGTCTTGTCGGCAAGGATCTCCGCAATCGCCTTGGCCTGCAGTGGCACTTCGAGCTCTTGGGCCAGTTCGTCATAGAGCGGATGGGTGCGCACCAGCAAGCCCGGACGCGGGATGCCCAACAGAACCACTTCGCTGCCCTGCTCGCGTGCGAGTGCGATCATCTGGCTCAGATGGGCTTTGGTCTGATCCGTGTCGCGTTTGCGCAGAAAATCATTGCCACCATGGCCGAGAATGACCAGATCGGGCTGCCAGGTGGCGAGCAGATCCGGCAAGCGTGCCAAGCCGGCATCGCTTTCCTCACCAGAGATGCCGGCGTTGATCACTCGCCGGTCGATCAAGGTCGCCAGTCCCGCCGGGTAACTCTGTTCTTTGTTGGCACCCACGCCTTCGGTCAAGCTGTCGCCAAAGGCGAGGATGACCGCGTCCGCTGGCAATGGACTCAGAGCTGGTTGATCGCTGCAGGCGGCAAGAACCAGCAGCAAGATAGCGCTCAGCAGCGTGCGATAGAGAATTCTGTTACGCATGATACAAGCTGATCGGGGCTAGCTGCCGCACGGACCCAATTAACCGAGTAATCGGAATAACGTGCCGCAAGTGAATGACGCGTAATGTGTCGAAATTGACTGATGTTGAAATTGACTGATTGTTATGGGGAGCCTGATGCGGCATTTCGCGCGCGTGCGACAGCCACGGTGGCATGCTTGCCATCGGCGCCGCGATGGGTCTGCTTTTCGATCAGCAAATCCTTCAGCTCGGCGCCAGCGGCACGCAGCGCGGCGGCCTCGGCCACCGCTGGCGTGCCGAGCACGCGACGGACGGTCTCGGAGGGATTGGCCACCGGGATCTTGGCCAACTCGGCCGGCGGGTAGAAATGCAGCGGCCAGCCGCGCGCCGCAGCCAGGGCCTGGATGGCGGGTTCGTCCTGTTTCTGGGTGACGCTGGCCAGCATTTGCACCTGGGGTGCATCCAGTTGCGCCAGCGCGGCATCGACACAGTGCGCGACGGTCTCAAGCGCGGCGCCCCGGTCGCAGCCGACGCCGAGGGTGACAGCCATTGCCTGCTCGGCGACCGGCGGTGCGTCCGTGTCACGGGGTGGTCGGTATAGCACCAGGCGCTCGCCGAGACGCCGTTGCAGGTCGGCATCAATGCGTCGGTGGGTGACCCACAGTACCGCGCAGGCGGTGTCGAGTCCCTGCGCGGCGGCGGCTTCAAAACTGGGCAAACAGTGGATATTGGCTGGAGGTGCTCCACGCGCGGCATCAACTCCAGTCCACCACTCGCGCCCGCAGGCTTCCTCGATCAGCAGCACCGGCCGCCCATCGACCACGCAACTCGCAGCCCGGCGCAGCGCCGCCGCGCTGGCCTCGATCTGCCAGCCAAGCTCGCGCCCAAGCAGATCGACAGCAATGGTGCCCTGCACATCGCTCGCTGTGGTTAGCACCAGTTGCGCGTGCAGGCGCTCGGCAAGCTGGCGGGCTAGGGCATTGGCCCCGCCGAGGTGGCCGCCGAGCAGCGGAATCACAAAGCGACTGGCCTCGTCGATGACCACCACCGCCGGATCACAGCGCTTGTCGCGCAGATGGGGTGCAAGCAGACGAATGATCAGGCCAGCGGCGCCGATAAAAATCAGCTGGCGCGGATGGTCCTCTGGAGCGGCTCCCGTAAACCAGGCAGGCAGCGCGGCGGCGAGCCCATCGCCATGGGTGGTCAGTTCGATGCGCTTGGCCTTCCCAGTCACCGGGGGTGCCAAGGCCGCAGTGGCTACCGGGCGCAGACGCTCGGGCAGGAGCAGGCGCACCGGTGCTCCGTCTTCGGCGCTCAGCCTTTGCCCAAGGCTCGCAGCCAGGCGCGCGCCCGGCTCAGTCAAGGTCGCGATCAGCGTCTCGGCCTGGCTGATCCAGGGGCGTTCTTCCCGAGGTTGGCTCGGAATCACAGGCCGGATTAGTACTAAGGACAGATAGGCCACCCGTTCCCCGCGCAAGCGGGTCAGGTCGGTGACAATGCGTTCATTGGGCGTGCCAACCCGATCAACGAAAACCGCGCTCGCGAGCAACTTGCGCGTCGCCAGGGCCTCAATGAGCGCATCCAGCACCGGACGCACTTTGAGCAGCACCAGGGTTTCGGCACGAGCCAGCCAGGCATCCAGATCCCGCAGCGCGCGTGGTGCCGCGCAGATGGCGATGGACTCTTCGCCCTCGGCCAGTGCAATGCCGCTTGCGGCCGCAGCCGCAGTGAAGGACGGCACCCCAGCGATGGTCTCGATGGGGATGCGCGGCTCGAGCGCTCGCACCGCACGGGCCAGATGTCCAAAGGTGGAATGGGTGGAACCATCGCCCTCGACCAAGAACACCAGATCGCGCCCACCGCGCAGCCGCTTGACGACCTCAGTCGCCGCCTGCGCCCAAGCCGCCGCCAGTGTGGCCGGGTCGCGGGTCATCGGAAAATGCAGCGCCAGGCTGTTCGCCGGCGGTTCCAGCCCGGCGCGCTGGGCGATACCCAGTGCGTGACTCGGCTGATACGTGGCACTGGCTCCGCTCAGGGGCCAAGCCCAGCAAGCGCCCATGGTGAGCGCCTGCCAGGCGGCACGGGTGATCAATCCGGGATCGCCGGGGCCGAGCGAGGCACCGATCAGACGGCCAAAGCGCGTTCGCTCCGGCGTGGGACTGGTTGGTGCGGCATCAGACGGCATTGAGGCCGCCTTTATGGTGGTGATCTTCGTCGTGCGTATGTCCCTCGGTGGCCAATGCCAGTGCGCAGCCGTCGCAAGGTTGCAGACCCGAGCCGTCGCGACACTGCTGTAAACGCAGGTCCAGCAGATCCAGCAATTGCTCGTGGTCGTTGATGTAATCGGCCTGATGGATTACGCGGGTTGGATACTGACGCCCGAGCCGCGCGACCTGCTCGCGAATGCGTTTGATCAGGCGGCCGGTGAACAGATAATACGGTAGCACGATGATCTGGCTGCAAGCGAGCGCATCCAACCGCTGCACCACTTGCTCCAGGCGCGGAAAGCAGCAGTCGGTGAACGCTGGCATGATCAGCTCATGCTGGGTGGTCTCGAACAACCAATGCGCCATCTTGGCCACCTCGCCCGTGGCCTCCCGATCCGAGGCACCGCGCGCGAGCAACACCACGCCAGTGGTGCGCGGGTCGGGCATGTGCAGTGCCGCCATGGCCGCATGCAGTCGGTGGCGCAGCGCTTTGAGCAATTGCTCGGTGGTGCCCAGATGCCAGCCATAGCGGAATTCGACACCGGGATGGCGTTCGCGCGCGGCGGCGATGGCGTGCGGGATATCGCCTTTCACATGGCTCGCGGCATTGAGAATCAGCGGCAGCACCAGCACCCGGCCGCCACCTTCTCGTGCATCAGGGGCGTCCAGGCTGGCAACGGCGCGTTCCAGTCCCTCCTCAAGCAGCACCGGAGCATGCTCGATCCAGCACACCTGGATCTCAGTGTCTGGATGGCGTTCGCGCCAACGCGCGGTGCAGTGCTGGACTTCCCGATTGCCCTCAAACCCCGGATCACGGGCGCCGTGGGCGGCGAGCAGGACAACTTCGTCGGTCATGGATGTTGGGTCTCCTGTGGTGGAGGCGCGATCAGGCGCCCGTCGTGTAAATGACAGCCTGTGGTGGCGAGATGCTCACGAAAGGCGCGATCATGGGACACCAGCAGCATGGCCTGCGGCAACGCCTTGAGCAGGCACAGCAGGCGCTCGCCGGTGGTTTCATCCAGGCCGTTACTTGGCTCATCAAGCAACAACACCTCGGGTTCCATGCACAGCACGGCGGCCAGACTGACCAGGCGTTTTTCACCACCGGAGAGTTGATAAGTGATCCGCTCGCGCAGGTGCAGCAGCCCGAGTTGTTCCAGGGTGCGATCCACCACCGCCAGCGCCTGCGCGCGCGACCGACCCAGGCACAGCGGGCCGAAGGCGCAGTCCTCCAGTACCGTGGGGCAAAACAGCTGATTGTCCGGATCCTGAAACACCAGCCCGGCGCGGTGGCGCACCTCGATAAACTCCGCCTCGACCCGCCGGGGGGCGCCAAAGGCCTCAATCTGCCCGGCGTTTGGGCGCAGCAGGCCGAGCAGCAACCACAGCAGGGTGCTCTTGCCGGCACCATTAGCACCGGTGACTGCCAGGCGCTGACCGGGCGCGAGGTCGAGATCAACCCCGCGCAGCACCGGCGCGCGTCCGGGATAGGCAAACCACAGATCACGCACCCTGAAGAGCTCAGCCAAGATGCCACTCCAGCCACAGCAGGCCGCTGAAAACCAACACGCCCAGCGTCGCCACAAGAGCATCGGTGCTGCCAAAGCGCAAGGACTCCACCACCGGAAAATGGCCGGTAAAGCCGCGACACTGCATGGCGCACAGCACCCGCTCGGAGCGATCCAGGCTGCGCACCAGCAGGGTGCCGAGCGCATAGCCGAGACTGCGGATGCTGTGTCTGTTGGTACCGGCGACAAAACCGCGGGCGCGCATCGCAACCCGCAGGCGGCTGAATTCGTCATGAATCAGGTTGATATAGCGCAGCGTGAATTGCAGTAACTGCACCAGCGCCATCGGCAGGTGCAGCCGATGCAGGGCATGACCCAGGTGCACCGGATCCAAATCACCCAGCAGTGCCAGCAGCATCAGCAGGATGGCGTTGGCAGTGAGGGCGATGTCAACCGCCAGCCATAAACCTTCGACACTGGCCGTGCCCCATGCGCCTTCGGTGCCCAGTTGCAACAGCGGTGTACCGGGGGTGGTGAAGGGCAGCGTCAGCAGCATGATGAGCATCAAGCCGTCCATGGCCGCCAGGGGGCGCAGAATGCGGCGCAACGGCTGTCGAGCCACCAGAATCAGCAGCAGCGCCAGCGCCAGCGCGGCGCCCAGGGCGGCGGGTTGTTCCAGCACAATGACTACGGCTGCAAAGGCGCAGACTGCCAGCAGGCGGGTGCGCGGATCCAACCTGCGCAGCGGCGACCCGACCGCTGGATGGCGGTCGGGCACGCCGGGCAGGGGGGCGCCGGCCTGGGTGCGATGTCCCATCGCCTCGGCTGTTAATTGCTCCGCAGCCTCAGCGGCGGCGGGCGTAAACGAAAAACAGCAGGCCGAAAATGCCGGCGATATAGCCTAGGCCGCCCAGGATGTCGTGCAACCGCTGGCTGTTGCGCAGCCGGGTCAACTCGCGGCGCAGTGGGCGTATCTCGCGCTGCACGGCGGTGGCAATCAGCGCCTGGAGCGCCTCCGGTGTCAGTGCAGACGGTGGTGCGGCCGCACTGGGTGCGGCTTCAGCCGAGACCGAAGCCGGTGCTGTGATCGGCGGCAATTCATCGACAGCCAGTGTTGTCTCGGCGAGATGCCCGGCACCCAGATTGGCGCGAAAAGTGTGCGGTACGGCCTGGCGGGGGCGAAAGCGAAACAGCCCTTCGTCATCGACGGCGACGGTACCAAACCGCTCGCCATCCGGCCCTAAAATGTCCACTTCAGTCCCCGGCGCGGCCATTTCGCCGCTGGAGAAGCCCACTTCGCCCTCGATCTCCTCACCCAGCGCCCAGGCAGACATCACCACCTTGTGCGCCAATGCCGGGGGCGCCAGCCACATCAACAGCAGCGCCACCAGGGCGCCAAACGAGAGAGACCGAGCGCTCATGAGGCCACCTGCGGCGCCTGAGTCGCGACCTCAGACGACGGCGCTGCGGTCATTCCGAGCACCTCGGGGCGGGCGCGCCGGATCAGGGTCACGGCTGCGGCGCACGCAAAGCCTTCGATCACCATCACTGGCACATGGCTGAGCAGCACCAGTTGCGCAGCGGGGATGAAGGCCTCGCCGGAGAGCGCTAATTCCGCCGCCACCATCAGGGCGGTCAGTGCAATTGCCAGCGCCCCGGCGCTTGCGGCCCAAAGCGCGGCCAGGGACGCCTGCGGCCCTGCCACCCCGCGCCGACACAGATAATAGACCGCTACCGCCGGCAACGCGATATTGAGGGTGTTGACCCCCAGCACCGTCAGGCCGCCGAAGCCGAACAGCAGCGCCTGCAACATCAGACCGATGAACAGCGCCGGAAAGGCCACCCAGCCGAGCACCAGACCCGCCAGGCCGTTCATGATCAAATGCAGACTTGAGGGGCCTATGGGCACATGCACCAGGGAGGCGACAAAAAACACCGCACTCAGAAGACCTGCGGCGGGAATGCGCGCCAAATCCAGCGCGCGCGTGCCCACCACCAGGCCGGAGATGGCCAGCGTGGTGCCGCCAAGCAACACGGGTAGAGAGAGGGCACCATCGACGATGTGCATAGACAAACAGCTCCTCGGGATCGCCCGTCCCGGTTTCATGCGGTTGAAATTCAGCTGTGGCAGGTCTCCTGACTTGCGCGTCAGTGGCTGGCGATCCGCCTTCCCGGCACCCGTGCAGCGGGTCGCCAGTGGCAAAGAGTGATCGCGCCTCGGCGCTTACAGTTGCGGGGACAGTTACGGACTCGATGGACGGCGATACAACGCGCGGCACATCCCACCGTATTCCCTTTTCACCCCCTGTCCTGTCAGTGAACAGAACAGTGGGAACCACAGAGGCACAGCATAGCATCCCGCCTGTCGGGTTGTCAGGGACAGGTTCGCATCAGCAACGCATGCCACTGGCCATGACTGCACAGCACCTCAATCGTGGCCTGACCTCAACATGCTAGGATGACCACCATGATGTCCAGCCTCTCTGCCTCACCCCAACCCGCCCGCACCCTGATGATTCAGGGCACCACCTCAGATGCCGGCAAGAGCGTGCTGGTCACCGGGCTGTGTCGGGTTTTGCGCCGGCGCGGGGTGCGGGTGGCGCCCTTCAAGCCGCAAAACATGGCGCTCAACAGCGCGGTGACCGCCGAGGGCGGTGAGATCGGTCGCGCCCAGGCGGTGCAGGCGCAGGCGTGCGGGCTGGCGCCGAGTGTGGACATGAATCCGGTGCTGCTCAAGCCCAATACCGACCGGGGCGCTCAGGTGATTGTCCAGGGGCGCGCCATCGGCAACATGGACGCGATGGCCTATCAGGATTACAAGGCCGTCGCGCGCGAGGCGGTGCTGGCCGCTCATGCGCGCCTGTGCGCTCAGTATGAGCTGATTCTGGTGGAGGGCGCCGGCAGCCCGGCTGAAATCAATCTGCGCGACCAGGATATTGCCAATATGGGCTTTGCCGAGGCGGTCGACTGCCCGGTACTGCTGGTAGCCGACATCGATCGGGGTGGGGTCTTTGCGCAACTGGTCGGCACTCTGGATCTACTGGCGCCCAGCGAACAGGCACGGCTGCGTGGCTTTGTCATCAACCGCTTTCGCGGCGCCCGCGCCCTGTTGGAACCGGGGCTGGACTGGCTGCATGCGCGCACCCAGCGGCCGGTGCTGGGCGTGCTGCCGTATCTAAACAACTGGCAACTTGATGCCGAGGACGCGGTCGCCACCGAACAGGCGCCCAAGCCCCAGGCGACGCTCCGGGTGGTGGTGCCGCAGTTGGCGCGCATCAGCAATCACACCGATTGTGATCCGCTACGCCTGCATCCCCAGGTGGACTTGTGCTATGTACCGGCGGATCGCCCGCCACCGCCCTGCGACCTGATTCTGCTACCCGGCTCCAAGTCGGTGCGCGGTGACATGGTCTGTCTGCAACAGGCGGGCTGGGATGGAGCACTGCGCCGCCATCTGCGCTACGGTGGTCGGCTGATGGGCCTGTGCGGCGGCTATCAGATGCTGGGGCGTGCGGTGCATGATCCCGCTGGCCTGGAGGGCGATCCGGGCAGTCACCCTGGCTTCGGTTTGCTGGATGTGGAAACCACCTTGCAGCCCGAGAAGCAATTGCGCCGGGTGCAGGGGCGCCTCACTCTGGCCGGGGCCGCAGTGCGTGGTTATGAGATTCACGCTGGCGTCACCAGCGGCCCGGCGACGGCCCGGCCGCTGGTCATGCTGGGCGAGGTAGATAGGGAGCGCAACGACGGTGCCCGCTCCGAGGATGATCAGGTGCTCGGTACCTATGTGCATGGCCTGTTCGATACCCCGGAAGCCTGTGCCACGCTGCTGCGCTGGGCCGGCCTTGACGCACCCGTTGCCAGCGACCAGGACGCGAAACGTGAGGTCGCTATCGAGCGCTTGGCCGATGCCATTGAGGCCAGCCTGGATGTTGACCAGATCGAGCGCATTGCGCAGGGAGACGCACCATGACCAGTGGTTGTATCCATCTCATCGGCATCGGCCCCGGCGATCCGCGCCAGATGACCCTGGCGGCGCGCGAGGCACTGGCCGGGGTCGAGACGGTGATCGGCTACCGTCCCTATCTGGAACTGATCGCGGAACTGATCCAGGCGCAAGACTGCCTCGCTTCAGGCATGACCGAAGAGCTGGCACGCTGTCGCACCGCGCTGGAGCTGGCGCGCCAGGGGCGGCGGGTGGCGCTGATCTCCTCGGGCGATGTCGGTCTGTTTGGCATGGCCGGGCCGTTGTTTGAGCTGCTGTTTGCCGAGGGCTGGCAACCCGGCGATGCTCCCGAGGTGCGGGTGTTTCCGGGCATCACCGCTGCGAGCGCCTGTGCGGCACGTCTGGGCGCGCCGCTCAATCAGGATTTTTGCGTCATCTCGCTGTCCGATCAGCTGACGCCGTGGTCCACCATCGCTGCGCGTGTCGAAGCCGCCGCACAGGCGGATTTGCTCATCGCGCTCTATAACCCACGCAGCCGCCGCCGCCAGGAGCAGCTACTGTGGGCGCGCGACATCCTGTTGCGCCATCGACCCGCTGACACCCCCGTCGCCATTGTCACGGCTGCCTATCGCGATGGCGAGCAGGTCGTGCTGCGCACCCTGGCCGATGTCGCCGAGGCCGAGATCGGCATGCTTAGCACCCTGATCATAGGCAATCGCAGCACCCAGCGGCGCGATGGCTGTCTGTTTACTCCACGCGGTTATAGGCGCAAATACCATCTCACCGATGGCCGGGTGCGCGATGGCGAGACGCCGGGGAGAACGCTGCGCATGTCGGAGCAAGAGGCCCAGGCGCGCGCGGCGGCAGCCGGTTCGCACCGCTGCCCGGCGCTCTTTTTAGCGGCAACGTCCTCAGGGCAGGGCAAGACTACCCTGGCTGCGGCGCTCGCCCGCTATCATCGCCGCGCCGGGCGGCGGGTGCGGGTGTTTAAGATTGGGCCGGATTTTCTCGATCCGATGATTCTGGCGCGTGCCGCAGGTGCCGAGGTCGAGCCGTTGGATTTGTGGATGGTTGGCGAGGCCGCCTGCCAGTGCGCACTGCACAGGGCGGCAGCGGAAGCGGATCTGATTCTGGTCGAGGGGGCCATGGGGCTGTTCGATGGTGATCCCTCGGGGGCTGATCTGGCCGAGCGCTTCGGGTTGCCAGTGGCGGTGCTGATTGACGCGCGCGGCATGGGACAGACCTTCGGCGCCTTGGCGCTGGGGTTGGTGCACTATCGGCCTAGTTTGCGGATTGCCGGGGTAATCGCCAACCGGGTCGGCAGCGTGCGCCACACCGAGATGCTGCGCGCTGGATTGCCCGCCGAGGTGCCCTGGCTGGGCGCTATCCCGCGGTTTGATGAGGCTGCGTTGCCCAGTCGCCACCTGGGGCTGGTGCAGGCCGAGGAGATCGCTGATCTGGAGCAGCGCCTGGACGCAGCCGCTGCGCGCCTGGCCGACATCCCGCTGGCTGAATTGCCGGCCGCAGTCGAGTTCCCCGCGCCGCCGCCGGAGCCGCCGCCGGAGCCGCTGCCGGCGCCATCTTTGGCCGGACGACGCATCGCCGTGGCACGGGATGCGGCTTTTTCCTTCCTCTACGCCGCCAATCTGCGGCTGCTGGAGGCGCTGGGCGCGGAGCTGATATTTTTTTCGCCGCTGCAGGATTCGGCGGTCGAGGCCGATGCCATCTACCTGCCCGGCGGTTATCCAGAATTGCATCTGCCGACCCTGGCCGCCAACCAGGCCATGCACCAGGCCCTGCGTGCCCATGTCGCCGCTGATCGACCGCTCTATGCCGAGTGCGGTGGCATGCTCTATTTATTGGAAAGCCTCACCGACAAGCACGGACAGAGCGCTCGCCTAGTCGGTCTGCTGCCCGGTCACGGGTGCTTGCAGCCGCGTCTGGCTGGCTTGGGCATGCAGCGCCTGGTTACGCCAGCTGGCACCTTGCACGGGCATAGTTTTCATCACTCAACCATGGACACCCCGCTGATTCCCAGCACCTATAGCATTCGCCAGCGCGACGGTGGCCAGGGCGAGCCGGTGTATCGCCAGGGCACGCTGACGGCGAGCTATCTGCACCTGTATTTCCCCTCGGCGCCGCAGGCGGCGGCTACGCTATTTTTGAATGCAGTGCAGGCAACATGATGGTCTGTCGATCCGTCGAGGTTGGTTGACCCAAGCGGCTATTGAGTCACCAGCTTTCTGAAATCTGGAGGGGCTTAAAGCGTGGGTTTTTCGTGCTGAAAGTCGTTCAAGCCAGACCGGATGGAGGCGATCAACGTCTGCGCATCCCAGGGCTTGGCGAGGAACTCGTGCAGATTGGCCTGCTCACGCGAACGCAGGATGGCGGCCTCGTCGGCCTGGCCGGACAGCATGATTTTGATCACATGCGGGAAACGTCGGTGCGCCTCGATCAGGAAGTCATCGCCTTTCATGCCTGGCATCAACCAATCGGAAATAATCACCAGCGGAATGTAGCCATCGCCAGAGAGGTCATCAAGGATTTCCAGTCCTTCCTCGGCGCTCTCGGCGACCTCGATCATGTGCTGATCATCGAAGGCCCGCCTGAGCTGATCGCGTAACGCGGTCAGAACCATCATTTCATCATCGACACAGAGCAGAATGCTGCGTTTCATGTTTTAGTCTCCAGATAGGGCAGAGAAACCCTGAAGGTGGTGCCAACGCCGGGCGTGCTGTCAAGATCGATGCGCCCCTGGTGCCTGGCGACGATCCTGGCGACGATGTCGAGTCCGAGTCCGGTGCCCTCGCCCGCGCGCTTGGTGGTGAAGAAGGGCTCGAAGATGCGCTCGCGCACCTCGGGGGTGATGCCACTGCCAGTGTCTGTCACTGTTACCTGCACGGCGCCATCCTCCAGTGCCAACGTAATGGTTAGGGTGCCACAATAGTCCATGGCTTGCAGGGCATTTTGGATTAGATTGGTCCACACCTGGCAGAGCTCGTCCGGATAGGCCAACAGCGGTGGCGCTTCGGCGTAGTGGCGTACCAGCTCGACGTTTTGCTTGATCTGGTTATGATACAAGGTCAGCACTGTCTCAATGTTCTCGCGCACATCCGTCTCGCTGCGCTCGCCGCTTGCGCCATGATGCGCGAAGGACTTCAGCGCCTGCACGATCTTACCCGCGCGCTCGACGGCGTGATTGATATTGGCGGCGTTCACAATGACAGTGGCGAGGCTGTAGGCGGTCTCCAGAATAAAGTCGGCGCGTGGATGGCGCATCAGCGGCAGGAAACGCGCAGGCGCTTCCAGCACCCCGAGCTGAACCAGCATGTCCGCCACCTTGCGGGCGCGAGGGACTTCAGCTTGCTCCAGCGCCTTGGTGTGGGCGCGGCAGTATTGCCGCGCTTCGCGGCTGCTGAGCATGCGTTGGCCGCCCTGTGCCTGCTCAAGTAGCTCAAGGAACAGGGCTTGTTCATCCGCCGTTAACAGGACATAGAGCTCGGGCAGACCGACCAGCGCTTGCCCAAGGGCATGGGTGATATTACTGCCGCTCGATTGGATCACACCCAGCGGGGTGTTGATTTCATGGGCAATGCCGGCAATCAGATGACCGAGCGCCGCCATCTTCTCGGCGTGGATCAGCTGCGTTTGCATCTCCTGGAGTTTCACCAGCGCCTGCTCGGCGCGTTCGGTGGCTTCGCACAGGCGATGTTCCACCTCCTTGATGTGGCTGATGTCCATGTGAGTGCCGGCCAGACGTTGCGGCCGACCCTCCGCGTCCCAGGCCACGGTCTTGCCGCGCGCCAGAATCCAGACATAATCGCCAGATTTGGCGCGCATGCGAAACTGCGCCTCATAATCGGGAGTTTTCCCGGCCAGGTAGTCCTCGATTCGTTGCTGTGTGGGGATGGTGTCGTCTGGATGTGTGAGCGCCTTCCAGCCGGAGAAGCTGGTATCCAGCTCCTCCGGTTGATAGCCCAGCATGCGTGCCCAGCGCGCATCAATGAAATTGTGGTTGCTGTCGATGTGCCAGTTAAAGGTGCCCATCCGCCCGCTATCGAGACTCAGCTCCAGCTTTTCGTTGATCTCGCTCAGGGCGTGGGTGCGTTGCTTGACCTTAAGTTCCAGGTTTTCATTGAGTGAACTGATGGAACGGTGCAGGGTGGCGCTGACCTCGATATTGCGATTGAGTGAGCGGGCCATGTCGCCGAATTCATCCCGGCTGGCCAGTTCGATCGGCGCGATGTGGTCCTGACGCTGGTGCAGAAACGCGAAAAAGCTGTCGAGCCCGTGGTGCAGGGTACGTAGCGGCTGGAGTATGAAGCGAAACACCAGTGCGAATACCGCGCTGGTCAGCAAGAGCGCGGCAAGCGCGAACCCGCCAATCTGCAAGGGAAGGCGCGACGACATCGCTGACTGGATGTCTTCCTTGATTTGCTCGATGCCGTCGAGCGAAGCACGTTCCATCGCCGCGATCTCATCAAGTAAGTGCGCATTGTTGTAGTAGATGGAAATATAGCCGTAGTCTACCTCGCGATCCTCGAAGCGGTCGGTCATGCGATGGCGCAGCTCGCGCAAAGGTGCAAGCCCCGGTGGTAACTCGGAGCCGACCACAGGCTGGCCCTCCTTGCGATAGGCGGCGACAAAGGTCTGGTCGGTGGTCGCATCGAACACATGCACTGCTTCGACACCCTGGAGCGCAAGCAGCTCCCGTATCGGCTGCTCGATGCCGGCATAGTTCATGTTGGAGACAAACTCGACCGCCACCTGGGCCGCCATGCGCGCCACAAAGGCCAAGTAGCCGCGCTCGGTGGCCAGGCGCTGATCGCGCTGCTGCCCAAGTTGTTCGAGGATAACCGCATCGGCTTTCTGCTCGAAAGCATTGATCACGGTCTGCTCGGTGCGTACCGACAGGGTATAGAGCGCGGCAAAGCCGAGCACGAAGATTGCTGTAATGGGCAGCAGCAGTTTGTAGGCGAGTTTCATGGTGCCGACGGCGCTGCAGCGCTGTTGTTGGCATCGGCCCCGGCGTTCTCTTCCCGGACCGCACGAGAGTCGAGCACCGGCTTGAATCCGCGTGTGCCAAACAGCTGTTCGAAGGGAAAATCGCCGATGGTGTCTGCCGTGATCACTGGAATTCGCGGTCCGGCGCGAAACGCGAAATCGACGCCCGGACGCTGTCCGTCTAAACACTTAACTATCATATCGAGTGCAATCCGTCCCTGATCAATATTCATGTCAGCTGCGGCGGCGGCGACCTTCCCGTCCGCGATGTGATTGTACACCTGTGGGATCAGATAGGTTGACAACACGCGGGTGTTCGCCGCCACCGCGCCCAGTTGCGCCAGTGCCTCAGGCGCCACCAGGGCCATCACCGCGTTACCGACCAGATAATCGATCTTAGGATAGAAATGAAAGGCGCGCCGGATCAGGCTGCGCTGCGTCTTTGCGTTGGTATCGCCCCACAACGGTGGCAGCAGGGTGATGGTGCTGACATCCGCAAGCGCATCGGTGAAGCCTTGCAGACTTTCTGGTGCCCAGCCGGTGTCTTTGGGGCCCGGCAGGAAGGCGACAGTCTGCTCGCCGTCATGTCCAGCAATCTGCTGGCGCAGGTAGTCACCCAGCTTGAAGCCCATGTCGTAGAACGAGACCAGCGACTTGGCGGCGATGTCCGGTGCCTGAATATCGTTGATGACCGCAACCACCGGAATTCCGGCTGCCCTGGTCTCCGCCAATTGCGCATCAAGCTTGTCATAGGAAACGCCAGCCAGAATGATTCCATCCACAGGCTGCTCGCGCAACTGGCTCAGTTGCTGAATCTGACCGGCCAGATTGGAGTAGCCACCGGCGACCAGCACCTGAAAATCCACCCCACTGGCTGCTGCCCGCTGGGCGATGCCAAAATTGACCGCGACCCAGTATGGATCCTTGAGATGTGGAAATAGCACGCCAATCCGGTAGGGGCGCTTGGCCTGCGCGGTAAAAGACCAGCGCTCAGGGAATGGCCCCCGCAGTGAGGTCGCTGGATGCCCCGCCTGCTTGGTGGCCGTGTCATAGTCGCCGTAATAGGCGCCAACGCTCAGTGCCTGGGCTGATCCGCTCAGGATTAGCATCAGCGCGGCAAATGCGCCTGCGACGCTGGAGGATGCCTTCAACCCCACAAGGAATCACTCCCTATGGCGGTAGGACAGGCTGGTGTTGAAGCGGCGGTGGTTCACAGACCAAAGTGACGATTGAAGATTAGGTCAAAATTCAGGTTTGCTGGAATTGGCTAACCAGTTCAGGTCCAGAGCCCATAGCCAGCAATCAAATCTAAAGAATTCTATGACACAACGCAAGTTTTGGAGTGGCTGTGGTTGTGGAAAATCCGCAGCCAACCAGCTTCCGGGGCTTGAAGCGCAGGGTGGACAAATTACCGTACGGAGTCAGCGCGGGCAGGGCGCGATCTTTGCTTTTCTGTTGCCAATGCCCCGAACATGAACGCAGACAGCTGATCATCAAGGCACTGAGGCTTCCTTACTGAGCAGCAGCCTGTTTGACTGCGCGATCCAGGATTTCCCGCAGGGCTTGCGCGTCGATGGGTTTGGATAGCACATCGTTCATGCCGGCGGCAAGAAATGCATCCCGGTCGCCCTTGAGTGTGTGCGTGGTCAGGGCAATGATGGGGATGGAGGCATCCAGGATGTCCTCGGGATTAGTGCGAATATGGCGCGTGGCTTCGACGCCGTCCATTTCCGGCATCTGCACATCCATCAGAATCAGATCGTAGTGTTGACCAGAGAGCGCCTCTACCGCCTGGCGACCGTTCATGGCGGTGCAGACGCGGTGGCCGAGTTTTTTCAGCATCATGGTCAGCAATTTGGCGTTGATCAGCGTCAGCAGTCCGGTGGAGGATTGCATGGCCAGATCGATGTATTCGGCCAATTCCGGTTCCAGATCCATGCTCTGCATGAGCTGGAGCATGCCTTGCACTGCTCCAAATTTTGTACTCAAATGTACGCATTCGGTCATTCGCTCTCCGTTGATAGCACCATGACTGGCGAGCAACTGGAGTCCTGGTTGAGCAGTCCCAACCGATGGCGCTCAGTCCGTTCCAGCAAGATCGTTTTTACCTTTCGGTACGG
>NZ_NRRS01000067.1 GCF_016583795.1 Rhabdochromatium marinum | reverse complement strand
CGCCACCCCAGCCGCCGCCGATCTCGCCGCCTTCGCCGGCCAGCCGCTGGCAGCCGTCATCCCCCTAGCCGAGCAGGCCAACGGCCAAGGCGACTGGCCGCGCGCCCATGCCGCCTGGATGAGCCTGCTCGCGCGCCCTGACAGCGCCCTGTCCATCACCGACCTGCTGCGCATCAGCCAAGCGCTGTTCAAGCTCGATGCCTTCCCCGATGCCACCGCCGCGCTGCAACGCGCCGCGCAACGCGAGCCAAAGCACCCTGGGGTGATCAGCGAACAGGCCAACCAGTATTACTACCATTGCTACTCCTCCTGGCTGATGCAGACCACCGAGAACGCGCCGGACTGGTATCAGGCTGACGGCCTGGCGCAGCGCCCGGACTGGGCCACCGCCTGCGACTGGCTGGAACAGGCCGAACGGGTCGTCCCGCGCAACAACGTGCGCCGTTATGTGCAAGCCTATCTGCTGCTGGCCGAGGACGCCTGGGATCGGCAAGCGCGCGAGCCGGCGCTGGCCGCGCTGCGCACCGCGCTCCAGGCCATCGGCCCCAAGGCGCTCGACGCGAGCCTCACCGAGGCCATCGTCACCGCCGTCAGTCAGGCGCGCGCCGGCGCGTCCTCGGGCCAGGACGCCGCGCACCAGGCGCTGCAACAACGGCTGCAGGCGCTGCCCAGCGCCCTGCTCAGTGTGGCGGACTGGCTATGCTTGAACGATCTGCTCAACTGGAACGGGCTGCTGCTGCTCGGTTATGCCGCCCGGCAACAGGCCGTCGCGCGCGCCTTGGCTGATGCCGAGCAGCCTGCGCCACCGCCGCAGGCGGTGCTGACCGCGGTGCGCGCGGCGCTGGATCAGGGCGAGACGGCCCAGGCCGGGCGTTTTCTGGATCAACTGCGGGCGGCGGGGCACGAGGGTCCGCAGGTGGCGGAGTTGCGCGCCGTGCAGGCGTTGTTGGCCGGGGATCTGGCCGCCTTTCGGGCGCAGTGGCCGCATCCGCCGCGACCGGTGGATGAGCGCTTTCGGGCCTATCTGCGCGGTAAATCGGTGGCGGTGGTGGGGCCGGCGCCGACGGGGAGCTTGGATGGGGCGGAGATCGACGGCTTCGATGTGGTGGTGCGGATGAATTGGCGCGGGCCGGAGAGTCTGCCGGAGGCCGAGGAGTTTGGGCGCAAGACCCATGTGGCGCTTTACAATGCGCATACGGTGCGGTTGTTGAGCGCGGAGCAGCGGCTGGGGTTGGTGAAGGCGCTGGATTTTTGTTTAATTCGGCGGCCGCGCTATGATGCGGATCGGTTGGCTTGGGCGGCGGATCGGGTGCGGATGATTGCGGAGTATCCGGGGGCGTTTTATAAGTCGCTCAATGCGGTGCCGGCGGTGGTGTTTGATTTGCTGCTGCATGGGGTGGAGTGGGTTAAGCTGTTTAAGGTGAATTTTTATTTGGGTGAGCGCCAGCATGCTGAGAGGTATCGGGGGCGGGGCGATAAAGATTTAGCAGCTATTCCGCTGCGTCGTTTGCAACCAGTAATGGTAAATCATGATTTAACCGGCCAGCTATCGCTGGTTCGACAAGTAGTAAAACAGGACAAAAGTCATGTTGAAATGACAGATACAAGGGTTCTTGAGTTAACTAATAAAGCCTATTTGGATGGCATTGCTTACATATTGCGCATAAAAAATCGTAATTTTCACAATTCACCTACCGCTAGAGGAGAAGTTATCAAGAGTAGAAGCAAATATATCGATGAGAATCCTTTACAAATATTTCGTGAACAATGCAACCTTTCCAAGGAAAACCATCGACCTCTGCTATTAGTTGCGAATGGTCCTAGCAATAAATATTTTGAAAATTCAAGGGTTCCACAAAATCCTGTAATATTTCGTCTTAACGATTTTTATCTTGAGGAAAACTATCAGTTTGGTGATCGCGTCGATGCGTATCATCTGCCGATATATGCGAGAAGAACATTGGCTGCGCTGGAGATTATTGCTCAGCATAATTTTTATTCGATTGGCTTTTATTTTCGGCCCACAAATTTAATGAAGCCATCATTGCCAATATTTGTACCGGAAACTTCACGATGGACAAAGATTGCGAGACCACGCTTATGGCCAAGAGACCTGTTTTCTCATTTTAAGGAGTTCGATGATTTTTTTATCACAAGAAAATTTGGAGGAATACCGACTACGGGGTTCATGCAAATTGCAACGGGCCTTTTTTTAGGATTTGAAGAAATTTACATATCCGGTTTGGACTTGTTCCAACCCTTACTTAATGAGCCATCTAGCTATCAGCATCATGATTATACCACGCCACCCTATATCGCAAAAACGCTCCTCAAAGATTCCCTTAAACAAGGTTATTTTAAGAAAACGCACGCTGAAGACATTGATATTCGCTTCCTTTCTACACTTCTTACATTATTTCCAAACGCGAAGATTTTTTGTGCAGTTCCCGAATCACCCTTATCTAAACACCTGCCGGTAGCGCCTAAGAAAAGTGAGAAATATTTTTCGCCCAAAAGTCGCGTAAAAAAAGACATCAAAAAGTTTCTTGATTTGCACGAAAAGGCACTATACGCAGGTGTCAACAAGATCGGCGAAGTGCACTACCTTGATGGAAGACTAGTTGGCTGGGCTTGGGATACAAATAAACCAGAATCCAATCCTCCAAAGATTCATGTTGTCAGTGAAAAAGGCGAGATACTTGATCAAGTCATTCCCAACACATTCCAAGAAAGGCTGCGCAATGCCGGCATCGGACGCGGTAATCACGCATTCAGCTTGGATATATCAGCCTATCAAAAACACAAAAAAATATTCGTTGGTTTTACTGATGGTACAGAACTCAGCGGGAGTCCAGTCACTATCAGACAAGCCGTACTGCTAGCACATCAAAAGGATAATCAGATTGAGGACGAGCTAGACTGTAAAGCCATTGAGGCTATTAGTGCATCTGGCTTATTTGATGAGGAGTGGTACCTTGCTAATAATCCTTGGCTGTTAAAAGCCAGAATTGAGCCAATAAAACATTATTTAAATACCGGATGCCACAATAATGCATCGCCAAATCAAACACTAAATTGGGGTAAATATACACAAGAAGAACAAATCAACCTGTCTCAGGGTGAAAATCCTTTGCTACATTTCATAATTCAGGGAAAAAGTAGCGCATCATTTAAAGCGAAACCAAAAATCAAAAACAGTAGTGAGCTTGCGCTAACGAGGTACGCTGAATTTATTCATCAGATACCACGTGGAATTAAGAAAATTGCTCTAATTGGGCATGATTACAAACTGCAAACTGGAGTGATGCGTTCGCTTAGCTATTATGTAAAAGCAATCACATTTTTGAAAATGGCGGAGATAGATACTTTTGAGGTAACAGAATTTTTCACAAAAGAAGAACTAATAGAAAAATTCAGAGACTACGATTTTGTTATTATCAACTCAGTGCATCCATTTTTAAAATGTGACGCATTTTTAGATTTCATATGCTCACTTGCCCCAAACTCTTTTTTGGTCTATTTTCACGAAACCCAATGGGCATTTGATAAATTTAAAACCGACCAAACAGAAAAATATTACAAGTTTATAAACGCATTACCTAGCATGAATATTCTTTGCGTTTCTAATGCACAGGCAGAGTGGCTTAAATTTAGTTTCAGGGCAAAAAAAACATATACTATATACGAGACATCCGCTTTACATCAAGAAAATCAACAAGATGTGCGACAAAAAAAGAAAAACAAGATGTTTCGAGTAGTGATGGCGGGAAGTGTTCAAGAAAGAAAAGGCGTGCAGTTATTTTTGGATGTGGCTCGCTATGCGAATGAAAAAAAATTACCTTGGCGCTTCGAGTGGGCGGGTTTCTCACATACGAATAAACTAACAAAGCTACTTAAAGACAGTCCCTATGTTCAATATCTCGGCGCGCTGGATGGTGAAAAATATTTTCACTTTATCAGTCGAGCAGATGTTTTTTTTCTTACCTCCAAAGATGATCCCTTTCCTTTAGTTTGCATCGAAGCCATACAGGCCTACACCAAAGTTGTTGTCTACAGAGCAACCGGAATTGCTGAAGTAATACAAGACATAAGTGGTTGCGCCGTGTATCAAGATTATACACTTGCAGCAGCTTTTAAAAGCATCGTTGATGCTACTGCGAAAAATATTGATATTGGTCAATATACCGCCTTGCAGGCTAAGCTGTGTCTAAAAAGTTTTGTTAACAGAATGAATTTTGCGATTTCAAAAACTTATGGAAAAGAATTCGATACTTATAAAGATAGCGAGATCGAAGCTAAAGCTATGGCAGCCTCCAAACGAAAAGATTGGGAATCGGCAGAGTTTTTTTGGCGCACATTACAAAATGACGCGCCCTCCCGCCAAACTGATGTTGTATTGCGGCGCTGTGAATGTTTAAGGGAACAAGGAAAAACGACGGAAGCCGATCAGTTGATCGAAAGCGCACTGATTACCAATAGCCAAGATCACGAATTGAAATTTGCGTATGCGAGAAATGCGGTTCCGTCTCATCCGCATTCACATAAACGCAATTTATATCAATATACAGTTCGCCTTGAAGAATTGCTGTCTGAGAAAAATGTCGTAATTTTTGCATACTATCAAAATTTAACGAGTTCTTTTTTGTCTGCAAACAACACCGAAAAAGCAAAATATTATCATGGGCGAGCTAAAACGCTCGCAAACAACAAAGAAGACAGGGCGTCTATCGAATTTGAATCTATAAATATTGCATTCTCACAGTTGAACGCAAAAATTGCGCCGGTCTTAAATACAACGACCGAGTTACTCGATAAAAACATAATTTCAGAACTCAGAAACCTATATTCTCTTTTTGATCGTAGCAGAAAATATCCTGAATGTAACAAAGCATCAATGGGGAAGATGAGTTATATCGCGCGGCTCACCGGAGAGGAAACGGCCTTTATCGAAAACGCATTAAAAAAAGATATCAATAAAGCATCGAAGGAAGAGGCAACCGAGATGGTTGAGAGCATAAGGGATTTAATTGATAAACTAAAATCAATCTGGAATACTAGCAAAACCTATGACAGTGACGAAAAGCTCGCTACCATTTTTAGCTGTTACAGTGCTGACATATTGCATACTCAGTCATGGTTATATATTAATAATTTACTAGTATCCCACGGCATGTTCAAGTCTGCCCATGAGATAAAGAGGCTCGCAACATTAAGAGCATATTCCCATGCAGAGAGTGGTCGTTATCTATTGACTGCGGTCAAGGCAGCCATTCAATCAGGTGATCTCGTTGCGGCAGACCACTTGCTTAGTGAGCAAGAGCTTATTTCGCAGGATGTCTATAAAACAAATTTTTTCCGGCTTTATTTAAATGGGTTAATGTCAGAAAAGAATTGTTCAATGCCATCTATCTCCTTTGATGGTTGCTTGGGTTGGTTAAAATATACCAATCTGGTTGAAGGCAAAAGCGTCGCTATTGTGGGATCTGCTAACAATTTTGATGCTGATGGGGATGAAATTGACTCGTTTGATGTCGTAATACGCGTCGCTTATTCTGGGGAAAGAGTTGCAAGCCAAAAGATCTACGGCTCAAAAACCGATGTATCCTATTTTAATAACGCATTTTCTAATATCGTTGCGGATCGGCGCGATAAAGCTTTTATAGCAGATTTAAAAATGGTGATACTAAATAGTAACAACCATAAATACACAAATGACCTTATTAACGAAAATAAAGCGCGGATTATGTTGAATCCTGATTTTTTGTTTTTTAATGGGTCCGCGAATGCCATACAAAAAATTCTTTATGATGTGCTTTTTTTTAATCCTAGGCGAGTTAAGATTTTTAAATCCAATTTTTATTTGTCTGCAAACCCTTACGCGTCTGGACGGGCGGAGGGCGCGACAACGCAAATTCCCCTTAAAACTTATCCGTTTGGACACGATTTTATGGAGAACCGACAATTTATTCGTAATTTTTGGCGTGCAGGAAAAATATCAGGAAGTATATGTGGTGACAAAGAGTGCGAGGGCGTGCTTGCGTTAACGGATAAGGAATATATGGATCAAATGTCAATGTTACTGAATAAATGATAAATTGGGATATTTTCGGTTTCAAAGCCACTATAATTTTAGTTGTGGCAAAATTTAGAAATGGCAAGTTAAAAAATGCTTGATCAAAACCGACATCTCGCCATCATTGGTCTCGGCTATGTTGGACTTCCCCTTGCACTGGAATTCGGTCGTATACGTCAGGTGATTGGTTTTGACATTAGTCAACGTCGCATCGATGAACTGCTGTCGGGCACTGACGTAACAAGAGAGAGTACTGAAGAGGAGTTGGCGGCTGCCGGTAGGCTGAGCATGACGACTGATGCTGAAGCTCTGCGCGTCTGTGATACCTTCATCGTAACCGTGCCAACGCCCATTGACGCATATAAACGACCCGATCTGAATCCCTTGCTCTCGGCCTGTGAGACCGTCGGCAGGGTACTCAAGCCTGACGACATTGTGATATTCGAATCGACCGTTTATCCTGGCTGCACGGAAGAAGATTGCGTGCCAGTGCTTGAGGCGGAATCTGGGCTTCGGTACAACCGCGACTTTTTCTGTGGTTACAGTCCTGAACGCATCAACCCTGGCGATAAGAAACACCGCCTCACCACCATCACCAAGGTCACTTCTGGATCCACACCCGAGGTTGCTGAACTGGTCGACGCTCTTTATCGTGAAATCATCGCAGCCGGTACCTATAAAGCCCAGAGTATCAAGGTCGCCGAAGCTGCAAAAGTTATCGAAAACACCCAACGCGATCTAAACATTGCCTTGGTCAACGAACTTGCTGTCATTTTTAACCGCCTTGGCATTGACACTCAAGCGGTTCTTGAGGCGGCTGGCAGTAAGTGGAATTTTTTATCATTTCGCCCTGGACTTGTTGGCGGTCATTGCATTGGGGTTGATCCTTATTATTTAACCCATAAGGCGCAGGCTATTGGCTATCACCCCGAAATCATCCTTGCTGGTCGCCGTTTAAACGACGCCATGGGTGCATATGTGGTCGGCCAACTGATTAAGGCAATGACCCGCCGCCACATCCCGATTGCAGGTAGTCGTGTGTTGGTGCTTGGATTGACCTTTAAAGAAAACTGCCCTGATTTGCGTAATACTCGGGTGATTGATATTGTTAACGAGTTGAAAGATTTTCAATGTCAAGTCGATGTCTATGACCCTTGGGCATCGCCGTTAGAAGCGCGTGAAGAATACGGGATCGAACTGCTTACAACTCCAGAACGTGGAGCTTACAATGCCATCATTCTTGCCGTCGCTCATCGGCAGTTTCAGGATATGGGAGAGGTTGGCTTGCGCGCTTTTGGTCAGGTGGTACATCTGCTGTACGATCTAAAATGTATCCTTCCTCCCAGCAGTAGTGACCTTCGGTTGTAGTGATGGTGGCGAGCGAGATGTCTTCTCCAAACGAACAACTACGGCGCCATTTGCCACCCGTCTGGCTGCTCAGGTTAAGAGTTCTCTGGCATCGAATGCGAGGTGTAAAAATTTCGAAGGACGTGGTGCTCTTATGCCGGGCAATGTTGCTGCGTTATCCTAAGAACATTAAACTTAATTCTGCGGTGATTATCAAATCAGGCGCGCATATCTGTCCATGTAATGCCACGGCTGAAGTGACAATTGGCGCGCGGACCTCAATCGGTTTTCATACCTTTATTTATTCTACCTCTGAGATTGAAATCGGCGAAGATTGCATGGTCGCCTCTTTTGTCTATATCGTCGATAGCGATCACGGTATCCGCAAGGATCTGCTGATGAACCGCCAGGCGAACCGTAGTCGTCCCATTCGTATTGGTAATGATGTCTGGATTGGTGCGCACGCAGTAATCTTGTCTGGCGTCACCATTGGAAATGGCGCCATTATTGCCGCTGGTGCGGTCGTCCGCGAGGATGTCGCACCTTATGCCATTGTGGGTGGTGTGCCCGCTAAAGTGATCGGAGCACGGGAATGACAATCGGTATTATTTTGCTTTGTCGCCATGACTCTAAACGGTTGCCTGGCAAGATTCTGCGGGTGATTCGCGGTCGCACCATCTTGAGTTACATCATTGAGCGCATTCAACACGCCGCACCTCACCGACCGCTCGCTGTAGCCACTTCGGACGAGACGAGTGATAACCTGATTGCAGACTATTGTCGGCGCGCTGGGCTTCATTGTTTTCGTGGTAGCCTCAATGATGTCGCTGGCCGCTTTTTGGAATGTGCTGAGCAGCATGGCTGGGACTTTGCCGTCCGCATCAACGGTGACAACCTGTTTCTCGACCGGGATACACTGCATGCCATGTTAGCGATTGCGGATACTGATCATTTTGACTTGATCAGTAACGTGCCGGAGCGGACGTTCCCTTACGGAATGAGCGTTGAAATTATTCGCACCGCCTTCTACCGTCAGACCATGGATCAGGTCACCGATGGCTCGCACCGCGAACATGTGACTTCTTGGTTTTATGACAATCCAACGCTCGGTCGTCGCTACATCTATCAAAATACATTCTGTCCGCAAGCTGCGGGGTTACCACTTGCGCTCGACACACCTCGGGATTTCGAACTCGCGTGCAATATTCTGGATCGCGCTGGACCAGCGCCCGCTTTGCGCTCACTGCGAGAAATCTATGAACTGGCGACGAGCAAACCTCAGCCTTCGCCTTGGCGCGGCTCATCTGGACCGCTACTAATCGCCGAGATTGGTGGAAATCACGAAGGTGATTTCTCGACCGCAAAAGCCATGTGCGAGGCTGCCATTGATTCAGGAGCCGATTGCGTCAAGTTTCAACTCTATCGCGGTGATACCTTGGTTAGCCCGATCGAAAGCCCGGATCGGAATAAACATTTCCAGAAATTTGAGCTGAGTCGCGAGCAACACATTCAATTGGCTAAGATGTGCCGTGGGGCGGGTGTGTCTTATGTCGCATCTGTCTGGGATCTGGCGATGTTGGAGTGGATCGACCCCTACATGGATTTTTACAAAATTGGCTCCGGCGATCTAACGGCTTGGCCGCTGTTGGCTGAATTTGCGCGGCGGGGTAAGCCGATGCTGCTTTCAACCGGCCTTGCCACGATGAATGAGGTGATGCAAACCGTATCCTTTTTGCAAAGCGTTGATGCGCGTTTCAAACACCCTGAAATGCTCTGTATCATGCAATGTACATCGATGTACCCCATTCCAAATGAGGATGCCAACCTTCGCGTTATGGAGACCATACGCGCATCTACTGGCTTGGCTGTTGGCTATTCTGATCATACGGAAGGCATGGCCGCGTTGGGCACTGCGGCTGCGATGGGGGCTGATGCTCTGGAGTTTCACTTTACCGATGCACGCGAAGGGAAAACCTTCCGCGATCATAAAGTTTCGCTCGTCGCCAGCGAAGTACGCCAGCTCAAAAAGGAGATCGCCCAAATCACCGCGCTGCGGGGCGATGGCGTGAAAATGCCACAACCCAGTGAACTTGAAAACGGACATGAAATTTCTTTCAGGCGCGGTGTTTATGTGAATCGGCTGGTTAAGGCTGGTGAGATCATTTCAAGTGATGATTTGGTGCTGCTACGTCCATTACACGGGACTGATGCGCGTGACACCAATTTGGTAGTTGGCGCAAAAGCGCTGCGCGATATTAATCCATTTAGCTCTATCAGTGAGGGAATCGACTATCAGAGCATAACTGATTCAAAGGTAGATGGCCGATGAAGTTTCTAGCAAATCTAACACAAGGCTGGTTGCGACAGGGTAAACCAAAATTGTGGGCTAGCCTCTTCCGACTCATATATGGGGCTCACAATGTTCGTATCGGTCACAACTTTCGCTGCGATGGAATGCCACGTTGCCTGGTCGATTCCAGCGCAGAATTAATCATTGGTGATGATGTTGAATTCCGAAGTGGAGTGGAAGTGCGCGTACATGGTTCAGCTCAAGTGCTTATAGAGGATGGTTCACGTATTGACCGTGGTGTGCGTATTTTAGCTTCAAATTGTGCAGTCGTGCGGATTGGCGCTGGCACTCGTATAGGTCTATATTCGGTTCTAAATGGTGGCGACTCTATTGACTTAGGCCGTAAATGTCTAGTTTCTGGTTTCGTCTACCTACAGACTAGTATGCACCGGTTCACAAGTTTAGAAGCACCAATCTGCGACCAAGGCTATGATCATGGATCAATTCAAATCGGTGATGGCGCTTGGCTGGCCGCCCATGTAGTCATTATGCCGGGTTGTACAGTTGGGCCTGACGCTGTAATAGGTAGTAATGCGGTCGTTGTTCATAATGTTGATCCAGCTAGTGTCGTAGCTGGTATTCCAGCGCGGAAACTGCATGATCGTGTATCAGAGAAATAAGTATTAAGTATGTTGAAAGATTTTGGGCAATCTTGCCTGGTTACTGTCTACGTTCCTTGCCGTAACTATGGTCAGTACTTAATGCAATGCGTCGAAAGTGTATTGCAGCAGCTCTATAAGAATTGGGAACTTATTATTATCGATGAAGCATCTGATGATGAAACAGCTACCGTTGCAGATGCTTTGCATCGACAGGAGCCGGATCGCATTACAATACTGCATAACGCCGAACCGATAGGACTTCAGAAAATTGCTAATCGGGTACTCGGTATGGCAAAAGGCAAGTACCTGATGCGCCTCGATGCCGATGATTGGCTAGACGAATGCGCACTCCTTCTGATGGTCGCTAAAATTGAGTCCAATCCTCACCTGGGGCTGGTCTACGGAAACTATTTTTACACTGATCCAGAAGGCAGGATTCTTGGCATGGAGCGCCGGTATCGTCTCGGTCAAGAAGACAGGGCTGGGCACTTACCTCCACACGGCGCTTGCACCCTGTTTCGCACGCGAGCGTTGAAGGCAGTGGGCGGCTATTCCGAAGATATCAATGCACAAGATGGTTGGGAGCTATGGTACAAATTATCCAATCGTGTCGGTGTAGCAAGTTTGGACATGCCTGTCTTTTATTACCGGCAGCACGGAAAATCGCTCAGCCGCGACTTTACCCGACTACTCAGCGCACGCGCACAAATTTTTGAACGCATCGGCAGTGGGCTGGAAGGAAGCTATACACCGACCTGCGTGGCGGTGATTCCCGTGCGCGAGTCTTATCCTGGCTTTGAGGGTGTTCCCTACCGTGAATTCGAGGGCTGTTCCCTATTGGAACGCGCCATTCGCGTCGCATCGGCGGCCCGGCGGGTCACTCAAGTCATGGTCTCATCGGAAAGCCAATCTGTCTTAGATGCCGCTGCACGGCTCGAAACGGAAGGACGGGTTTCTGCTCACTGGCGATTGCTGCGAGGCAAGCCTGGCGATACACCCGGTAATGTGCCGATTCGCGACATCATGTTAAGCACCGGAGAATATCATCGCGATCTACATGGTACCTATCCCGATGTCGTTATCTTCCTAAGTATCCATGCCGTTCATCGCAGTGCTGAACATATCGATAAAGCAATGAATGTACTGCGCATTACCGAGAGCGATTCGGTCGTTTCAGTGCAGGAAGAACGAGAGCCATTATTTTCTCACGGTCAGGATGGATTAAATCTCCTCAATCCGGGTCGCTTCAACGATCTTGCCTACGACCGCGAACGCCTTTACCGTTTTAACGGAGCCATTCTTGCCACTTGGTGGGAAGTTCTCCAGACGGGTACCCTGCTTGGCGAGAAGATCGGTTATATTGAGATGTCGCCCGACGATAGCCTACAGATCAAAACAGCAGCGATGCTGGGTGATCACGACTAAGTGCGGTTGTTTGTAAAATGTCTTTTTTCGAGAAGACGTATTCTTAGCTAACAAGCTTTGCGTATCGCCTCCTAAAGTTTGAATCATCAGGGTTTTTAGATGAAAGTGTTAGTGACGGGTGCAGCTGGATTCATTGGGTCAGCCTTAGCAATCCGCTTATTGGAGCGAGGGGATGAAGTCATCGGGCTCGACAATCTAAATGACTACTACGATGTTAGTCTAAAGCTGGCTCGCCTTGAACGAGTAAAAAATCAGGCGGCATTCACTGATCTGCGCGTTGATATTTCTGATCGGAAAGTAGTAAACGGGGTATTTGCACGCTATAAACCTGAGCGAGTAGTCAATCTCGCCGCGCAGGCTGGTGTACGCTATTCCATCGAAAACCCGCTCGCCTATGTCGAGACCAATTTAGTCGGCTTTGCACACATCCTCGAAGGCTGTCGCCATCACGATGTTGAGCATCTGGTCTATGCCTCCAGTAGCTCGGTCTATGGCGCCAACACGCGCATGCCGTTTTCGGTGCATGATAATGTCGATCATCCACTCAGCCTCTATGCCGCCAGCAAAAAAGCGAATGAGCTGATGGCGCATACCTACAGCGAGCTCTACCAACTGCCGACCACTGGCTTGCGCTTCTTCACCGTCTACGGGCCTTGGGGTCGACCGGACATGGCGCTGTTCCTGTTTACCCGTGCCATCCTCGCCGGTGAGCCGATTCAGGTGTTCAACTATGGCAAGCACCGGCGTGATTTCACCTATATCGATGATATTGTTGAGGGAGTGATCAGAGTGTTAGATCACATCCCAGAGCCGAATCCCCGCTGGAACGGCGCGCAACCGGATTCCGCCACCAGCCGTGGCCCCTATCGGCTCTATAACATCGGTAACAACAGCCCGGTCGAATTGATGCACTACATCGAGACCCTGGAGCAGTGTCTAGGTCGCGTGGCCGAAAAACAGCTCCTGCCGTTGCAACCCGGCGATGTGCCAGATACTTATGCCGATGTCAGCGACTTAGTCGAGGAGCTTGGCTACCAGCCCGCCACCAGTGTTGAAGCAGGGATCAAAGCATTCGTAAACTGGTACCTGGAGTTTTATAAGAAAGCCTGAAGGCTAATTTATTTCCATCCTGTAAAGATTGACTGCGTTATTAAAATGTCTTAAAAAACAAAGAGTAAATAAAATGATTAAAACTATTCTAGTCACTGGTGGCGCTGGATTTCTGGGTTCACACCTTTGTGAGCGTTTATTAGAGCAAGGTAATGAAGTCATCTGTGTAGATAACTGCTTCACCGGTAACAAAGAGAATATATATCATTTAAATACACATCCTCGATTCGAGTTTTTTCGGCATGACATCACCTTTCCGCTTTATGTTGAAGTTGACGAAATCTACAACCTCGCTTGCCCAGCATCGCCAATACATTACCAATTGGACCCCGTTCAAACCACTAAGACTTCTGTCACAGGAGTCATTAACATGTTGGGTCTCGCTAAAAGGGTAAAATCCAAAATCTTACACGCTAGTACATCTGAGGTTTATGGCGATCCTGAAATGCATCCGCAACCGGAAAGTTACTGGGGCAATGTAAACCCAATTGGGCCAAGATCTTGTTATGATGAAGGCAAAAGATGTGCCGAAGCTTTGTGTTTTGACTACCTTCGGCAGCACGGCGTCAACATCAAGATACCCCGGATATTCAACACCTACGGCCCTCGTATGCACATTAATGACGGGCGTGTTGTCAGTAATTTTATCGTTCAAGCGCTTCGCGGTGATGCGATTACAATATATGGTGCTGGATCACAAACACGATCATTTTGTTATGTTGATGACATGATTGATGCGTTCGTTCGCCTGATGAATACAAGTGATGAATTTTCTGGGCCAATCAATCTTGGGAACCCGAACGAATTTACAATATTGGAGCTTGCTGAAAAAGTTGTTGAACTGACAAATTCAAAGTCAGAACTTGTTTTTAGGGACTTACCTGAAGATGATCCGAAACAGCGAAAGCCTGATATTACGTTAGCAGCAAAGGTTCTAGAATGGTCGCCGCAAATACCGCTTGAAGAAGGCCTAGTTAAAACAATTGACTATTTTGATAACTATTTAAAACGAGCAGGATCAGATGCCTAACATACTTGTGACTGGTGGCGCTGGCTATATTGGCAGTCATGTCAATAAAGCATTGCATTCTAAAGGCTATAAAACTATTGTTTTGGATAACTTGGTCTACGGTCATTCTGAATTTGTAAAATGGGGCAATTTTTTCTTGGTTGATTTACAAAACAAAGATTCACTGAAACTTATCTTTAAAAAGCATCAAATCGACGCGGTCATGCACTTCGCTGCTTACGCTTATGTAGGTGAGTCTGTTCATCACCCGAGTAAATATTACAACAACAATGTCGCAAATACACTAAACCTTTTAGATACAATGCTGGAATGTGATGTAAAAAAGATCATTTTTTCATCGACATGCGCAACTTATGGCTTGCCGCAGGAATTGCCAATACCGGAGACGCATCAACAGTCCCCAATAAACCCATACGGCAGATCGAAGCTGATGATCGAAAACATCTTGGCTGACTATCAAATAGCCTATAACCTGAATTATGTTGTTTTACGATATTTTAATGCCGCAGGCGCAGATCCTGACGGCATTATCGGGGAATGGCACGAACCTGAAACACACTTGATACCGCTGGTCTTGCAGGCGGCGCTTCGCGAGCAAGGTGAAGTTAAAATATTCGGCACTGATTACAATACCAAAGATGGTACTTGCATACGCGACTATATTCACGTGACTGACCTTGCTGATGCTCACATTTTGGCGCTCGAATATCTTTGCAACGGAGGCACTGAAACTATTTTCAATTTAGGTAATGGGGATGGTTTTTCTGTTAAGGATGTTATAGAAAGCGCTCGAACGATTACTCAGAGAGAGATTGCCGTTAAAGAATTTCAAAGACGGGAAGGAGACCCTCCGATACTGATTGGCGACGCAAAAAAAGCAAAAAAAATATTAGGCTGGTCGCCAAGCAATACTTGCTTGGATTCAATTATTGATACGGCGTGGGGTTGGCATCAAAGATTAGCTTAAATGAAATAATAGCTTCATTGAAACTGTTTTTCATATTTCAAGCAATACTAATGACCAAAAAAGATTATGAGAACCCTTATAAAGTCGCTAAACACTTAGCGGCCTATTCCAAGTATTTAAAAAAGCCTTGGGTATACGGCCGTAATACGCTCGATTTCGGCTGTGGGGTTACTAACCCATTAGGTATTGGTATAGGTTTTTATTTAAATGGTGCTAGTTCTGTCATTTCTGCAGACATATCTAGAGTAGCTTCAGCGCAAATAGCTATCAATCTGTGTCATTTTTTAGCAGCAGTAGAGAATGATCAAACTGCATTCATGATGCGGCACACTAATAGCATTGATTTTCAACGGCGCTTGCGCTTGCTAGATACTATGGCGCTTTGCAAATGAATTGATAAAATCTTAATTTTTCCATGCTATACTGAAAAGTTATTTTGTCAGCATGGAAAAATCCTGTGGTACATCCGAGAGGCAAGCCACTGACCCCTGAGGAAAAACGGCTACTTGTTTCTGTTAACCAATACTTTAGAAGAAATAGGTTAGCATTTGGATCAAGTGATTCTCCCGCTCAAATGACTTCGGATGCTCTTGATGTTGGTCTAGCCACCGTCAATCGCGTCATGGCTCAATATCGGAAAGATCCGGAGAGCCTTGATGCACCTACGCTGATGCGAGGACGACCGGCATACTCAATAGAAAGTTCCGATCAAGAATCGGTTCGGGCATATATTCGAGAAGCCAATCGAGAGGGCGTACATATTACCTTGGAAACAATTCAAGTCTTTCTTCGGAGCAAATCGCCTGATCAAATCTATCATATTTCGACGTTGGCCAGGACTTTGGATCGATGGGGTTTTGAATTTGGCAAAGGTATCAGAACACAGCATTTAAAGGAAAAAGACAACATCATTTCTGCTCGGCAACGCTATCTGCGGAAGATGCGCGGCAACCGAAATTCTGATAACCAGCCTCTTCGGCCGGAAGTCTATTTAGATGAGTCTTACGTCAACAAAAATCATAGCCATGACTTGGTGTGGCACTCAGTCGAAGATGGCCCTTGGATCCAGAAGCCAACAGGAAAAGGCGAACGATTAATTATCCTTAATGCAATTACAATGGATGGTTGGGTTCCTAACGCGAAAATTGTCTTCAAAAGCACAAGAAAAACAGGTGATTATCATGGGCAAATGGATGGAAAACTTTTTAGCAAATGGTTTACCGAGGCATTGCTTCCAAATATACCAAGCCAGTCAATAATCGTAATGGATAATGCCTCTTATCATAATATTCTTACAGAAGATTCAGCGCCGACCCCGACATGTTCGAAAGAAAGAATTCGTGACTGGCTTGATCAGAACAAAATACCCTGCGCAGAAGATTGCCTAAAAGTTGAGCTTGTAGAAATTTTGAGAAAAATCGCTCCAGAACCCACTTATGAGGTTGATGTGATAGCAAAAAAAGAAGGGCACAAAGTTTTGCGAACACCTCCTTATCATCCTGAACTACAACCTATCGAAAAATGCTGGGCCGTGGTAAAAAACGAGGTGGCGCGGCATTGTGATTTTAGTTTAGAAAATCTTAGGATTCAGTTAGACGCGGCATTCGAAAAAGTAACTGCAAACACATGCAAAAAAATCATTAAAAATATACGAGATGTAGAAGACAAGTTCTGGCAAGAAGATGCCGATTTCGAAGAAAAGCAGGAAAACTTTTCATTATAGCACAGAAATTTTTCAAAATTATCAATTCATTTGCGAAGCACTATAGTAGTTTATGTAAAGGCAATTTGGATAAATTTTTAGAGAACTTGCTACTGAAATATATTGTTACAAATACCGATAAATATTCTGAATACACTAGCTCAAGCTCATCAGTCGATTTAATTATATCATGTACAGTTCTTGAGCATATACGCCCATTCGAGATGCATATATCAAACCTTGTGGATATTTTAAGTACCGGAGGAAAAATGCTTCACATCGTCGATTTTCGAGATCATGATCATCGTAAAGTAAAAGATGACCCTTATAGATATTGGCGATTTTTGATATCGGATAATGTAAGGTGTGCGAAGTCGTGTAATCGATTGCGCCATTCGCAAATGATGCAGGCTTTTAAAAAATATGGATTGAAAATCAGAGAAATTGATCTGTATCAAAAGCAACTACCGAATGGGCTTCAAGAACAGTTGCTTCCAAGATTTCAATCTATCCCCAAAAAAGACTTAAAAATTCTTATGGCGACTTATCTGTTGCAAAAGCGCTAAATGGTAACCGATTGGCACTGGAAATGACATCATGAATGAAATACAAAAAATAGTTGTTAGAGGTATATCTTCTGAGAAAGCATGGGATTTTGAAAATGGTTTTTATTGGTTTTCACCTCCGACAAGAATAGGTAAAAGTTTAGCTCATTACGAGTTATATAAAAAAATTATTAGTCTTCCAGGCGACATTTTTGAACTTGGAGTGTATAAAGCAGCTTCTCTTATCCGCCTAGCTACTTTTCGTAATTTACTTGAGAACGACTATTCTAGAAAAATTATAGGTTTCGATGCTTATGGCAAGTTTCCGAGATCTTCAGTATCTCTATCTTCGGATCAGGCTTTTATAGATCAATTTGAGGGAAAAGGCGGGGAAGGTTTATCGAAGGTAGAAACTGAAACGATCTTAGCACATAAAGGTTTTGATAATTTTGAGCTTGTTGAGGGGAATGTCTTCGATACAATACCGGAATACTTAGACCGTTATCCAGCAACAAGGATTTCGTTCCTACATCTAGATATGGACGTAAAAGAACCAACGCAGTATGCACTAAGCTTGTTATATGATCGTGTAGTGTCTGGGGGATTAATTGTTTTCGATGACTATTCCACAGTAGCAGGTGAAACGGAAGCAGTAGACAACTTTCTTGAGGCTAAAGGTCTGTCACTTCAGAAATTGACATATTACAAGATACCATCATTTGTTATAAAGCCATCTACTTGATTTTAAAGTGTAAATATAATTGGTTTGGCATTACGCAATTTGGGCAATTTATGCAAAAGGGGGGTATTGTATTTAGCAACGGTGCAATTTCCGCTCATGTGGGTTTTGATGTGAAATCATGATGCGACACATTGATCTCACTACAGGCTAAACGACCGCGTCACCTCAAAATCCACTTGAGCAGCAATTTTTGTTTCTCGTCGCATTGGAGTGCTTCGTTATGATCGTCCCGCGCCCCTTTAGCTTGGATAATGAGCGATGAAGATAACCCATAATTAATCAAGGGTAGGGCCTCGATCATAAGGCGGGCCACCCTTAAGTGGCTAAAGTGTGCGGTTGTCGGCTAAGGTACTGTTTTATATGATGGTTAACCACAGTTTTTCCGACTGGATCATTAGGGCTTGGCCCACTTTATGATCAAGGCCCAAGGGTAGCGGTTCTGCTCAAGGAACAGAGAAAAGTAAAGAACGCCCGAGCACATTTCCCGGTCGCAACGTGGCTAATCTTCTATCTTCATGCTGCTGATGAGCGCGGAAAGACGGTGCGGAAGAAGAAGCTCAACTGCCCAATGCTGCGGCCTGGGTTCATCGCCCATTAGTCCGTGACGGGTGAGGAGCCATTTCCGATAGAAGTCTTCGGCAGTCCTTTGTACTGTCTCACAGGAGCTTATCGTGACACCGGATATGTGCCGGCGACGCGCGCTTCGTCCGATCAAATAAGTGAGTCATCAATCGCGGGTCGAAACATATCAAGGAATGGCGAATTACGAATGTGGAGCGGTCTAGCATGAATCAAGAAATTTTAACTCGATTTAGAGAGATTGCTCGAAATCATTTTTTTTCGCGCAACTGGGAGCCATTAACAGCAACTGGCCGGCAACGTGGTTTTTTAAGTCATAAGCCTATTGATCGACAACTTTTAACTGCCATAGGAGGTTGCTCGCTCGACGATTTTCCCGAGGTTGGTAATATAATTCGGGAGTCATCGCAAACTGGTCTGCCGCAAGAGCAAATCCAACAACTATTACTTGTGGGTATATTGGCGACACTTGCGCGTAACGCGATTTTAGTTGGTAAAGAGGAAACCGCTTTTCTTTATTTGAACGAAGCCATAAATTTACTTCGGGCTAATTACTTTCCAAACTATTTGTTAGGAATCCTTGATGAATTACGGGGCATGTTTTCTCGACAGGCGGAATCAGTTCGCCTCGATTGCATAGATAAGAAAGTCTGTTTCGTGCATATACCTAAGACTGCTGGCAAGAGCGTAAATAAAGCCCTGTATGGAGAGCGTTTTGGATGGGATTCACTAGCTTACCACGCGCGCATCTCGGATCATCGATTGAAGAATAATCCATATAAATTTTGTGTAATTCGAAATCCGTTAACATTTTATGTGTCAATCTATCATTTTTTCCGAGAGCAAATGAACAATATCAAAAATCCTCTGCGCTATATAGCTTCAGACGTCGAGTTTAATGTTTTTTTGGAGATTATTACTGATTGCGGTTTATTTAAGCAATATCTCGACGCTAAAAAAATTAAGTTATGGGGTCGCGATCGAAAATTTGCTCTCGCCCAGAATCCAGAAATCGGCCTCCTTACTTTCTATTTTTTGTATATGTGTTTTAATAACAATCAGATGGCGATCTTGTCACCGTGCAAGGTTTTTCAATTGTATCCTAGTCAATTTTCGCTGGATGCTGTTCTTCGCTTCGAGAGTTTAGAGCGAGATTTTCCTGCATTGATGAGTGAGTGGAATATTCCCGTATTACCGTTGGAACAGTTGAATGCTTCAAAGCACGATGAATGGAGCCGATACTATACTAAGGAAACGAAAAATATTGTTCTAAAAAAAGACTGGTTGATTTTTAAGCTTTTTTATCCAGAGTTTTTAAAAAGTTGTGGTTTATACAGTTGGTAGGCGATGATTAGCTGCAAACGAGGAAAGTTAAAGGACTGGGGTTCGATATAATTTTCAATCTGTCCCGTCCCGTGTGATTATTTGCCAAAGAGGAGCCATCCTTTGTTCCTCGCTCGAGCAGTTCTTGAAGCACTGATCGCCGAGCTCAAGGCGGATTGCCTAGAGGCTGAACGACCCCTATCTCGACCAGCAACCAGCGACGATCAGACCATGGAGGCATGAACGATGCAGGTTCGACTTCATAAAAACGCCCGCACCACCCCGGCCGTTCGTGCGGAGCTGCGCGCCTCGACGTTGCCCA
>NZ_NRRS01000066.1 GCF_016583795.1 Rhabdochromatium marinum | reverse complement strand
TGGCTTACCAATAACCGTCTGCCATTTTCCACCAGGAACCAGCAAATGGAACAAAATCGAGCATCGCTTGTTCTCGTTTATCACCCAAAACTGGCGAGGCAAACCGCTTGTCAGTCATGAGGTCATCGTCAATCTCATCGCAGCCACGACGACGGACACAGGATTACGCGTTCATGCAGAATTAGATTCCACTACCTATCCTCTCGGCCAAAAAGTCACTGCCGCTGAGTTGGCTGCCGTCAACATCAAGCGACACGACTTCCATGGCGACTGGAATTACACTATTTCACCAGCACAAAATGGAACACTTATTTTGTGACAATCCCTGAGTATTCATCACCACATGAAAATTGACACAAGCAGACTCTTCGCGGTTCCAGTTTTGGTGGCTGTGATCGCCGTCGTATCAATGGCCAAGTTTGTTTCTAGCGGCTCGGATCCTGCCGGAACACTCCTGGTCAGTGAAACTCTGTTAACCCATGGCACATTGAAACTTGATCACTACGGTCCGGAGGTTCTGAGTAGATACGGATATCGTGTTCGCGAAAAAAACGGCCACTACTACTATTATTTTCCTCTCGGCACCTCGCTCGCCAGTCTTCCGTTTGTTGCTATGGCGAAGGGGTTTGGCTTCGAGATGGCGATACATGAAGCAGAGGTGCAACGGGTGATTGCCGCGTTGACATCCGCCCTGACGGTCGTTCTGCTGATCGCGCTCGCGCGCCTTTTCCTAGAACCGCTCAATGCGATCTTGATCAGTGCAATTTTTTGGGCCGGCTCATCGCTTGCCAGCACCAGCGGTGGGGGGCTGTGGTCGCACAATTTCGCGATCCTGTTCGCGCTTGGGGCGATTTATACTGCTATCCGCGCGACCAGACTCCAGCAAGCGGGATTGTGGCCAGTGATTGCCATAACCCTGTTTCTCGCCTATCTCTGTCGACCAACCATGGCGTTGCTGGCGCCTTTTTTGCTGCTGTATCTGTTCAGCGATCACCGCCTGAATGCTATCAAGGCTGGGCTGCTGCTAGCGGCACTCTTGGGTGGATTTATGCTCTTCAGTGTTAATGAATTTGGTCAGCTCTTGCCGGATTACTACCTGCCTGGACGCCTTTCCACGAGTCATATTCAAATCGTTGGTGGTACCTTCAGCGATGCCCTCTACGGCAACCTTTTTAGCCCCGCCCGAGGGCTGTTGATTTACTCGCCCTTCATTCTTGTCGTCTGGCTCTGTTTGGGGCAGTCGGATAAGCCATGGGGTCTGAAGCGATCATGGCTGCTTATCGGCCTGGCCTGGCCGCTAGCGCATTGGGTCGTGGTGTCCAATTTCTCCCATTGGTGGGGTGGACAGGGGTTTGGTGCGAGGTTAATGAGCGATAGTTTGCCCGGGCTTTTTCTGCTAACACTGTATTCTTGGCCTACTGCCTTGAGAGGCCGTTTTGGTAAAGCCGCAACCGGACTGCTAGCGATTGCATCGATATTCGCGATCCTCGTCAATACCGGGCAGGGATTGTTCGGCTATTACGCAAACATCTGGGCGGCTCAGCCAAGCGTGGACGATCACCCCTGGTATCTGTTCGACTGGCACTATCCCCAGTTGCTTGCCAGCAAGCGGGGGCATGAGAGGCGCCTCGCTCAGAATGCACAGCGAACTATTTCCTTTGATTCCGCCGATGCTAGCTTTATCGGTTGGTGCGAGCCTGAAGCCACCCAACGCTGGTCATCAGGCACAACGTCCGAAATGACTTTTCGAGTTGATGGCCGGGGCGGACCCTATCAAGGGATATTTCACCTGCAAGCATTTTTCTTCGGCCGCCAACGGGTTACCATGCTCCTGAACGGCGTTGAAATCTACCAAGGGCAGCTGGCGGGCAACAATGTGCATCTAACCGTGGATTTCCCGCCAGACCTGCTGCGCAATGGCGAGAATTCGGTCATCTTTCGTTTGCCGGATGCGGTTCAAGCCAGCGATACCGATACCCGCGTGCTGGGATTGGCTTTCGAGAAACTGCGCTACGACTGACAGGAAGTGCTAGCATATACGCCTTCGTTCCATAAACTCCGAGGAGACCCGCTGAATGCTCGACCCTGTTGCCCCTGTCCCGGACGACGCCACTGCGGTTATGCAACGACTGACGGCCTTCGGGTTGCTGACCGAGGACGCCAGACCCTACTTTCAGACCCATTTCGAGCGTTACCAGACCACCCTGAATTTGATCAACTTCCCTGAGGGCATCCCTAATCCCCGTATTCTCGAACTGGGTGGCGGCACCCTTCTGTTCACTCTGTTACTGAAGGACCGTTTCCCAGGCGCCGAAATCGTCATCGGCACCTTCGACGACGAGGAGACAACGGAGCGGTGTGCTCATAATCCCCAAACCGGGGAAACCTTGGCTTGTCAAGCGCATTGCTTCAATATCGAGCAAGATGAATGGCCACTTCCAGACGCCAGTTTCGACTTGGTCATCAGCATGGAAATGCTTGAGCATCTGCTGCTCGATCCCTGTCACGTCTTTCGCGAGGCTAAGCGCATTCTGCGCACAGGGGGGCGTTTTCTGGTGACCACGCCAAACATTGCTTGTTACGAATCAGTCAAGAGCCTGCTGAATCTCGAAACCCCTTATCGATTCGGTATCTACTCACAATTTGGACCCTATGGCCGTCACAACCGGGAGTACACTCCCATCGAAGTCGCCGAACTTGGTGAATACGCCGGCTTCGACGAAGACGTACTCGTTACGCATGACGTCTACCCGATTTCCCAGGATACTTCCGACTTGCGTGCCAACTTTGGCGCGCACCTCAGAGGACCGGACGAGCTCCGCCACCAAAACATCTTTTACGTCGGCCGCAAGACTGATCGTCCCTTCGGTCCCTACCCAAGTAGCCTCTACACTGAAGATCCGCACCTTCATCGAGCGCGAATTGCTGTCACACTTCATGACGAGACCAGCCTTGCCCTCGGCGACATCCATGGCGAAGCGTTGGTGACTAACCTTGGCGGCTACACTTGGACAACGGCTGGCGAGGGTTACACCCGCTTGCGCATCGCCCTCGCTGCGCTAAACGGAACACTGATCAAACGCGACTTTCACGGTATTAGGCTTCCTGGCCCGATTGAACCCGGCCAACAGGCAAGCATTCCCTTCGTCGTTGCTGCACCCAGGCAGGCAGGTGACTACCAGTTCTGCTTCGACATGGTCCATGAGAACGTCTGCTGGTTTTCCGATGGTCGCACCTGGCCCCAGAGCATTGCCGTGCGCGTCAACCCCGCCTGACTCCCTGTCGTCCTCTACCCGCCTGCTGAGTCAGCCTCCAGACCCAATCTTTGCCAATCTCCGATCAGGAAAATCCGCGCTCCATGCAACCGCTGGTTTCAGCCCGTCGCTATCTCGAAAACGCAGGTATAAGCAATCTGCTGACAAGTGCCTGGCGTTTCCGGCACTACATCGGCGGCGCCATCCTTAACACCTTTCGCGCTCGGCTTGCTCGTAGTCGCCTGGGCGCCGTTTGGATGATCCTCAACCCGCTCGCCCTGGTTGCCATCTACGCCTTGGTGTTGTCCGTCTTTCTGGCCGGGCGCCTGCCAGGGCTTGAGGGTCGTTTCTCCTTCGCCATCTACCTCACCGCCGGCATATTCGCCTGGACCCTATTCTGCGATTTGCTCACGCGCGGCGTCACCCTGTTCATCGACCACGCCAACCTGATCAAAAAGGTTGCCTTCCCGCGCATCAGCCTGTTGCTCACCGTCGTCGGCGTCGCCCTGATCGACAACCTCATGCTGCTGCTTGCCGTCATTCTCATCTTTGGTGTGCTCGGCCACTGGCCCGATGCGCACATTCTCTGGCTGCCGCTGCTGGTTGCGCTCAACCTCGGTATCGGGCTTGGGCTCGGGCTGCTGCTCGGCGTCCTCAATGTCTTCATACGCGACATCGGGCAGGTCGTGCCCGTGGTGCTACAATTCACCTTCTGGCTCACGCCCATTGTCTACGCCCATGAAATGCTGCCACCGGCCGCGCAGACGCTGACAGCCTTCAACCCCCTGGTTCCGCTGATCACCTCCTATCAGGACGTCATGGTTTTCGCTCGCGCCCCGCAGCCACTTGCCCTGTTGGAGCTGACCCTGCTCGCGATCCTGTTGCTCGCGTTAGCGCAAATGCTCTTCCGCCGCGCCAGCCCCGAAATGGTCGACGCCCTATGAGTCCGCCTAGAATGAATTCACCCAGATGAGCCTCCTCAGCGTTCGCAATCTCGGCAAGGCCTACCGTCGCTACGACGCCGAGTGGCAGCGTGTCGCCAACTGGTTTGGCGCCTCTCATTCACCATGCCAGGAACACTGGACGCTGCGCAACATCGACTTCGAGCTAAACCCCGGAGAATCCCTCGGCATCGTCGGGCGCAACGGTGCCGGCAAGAGCACCTTGCTCAAGATAATTACCGGCATCGTAGCGCCGAGCGAAGGTCAGATCGAGCTGCGCAGCCCCAACCCCAGCGACACACAAAAGGGTCGCATCGCGGCGATTCTCGAGTTAGGCATGGGCTTTGATCTCGAACTGACTGGTCGCCAGAACGCTCTGCACACGGCTGAACTCATGGGCTTCGAGCGCGCTCATGTCCAAGCCGCGCTGCCCGAGATTGCCGCCTTCGCCGATATTGGGAGTTACTTCGATCAGCCCCTGCGCACCTACTCCACCGGCATGCAGGCGCGGGTCGCCTTTGCCGCCGTCACCGCCTTCCGACCCGATCTGCTCATCGTTGATGAGGCCCTTTCCGTCGGCGACGCCCACTTCCAGGCCAAATGCTACGAGCGCATCGCCGCCTTCCGCGCCCAGGGCACCAGCCTCATCTTGGTCACCCACGCCATGTCGGATGTCATCGTCCACTGCGACCGTGCCCTACTGCTGCGCGACGGACGCCTGGTCGGCGATGACACGCCTGCGCATATCACGAATCTCTATTTCGACGATCTCTTTGGTCACAGCTGTCCGGTCACCGCCGCGCCAGCCGTGGACCCTCAACCCGAGGGAGCGTCCACCCACTCGGACTTCGACACTGCCGACGCGCGCGAACGCTTCCACACGCGACCCGGCTACCGCAAGGAAGAACACCGCTGGGGCGAGGGTGGCGCGGTGATTCTCGACTACCGCATCCGCGCCGCCGAGGTCGAGTATCCTGCCTGCATCGAAAGCGGCACCATGACGGAATTCGCCTTTCGCGTTCAATTCGAGCGTGCCTGCGCCAGCGTCGTCCCTGGACTGCTGATCAAAACTCTCGACGGCGTCTTCGTCTACGGTGCCAACAGCCTCGTTGTTCGCTCAGGCCGCACCGGCGGGCCTATCGCCGTCGGCACTGGGGCAAGGCGCGTTTTCCGCTTTCGGCTGCCGCTCGCCCTCAACGGTGGCGACTACCTGATCTCTTTCGGCATCTCCGCCGGCGATCAGACGGAAACCTTGATCCCGCTTGAGCGCCGCTACGACGCCGTCATCGTTCACGTCAGCCGCGCGCTTCCCTTCTGGGGACTTGCCGACCTCGACGCCACCCTTGAGGTGGACGGAGCCTCCGCCGCATGACCGATCCCACCCAGTCCGACCGGCTAGCCGCGCTGGTTGCTGCGCTGCCCGAGCTGTACCAGCCCATCCACGGCCACCCGGAGTACCCTGCCGCCGCCAAGCGCGCTTGCGCCGACCGTTTGAAGCATATCAATGCCGTGCACGATTGCCTCGCTGAATTACACGGCCGTCCTTTGCGCGTGCTTGACCTCGGCTGCGCCCAGGGCTACTTTAGCTTACAGCTCGCCTCGCGCGGTGCCAGCGTCGAAGGCATTGACGTCGACCTGCCCAGTATCAGGCTCTGCCAGCATCTCGCCGCCGCTGAGCCCGATTTGAATATCCGCTTCCAGCGCGCCCGAGTGGAAGATGTCCTGCGTCGGCTCGACCCCGCCTCGGTCGACGTCTCCGGCTACGACCTCATCCTCGGCCTCAGCATCCTGCATCATATCGTCAACAGCCACGGCGCTGCCCAGGTGCGCACCTGGCTCCATGCCGCCGCCGGCACCGGCGCCACCCTGCTGCTTGAACTCGCGTTACGCGAGGAGCCCCTCGCCTGGGCCGCAGCCCAGCCCGAAGACCCGCGCGAGCTGCTCGCCGAGCTGGCTTTCGTCCATGAGCTAGCCTGGCATCCGACCCACTTGAGCGACATCGACCGCCCGCTGTTTGTCGCCAGCAATGGCCACTGGGTGCTGCCGCCGCTCGCCGGTACCATCGACCGCCACCGGCGCGACCCCCATGCGCTCGCCCGTAACCACTATCACGGCTCGCGGCGCTATTTCGACTCCGGCGACCGGCTCGTGAAGCTGTTCGACTACACTGCCGACCCAGCGCTCGACAACCGTGGCGAGCTGACCCGCGAAGCCGCCTTCCTGCGCGATCCGCCGCCCGGTCTCAGTTTGCCCGCCCTGCACCTGTTCGCCGCCACCGACCGTGCCGGCTGGCTGGTGCGCGAGCGTCTGCCTGGCACCCTGCTGCTTGAATGCCTGCCAGACCTCGACCCCACCGCCCGTCATCAGGTGCTCGGCGACATCCTTGCGCAACTCATCGCCCTGGAGGACGCCGGCCTTTATCACAGCGACCTGCGCATCTGGAATATCCTCATTGATGCCGCCGGTCATGCTCGGCTGCTGGACTACGGCGCCATTCAGCCTGAGCCTGCCGACCGCGCCTGGCCAAGCGACCCCTTCCTGGCCTTCCTGATCTTTGTCTACGAACTCATCACCGGCCAGGTCAGCCAGCCCGAGCCTCTGCGCATCGCCGCCATCAGCCCCTGGCGCCTGCCGCCGCCCTATCGCGACTGGGCCGCCGCGCTCTGGAGCCAAGCGCGCGCCGACTGGACTTTCCGCCAGCTGCGCGCCAGCCTGCCCGGGCGGCCCGACGCCCATCCAGAGCCGGCCATCCCGACCCCCGGCACCCCAGCCCCCGATGTCAACCATCACTGGGCTGCTGCCATCGAAGCCGCCATTGACATCCACACCCAAACCATGCGCAATCTCACTTGGGATCACGACCTCCATGAACGCTTGCTGCATTTGACCGCCGAGCACGCCCGACTCGAGATCTGGAGCCGCGAGCTGCAGCAGTCGCTTGAAGACGCCCAGCGCCAGCGTGACCAGGCCGAGACGCGCGCCGCCGCCGCCGAGATGCGCGCCGCCACCGCCGAGGACCGCACCGCCGCCGCCGAGACGCACGCTGCCGCCGCCGAGGCTGCCGTTGCAGGCATGCGTCGAGCGCTCTCCTGGCGGCTGACCGCCCCACTGCGCTGGACACTCGACCGGCTCTACACCCTCCATGCCCTGCTAGGCCATGCGCGCTACATCCTCCACGCCCTGCCGCGTCATCTTGTGCGTGCCGTACTCGCTCGCCCGTGGCTCAGCGCTCCTGCCCAACGGCTGCTCAACCGCATGCCGTCCTTGCGCCAGCGCATCAAAAGCCTGCTCCTAACCGACGTCAGCGCGTCACCGTCAACGGCGGTCGAACCTCCCCCCGAGGTCGCCCGCGTCCGTCGCGCCCTGCGCCGCTATGCCGGGCAGGCGACCGATTAACCGACTCATGCCAATGCCGATGCGCCTTCTGATTGATACCCGCTATCTGCCAATTCCCCCGGCTACCGACCTTGCCGGTTCCAGCGACAGCCCGGCGCTGGCGCTGGTGCTTGCCGCCATCGCTGCCCCAGCGCAGTACAGCATTCATCTTTGGTTGCCAGCCAGCGCGCCTGCGGCCACCATCGCCGCGCGCCGCGCTTGGGAGGCCTATCTGCCCCACCAGCGCCTTCATGCCGCGCCGCTCGATCCCAATCCATTGCTTCAGGCCGCTGCCATTGCCGCGCTCGCGCCCGACCTCTTCTGGCTGCCCACGCCAGCCGCGCTCACTGCCAAGGACGCCGATCTGTCCGTCGCGCCACCGCCCATTCTGCCTGGTATTGCCACCCTTGCCAGTACGCCGCCGTGCCCTGATCTTGACCGCCATCCGCACGATCAGGTCCAAGGCCGCCCGCAGCTCGCTCGCTACTGGCAATGGCTCAAAACCGCCACCAGCATCTGGTGCGATGACCCCGCGCACGCCGACCAACTCCGCGACTGTCTACTGATCGCCCGCGACCGCCTGAGCGTTTTCACCGCCACTGCCAGTGCCGCCCGCGCCGCCGAGCTGCTTGCCGTGCACCGAGAGCTCCAGCAGCCCCGTCCGACGTTGGCCTACCTCTCCCCACTGCCGCCCGCGCGCTCCGGGATCGCCGACTACAGCGCCGAGCTCCTGCCCGAGCTGGCCGTCCACTACGCCATCACCTTGGTCAATGTCGATCCAACGACCGATCCCTGGCTCGACGCCAACTTCCCGGTTATCGACATCGCCAGCTTCAACGCCCAGGCGCACCGCTTCAAGCGTATTCTCTACCATGTCGGCAACTCGGAATACCACGCCCACATGGTCGCGCTGCTCGCCGAGCATCCCGGTGTTCTGGTTCTACACGACTTCTACCTTGGCCACCTCCACGGCTGGCGTCAAGCCCTCGGCGGTGAGCCCGGCGCTCTGGTGCGCGCCCTGCGCGACAGCCACGGCTGGCCCGCGCTCGCCTGCCTGGCACGCGATGGGCAAGACGCCGCCATTTGGCACTATCCCGCCAATCGCGACATCATGGCCACCGCCACCGGCGTTATTGTCCACTCCAACCACAGCCGCGCACTAACGCACGACTGGCTCGGGCCGGAGCCAGCCACGTGCCTACGGCAGATTCCCCATTTGCGTCGCCTTCCGCGCTTGGCACCGAACGCGCGCGCTCAGGCGCGCGCCGCCTTGGAACTGGGCGCGCGGGACTTCATTGTCTGTAGCTTCGGCTTTCTCGGGCCGGCCAAATGTAACCAGCTCCTGCTCGACGCCTGGGAGCAAAGTCCTCTTGCCAACAACGCCGACGCCCATCTCGTCTTCGTCGGGCAGAATCACGACGGCGACGACGGCCAGCGCATTGCCGCCCGCCTGCGCACCTGGCGCGGCGCCCGCCCCCCGCGCATCACCGGCTACGCCAGCCCGGGCGACTACCGCCTGTGGCTCGCCGCCGCCGATGTCGCTGTCCAGTTGCGTCAGAACAGCCGCGGCGAAACCTCTGGCACCGTCCTCGACTGCCTCGCCCATGGCCTGCCGCTGATTGTCAACGACCACGGCAGCATGAGCGACCTGCCCGCCGACAGCATCTACCGGCTGCCCGACCCGCCCACCGCCGCCGCGCTGCGCGCCGCGCTCGACACCCTGCACGCCGACCCTGCCGCCCGCACCGCGCTGGCTGAGCATGGCCGCGCTACCATCGCCGCCCATCATCACCCGCCGCGCATCGCCGCCGCCTACCGCGATGCCATCGAATCCTTCGTCCACGCCAGCCCAGGCGCACGCCACCAGCGCCACATTGCCAGCCTGGCCCCCAACTGTGCAGCCGATCCCGCCGCGTTCGCCACCCTCGCCGAGTCCCTCGCTCTGCTCGCCCCGACGCCTGGCCCTGCGCGCTGCTACCTTGACATCACCGCCCTGCGCCTCGCCTCCCGCGTCACCGGCATCGAGCGCGTGACCCAGGCCTTGCTCGACGCCTTCCTGGCCGATCCGCTGCTCGCCACCCGCGTCACCCCCGTCTATGCCACCGCTGAGGGCTACCGCGAGGCCTGGGGGTATGTGCTGAGCCGCCTTGGCCTGCCGCCCGCCCTGCTGCCTGACGCGCTCATCCTGCCGCGCCCCGGCGAGCTGTTCCTGGGGCTCGACTGGGTGCCGGGCGAGATCGTCCGCCAGCGCCAGCGCCTCGCCGCCTGGCGCGCCCGTGGCCTGCGCTGCTGGTTCCTGGTCCATGACATCCTGCCGATGACCAACCCGGAATGGTTCCCTGCCCACATGCCGCCGCACTTTCGCGCGTGGCTCATGGCCCTCGCCGAGCTAGCCGACGGCTGCGTCTGCGTCTCCGGCGCCACCGCCGCCGCCCTTGGCGACTGGTGGGCGGGGCAGGGCGTCGCCCAACCGCCCCGCCTGCGAGTTTCCCACAACGGCGCTGATTTCCCGCCCGCCGCGAACGGCAACACTGCCTCCGCTCCCCGACTCCCGCCCGCGCTCGCCACCGCCCTCGCCGCGCGACCCAGCCTGCTCATGGTTGGCACCCTGGAGCCTCGCAAGGGCCACCGCCACGCCATCCATGCGCTTCAGCGCCTGTGGGCTGACGGCCACGATCTCAACCTCATCATCGTCGGCGGCGAAGGCTGGCTTGACGACAGTCAAGCCGATCGCGCCCCCATTGTCGCCCTCGCGCACCTCATTCGTCAACATCCCGAGCACGGCAAGCGCCTATTTTGGCCATCAAGCATCGACGACGCCAGCCTCGCCGCGCTCTACTGCCGCGCCACCGCCCTGCTCGCCGCCGCCGAGAACGAAGGCTTCGGCCTGCCGTTGATCGAAGCCGCCCATCACCATCTCCCACTCATCGCCCGCGACATCCCCGTCTTTCGCGAAATCGCCGGCGACCATGCCTGGTACTTCCCCGCCAACGCCGGCCCCGACGGCCAGGCACTCGCGGCCAGTCTGAGCGCCTGGCTCAGCGCCCAGCGCGCCGGTCAAGCCCCGTCCAGCAGCGGCCTGCGCGCGCTTACCTGGGTGCAAAGCGCCGCCTGTCTGCGCGACATCCTCCTTGCCGACCTTAACGACGCGGCCCCGCACCTCTCCGCAACTGCTGCGCCCATGGAATAAAGCACCCCATTGTGCTAGTCAACGGAAAAATTCTGCGCTACCATTGGCCTGTCGATATTGTAAATCATGAACGAAAAGTCCATTTTGTAATGTGGCACCGTTTTTGATCCTAGTTCACATTTACCACTGTCATAGACAGCCGGTCATCAACAAGCCGGGCCTTATGCTACGAAATGTCACGCTTCCTGAAGCTAGGAAATTGATCTCATGACTTACCAAGACATCGTCCAACAATTCTTTATTTCCTACTACGACCGGCCTGCTGATCCGGGTGGCTACAGCTTCTGGTTGGATGCGCTTTCGAATCCAGCGGGCGAATTCTATATCCCTCAGACTGTGGTCACTACCGCAAACACGGTCGACGACATATTGAACGACGGAACCTACGGTACCGAGATCACCGGCGTGATCACGCGGTTCGGCACCTCTAATGAGTTCACCGCGAAATATGGCACCGACCCGACAGCGGATGACTTTGTCAACGACCTCTACATGAACGTTCTCAATCGTGGCTACGTTCCCACCGGCGATGGGACTTTCTGGTTGGAATACTATGACCAGCAGATCGCCGACGGCGCCACTCCCGCCGAGGCGCGCGCCAACCTCGCCATCCTCTTTGTCGGTGGCATCGCTGGCGGCAGCCCCTCCGACCAGGCCATGATTGGCAATAAGGTCACGCTCGCCAACCAAGCCACCACCGACGCTCAGTCCCTGATCGACGCTGGCCTGACCGACGAGTCCAACCAGTTGGTCAACTATGTCCGCGACGACCTGTTTAACCAGAACCTAGCCGATCCGGACACCTTCGCCGCAGCTGAGACCAGCCTGGCCAACGAATACGATGACCTTTTGGATTCCACTGGCGCGATGATTGATCTCGACGGCATGACCGAGGTTTCTGGTACTGCCGGGGTAGAAGACATCTTCGCCCTGACTTTCGATTCCGCTAGCGGCAGCATGGTCGCTACCGGCACTCAGGTTACCATCACTAACTTTACGGTCGGCGAAGACACACTGCGCTTCATCGACGGCAATGCCGCGACCGCGACACCCGCTCAGTTCTTCGCCGCCGATACCGGTATCATGCCCGTCTCTGACGGTTTTGATAACCAAACCCTCATTCTATTCCGGCCAGATGGGGACAGCTTTGACCCCGCCCCATCCTCTATCACCTTGGTCGGCGTGAGCAACCTGGACAGTGCTGGCGCCAACCAGATCGACGTCGCCACCCTGACCGCAGTCGACGGCGCCGCCATCTACGAGCTCGTATAATCATCAGAGAACTTTTGTCCTTCGGCAGACCTCACGTCTACCACCAGTGAGACACTAGCGTCATGCTGGTCAGACATGCTGCCTGAACAGACAACCTTCAGCGAGAGAATTTAGCATGATCATCTTTTGCTTTAAATTCAGCGCGGCGGCTTTTTTTTGCTAGCCATGCGAAAGAGCTCTGTGCTAGGATTTTTATTGAATGCACAGGCTAGTCTCATCAACTCTAACTTGACGTCACACATCCCTACACGGAGACCGACCCGATGACCTACGATGAAATCGTCCAGCAGTTCTACATCGCCATGTACGATCGTCCCGCCGATCCTAGCGGTTACACTTTTTGGTATGACAGCCTGTCCAGCCCTGACGGGCAGTATTATGTTCCTGAGGACGTAGTAAGCGCTGCAAATACGGTTGATGACTTACTGAACGATCCGACTTACGGTTCAGTCATCGCCGGCATCATCACTGTATTCGGTACCTCTGATGAGTTTACCGCCGCCTACGGCGAGGATCCTACGGCTGCTGAATTCGTGGATGCTCTCTATCTGAACACGCTCAATCGTAATTACAATTCGGCTGATGACGCTGACGGTTCCTTCTGGCTCGATTATTACGACGAGCTCGTCGCCGGCGGTGCCAGCGCAGCTGAGGCTCGTGCGGAAATTGCCATCCTCTTCGTCGGCGGTGTCGATGGCGGTAGTGAAAACGACCAGGCCATGCTCAACAATAAAGTCGCTCTAGCCGACGAGACGACCGGCTTGGCGCAAGACCTGTTCGACGCTGGTCTGACCGCCGAAGCCAATACCTTGATCAACTTCGTCCGTGACGGCGATTTCAACCAAAATCTGGCTGATGAGACGGTCTACGACCAAGCCGTGTCGGATGTAAACGCCGAATACCAAGATTTGAATACCCCTCCAGGCGAAACCTTCACGCTCACTACGGCTATCGACACCATTGAGGGTACCGAAAACAACGATACCATTGACGGTGTCGCCTCTAACATCAGCTCTGAAAGTACCCTCAACCCCGGCGACCAGATTGATGGTGCAGCAGGCACTGACACCTTAAATATTACGGTCAATGCCGACTTTGCCGGCTTCAGCGGCGACGGCTTTATGACGAATGTCGAAGTTGTGAATCTGACTAACACCGGCAGCTCGCGCACCTTCTCGACCAAGGGTGCCGACGGAGTGGAAACCTACAACCTGACAGGCGCGATTAGCCTGTCCGAGTTGGCGTCCACCGACGCCACTGTTAACCTGAGCGACATGGCTTCAGGCACCACCACCCTCGCGTACGCCACCGACGTGACCACCTCGACCGACGATTCTCAGGCGCTGGGTCTGAACAATATCGGCACCGTCAAGACCGATACCGTCTCTGAAGCAGCGGTAGGCGTCACCGCAACGGGCATTGAGGCGCTGGCTATCACGGCAACGGGTGACAACGTGGTCAAGCTCGGTGCTGATGACGCGGAAACCATCACCGCCATGGGTGACGGCAGCCTTAAGATAACAGAGGTCGGTACAGGGCTTGAGACCGTTGACGCATCTGCGATGACAGGTGCTCTGGATATCGACCTTGGCGATACCAGCGGCGTGACTCAGGTCGTGGGTGGGGATGCCGATGACACCATTCGCGCAACGGCAGGCGATCTGGCAACCAATGCCGAAATCTCTGGTGGCGGGGGCATGGATACCCTCTACCTGAAGGGCGCAATCGGCAACGTTCAGTACCAGATGGCCGGTGTCGAAACCGTCAAGGTCAGTGGAACGACCACCACCTTCTCGGGCACAGATACCAGTGGCCTGGAGTCAGTTGAGATCAACGGCAGCGGCGCCGGCGATGCAACATTCGCGAACCTCGGCACCATCGCGCTCGGGATTCACTTAACAGAGGATGGGGGCAACGACGCCACATTTGATCACAGCGGTTCGACCACCGTGTCGGTCACCGGCGGCACCAAGGATGAAGTGAATGACGCCACTTCAGAGCTTACCCTGACGAACACGAAAAGCTTAGACATCCAGTCTGCCAAATATAACAATCTCGACAGCGCGATCATAGGAGAGAACATCGAGACTCTGACCTCTACCAACGCTGGGGATGTCGATCTGACCAATGCTGCAACTGATCTCTCTGGCGTGCAAGAAGTCACCATCGACAGCGCCGGATCTTTTGAAGTAGGCGCTTTGGCGGCTCTGGCGACGGCAAACTTAAGCGGTACTGGAAGCGATGCTGAGATAGAGTTAGGCGATCTTGGCGCTGCCGCGAACGAATACGGCGTCACCCTGACAGCCGAAGGTCTATCAAGCGGACTGACACTGGGTGCCATTCGTGTCGACGCCGCAGGCGGTGATGACGTCTTGCTAGATCTTAACGGCATGTCAGGAGAAGTTAAAATCACCACCACTTTGCAGGGCAACACCTCGGTTATCGAGGGTGACACCGTGACGATCGACGCCGGTGGCTCTCTTGGTCAAGTCCGCGTTGGTTTTGACATTAGTGGTGGAGCTAGCTTCGGTAACGCAATTGTGGCGGACACCGTCAATTTCACCGGTTCCGGCCTCGCTTCCAACTATGTTGGCGCTACGGTCACCTCAGAGGCCACGATGGTTGGTGGCATCGCTTTAGACCGGTTTGTTATGGATGTTGATAACGCTGTCGGTGAGACGGCAGAGATCAGTCTGAGCGGTGGACTTGGTAATGACCAGTTCTTGATTGCTGACGATGTAGCCCCGAACGGTAAAGCGATCGTCGAAATCACCGATTATAACAACGGCGACCAGACTAACGCATCAGCTGCGTCGAACACGCAGGACTTCTCTGCTGGTGGTACCAACGCGGCAGACCTGCTCGAGAGCGCTGGTGTTACGGTCTCTGGTGGTTTTACCTATATCAACACAGTTGTTGCCAACACGAGCCCGGATGTAGCACCCAATCCCCCCGGTGGCACTGATATCTACGGTTTTACCAACAACGGTAATACCTACTTCTTGCTCGGTGACGATGCCGATGGCACATTTGAGGACGGGGAAGTACTCATTCAAGTGACCGGCATCACTATGGATAACGACGAAGCTCAGGACTTCTTCTCGTTCTACACTGTATGAGCTTAAAGGCCTAATAGCTTAAAGGGGGCAGGCTCGATTTAAGTTTCGAGTCCGAGCCACCTCGGGCAAGGAGGCCTGGTTGTCTACTATCCAGCCCCTAAGGGTCGATTCCTTGGGGGCTTTTTCGTGTTGGGCAGAGTGCGACAGTCTGCGCTCTGCCTGATGCTCTGGGTTGGCGAGCTGTGGAGCACGGACACAGAAGCTTCCAATGAAGCCTGGCTCCTCAAAGTGCGCGGACGGTTTAAGGTTTTGGGTTCTTTGAGAATTTCCTTGATTCGTAACTAATTGATTGTAAAAAGAATACTTTTCTTCCCGAGAGATCCAAAAAGACTCTTTGTAACAGGCGGCCCACATTAAGAATACGGTAACGCCGCCGTTTGATCACTTTAATCTTATTGTTAAGCCCTTCAACAAATCCACTTGAATCACGATGTACAAAGTAATTGATGATCTCTGTCATATAAGACTCCAGAGTTGATAAAAAAGTAGTGGTAACTGCCCAGGTACCTTTTCCGAAAAAATGACTTGACATTGGCCGGGTAGTGGGAGTCACACTCTATCCATCATGCAAGCGATTCAAGCGACAGCCTCTGACTCCCTCACGGAAGCTTCTGCCTACCCGACAACGGAGGCCGAGTTGATCGCTCGCTTGCAAGCCGAAAACGCGTCGCTCCGGGAAGCCTTGAGCGCCTCGCAAGCGGCGCTGACGGATGCCCACGAGACCATCGCCCAATTGCGTGCTCGCATCGACGAACTGGAACGCCGGTTGGGGCTCAACAGCGGCAACAGTGGAACCCCCCCCGTCGAGCGATGGGCTGAAGAAACCCATTCGCAAGCGCACAATGAGCTTGCGCGAGCCCTCAAAACGCAAGCCGGGCGGACAGCCGGGGCACCCGGGTGAGACCCTGCGCTAAGTGCCCGATCCGACGGTGGTCGTTGAGCATTACCCAAGTGCGTGCCACACCTGCGCTCTGCCCTTATCGGCAGAGACCAGCACCGGCTACCAAGCGCGGCAGGTCTTCGATCTCCCGCCGCCCCAGCCCTTGGAGGTGACCGAGCATCGCGCCCACAACTGTCAATGTGATCAGTGTGGCGCTTCGACCCGAGCCGAGTTCCCGCCGGACGTGACAGCGCCGGTGCAGTACGGCCCCCGCCCCATGGCCTTGGTGGTGTATTTGCTGCATGATCAGTTTGTTCCCGAGGATCGGCTGGTCGAATTGATGGCGGATCTGTTTGGCATCAAGCTGGCAGCCGCCAGCCTCGCGCGCTTCAGCGCCCGGTGCGCACAGCGCTTCCAAGGGTTTGTCGGGGGCGTTTGCGAAGCGGTTAAGACGGCGGGCGTCAAGCATCTGGACGAAACCGGCTTTCGCATCGGCAAGAAGCTCCATTGGCTGCACGTCGCCGCCACCGAGTGGCTGACCTTTTACCGCTTTTCCCCCAAGCGGGGTCGCTTACTCGCTTACTGTAAGGATTGCGTGGTATCTGCGTGCATGACCATTGGAAACCCTATTACACCCTCAAAGGGGGGGGCTCCATGCCTTGTGCAACGCCCATCACCTGCGAGAGCTCAAGGCCCTGGTCGAGTTCGAGTAATAATCCTGGGCTAGACGCATGCAGCAACTGTTGCGCCGGGCCTGTCACGCGGCCAACTTAGCCCGCGCGCGCGGCGATCCCGTGCCGCCGAGGCTCGTGGAGCGTTTCCAACGCCGCTACGATGCCATCGTCGCCGAAGGGCTGGACTTTCATGAGGCCCTACCCCCGCTGCCGCCCAAGCGCGGGAGTACAGACAAACCACGGGGGCGTCCAAGACGCCGCACGGGCCACAATCTGTTATTGCGCTTGCAAACCCGGCGCGAGGATGTTTTGCGCTTTCTCACCGATCCTCGGGAGCCCTTCACCAATAATCTCGCCGAGCAAGCCCTGCGGATGATGAAACTCAGACCATTGCTTACAAGTTAAGGTTTTTGAGAAGCTGTCGAGCCTTTTTTGTTGAGTGCCCCGAGCCCCATGGACACCACCGTCTCTCCCGTTCCCACCGACGCGAAGCCGAAGAAGCGCAGTTTCGTGCGCCATCCAGCGGGATCGGCAACACCGCCCCCCGAGTGCTCCAACGGCGGACGCGGTGGCCGCGCGCCTGAGCGAGATTGTCCATCCGGCCACGCTGGGGCAGGTGAGATACTTTCACCTGCTGGGGTTGCGCGCGCGGGTGCTGACGCTGCCGGTGATGATGGGATTGGTCTTGGGGCTGGTGTGGCGCCAGATTGGCAGTGTCAATGAGCTGGTGCGGGTGGTCCAGCGCGAGCGGCTGTTGTGGGTGGAGCCGTTGCGGGATCTGACCCAGCAAGCCTTGGCGCAGCGCTTGCGCAGCCTGCCGGCGGCGTTGTTCGAACGGGTGCTCAAAAGCCTCTTGCCGGTGGTCCAGGCGCGTTGGCAGGCGCGCCAGCGCCCCGTGCCGAGCGTGATTGCCTGGGCTCAAGCGCGCTATACGGCGGTGCTCATTGCCGATGGCTCGACGATGGATGTACTGCTGCGCAAGGTGGGGTTGCTGCGCAAGGCGGCGGTGCCCCCGCTGGCGGGGCGCATGATGGCGCGGCTGGACTTGACCACCCGCCTGCCGCAGCGGGTGTGGTACGACGCCGACCCTGCCGGCCACGACACGCGCTTTTGGTCGCGTCTGCACACGGCCATTCCGACCGGGGCCTTGCTGATCGTCGATCGCGCCTTCACCGACTTTGCCCAGTGGGCCGCGTTGAGCGGGCGCGGTGTCACCTGGCTGACACGCGCGAAATCGAACCTCAAGTACGAGGTCGATCAGCTCTTCGTACATACTCCAGTCTCCGGGATCGGGTGGTGTGGGTCGGCCAAGGCGCCACCCACCAGCGCGTGCGCCTGATCGAGATCCAGGGCGGCGGCACGGTCTACCGCTACCTGACCAATGCCCTCGATCCCCTCGACTTGCCCACCGCCCAGGCCGCAGCCCTCTATGCCCAGCGCTGGCCGGTGGAGGATGCCTTTGCCATCGCCAAGCGCTTGTTGGGACTGGCTTATTGCTATGGCGGGGCACAAAACGCCGTAGAGCTGCAAGTGTGGGCCACTTGGATCCTGTACGCCGTGCTGGTCGATTTGACCGATGCCGTGGCCGAGGCACTGGGGCGCCCGTTCGCCGACATTTCCATGGAAATGCTCTACCGCAGCTTGTACTTCGTGGTCGGCGCCCAGCAGCACGATCCTACGCTCGACCCCGTACGCTATCTGGCCGAGGACGCCAAGACATTGGGCATCATCAAACGTCCCCGCAAGGCGGCTCAACACAAGACTCAGGCCCCAGTGGATTTTGCTTGCCATGACGACCAAAACCTTAACTTGTAACTGATGACCTACGAGAGTAACGATGTTTCTCGACTTTGGCCATTTTCTGAGCTTGGCTCGCTCAGCGAGAAGCCAAGCAATCACCTGAGGCGGGGCAGGCGAATCAAGTGAGGCTCGCGGCAGAGCATGGCAAGCGGTATCGTTTGAGGCTGACAAAAACATCAGAGGAGGTTCGCCATGCTTGCTGTGCCTGCCTCCATTGTAGCCGTTCTTCAGCCTTTTGCCAGCCTGTTTACGAGTCTCACATGGGCGCATGCGCAAGTGTTACTCCTTGGTACCCTGTTGGCGCAGGGGCCGCGCACGGTCACGGCGGCGTTACGGGCGATGGGGTTGTCAGGTGAGCGGCGTTTTGAGCGTTACCATCGGGTACTCAATCGAGCCCGCTGGTCCGGGGTCCGTGGAGCACAGATTTTGTTTGGACGCTTGATCGGGCTGTTACCCCCCCCGGCGTGCCGATGGTGGTGAGGGTCGATGAAACCCTGGAGCGGCGCTCGGGCCGGCGCATTCGCGCGAAAGGGGTTTATCGTGATGCGGTGCGCTCGAGCCGGCGCAAAGTGGTCACGACGATGGGGTTGGAATGGGTGGTCATGGCATTGCTGGTGCCTTTACCCTGGAGTCAGCGTCCCTGGGCCTTGGGAGATTACCAGGAAAGAACTTACCCTCTGGCTGGCCGGATGAGGATGTCCCATTTAGGCAAGGAGGGGTTGCGCTCTAACCGCGCCTCGATCGTTTTCATGGCCGCTTTGCTCAAGGTGACGCCTTTGGCGTAGATGGTGTGTGTGAGCTCGACGATCGGATGAATTTCCTTCCAGGTCGCGCTCTTGGCCCACTCCAGCATCGTCTTGACATTGATGAGCTGTGTGCCGTTCCAATGCTGTTCGAGAATCCCCCAACAGCGCTCAATGGGGTTGTATTTGCTGTGGTAAGGCGGGTAGTAGAGAAGTTGAATCGGGCATCCGATGGTGTCGGCGAAGGCCACCAGACGCGCCAGGAACTGGGTGCGGTGGCCGTGGCTTTCCGGACCGTTGTCGAGCTTGATCCGGAGCTGAGTAATGGAGTCACGTTCCTGGTCTGGGAGGCGCTTCCACCACTGCTCCAGACCATCGACGAGAAAGTCACTGGTCTTGGCCGAGTGGCCAAACCAGAGGAACAGTTGCGCGCTGTCTTCATCGACGATTCCAAAGGGGGTGTATTTTTCCGTGCACCCCATGTCGTGATCGGCGGCGCGGTTGTCCAGGCGTGTCTGACCGCCTCGGGAGTACTCACCGATGTTGACCGTGGCTTTACAGTCAATACTCAAGCGCTTGAGGGTACCGCTGGCGTCGATCATGTGGCCATCTTTGGTGTGGATATTGGCGAAGATCGCGTCGGTTTCGGGAATTTTTTTTGGGGCTTGGCCTTGAGCACCGGACGCAGCCGGTAACCGTTACGGTTGAGGACCCGCGCCATCGTACTGGGCGCGGGCAGATCCTCCTCAGCGACGCCCTGTTGGCGTAACTGCTTCAGCGCCTCGGCCGCCGTCAAGCGCGTGTAGCACAACGGGGTGCGAAATGTCGGATCTTGTTGGGACTGCGACTCTACCAGCTTCCACAACAGTGCCGCCGCCTCCGGATGCTTATCCTCCCACAGCGGTTGACCACAGCACAACTCCTGCGCCCCCAGGCATTCGATACCAGTGCGCTGTTCATGCAGGCCCAGCTCGACGGTTTGGCGCCCCCAACCGAACACGCGCTCGGCTTGCCGAGCCCGACCAGCGCAGTATTTCAGCGTCATCTCGGCTTGAAACGCCCGACGCTTGGCCCCCGTCAGCTTGGAGCTGGCCAGCTGTAAATCTTCGATGTGCATGGCCGTCAACGCCGGTGCACTCGGTTCGGTTAGACTGGGCATCGGCTGTCCCTCAGGTGTGTCGGATCGACGGCCTATAGCTTACCTCAATGGGTAAACTGTTATTCGTAAATCACCTTGCCCTTTCTGACCCTGTTGGCTCCCTCGCGAGCGGCGAATGACGCCGCTGGGCGCGTGCATCGCACGACGCTGGACTGGACGGTGGTGATGGTGCGCCTGGTCGGGCGCTGGTTGCAACGTCG
>NZ_NRRS01000065.1 GCF_016583795.1 Rhabdochromatium marinum | reverse complement strand
CAGCGCGTGCATCAATTCGCCAAGAACATCAACCGCAACGTCTTTGAAGTAGCGGATCGCCTGTGGGTAAAGATCGCCCTCGACCCAGAGGAAGAAAAACTACGTATTCCAGGTTAGGCGCGGTTTAATCAATCAACCGGTTGCTCGCGCAGGCGTTGGGCGTTGATGTATTGAATGCCGGCGCCGAAACGATCATGGCGCACCCGGCTGAGGCCGGCAAAGTCGATGCGCAGTCGGTACCAGTGGCGCGGCTCGGCTTTGAGAAGATGACCCAGGATGGCACGGATGACGCCGGCATGGGCGGAGATCAGCAGGTGCTGACCGGGGTGCTGTTCGACTAGGCGGTCGTAAACGGGTCCGACCCGGGCGAGCAGTGCCTCAAGGGTTTCGCCGCCTGGGGGGCGGTGCGTGGCGGGGTCACGATAGAAATTGATGAAGGCTTCGGGTTCCGTGGTGGCAATTTCGCGATGCAGGCGGCCTTCCCAGCGTCCCATGCTGATCTCGCGCAGCTCGGGCTCAATGATCAGGGGTAATTGGTGGCGACCGGCCAGATCGCTGGCAAATGCCCGGCAGCGGCTTAGCGGTGAGGAGACGATTTGCGTCCAAGGCGCCGCTGCGCCGACGGCTTCGTTCATTTGTTGCCAGCCGAGCGGACTGAGCGGATGGTCGGCGTGCTGGCCGCGAATCATCATCCCACCGCGTGGCTCGCCATGGCGAATGAGGTCAACAAAGGTATCGCGCATATTGTGATCTGCCTAAGCCAGGATCAATCGCCGAACAGGTCTTTGAGCGCCTGAATCGTGGTGGCGCGTCCCAATTCACCGATGGCCGTGGTCAGCGGAATCTCCTTGGGACAGACGCGCACACAGTTTTGCGCGTTGCCGCAGTCGCTGAGACCGCCCTGGCCCATAATGCGATGCAGGCGTTCGGTGCGATCAAAACGGCCGGTGGGCTGGGCATTCATCAGGCGAACCTGAGCGAGAGCTGCCGGGCCGACAAAATCCTGGGCATCGTCGTACTGAGGGCAGGCGGCCAGGCAGCAGCCGCAACTCATGCAGCGACTGAAGAGGTAATCCTTGGCCCACTGCTGTTGCGATACCCGTGGGCTGGGCTGATGCACGGCCCAGGGGCCGTCGACGCGCACCCAGGCCTGGACGTGCTTTAAGTGCTCAAACATGGAGCTGCGATCCACCAGCAGGTCGCGCACCAGTGGAAACTTGGGCAGGGGTTCGAGAACAACCGGCTGTTTGAGTTCGTCGATCAGCGCTGAGCAGGCCGGGCGGGGCTGGCCGTTGATCATCATCGCGCAGGCGCCGCAGACTTCTTCCATGCAGTTGTGATCGAAGACCACCGGATCGACGCGCTCACCATCGCTGGTGATCGGGTTGACGCGCAGGCGGCGCAGCACCGCAACGACATTGTCGCGCGGGAAGTAGGGCAGTGCAAAGTGTTGCCAATAGGGCGGAGAGAAAGGATCGTCCTGACGGCGGATTTTGAGTTCGACACTTTCGATGCTGACCGCTGCGTCTGCCGCTTCTACAGCGTCCAGTTCGGAGGTGTCGTGGATCATTTCACCTGGCAAGCTATCGGTGTCGATGTCCAGAATGGCAACCCGGCTGCTGTCCCGGTGGCGTTCGGGCCGGGGAGCGGCGGCGAAGGCTGTGGCTGACTCACTCAGGCGTTCGTTGGTCGGCTCAGGAGCCGCCGTTTGAGGGGCATCAGCTTCCGCCGTCGCCGCTGCATCGGGGCCGGGCGCTTGGCTTGGCGCGGTCTTCTGCTGCGGTTGATCAAATGTTTGGTCTGCGGTTTGTCCCGGTTGCTGCTGCGCTTCCGATCTGGGGACTGGATTGGGTGTTGGGCTGGAGGCCAGATCCGGTTCCTCAAGCCTGGTCTCATCGGCGGATGCCGGGCGCATAGCTTCGGATTGGGGTGCCGCCGGCATCGGATTGGAGTCTGTTGTGTTGGACATCTGCGATAAATAGCTAAATGAGGCTGACAAAAGACGGCATTAGCGATAATCGCGCGGTTGATCAGCGGCGACTAAGCTGGTATCAACCGGTTCGTAACCAATTCTTGGCCCGTCTTGGTGATAGTCCGCGATGGTGGTTCTTAGCCACTTTTTATTGTTGGCTTTCCAGCGCTCGCGATAGATCTCGAAGTCTTCGTCGCCGGTCTTGCTGTGCTTCGGCGGCAGATCCTCAAAGGCGGGTTTGTGATGCGCGCCCCGGCATTCGTCGCGGGCATGGGCGCTGGCCGTGACCACTTGGGCGAGCTTCACCATGTCGAACACCTGACGCGCATAGGCCAGCGTTTGATTGGCCCAGGGGTTGGCCTCGCCGAGCTTGAGTCTGGCAAAGGCCTGCTCCAACCTGACCAGTTCGTCAAAGGCTTCATCGATCAGGGCGTTCTCGCGGATGACGCCGACGGCATCCGTCATCAGAGCGCCGAGGCGCTGGTGGAGTTCATAGGGGTTTTCATTGCCATTGGCATGGATGAAATGATGATTGATCTGGTTCTGATAGCGGATTTCGGCATCGAAAGCGCCCTGGGCATCGGTGCTCACCGACTGTTCCAGACCGGAGACATACGCGGTCACGGCCTCACCGGCGACCCGCCCGGAAAAGGCCGCTGACAGCAGGGAGTTGGCACCGAGGCGATTGGCGCCGTGATAGGCGTAATCGCATTCTCCGCAGGCGTAGAGCCCGGGAATGCTGGTGGCATGATTGCGCGGGCTGTTGGCGCGCAGGCCGCCGGTGGTGGGATCTTTCTCGAAATCCACCCAGAGTCCGCCCATGGCATAGTGGGCGGCGGGGAAAATCCGCATTGGGGTGTTGATTGGATCCACACCCGAGAATTTGCGGTAGATGGATAATATGGCGCCCAAGCGTGTCTCGACTTGCTTGGGATCCAGATGCGTGAGATCAAGGTAGACCTGATCCTGACCACCCACGCCCAGTTCAAGTTCGCGGGTGACCTTCCAGATCGCCCGCGAGGCAATATCGCGCGGGACGGTGTTGCCGTAGCTTGGATACCAGTCTTCCAGAAAATAAAAGCGCTCAGCTTCCGGGATGGACAGGGGCTCACGGCGATCATGCGCTTGGCGTGGCACCCAAATTCGACCGCCTTCGCCGCGTGCGGCCTCGCTCATCAGGCGGGTTTTGTCATCGCCGATCATGGCGGTGGGGTGGAACTGGAAGAACTCGGCATTGGCAAAACGTGCGCCCTGCTGGAACACCCGGCTGGCGGCGGCGCCGGTCGAGTTGGTCGAACAGGTGGTCTTGGGGCTGTAAATCTGCCCAAAGCCGCCGGTGGCCAGCACCACAGCGTCAGCGCGAAAAGCGCGCACCTCCAGGCTGCGCAGGTTCATGGCAACGATGCCACGACAGCGACCCTGGGGGTCCTTGACGATGGCGAGAAATTCCCACCACTCAAGTTTTTCGATCTTTTTTTCGACTTCCAGGCGCCGAACCTGTTGGTCGAGGCTGTAGAGCAGCTGTTGCCCGGTACTGGCGCCGGCGAAACAGGTGCGTTTGTTCTTCACGCCTCCGAACAGGCGCTGATCCAGTCCACCTTCGGGCGTGCGTGAGAAGGCCACACCCATGCGTTCGAAGCTATTGATCAGGCCGGGGGCTTCTTCGCACAACGACTTGACCGGTGGCTGATTGGCCAAATAGCTGCCGCCCTTGAGGGTGTCGACAATGTGCTGTTCAATGCTGTCGCCCTCACCCTTGGTGTCCAGCGCGGCATTGATGCCACCCTGGGCGCAAACCGAGTGCGAGCGCATGACCTCGAACAGGGAAAACAGCTGCACCTGATGGCCGGCCGTGGCAATGCGCAGGCTGGCGAGCAGTCCGGCCAGTCCACCACCAACGACAATAACTGAACGCGCGCTCATTTCAGAAACCCGATTAAACCGTGAGTGCCAAGCGCGCCGAGCACCAGTCCGCTGCCGATGCAGAACCAGCCGAAACGGCGCTGGGCGGCGGCGTCTGTGGTCAGTCCCCAGCTAATGGCGGCCGTGGCAAGCCCGTTGGCAAAATGAAACACCGACAACCAAAGGCCGAACAGATACAGGATCAGGGTTACGGGCTGCGACAGGGATTGTTGCATATAGCGAAACAGATCCGCGTTAATTTGGGGGTCGAGCAGGGCCGCGATCCGGGTCAGGCCCAGATGCAGCGCCAGAAAGGCAATAATGGCAATGCCTGAGATGCGTTGCAGCCAGTACAGCCAGTTGCGCGCATAGGAATAACGCAGCGGCTCGGCACTGCCGCTGCCGATGATGACCAGTCCGTAGCCGGCATGCAGCAGCAGCGGCAGGGCGATGACCAGTACCTCAATGATCAGCAGATAATTAATATCCTGAATGGCGGCGACCTGGGCGTTGTAATGCTCCGGCCCGAAACGGGATTGCGAATTTTCCCACAGATGGAAGATCAGAAAACCGCCGAGCGGAAGCAACCCCAAGGCTGAATGGAGCCGTCGCAGCAGAAAGTGGTTGTCGTGAATGGATGCGCGCATAGAATAATGTGGCTACAAAAAAATGCCAATGCGAGAACTCAACCAGCCCGGGACGGTTGGTGCCTTCAGTGCAGCTTGCCGAGAAAGGGATTGTTGCGCCGTTCAGCGCCAAAGCTTGACATGGGGCCATGGCCGGGAATAAAGCGTACATGGTCACCCAGCGGTAGCAGGATGCGCTGAATCGACTCCAAGAGTTGCTGATGCTGACCGCGTGGCAGATCGGTGCGGCCAATGGCCCCGCGAAACAGCACATCGCCCACCTGCGCCAAGGCACCCTGACGGTCAAAATATACCAGATGTCCCGGTGAGTGACCGGGACAATGCAACACTTCCAGACGTTCCTCGCCAAAGTCAAGGCTTTCTCCGGCCTCGAGCCAGGCATCCGGGGTAAAGGCCCGCTGCGGTGGAAAACCAAACATTTGCGCCTGTTCGGGCAGGGCATTGAATAGAAAACTGTCGTCGCGATGCGGCCCCAGGATAGGCACCTTGAGTTGCTGCGCCAGCTCGGGTGCGGCGCCGACATGATCAATATGTCCGTGCGTGAGCAGAATATGCCGTGGCCTGGCGTTGAACGCGTGCAGGGCGATGATCAGGCGCTCCGGCTCGCCGCCGGGATCAATAATGACCGCTTCAAGCGTCTGTTCGCACATCAGCAGGGTGCAATTCTGCTGGAAGTCTGTGACGGGGATCAGCTTGAATTTCATGCGGTTGGACCGGTGGCGCTGGATGTAGACGAAGAGCCTGATGAGGATTTTGAGGGTTTGGCCAGGATCACCAGCCGCGTACCCGAAAGCCGATCATGCCAGCTTAGTTGATCCCGGTCGATCCAGGCCCACCACAGTCCCAGGCCGGCCGGAGCCATGCACAGCAGGGTAAACCCAAGGCGGCGCAAGGCATCAAGCCAGCGCAGCGCTTGTCCATCCTGACTGCGCACCAGCTGTAAGCGCCAGGCGCGCATGCCGAGCGTTTGCCGGCCCGCTGACCAGAAATACAGATAGTAAAAAGCGCCAACGCTCAGTAGATAGATTTGAAACAAGGTCCTTGGCAAGCCTTGGGTGAGATCACCACCGAGCATTCCGACATAGGGCAGGGTCACTAGGGCGCTGGCCACCACCAGCACGGACGCCAGCAGCATCAGGTCGTAGAGCGCACTGATGAGGCGGCGCACCACGCCCGGCACGCGCGCTTGCTGAAGACTAGCCGCATCCAGGCGGGCCTGAGGTGGAGAGGGGTCTGAAGCTTTCATTCGAACTATTGTCCAGAAAATTGCCGGCGGCGTCATCTGTTAGAATGATGACGGTTGTTTTGTTGCAGGTTTAGGCGCGTGAAACTTCGGCTGATGAAAATCAAACTCTGGATGTTTCGTGTGCTCCGACCGGTGCCCATGCCAGTGATTGCCATTGTCATCGGTCTGGTGGCCGGCTTTGCCGTTTGGATGGTGCTGGATCAGATTCAGAGTCGCGCCATTGAAAAAATTTTCGGCAGCGAGCTGCAAGCCCGGCTTGATCTGCGCTCTCGCGAGAGCCTGCTGCGCTTTAATCAATATCTGACCAACTACGCTGCCACCACCCGGCTACTGGCCAATCACCGGCGCCTGTCGCAGTATTTGGAGCCGCTGTTTTGGTTTCCCGAGGAACAGGTCGAGCCGATTCTTTACGAGGGGTTTCGCCCCTTCTGGCTGCCGGATTTCTTTGAGCGCAACGCCTTGCTGGCGCCCAGTCATGTGGCGCTGGTCGATACCCGTGGCCAGGTGCGCGAAATTTATCAGGCTGGATCCACGCCGCTGCCCGCCGAACTGCTGAGCGACACCCGACAATGGCTCAATGATGGCGAGGAGGTGCGCCCGGTGCTGATTCGTCTCGCCGAACGGCCTTATCTGCTGCTCAGTGATCGGGTGGAAGACACCGGTGGCTACACCATGGGGCGACTCATGGTGCTGGTGCCCATTGATGCGGATTTTCTCGCCGCTTCCAATGGCGCTATTGCCGCTGATCGCAACATTGTGGCGCTGATTGACTCGGATGAGCAGCGCATTCTGGCCAGCGATGAACCCGAACGCCTGGTGCCGGGCACTGCGGTGGATGATTGGACCGAGCTGTTTTTGATCACCCGCCAGTCGCTGCCCGCCTACGAAGGCTCTAACTGGAACATGCTGTTTGCCACCTTTGTTCCGCAGCGCAGCGTGAGGCGCATGTCGCGTCATGTGGTGCATTTTGAGCGCCGCCAGCGCGTGGTAGCGGCACTGGTGTTTATTGGCGTCTTCACACTGGTGTTTTATCTGGTTTCGGCGCGGTTGAACAAAGTCCTGGCGCGCATGTCAGCCTTTTCGCAACGCGCGCTGGGCATTGAGCAGCCGTCCTTCAGTCGCGGCGGCAATCAGCTGTTGTTGCTGGAGGAGTGGATTCAGCAGTTTACCCAGCTGGTACTGCATGCACGCGAGGACATGCGCCGCAAGCACGAAAGCGAGCTGCGCCAAACAGAGGCGCTGAAAGCCGCAATCATGGAGGCCTCGCTGGATGCCATTGTGACGCTCAATCGCGACGGGCGCATCATCGACTGCAACCCCACCGCTGAGCGGATGCTGGGCTTTAACATTGCGCAGGCTCTGGGCGAGCCTTTTGCCGCTGGCTTCATTGCGACGGCAGACCGAGCACGCTTTCAGGATATGTTAAGCGTCTCGGCCGGACACCAGCTCGGCGCTCATCACACCCATGTGCGCGGTGAGCTGCGGGCCCAGCGCAGTGATGAGACGGAGTTCCCCATTGAGCTGTCCATTGTGCCCATCGATCTGGACGAGCAGCGGTTCTACACCCTCTACATTCACAACATTAGCAAGCGCAAGCAGGCCGAGCGGGAGATTAAGAGCCTGGCACGCTTCGCCAGCGAGAGTCCCAACCCCATTCTACGCGTCAACGACCAGGGGGTAATTGTTTATGTCAACGCGGCCAGCGAGCCGCTCATGGCGTTCTGGAAGACGGGATTGCAGGGGCTGATGCCGGCACCCTGGCATGACACCCTGACCGAGGCGCTGCAGGAAGGCGTGACCCATGAGCGCGAGAGCGACTTTGGTAGCCATATCTTTTCGCTGCTGTTCGTGCCCATTCAGGATCTTGGCTATGTGAATGTTTACGCGCGCGACATCACCGCTGTGCGCCGGGCGGAGCAGGAGTCGCGCCAGCATCAGGCCGAGCTGGTGCATGTGTGCCGGCTCAGCACCATGGGTGAGGTGGCTACCGGCATGGCGCACGAGCTGAATCAGCCGCTGGCGGCCATTGTCAACTATGCCAAGGGCGCCAGCCGGCGCCTGCAAAACGGTCTCGGCGACGCTGCGGCACTGATTGCGGCTATGAACCAGATTTCCACTCAGGCCGAGCGCGCCGGGGAAATTATCCGCCGGCTGCGCGCCCTCGTCGGCAAGCAGCCGCCGATTCGCTCGCAGGTCGATCTCAACCATCTGGTGCGCGAAGTCTGTGGCTTTGTTGAGTTCGAAACCGAGCGTCTGGCGTTCAGCATTGCGCTGGACCTGGCTGCGGGGGAAATCCCGGTCAATGTCGATCTGGTGCAAATTGAGCAGGTGTTGCTGAACTTGGTGCGCAACGCACTGGATGCACTCGGCGAACAACCGGAAAACGCACGCGCCCTGACCATCACGACCCGCAGGCTGGGCGAGCACGCCCAGATCAGCGTCGCCGATAACGGCCCCGGTATTCCGCCCGCGCGCATGGAGCGCTTGTTCGACCCCTTTTTCACCACCAAGGACACTGGCATGGGGATGGGATTGCCCATCAGCCAGACCATCCTCGACGACCACCACGGCCGCATTTGGGCGGAATCCGAACCGGGTCAGGGGACGCGCTTTTTCATCCTCCTGCCGATGTCGACTCGGAATCCGCTGCTAACGTGACGGTCTGGGTTCAGGGCCGCGATGGCAGCGATGTGCCAAACAGCTTGCGTCGCACGCTGTCAATATAACCCTGGCTGTCGAATTGTGAAGCCGCCAGTTTGAGGTCTTGCGCAGTGAAGCGGCCCATCAAGGCCAGGAGCTGAGCTTGAGCCATGAAGGCCTGATACTGGGTTGAAACCTGATTTTCGAGTGCTTCGTCGAGTTCGGTGCGCGCGTCGAGCAGGTCTTTCATGGTTGATGTGCCGTCGCGCAGTTGGCGCTCAAAACCAGAAAGCGCGTCGCGATCAGCGCTGACTTCCAACGCCGTACTTTTGCCTTGGGCCCATGCGGACTGAAGCTGTGCCCAGGCGGTTTCGACCGCATTAATCATTCCCATTGACGTACTGCGCGCCTGATTCTTGGCAACGCTGAGATTCGCGCGTGCTTCGCGGACCCGAGAGTAATTCTCGCCCCCGTGAAACAGCGGTACCTGGACTTGCAAACTGAGCGACCAGTCATCTTCGCGCTCGAACTCAGTGTAATCCGTCGCGCTGGTGTAGCGGGAATTGTCCCAGGTGCGGCTCAGGGTGGAATAGGCGGTAATACTCGGCAATAGTTGACCACGCGCCACCTGAATATCGGCAGCTGCCGCGTCGGTGCCGAAGCGGGCCGCGCGCAATGCGGGGTTGGCCTGACGCGCGGCCTTTTTCGCCTCCGCTAACCCGGACGGCGGAGCGGGTAATCCATCCCAGCGCAGCGGAAGCGAACCCGGCGGTGCGCCCGAGACGGCCACATAGTCGCTTTCGGCCTGGGCTAACGAGCCCTGAATAGCGGCCTTGTTGGCGCGTGTCGCGGCCAGGCTGGCTTGCGTTTGGGCGCGGTCGGTGAGGGTGATCAGCCGGTTCTCGAACAGGTCGTCCGATTCCTTGGCAAGACGGATCAAAAACCGCTCGATATCGTCATTTAGCCGCGTCAGCTCACGATAGAGCATGACGGTTGCGTAAGCCTGGGTCGCGGTAAAGAGTGTTTCGGCCACACTCTGATCGAGTTCAGCGACGGCAGCGGCGACTTGCGATTCAGCCGAACTCAAGTTTGCTGAGCGGGCCCCGCCTTCGTAAAGGCTGAGCGACAGCTCAAGCTCAAGTGATCGGTCGGTCAAACGTTCATTGAGGTCGTTGGTGGTATGCAGGTTGGTTACGTCGTCTTTGGTGACTTGATGAATCCGCGAGCGACCTTCGGTTGCGATCAAATCCATCTGCGGCAGCCAGTTCGCGCGCGCCTGCGGGAGCAACTCGGCGCTTCGGCGGACCTCGGCAATGGCGGTTTGAATGTCCGGGTTGGTCTGATAGACCCGCGTGAGCATGGCCGTCAGGCTTTCCGCCTGAACCAGCGATTGCGTAAGCAGACCGCTGACAACCAGGACTACAGTGGTGGGGAGATTGCGATGAGCAGCCATGGTGGAGCGCCTGTGTGCCCAACGAGAGTCATGGCGTCAGTCTAACCCTCGCGTTGCAATCTAGCCAACCTTAATGCAATGGCAACGCATAGCCGAACAAACCGTATGAAAAAGAGAATTATCATGGAGCTAATTTTTAGGCTATGCTTCTACAAGTGAATCAATCAGATTGGGTCGGACGCGGTGACGTTCCAAAGCCAACACGTTTTTTTGATTCACACTACCGATGGACATCGGGTTGCCTCCATTTCGGGGGTGCCAATTGCTTGAGAGGGCAGAAAAATGGCAGCGAGTATCAAGGCAAAAACCGTCTATGGCGCAGCAATTGCTAAGAGCTGGAAAGATCCAGCCTATAAGCAACGCCTGCTGAATGATCCCAATGCTGTCCTCAAGGAAGAGGGGCTGGATATTCCAGCTGGAGTGAAGGTGGAGGTGCTTGAGGATACGGATCAGATTAAGTACGTGGCGCTACCACCAGACATGCATTCCGATCACCCGGATAAGGATAAACTCTACGGGTTTCTCGGCAAGAATTTCCCGCTGGAGTCCGGTCAGGAGATTCGCCTGGTCCAAAACTCGGATACGATGCGCTATCTGACCATTCCGGTCGCTGCGACGATTCTGGGGGCAGCCGCAGTCAGCGATGCCGATCTGGACAGGGTCGCTGGCGGTGATACCGAAGCCACCACGACCAACACCACCGAAGCGGTCGAGGCCGAAACCACCGAGGTGACGGTGACCGAAACGACTGAGCTGCAAGATACCGAAACCACTACCACCGCCGTGGCTGAGGTCGAAGTGGCTGTGGTACCTGGTTTTATCACCTGAAGTTTACGTCATCTTCCTAAAATCCGGCCCTGTGGGTCTTGATACCCGCGTGGCCGGTGCACGCTGCGAATCGCGTTGGCATTGGTAATATTTCCATGACGGACCTCTACCGACCGGAAGCCCTGCGGCGGATGCGCAGTCCCGAGCAGCTCGATGCCATGCTACACCTGACGCATCCGGGCGCCTGGATGCTGCTCGGGATTCTGGGGCTGCTGATAGTGCTGGCGGTTGCCTGGGGTGTGCTGGGGCGTATCCCGATCCGTGTTAACGGTATGGGTGTGATCACCCTGGCCGAGGTGCAGACCTATCGCTTGCAGGCGCAGGCCGCAGGTACGGTGCGCTCAGTTGCGGTTCGTGCCGGGGCGCGAGTGGCCGCCGGGGATCCGGTCGCCATTCTGGCGTTGCCGGTCGATGAGGCGGAGCTGGTCAGTGCGCAGGCGGCGCTACGCCTGGCTCAGGAGCAATACGACACGCAGTCGAAATTTCTGCAGGAAGATACTGAGCTGCGTCGTCGTACCACAACCGAGTTGGAACAGACCCTGCAATCGGTGATTCAGGACAGTCAGCAGCAGCTGAGTTTCCTGCAGGAACTGCTCGACACTCAGAGCGCCGCGCTTAAAAAAGGGTATTACACTCGTCAGCAGGTCGAATCGACCCGGTCAAGTCTGTTTTCCACCACCCAGGCCATCGCTAAGGCGCGTGATCAGATCGCGCAGAATCGGCTGTCGCTGAGCGAATCTGAAAATCAAAACCGCCAGCAGGAGCTGGCGTTGCGCACGGCGGTTGAACAGGCTGAGGCGCCGGTGAAGCGCCTTGTGGCCACGCTGGGCAGCGAACAGACCATCACCGCGCCGGTGGCTGGCGTGGTGACGGAGCTGGATGTCGCCCCAGGCAGCCTGATTGAAGTCGGGCAACTGGTTGCCGTGGTCGAACAATGGGGCAAGACCCTGAACGCGGTTGGCTATTTTGCCGTGGGATCAGGCAAGCAGATCAATCCCGGCATGCAGGCCGAGGTGTCACCCCTGTCGGTTGAACGCGACCGCTATGGCAGTCTGCGCGCCCGGGTTGAAGCCGTGAGCCTGTTGCCGGTTACCCAGGATGCCCTGGTCGCGCGCCTGGGCAATCCGACCCTGGTGCAAACCCTGTTGCAGGGAGGGGCGCCAATCAGCGTCACCCTGACGCTGATCGCGGATGACAAGACCGAAAGCGGTCTGCAATGGACCTCTTCGCAAGGTCCGCCCGTTAAGATCACACCAGGCGATACCGCTGAGGTTTCCGTGGTGGTGCGCGAGGAGCGGCCGATGGAGTTTGTGATTCCACTGTTCGAGGCATGGACCCGCAACTGATGTTTGAGCATCCGTCCCCGTGATACGCGCGCAACGCATTCGCACCCCGACCATCTTGCAGATGGAGGCTGTTGAGTGCGGAGCCGCCGCGCTCGGCATCATGCTGGCGCACTATGGGCGCTGGGAGCCGCTCGAAACCCTGCGCGTCGAGACCGGTGTGTCGCGCGATGGCGCCAAGGCCAGCAATATTGTCAAGGCGGCGCGCCATTATGGACTCAATAGCCAGGGATTGAAGCTCGATCTGGAGGCGGTGCTGGCGCTGCCGCCGCCTTTTATCGTGTTCTGGAATTTCAATCACTTCGTGGTGTTTGAGGGCCATGATCACAGATATGTCTATCTGAACGATCCAGCCGTCGGCCCGCGCCGAGTCAGTCATCAGGAGTTTAGCGACAGCTTCACCGGGATTGCTCTGCAGATGCTGCCGGGGCCTGAGTTTCAGCCGGGTGGCCGGCGTGCAAGTCTGTTCCAGGCATTGCGCGCGCGCTTGCATGGTGCGCAGGGGCTGCTGTCAATCGCCTTGATCGCAACCCTGATGCTGGTGGTGCCCGGTCTGCTGCTGCCGGCGCTGCTCAAGACCTTTATCGACGATGTCCTGGTGCGCGGAGCCAATAGCTGGGTTTTGCCGCTGCTGGTCGGACTGACTCTGGTCGCCGTGTTTTCGATTCTGACCACCTGGATTCAACAACGCTATCTTTTGTTACTGCGCACCCGCCTGGCGATCTCGTCAGCGAGCCAATTCTTTTGGCATGTGCTGCGGGTGCCAGTGGTCTTCTACACCCAGCGCTATGTCGGCGATGTGGCCGCGCGGGTGCAGTCCTGTCATCGTCTGGCGTCATTGTTGTCGGGCCCCCTGTCCTCGACGCTGTCCAATCTGCTGATGATCGGTTTCTATTTGCTGGTGATGCTGGTCTACAGCGTTGAATTGACGCTGATCGTGGTGGCGTTTTCGCTGGCGGGTCTGGGCATCGCTGCACGAATGCGCACGCAGCTGGCCGACATCAACAGCCGTTTGCTCAAACAGAGCGGCAAGCTGACGGGTGTAGCCATGGCCGGTCTGCAAGCCATGGATACTCTGAAGGCCAGCGGCAGCGAGCGGGATTTTTTCGCCTCCTGGTCGGGTCACCAGACGCTGATGATCAATTCCCAGCAGTCGCTCGGGGTCAGCTCGCGGCTCTTGTCGCTCGCGCCCTCGTTACTGAATCAAGGCCTGACATCCCTGGTGCTTGGATTGGGGGGGCTCTTGATCATTGATGGCCATCTGTCGGTCGGGGCGCTCATTGCCTTTCAGAGCATGATGTCGCATGTCACCGGCCCGGTGTCGCATTTGGTCGGTTTCACCGGAACCCTGCAGACGGCGCGCGGCGAACTCCTGCGCATCAACGATGTGCTCGACTATCCGAGCGATCCGCTGTTGACGGCAAGCCTCAGGGCGCGGCAAGCGCCTGCTCTGGAGCCGCCCGCTGCTGAACCCTTGCTGACTGGCCGCATTAGTGTGCGAAATCTTGTGTTCGGCTACAGTCATCTGGACGCGCCCCTGATCGACGGCTTGAGTCTGGAAGTCGAACCGGGGCAACGGATCGCTTTGGTCGGTACTTCCGGCAGCGGCAAATCGACCATCGGGCGCTTGTTGCTGGGACTTTATCCGCCGAGCAGTGGTGAGATTCTCTACGACGGCTGTCCGCTGGCCGAGATTGCGCGCGACCGCTTTACCGCATCGGTTGCGGCGGTCGATCAGGACATCAAGCTGTTTCCTGGCACGGTGCTGGATAACCTGCGACTCTGGGATCCTAGTATCAGTGAAGCGGATGTGGTACGCGCGGCTCGGGACGCCTGTATCCATGAAGTGATTGCCGCCCGTGCTGGCGGCTATGGCAGTGAAGTCGGTATTGCGGCTCCGGCATTCAGTGGCGGGCAAGCGCAACGTCTGGAAATCGCCCGGGCGCTGACGCGCAATCCCAGTGTGATCATTCTTGATGAAGCAACAGCAGCTTTGGAGCCACTGACGGAACAGCAGATTGATAACAATCTGCGCCGACGTGGGATCACCTGCATTCTCATCGCGCATCGATTGAGTACGATCAGAGACAGTGATGAGATCATCGTGCTGGAACGCGGCAAAGTTGTTGAGCGTGGTGATCATGCGGCCCTGGTGGCCGCGCGCGGCGCCTACTTCCGCCTGGTGCAAGCGCAATGAGTCAACCCGGATTTGCCCTAAGCGAAGTCCTGGAAATTTTGGGTTTGGATCTCCGGAAATACCCGGAGCTGGGACGGCGTGAAACCTTTCGGCTGGGCGTCTCACACCCGCCCAGGCTGATCCTGACCGGTGCATTGGATCTCTTTCTGTTGCGCAGCGATGGACCAAACATGGGGCGCCGTCATTATCTGACGACACTGACTGCCGGCTGCCTGTGCCTGGATCTGGACCCGACGTGGCTGGATATGGCGTCGATGCAACTGCTGGCGGTGCCACGTCAGGGCGCCCGCCTGGCGGATCTACCCGACGATGTGCTGGAGCAGACGCCGCCCGATGCGCGCCAGTCCGAGGTTTTGATTTCAGCCGTTGATGCCATGCTTCAGGCTGTTGCCGGAGCGGACTGGCTTCCCCAACCCCCGTCGCGGGTCCGCAAGCCCGCACCTGGGAACTGCGCATTGCGGACTGGAGAGTCTGTGGCAACCGGGCATTTGCAGGTCTTGTGGGTGTCTGCTCCAGCGGGTTGTTTGTCTCCGTTGGGAGACGATGAAAACGAAATATCTCCTGTGAATGGAACGACCGGAAGCCGCCACCCGCCAGACTGTTTCCTGCTGATCGGAAAGCTGTGGCTGCAAGCGACTCGCGACTGTCACTGCAGGGTCGAGCGCTCGCCGGAGCTATTGGCGCGCGGCGCACTGAGTCAGGCGCTGGCCGAGGTACTGAGCTGGCTGCTCACCTTGAGGCTGGCCAGGGTACGGGAGGATGAAGCACGGGAAGGGACGTGCATTGCCCAGACGCAGGAGGCACATGAAAGAAGCGTTGAGGCTTCGCTGTGGTCGCTCGGGGGCATTCTCGGCTTGCGTCGGGGGCGTTTGCCCGCTCCCTCTGCCGAGCCTTTGATTAACGTGCTCTGGCTGGTCATGGACGATTTTGGTTGTCCACGCCCGGATGAAGACCAGCTTCGAGAAGCGATGAACACGGATGACCCAATGTTGGCTCTGGCGCAACGGGCTGGTCTCTTTGTGCGCACGGTGACCTTGGAGGGGGATTGGTGGCGGGATGCTCAGGAACCACTCCTGGCCACCCTGACCGAGCAGGAGGCGCCGTGTCTGCTCCTACCGGGTCGCAAAGGCCGCTATCACGCCATTGATCCTGCCACCGGGACACGGACACCGGTTGATCACCGTCTGGTCGCTCGTTTCCGCAGCGAGGCACGGATGTTCTACCGACCCTTTCCAGACGGCGCGCTGCGCGCACCGGAGGTGCTGCGCTTCGGCTTGCGGCGGCTCAGTTCCGATGCCTGGTTTGTGGTGGCGCTGATTGTGCTGAGCGGCTTGCTGTCGCTGGCCATGCCAACGCTGAGTCAGCGGGTATTTGATCCGATCATCCCGTTGGCTGCAACCGATCAGTTGTTGGTGGTGGTGCTGGCGATTCTGGCCGCCGGCTGGGCGCGTCATGGTTTCGGACTCTTGCAAGGGCTGTATTTGCTGCGCATTGAGGGACGCGTGACGACCTCGGTGCAGACGGCGGTCTGGGATCGCTTGCTGAAGCTGCCGGCGCGGTTCTTTCATGAATTTGCAGCCGGCGATCTGGCCAATCGCGCCATGAGCGTTGATGCGATGCGCAAGGTGCTTTCCGATGTCGCGTTGTCCGGCATTACCCATGGGATGATTGCGATGTTCAGTCTGGCCCTGCTGTTTTATTACGACTGGCGGGTCACCCTGGCGGTGCTGGTCGTGGTGCTGCTCTATGCGGTCATTGCCGTCTATGCCGGGCGCAAGGTGATGGCCAAAAATCGCGACATCCTAAAGCTTGAAGGCCATCTGCAGGGGGTGGTGCTGCGTCTGCTTGATGGCCTGACGAAATTGCGCGTGGCCGGAGCGGAGCCGGCGGCTTTTGCGCATTGGGGGGATTTGTATGCCCGCTTGCAGCAGGTCAGTTTCGATCAGCAGCGGTTAGAAAACCTACTGACGGTGTTCAAATCCGGTTTTTCGCATTTCACCATGGTCGCGGTGATTGTAGCGATCAGTTGGCAGGGACATGATCTGTTGGCCTTTTATCAGACACCGTCGGATTGGGCGCAGCTCGACAGCCGACAGCTGCAAGAGATCATGCCGACCGGGCGCTTCGTGGCCTTTCATGTCGCGCTGGGGCAATTCGTCGGTGGCGTCTTCGGGCTGATTTCTATGCTAGTGCGCCTGAGCATTCTGCCGGCCTATTATGAGCGGGTCGAGCCCATTCTCACGACGCCGACTGAGCAGAGCGAGGGCGCGGCTGATCCGGGAGACATTCAGGGCGAGGTTGCGGTCGAGGGCCTGGTGTTCCGCTATCACCCAGACGCCGCGCCAGTGCTCAATGGCGTTAGCCTGCGTGCGGCCCCGCGCGAGATGATCGCGGTCGTTGGCCCATCGGGCGCCGGGAAATCATCTCTGGTGCGGTTGATCCTCGGCTTCGAGACACCCGAGAGCGGCTCAGTGTTTCTCGATGGCAAGGACATTGTGCATCTGAACAAACACGCGATGCGGCGCGGCTTTGGCGTGGTGCTGCAAAGCGGCGTGCTGCTGTCGGGGTCGATCTACCAGAACATTGCCGGTGGCGCGCAGCTCAGCCGCGAGCAAGTGATGGAAGCGGTGCGTCTGGCTGGGCTGGCCGATGACATTGAAGCACTGCCCATGGGGCTGGAGACGCATGTCAGCGAGGGCGCAACGACCTTTTCCGGCGGGCAGCGCCAGCGGCTGATGATCGCCCGGGCGCTGGTGCATCGCCCGCGAGTGCTGATTTTCGACGAGGCGACCAGCGCGCTTGATAACCGCAGTCAGCAGGCGGTCACCGAGGGGCTTGAGACGCTCAATAGCACGCGCATTGTGATCGCGCATCGCCTGAGCACCATCATGCATGCAGATCGCATCTATGTGCTGGATCAGGGGCGCGTGGTTGAAGAAGGCGATTATCCGACACTGTTGGCGGCGGATGGTCTGTTTGCGGCCATGGCGCGGCGGCAGATGCTGTGAGGTCGATGCAGTGAATCCACACACCAGCACCCGAAGACGGGACGCGAAAACCTTTAAGTGCGCGCCGGTGAGCGACACCATTGCGCGTATTCAAGCCGGCTTCGCGCGGCTCGGCCTAGAGGTCACGGAAACATCCGGCGCCCTCGGCGGGCATCGGGAGCTGAGTTGGGTGCGCGTGCGCTGCGCGGAATTTGGCATGGAAGCGGCCGGCAAGGGTATCTCGCCCGAGCTGGCGCGGGCCAGCGCTCTGGCGGAACTGGCGGAGCGGTACTCGGCGGGGTTGTACTTTCGCCGCTTGCGCTATCGTCAGGCGTTGCCGGATGCAACCGCAATTCCGGGTTATGCGCGCTTTGGTCATGGCGACTACCTGCCGGGTTATCAGCAGGGCGCCGCCGCCGACATGGACCGGGCGATTCCCCTGGGTCCGCTGATCGCGCCCAAGCGCGCGGATACCGCCACCGTAGACCGGCTTGCGGCTGACCCGCTCAGTCAGCACTGGGTCAGCGGCTGGTCGTTGAGTCGCGATGCGTCGGTGCAGCTTCCATGGCCGCTGATCGAACGGCTGTCCGGCACCAATGGTCTGGCGGCCGGAAATACACTCGAAGAAGCCATCATCCAGGGCCTGTGCGAGGTACTGGAGCGCTTCGCGGCAGTGACCGCGATCATTGAGCAGCCGGAATTGCCGACCATCGACCCAAGTACGCTGCCCGATGACCCGGCCGTCGCGGCCTTTTTGCGTTATTGCACGGAGTGCAAGATCGACTGGAAGATCAAGGATTTTTCGCTCGGTCAGGGGTTGCCCTGTATTGGCTTGATGATCACTGACCCGCGCCTGCAGGATGCCGAGAATCCGCTCAAGACGGCGTATGCCCATCAACGGTTTCGCGTCGCCGCCTCGCCGCAACCGCGTGAAGCGCTGATTCGCTGTTTGACCGAAGAAAGTCAGAGCCGCTGGCGGGTGTTCGCGGCCGATGCCAGTAATCCTTACGACATTCTGTGGCAGCGGCTGTTTAAACACTTGCCAGAGCAGGCGGGCGGAACCAATCCACTGTATCCGCTGCTGCGCAGTTATGAGTATCCGGGCGATCTGGAGTTTCTGGCGCCGGGCCGGTCGGTCCGTTTCCCGTCCGCGCCGCCGGACCGCGACTGTGGCGCGGAAATCGCTGAACTTGAGCAATGCTGCGCGCGGCTCGGCAGCGAACTCATGGTGGTGGATCTGACCCACCCGGTCCTGCAATTTCCCACCGTGCGTGTGGTGGCGCCGGGTCTCTCGACCATTTTGTGTCGGCTTGACCGCGAACCTGGGCTGGATTTGCAGCGCCTCGCCGCCATCAGCGACGATTTCTGCGTTGCCGGACGCGACTTCTATCTCAACGATGCCTGGCTGACCGACGCGCGCGCCGGGCAGGCCATGGCGGCCAAGTTGATCGATCATATGCGTCAGCATCACAGCCTGATGGTGCATACCACCGGCTTGCCGCGGCAGGCGCTGCGAATTCCGGAGCTGCTCGCGCCGCTGTTGTTGCGTGCGCAGGATGCGCAGGGATTTGCCGCCTGCTGCGAGACACTGGCGCTGATGCACCCTGCGCTGCGCGCGCTGTACCAACGGCTGGCTGGCCTGGCGCGCGAGGGGTCGTGGGAAGCCTTACTGGAGGCATTACAAGCGCCGGCTGTCTCCGAGTGCGTGTCGCTTGTGGGTTCGCCAGCGACCAATCCGCTGCAAGCAGCGGATGATCCGGCATACACTGATCGCATCGCAGCCATGCTCGCCAGCTTTTACACCCAATGAATCAGTCTCAGAGTCACCGGACAGCCACCGGCGCGGATCTGGTTGGCCCGCATCCATCGACATCCACCGTCTGTCTGGTGTCCATGCCATTCGCGCCCCTGTCGCGGCCCTTGCCGGCGTTGGGGTTGTTGCAGGCCGCGTTGGATGAGGCCGGTATTGCCACCCAGAGCTGTTATTTCAACCTGTGGTTTGCCAAGCGCCATGGCAGCCGCACCCACGACCGACCCTATCGCTATCTCAAGTTCTATTTTGGCGACTGGTTGTTCGGCGCGGCGGCCTTTGGTTCCAGACCCGCCGCCGACCGCGCTTATTTGAATGCGCTAGCGCGCTATATCCTGGGCACGCCGGAGCCCGACGCCGCAGCCGCACAGCGTGTCATCGACAGCTGCCGGAATTATCGTCGCCAGGCCACCGAGTTCGTTGGCTTGGCGGCAAACTACTTGCTGGCCACGCGCGCACGCATTATCGCTTGCAGCTCGAACTTTCAACAGCATGGTGCCTCGCTGGCCATCCTCAAGGAAGTCCGACGGTTGGCGCCCGAGGTGATCACGCTGCTCGGCGGGGCCAACTGCGAGGGGCCGATGGGGTTAGCCACCCATCGCTGCTTTCCCTGGGTCGATTATGTCGTCTGCGGCGAAGGCGAAGACCTGATTGCGCCACTGGTGCGACAGATCCTGGAGCATGGACGGGAGATTCCGCATGAGGCGCTGGCCGCCGGCGTCTGGGGTCCGATCAACCGCCAGCGCAGCGAGTCGGGCGATCAGCGCCCCCACAAGGAGCGGTTTGCACTCTGCACCGACCTCAACTCCGGTCCAATCCCCAATTACCAGGCATTTTTCGACTGGGTCCGTCGCCTGGGACTGGAGTCCAATATTCGCCCGGGGCTGCCGATTGAGGGCTCGCGGGGCTGTTGGTGGGGACGCTGCAGCTTCTGCGGTCTGAACGGTGAACGCCTGCGTCAACGCAGCAAGCGCACCGCACGGGTGATCGATGAGATGAACCACCTGGAAGCCCGCCACCAGTGCCGTGATTTTGAGCTGCTCGACAATGTGCCGCCACAGCGGTTACTGCGCGAGCTGACCGCCCACCTGCGGGAATCCGGTTCCAACCGGCGGTTGTTTTGCGAAATTCGCGCGGGCCTGTCCCGTGATCAAGTTGGCGCCCTGGCCGCAGCGGGCATCCATTATGTGCAGGTTGGCGTGGAAGGTCTGCACACGGAATTACTGCGCCTGATGAACAAAGGGGTGGAGGCCTGGCAGAATGTTCAGTTGCTCAAGTGGACACGGGAGTTTGGCATTCTGAGCACGTACAACCTGCTGTGGGGCATGCCGGGAGAGCAGGATCACTGGTATCAGGAAACGGCGGAATGGTTGCCGGCGATCGAGCATCTGGTACCCGGTGTGGTTTTGCGGTTGCGATTCGACCGCTTCAGCGATTATCACCGCGATCCGCAAGCCTATGGCTTGCGATTGCGCCCCCATCCTGCCATGCCTTTGGTGTATCCGCTGCCGGAAGACGATCTCATGGAGTTGTCGTATTTCTTTGAGCATGATCCGGTGCCGATCGACGCGGAAGGTCGTTTCGCTCCGACCGGCCATTTCGACTTTCGGCCACCACCCGGCGTGGCGCACCTGTGCGATGTAACCACGAATTGGCTGAATGCTTTTTTCCGTTCGCCTCTGCAACCGATTTTGGCGCGTGCTGATACCGGGGATGGCCTCGATATTCTGGATACACGCCACTGCGCGGTCAGTCGCCAGCATCGGCTGCGCGGCCCGCTCGATGCATTGTATCGACTCGGCGACTCGGCGCCCCGCTTGGAGGATGTGCAATCTGCTTTGGAACACGCGCCACCGCAAGGTCCAGGTTTGCGGCTCACGGACCAGCAACTCGATACATTATGCACAGAGCTGCTCGAAACGCGGCTCGTCATCGTACTCGACGGGCGTTTGATCAGTCTTGCGATTCGCGGTGAGCAGCCCGCGCTGCCCAAACATCAGGATTTTCCCGGCGGGCGAATCCGCTCCCAATGGCTAGGCGTTGCAAGCCACTGAGCTGTCTCAGGTCACGGCTGCTCATCGCCTTTGCAATGGGATTGATGCAAATTCACGCAGAAATCCAGGAAAAACCGCAGCCATCGGTGGAAATGCGGTCGATGATTCGCACTGACCCCCGCTGTCGTTAGCTGTCAAGTCCCGGAAGATTGTAAGGCCGCTTTGAAAACAATTCTGGCTCGCGTTCGTACCATTGTTTTAACGCCTGGATGGGGGCGACATGGCCCAACGCGCGTTGAGGGATCTGTTGGTTGTAGAGCCTGACATAGCGGTGGAGGGTCTCTGAGAGCTGCTCCCCCGAGCAAAAGCGTGTGGTTTGAAGCACCTCGGCGATGCGGCCGTTGAAGCGCTCAACCATGCCATTGGTTTGTGGGTGACGTGGTTTGATCAAGCGATGCTCGATCGCGTGGCGTTGGCAGAGCTTGTCGAAGACATGCTTGCCAGTTGGCTCGCGCTGACCGGTGGCGCAAAAGCGGTCGGTAAACTCCTTGCCGTTGTCCGTGAGCACCTTGGTGATATTGAAGGGAGCGGCGTCGATCAAGCGTTTGAGAAACGCTTGTGCATGCTGGGCCGACTTGGTGGGGAGGATCTCGACATAGACCCACCGGGTCGCGCGGTCGATGGCGACGAACAAGTACTGACGCGCGCACTCATCGGGCATCTGCGGGAGATACTTGATATCGACATGGACAAAGCCGGGTGCGTAGTCCTTGAAGGTCTTCTTCTTCGCCGTGTCCTTGGAGTTGTCCTCGGCCGGCACTAGGGCCTTGAGGTTGGAAACTCCGTGGCGGCGCAGACAGCGATCCAGGCCTGAGCGTGAGACTGTCTCGTTGATAAATCCCTTTGTGACAGCCAGCAGATCATCAAGGGGCAGCAGCAATGTCTTGCGCAGTTCCACCACGATGGTCTCCTGCGCCGGTGTCAGGTTGGCTTGCAGGCGCTTGGGACAATGGGAGGCATCCTCGGTGGACTCACGCCCGCGCCACTTCGCGACCGTGAGGAGAGAAATGCCATACTGGCGCGCCAGCACTTCGTTGGGCAACGTCGAGGCGCGCAGCTCCGCACGAACGGCCGGGGTGGTGCGGGCGTTTTTATGAAGTCGAACCTGCATCGTTCATGCCTCCATGGTCTGATCGTCGCTGGTTGCTGGTCGAGATAGGGGTCGTTCAGCCTCTAGGCAATCCGCCTTGAGCTCGGCGATCAGTGCTTCAAGAACTGCTCGAGCGAGGAACAAAGGATGGCTCCTCTTTGGCAAATAATCACACGGGACGGGACAGTGATGCAAGAGTCACCGTTCATTGGGCTTTGCACGAAAAAGCGAGCCCTATATTAGCGGTTACGAATATTAGTAAAACTTGATGCAATAGCCCTGCCCGCCGATAGCACTTGATTACACGTCAATGTGATCCGGCTCAACGCGCTATCCGGGATAAACTTGAAGTATCGTCGTAGAATTCGAGTTGCGACAGCTCTCCGGGCAAGGACCGGCGCGCGGTTGCCTGCGGCATTCCCCAAGCTAACTGGAGCGATGACGATGAACGATCCGCAACCAACCCTCGACCCACGCAACTATGTGAATGTTGGTCCGCACGGGAGCTTCTGCTCCAGCGGCTCGCTTACGACCTCTCCTGATGACATCCGGGCGCTGTTCGCTTACCTGCGAACAGCGGACACCAACCGCATGGTGGTGCACTTCCATGGCGGACTCGTGCCGGAGGATCGAGGCACACAAAGTGCGGAGCGTATCTTGCGCGACTACTATAGCACTACTACCGCCCACCCGGTCTTCTTCATCTGGGAGACCGGTGCGCTGGAAACCTTGTGGCGTAACCTGGGTGAGATCCACGAGACTAAGGTGTTCCAGCGGATCATCGCGCTGTTGGCCAGGAAGCTCGCCAAGTACGCCGGTGTGCAGGTGGGCGCGCGGGGCGCCAGGTTGGAGCCGAGCGACGCCGACATCGCCGCAGAGCTGGCCAAGAAGCGACCTTTTGATGACCTGGATGCGACGGTTGCAGGGGCCAGGGGCGGTGCCTTGCCGCCGCAGGCGCAGCTGCAGAAGCAGCTTGAGGCCGAGCTGGAGGAGTCGCTGAGCGCCGACCCCGAACTGCGCGACATGCTCCAAGCCCGCGACCGGGGTGCCGAACGCCTACCGGAGGGCCTCGCTGCTCCCACAGCGCCGGGAGCCCGCGGCCCCATCAGCATTCTCACCCTCGCCGCTGCGCTGGCGCGCGTGGTGGTCCGTTGCCTGGGGCGCTGGTCGCGCGGCCGTGATCACGGCTTCTATCCGACCCTGATTGAGGAAACCGTCCGCGAGCTCTACCTGGACGATTTCGGTGCCTGGATGTGGGGCAGCATGAAAGAGGTCGCTCGACAGATGTGGCTGCCGAACGGCCCCGACCTCGACCGCGACAGCCATCCGGGCCGCTTGTTCCTGGAAGAGCTTGCGGAACTGCAGCGCGCGCGACCGGGCTTCCTGGTGGATCTGGTTGGCCACAGCGCTGGCTCCATCGCCATTTGCCACCTGCTGGAGGCCAATGCGGCGGACAGCATCGGTGTGCGTATTCGCAACGTCATGCTGCTCGCCCCGGCGGTGCGCAGCGACCTCTTCTACAAGGCAATGCTGGCGGCGCCGGGCCGTTGCGAGCGCCTGCGCATCTTCACCATGCAGGACGCCTACGAGCGCAAGGATACCCTGGTCGACTTCGTCTACACCCGCTCGCTGCTGTACCTGATCTCCGGGGTGCTGGAACCGGACCAGACCGATTGCCCTATCCTCGGCATGGAGCGCTATCTGACGGCTGAACCGCCATTCGACGGCACCGAGTTGGTGGAAACCGCCAACTGGCTCAAGGCTCGGGACGCGGATCGGCTGGTGCTGTCTATCACCGCCGATAGCGCAGCGCCGGGCCTGCGCTCCGCTGCCGTCAAGCACGGCGGCTTCACCGAAGACGACGAGACCATGCGGAGCGTCTGCTGGCTCATCGACGCCTGACGCGCGGCCCCAAGGTACGACCATGTCCGAGCAGGCCAACGACTTCGCCCTGGTGATCGGCATCAACGACTACCCCGCCTACGGGGTCGGTGGCAATAACCTGCAAGGCGCAGTGGATGATGCCCGCGACTTCGCCGGCTGGCTGATCGACCACGAGGGCGGCGGCGGCCTGCCCGCCTCGCACTGCGAGATCATCCTCTCCACCGCCTCGCCGTTACGCCCGGCGCGGGATGCGGTAGACACCGCCCTGGAGCGGCTCTGGGACGCCGCGCAGCTGGTCCCGGAGCCACGGCGCTTCTACTTCTACTTCAGCGGCCACGGCCACGCCGAACAGATCGACGATGTCTCGCTGTGCATGGCCAACTGGTCCTTCCGCCGCCGCCAAGCGGCCTTGAGCAGCGGCCAGTATCGGCGACTGTTTCACCAGTGCATGCGTTTTCGGGAGGTCGTCGTCATCCTCGATTGCTGCCGTCTGCGCGAGATCGCGGCCACCGGCCTCGGCAGCGAGCTGAACTGCGTCCGACCGGATGAAAGCGCCGGCGGCAGCCGCTGTTTCATCGCCTATGCCACCGAGTTCCAGCAAGCCGCGTTCGAGGACCGCGCCGGCGGCGAGCGCGTCCGGGGTCACCTGACCGCCGCGCTGCTGGAGGGTCTGCGGGGCGCGGCAACGGGGCAGCCGCAGGGTGGCGTCGTCGCCGCAGATCTGAAAGAGTACCTGGAGCATCGGGTACCGGAAATGGCCGATGCCCATGGGCAGCGCCAGCAGGTGGAGGTGGTCTCCAGCCTACCTGCGGACCCACCGGCGTTGTTCGGGTCGCGCCTGCCGGATCCGATGTCCGGGCCTGCCGCCAACTGCGAGATCCGCTTCATCGACGGCCGCCAAGGGCCAGTACGGCTGGAGTCTCCGCAGCTCGCGGTGCTGCGCGAGGATGCCGTGGACACCGGCCCCTGGGCGCTGCGGCTCGACATGGGCCATCACCGCCTGGAGGACCTTGCCACCGGCGAGGAGCGGTTCTTCGTGCAGCGCACGCGCGACGAGGTGAACCATGTCCGCTTCTGAGCCCGGCGTCACCTATCCGTTCCGCATCCAGGTCGAGCTGGACGGCCGCATTGATCGGCTGAGCCGCATCCGGGTCAGCGACGGCCGTAATCGGCCGCTCGCTGCGGCAGACGGCGAGCTACAATGCGATCTGCCGCCCGGTCTATACCCGGTGCGTGTGCGGCGCGGCGAACTCATCGCTGACGTGGTTCTTCGGCACGGCCCCGAGGCGCCGGTGGACCGCGTCATCGCGGCGCCGCAGCGGCGCTCCGCACTGCCCACCAGCGACAGCAGCACCGCAGCGCACTACTACCGCGAGCCGGCCCAAACCTGGAGCGCCGCAGATACCGGCAGCGGGCCGCTGTCGATCACCGGCGCTGGCGACGACCCGCGGCTCTTCATCTTCGTCCGCGCCTCCTCCCGCGAGGCTGCCGCAGGCGTCTGGGTCGGCAACGGGCTCGAACTCTGCGACCGTGACGGCGCCATCCTGTCCCTGTTCGGCGAAGAGCACACCCAGGCCGACGCCGCCGACGGCTGGCTCGCCTTCTCGCGCCGTCTACCCCCCGGCTTCTACCGGCTGCGCTGGATGGACCCCTCCGGCAGCCGCGCCATCGCGCTGACCCTGTTCGACGACTGGGACACCCAGGTCTACGTACCCTTCGATGGCCACCCGCAGGTGGAGCGGGCCAGTATCCTGCTGCTGAACTGCGGCGTGCCCTTCGACCCGAACAGCGGCTACGCCCAGAGCACCGACATGGGTCTGCTCGGCCTGCGCCAGGGCCGCGATCTGTTGCCCGGCGCGATGCGCCGGGAACTTTTCAACGGCAACTTCCGCGATCCGATGCTCGGACTCATCGGTGCCCACCTGTTGCTGATGGCCCCCGAGTCCAGCCCCGACAACCTGCATATCGTGCTCGACAACCTGCGCTATAACCTGCTCGGCGACGTGCCCGACGTGCGCGCGCTCCAATGGCGCGCCTGGCAGCGCCTGGGCGGTAATCGGCCCCCGCAGGAGCCCTTCGTTGAGCCGCCGATGCTCCGCGCCGGCCTGCGCGCCGTCATCGACGCCGATGCCGACCTCGGCGGCCTAATACCTGCGGACGGCATCCTGAGCTGGATCAGCCGCTTTCAGCGCGCGGACAGCGCCTGGACCACCTGGAGCCCACCGGTGCAGACCCACGCCAAGCCCAGGCCCGAGCACACCGCGCGGCCCTACCTGCTGCCGAACAACCGGGATGTGGTCTTCCTCGACACCGTCGAGGATTTCGACCTGTCCTCGGACTCAATGGCCCCAAGGCGGGAGGTGGCAAGCCGCAATGCGCGGATGGAGGCGGTCTTCGATGCCCTGCGCAGCGAGGCGCCTCGAATGATGACAGGCCTGCCTGGCTTCAGGGTCGGACGCCCCGTCGATGGACTACGCCGACACCTGGACCGGCTCGACCTCGACAGCATCGTCACCAAGTCCCTGGCGCCTGCCGCCGAGGCCACACCGCTCGGCCCCAGCCTCTCCGTTGCGCTGTCCGAAGACCCAGCAGCGCCGGCCGAGGGCGGTGCGCCCGACTGGATCGACAGCCTGGTGAAAGAAGCCCTGGACAGCGCCTGCCGCAGGGTGCTCGACATTGATATCCCGGCGCTGGCCCGCGCGGCGAACCTGCCGCGGGCGGTCATTGAGGAACGGATTGCTGCGCTCCGTGATCAGCCCTGGGAATCGACCCGGTCTCCGGGCGCCTCGTCAGCCGGTTGATCCAGTGTCCTCATCGGCGCAAAAATCCGTGAAACGCAGGCACTCATCGGCGTCGATACCGAAGGCTTGCAAAAGCTCTAGCGGCTTGCGGAAGTCGGTGGGGTCTTTGTTGCGCTCAACGCAGCAGCTTGCTAGCCACCAGGGGTCCAGCCGGCCACATCCCCAGTCAATGTATCGGTCCAGCGGTTGCAATGCGAGCACCAGAGCCTCGTCCCTTGCGATCGACCTGTTCATCGCATTGATATCTGCTACCTCGACATTGAGGCTGCTCAGCGGCACGGCGATTTCCCGGACGCGCTCGACGGAGATGGACCACTCCACGGCGGCTCGCAGCAGTTGACCACGATCGACGTTATTGCGGTACAGATGGTCGGCATTTAGGCTGGGCGAGAGCAGTTTCAGGCATCGTTGATCGGCTGCTTCGACGTCGCCAGCGGGATTCAGCCTCGGAATCTCGATCCCTAAGTCTGCCAGCGGCCGGGCATCGTTGATCACCTGCTCAAGTGGTATCGGTTGCGCCAACGCCTTTGCGATCAGTCGGCCCGCGTGGAGGCGACCGGTCCAGAGGTTCGGGTTGAGATTCACTTCGCCCAGTAGATCCACGGCCGTCTCCGGGAGTGTCGCCAATAGCGCCAGTCGTTCCGCCTGTTGAGCCTGAACGACATCGCCGAGCAGCGGTCTTGCCTCTGCAACAACCTGGCGAATCGGTGCGTGCAAGCGCTTGGCGACACGGGCGAGGCGGGTGATCGACAGATCGCCAGTGACGGCTAAGGGGTAGTATCTATCGTTCAGCAGTGCCACCTGGATCTGCGTCAGATGATCCCTGAGGGCCGACGTGGCAGCAAGTTCCGGCACCGCCTGCACTAGGTGCGTCAGCGATTCAGCCTGCGCGTGCATCTCTTCGACCGTTATGTTCGCTACTACTGAAGAGCAGATGATGCAGGCAGGCGTGATTACTGCCGACCAGGGTGCTCGACCGTCATTCTTAAGTGACAACAATCGGAGCTGCACTTCGGTAAGTGGCGGGAGCGCAGATGCCTCATTAAGGTCGTCCAATTGTATCCCGAACGTCCCCAATGATCGGGCTATGGTTGCCGCTTCCGAACGAGTGATCTCAAGCTGCGTCGCGGTCGCGTTCACGGCGCAGTAGACATCAAGAGGGCTCGCAGGGGTGAAGATGCCGCTGTTGGTACCCTTAAGATTGGTCAGGAACCTTGTGAGGAGCGTCCATGCGCCAATAACTGGGTCCTCGAGGTTCGTGTCGAACCGCGCCAATGCATCGAATGGTGCTGACGCTCTGAAGCCTCTCGCCTTGAGGGCCTTCGAGCGTCCTCTCAACAGACCGGTAGCCGTCGGTTTCAATCGAACTGGCGGCCCGGAGCCGCGCGGCTCCGGGTCATAGCTCGATTGGATAAGAAGGTCGGCTTCGAAGAGACCGACGGTATCCGATACCTTTTCGCGGTTTTTGACCCAGGGTCGTCCACCTTCGGTGCCTCGCCCAGCACGCAGCTCCCGATCCAGGCGGTAGATGGCGCTGGGATGCTTCTCTAACAGCTCGCCGAGGGTGGCGAGCGCGAATTCCGGCCGATCCCGGAGGACAAGCCAGCCGTAGTCCCGCAGGATGCAGCGGACCCAGGTCGCGGCCTCGGTCCATAAGATGATCTTATTGCGCTCGACCGATAGGCTCGCTTGCCATTGCTCACAGAGATTGATGACCAATCCGCCGGCCTCGTCTCCAGATTCGTGGGCGGTAGCAATGCCGTCACTCATCAGTTGAAACTTGGCTTCCAGTCTGAAATGTTGCACCGGCTGGGGTTGAACCAGTCCCACACCCCACCAAACCCGCACCTGTCCGGCATCCCCGGCACTCTCGGGAATCGGGATCAGCGGCCCGCATTTCCGCATCATTACGGGTCCAGGCTCTCCCGCAGGCATCCTGAACACCCTTCTGCCGTCTATCTCGACATCGAACTCCGGCACCCACAGCCAGTCGGTGATACCGTCCAGCAGCTTGGCGGGGTCTAGGTCGCTGCGGTTCAGGTACAGCCGGATCCGGGTGCCGCGCGGCTCGCCGCTGAAGGGCTGCAGCCGGAATAGGCTACCGCTGCCGACGATGCGGGCGCGGATGCCCGGCTCGCGGTCGATGCCGTCGGCGTCCAGCCGTCGGCTCTCAACGACGACCTCGTCGGCGAGCATGAAATAGCTGAACACGCCAATGCCGAAGCGGCTGTTCGGGAAGAACGGGATACTGGCGGCGTCCCAGTTCGCCTGCTCCAGGTGGAACTCGTGACTGTCGGCGAAGCGCCGGCCGGCCTTGGCGAACAGGCCGCGCAGGTGGCGCTCGGTCATGCCGATGCCGTTGTCCTCGCACTCGAGGTAGGCACGGCCGTTGGCACTGCCAGCGCGGAAGCTGATCAGGCCCTTGTAGCTGGGCTGCTGATCGTCGAGCCGGCGTTCGTGACGCAGCCAGCGCTCGCGGGTGCGGCGGTAGCGGCAGGCGTCCAGCGCGTTCTGGTAGAGCTCGCGCAGGGCCAGGGCCGGGTCACCGTAGAGGTTCTCACCCATCAACAGCTCCCGCACCCGTGCCTGGTCCAGCGTGAAGCTGAGATGCGGCCGGGCGAAGCGCGGCACGTCGTCGTCGCATGGCGGCGAGACGTTCTCATCCAGGCGCCGGGGCAGGTGCACCAGCAGTTCGGTGGACAGTACCTGCTCGCGGCCGAGCCGGCTCAGGTGCTCGTCGAGGTCCCGTACATGCGTCTCCAGCGCCGCGTCCAGGGCCTCGTGCGGGCAGTCTAGGCGCAGCGACAGGCCATCGCCGTTGCGGTGCCATTCGCCGGTGCCGAGCGTCGCGCGCAGGGACTCGGCCGTCACCAGCGGGTCCACGCCCAGGTGCTCCGCCAGCAGCGCCGGCAGGCGGCGGGCGTCCAGCGCGAGCCCGAAGGCGAGGTTGGCCAGGTGTGCGAGCTTCACCTCGTCCACGCACCACTGCGCCCGGCCCTCGCCGAAGCAGCGGTCGCGCTCCAGTTGCCGGCCGCGCTCGCGGTTGGCTTCCAGTTGGATGTCATCGAAGCCGGCGAAGGCGAGGCGGGCGAGGGCCACGAGCCGACAGCCGTCCAGCACGCGCGGCACGCGGTGGTCCGCGCTGACCTCAGCCATTGGTGCTGGTGCGAACAGCGAGTCCAGCGCCCGGCCGAGCCAGCTGCGGTTGCTGGCGCCACCGCTGGCATAGTCCCAGAGTTCACCACTCTCGTGCAGGAAGCGCAGCATCTGCCAAGCGGCGAGGTCGTCTGCGGCAGCGTCAAGGCCGCGCCTTTGCAGCAGCTCCCGGCGGCGGCCGTGGGCGGCCTCGGAGGCGAAGCGGTTGCGCAGCGCCAGCGCCATGCGGCTTGACTCCGGCGCATAGCCGTCCAGCGCCAGCGGGTTGCCGTCGCGCTGCAGGCGCTGCTCGGCCGCAGCGAGGATGGCCTCGTAGAGGTGCGGGATGGCGATGGCGATGGCCGCCTCCGCTGGCGTGAGCCAGGGCTCGGGCTGTTGGTCCAGCAGCAGTTCCAGGCGCTGCACGGCACGCGCCGGCATCGCGTCGTCGCTCCAGCGCTGGGCGGGCAGCGCCTCGCGCTGGGTGCGGCACAGATCCTCCGCCTCGGTGATCAGCGCCCTGAGCTGAATGACGAGGCCGTCGCTGGCGGCGGCGACCATGCGCAGCAACGCCCCATCCTCGATGCACCGGACCCAGCGGCTGCGCTCGATGCGCTGGCGCAAGCGAGTGGCGGGGTTGTCCTTCAGCATCAGCGCCAGCGGTTCGCCGCCGCGGCCGGTGCATTTGAGCTCGCCCAGGGTCACGGTCTGCTGCTTGGCCATGGGCCGCAGGGCCTCATTGAGGCGTTCTTGGACGGCCTGGCGCAGTTGGTCGAGGGTGCTCAAGTCATCGTCGGCGGTCAGCGCCTCGCACAGCGCGTGGGTAAAGAAGCTCATGGCCTCGTCGCCGTCCGTGGCGAGGCTGACCTCGCCGGTTCCGCAGCTGAACAGGAAGGCGATGCTGGGCGTCTCGGCGCTGGGGTTGGGCTCTGCGGGTGATGCTGCCAGCCCCGACTTGGCGATCAGGGTGGCCGGCGGCGAGTCGTTGCGGCAGGCGTCGATGACGAAGATGACCGAATCCGCGCCGCATTCCTCGGACCGGGCCAGCTCGTACAAGCTGGTGTCGCCGATCATTGCTGCGGCATTTGCGGGCTGCTGGGCATCAAAGTCCTGCGGCAGCAGCAACCGGCGCCCGGCCTGCTCAATGCCGTGCCCCGAGAAGTAGACGAGCACCTCGTCGCCGCGCCGGGCATCCGCCAGCAGGCCCTTGATCTGCTTGCGCAGGTTGGCGGTGCTGAGATAAGGCCCCTCACCGCCGACGACGGACTGTACCTGCGCCGGGTCGAATCCGGCGAGCACCAGCGCCTTGGCCAGCTCCGGCACGTCCCGCGCGGCGGCGGCCAGCCGCAGCGTGTCTTCTTCGTAGGCGTCGATGCCGAGCAGTAGGGCCTTGCGTGTCATGGGTCAATGAATCTCCGCAAACAGATCTTTGAACAGCTAGACCACCAGCGCAGGGAGGGGCCTCTGGTCACGCACGCAGGTATTATGAACGAATTGAAAAAAGCTCAGATATAGGGGTGATCCTTTCCTGGGAGACTCCCCGGTGGGGCCATAGCCAGGAGCACAGCAGCGACCAAACGCCCTTAATGGTGTTGACGTATGCTGGTTGCAACAACTTTTCAAGGAGTGAACCCAGCAAGGCCCGCTCGCGTCGCTCGCTGCATCTTGAGGGTAGAAATCGCACTCTCGGTGTAAGCGAAGGGAGAGTCGCGTTGCGTCGGCACACCAGCTTGTCAGCATGACCGATAGGATCACCGAGTCAGGCAAGTCGATTGCTGGCTTCTCAAGCGGCCACCGGTCGATTGCAGGTCGGTGACTTTTCGATCTTGGAAGCGGTCGCCGAAGCTCTCTCGATCGCAGGCTGGACTGACCCCTGGCCGCGCTCTAAAATATCCGCCTTGACAACGACTCACCCTTGATAAGCAAACACAGCTCGAGCGCCACTCGATCTGTGGATGGCTTATGTCATGCGTTCGTGAAAAGCCGCAAGGCTTTAAGACCGAAAGAAGGACAAACGTCGCGTTTTCGATGACAATTCGGCGACGGGTCGGTAAGGTTAACGTGGGGAAAGCGTATGGCCACTGAGTTGATTCAATTGCGTGACGGCCTCCTGGTGGAGGTGTCCTCCAATCCCGAGGAGACTCCCAAACAAATTGCCGCCAGCGCGGCCGAGCTGGCAGAGGGTGCTATGGACCAAGCCCAGGAGCTGCTGCTCAAGGCGGTCCAGCCGTTGGCGTCGGTGTGGAGCGAGCTCAACCGCGATCTCACCATCGACGAAGTCGAGATCCAGCTCGGCCTCGGATTTGAAGCCAGTGGTAAGCTCTTCGTTGTACAAGGTACGGGCAGCGCCAATCTCAGTTTTACTCTCAAGGTCCGGCCGAAGGCACCGGAATAGGCCAACGGGAGCCCGCATGGACTGGCAGCAGACGGTCTTTCGCATCACGGGTCCCAACTCGACCGACAGGGTGCTACCTTTCAATAATGTCCTTAGCAAGGCTGAGCACCGAACTGATCGATCTTGTCCCAGAATTGCGCCCAGCGTCCGGTCGACTGAACCAATGCACGTAAGCTCAAAACAATCTTGGCGCCC
>NZ_NRRS01000064.1 GCF_016583795.1 Rhabdochromatium marinum | reverse complement strand
AATCGCTCAAGCAGAGCGCGTACCATGACCGTGGCAGGCGCGCGTTCAGCAAACCGGTTGAGAACATCATCAAACATCGGTTGTCAACTCCAACTCTAGAAATAATATCCATATTATACAATGAGTTGCATCACCTTAAAAGGGCTGGCTTGAGCCATCAACATTGACTCTGCAAGAGTCAACGGCTCTGGCGATGATTTGTTATTGACTGATTGGTTGGTTTGGACCAAGTGTACAAGTTTGGAGGCACTTCAGGCTGTCCCTACTGGGATTCTGCTGTTCTTAATGATTAATCTTAAAAGATCTCAGTAATCGTAGTAAGGGCTGTGCTTAACTTGGGAAGTCAAAAAATGCCAGCTTTTTCAAGTTTCTGCACTACAGTTTCAGAGCTCACAGTTGCCGCCCTTACCTGTGGATAAGTTGTCCGCAGTTTTTTATTCACTGTTGTACCGGACTTATCCACAGGTTTACTGTCAGGTTTCCCAACAGCTTCTTAACATTCCTGCACATCCACCTGGATACCGCTGTGCCGCAGCAAGGCTTCGGTGGTTGGTTCGCGGCCGCGAAAGGCGATGAACAAGTCCATGGCGTCAGCGGCACCACCGGGCTCAAGGATCTGTTCCCGAAAAGCACGACCAGTGGCGGTGTCAAAAATGCCGCGTTCTTCAAACAGCGAGAAGGCATCGGCAGACAGCACCTCAGCCCACTTGTAGCTGTAGTAGCCGGCGGCATAGCCACCGGCGAAAATGTGCGCGAAGCCATGCGCGAAACGATTGAAAGCCGGCGGCTTCATCACGGCGACTTGTTCGCGCACCTGATCCAAAATGCTGTCGATGCGAGCGCCAGCCTTGGGGTCATACTCCAGATGCAGGCGGAAATCGAACAGTGCAAACTCAAGTTGGCGCACCATTTGCATGGCCGACTGAAAGTTGCGCGCGGCACGCATGCGCTCGAACAACTCATCCGGCAAGGGGGCGCCGGTCTCGACATGGCCGGCGATGAGATGCAGGGATTCGCGTTCCCAGCACCAGTTTTCCATGAACTGGCTTGGCAACTCGACAGCATCCCAGGGCACTTGGTTGATTCCGGCGACGGCGGGATAGTTGATTCGGGTCAGCATGTGTTGCAATCCGTGGCCGAACTCATGAAAGAGCGTCTGGACTTCCTGATGCGTCAGCAACGCGGGCTGATCATCGATCGGCGGAGAAAAATTGCATACCAGATAGGCCACTGGAATCTGCTGATGACCATGGGTCCAGTAGCGGTTGGCGTAGACGTCCATCCAGGCACCGCCGCGTTTTTTCTGCCGGGCGTAGGGATCCAGATAAAATTGCGCGCATCGGGTGCCAGCGCTATCGAGGATTTCATAGAAACGGACATCCGGATGCCACAGCCCCGGGGCTGTCGCCTCGCGAATCTGGATGTCAAACAGGCGCCGGGCGATTTCAAATAGGCCGGGTAACACACGGGTTATAGGGAAATAGGGTCGCAGTTCTTCCTGACTGATGTCATAGCGGTGTTGCCGCAGTTTTTCCGAGTAATAGGCCAGATCCCAGGGTTCGAGTTGATCCTGATCATGGTCGGACTTGGCAAAGGCGCGCAGCTCTTCCAGTTCGGCACGGGCGCGGCTGACCGAATGCTCAGCAAGATCATTGAGGAAATCCATGACCTCGGTGGTGGAACGGGCCATTTTGGGAGCCAGGGACAGCTCGGCAAAATTCGCAAAGCCCAGCAATTGCGCGCGCTCGTGGCGCAATGCCAGAATTTCCTCCATCAGCGGACCATTGTCCCAGCGCCCAGCCTGAGGGCCTTGGTCGGAGGCGCGGGTGCAATAGGCGGTGTAGAGTTCGCGGCGCAGTTCACCATCCTCGGCGTACATCATCACCGGCAGATAGGAGGGGATGTCGAGTGTCAGTACCCAACCGTCGAGATCGCGCTCGCGGGCTTGCTGTCGGGCCAGAGCCAGGGCGCTGTCCGGTAAACCTTTGAGTTGATCAGCCTGCTGAATGTGTTTGAACCAGGCATTGGTGGCATCCAGCAGGTTTTCCTCATACTGGCTGGTCAGGCGTGTCATGCGCTGGTTCATGGCGCGAAACCGCGCTTTTTGCTCGGCGTCCAGATCCACACCGGAGAGGTGAAAATCGCGGATGCCATGCTCCAGCATTTTGCGCTGGGCGGCGTCGAGTCCGGGTGTCTTGGCGACTTGTTGATAGCCGTGCAGCAGCTGCGGGTTTTGCCCCACATCCGTGCCATATTCACTGAGCTTGGGCAGGCAGGCGTTGTAGGCCTCGCGCAGGGCCTCGGAGTTCATCACGGCATTGAGGTGACTGACGGGTGACCAGCTACGGTTGAGAGCTTCATCGGCGGCCTCAATCGGCTCAATAAAGTTGTCCCAGGTGGCCGACTCGGGGTGGTCAGTGACGGCGGCAATGACGGCGCGGCATTGGGTCAGACGCGCCTCAATGGCGGGTTCCACCTGCTCGGGCAGGATGGCGGAGAATTCAGCCAGGGGACGTTCGGACAGGAGCGGATTGGTCATCGGTGATTTTGACAGCTAGGGTTGATGTGGAGTTGCAAGAGAACGGATGGTACTGCAATGCGTGGTACTGTAAACGAGTGGATCTATTCGGTCAGAAAGCCACTGTTTTCATAATCGCCGACACGCCCCTGACGCAGGGCTCGCAGTTGTGATGCGCGCGGTCGGGGTGCGAACAGGCGAGGCACACAGAGGTAAGTCCGCCAGAGTTCCTCATGGATGGGGTCGGCACCGCTGCGATCAATCGGATGCCAGTCCTCACTCAGACGGGTGGGTTCAAAGTGTCTATTTTGTCCATAGGCATAGACTCGATACTGTCCGCGCGCGGTGCAGCGCAGACCTTCGAACGACAGATTGCGAGCACCCGAGGTCGATTCCGCCACCAGGGTGTAGCGCACCACCTGATCAGTGCCTGTGTGCAGGCTGCGGGTATCAAGAAAGTAGTTGAAGGCCCCTTTGGCGTTGTCGAGGCGCACGGGAACCAAGTCTTGTTCACGCGGCCAGGCTGGCAAGGTGAAGGATTGTTCGCTCCATGATTCGGCATCGCGCACGCTGGTGGGACTATCAGGCTCGGCATCGTTCACAAAATTATTTTGTGCGGCTGTACTGATGCTGAGGCTCAGCATAATCAGGCCCATCAGCGCTGCTCTCGAACGTCGGCGTCCAGAGTCAGTTATCATGGGGCAGAACTTGTGTGGGATACTCATAGTCGGCTTCACCTCGGTTGCGCGTGGTCCAAGTCAAGGGTGCATCGTGCTAGCATAGCCGCCGCGATGTACAGGGCCAAACGTCAGGAGCTAATTTAAAATGAACAATGTTCGCAGCTATCAGGGCTTGGAACCACAGGTTGCCAACGATGCCTGGATTGACGAAACGGCGGTTGTGATTGGCAATGTCCAAGTGGGTCCCCAGGCTTCGATTTGGCCGCAAAGCGTTGTGCGTGGTGACATTCATCGTATCGAGATCGGGGCTGGCAGTAATATTCAGGATGGTTGCATTCTGCATGTTTCCCACGATAGCCGGTTTTTGCCCGGTGGCGCCCCAACCATTGTGCACGATAATGTTACGATTGGTCATCAGGCCGTGCTGCATGGATGCGAAGTGCATGAGCATTGCCTGGTAGGCATTGGCGCCCGCTTGCTGGATCGCTCGGTGCTGAAGCCGCGGTGCATGCTGGCTGCTGGTGCCCTAGTGACGCCTGGCGTGGTGCTGGAGGGCGGCTATCTCTATGTGGGGGCTCCTGCACGGCGGCAGCGTCGTTTGACGGATCTGGAGTTTGAGTATCTGGAATACGCTGCTCAGCACTACATTGAGCTGGCCATTAAGCACCGCATGACGGTGTCGCTCGGACTCAATGCCTAAGCCGATGTCGGGTTCACAGCGCAGGTGGCGATTGGCGGCCATGATCGCCAGTGTCGCGTTGGTGGCAGTGCTGGCGTGGTTATGGTTCGGCTGGCAGCCGCAAGCGCCACAGCCTGCTCGGCTCAATGCCGAGCCTGATTCCGCACTGGAATCGGCTCCGGGTGGGGATTTTGTGCTGCAATCGGCCGACGGGCCGGTAGCGCTGGCGGATTTTCGCGGCCAGCTGGTGTTGCTCTACTTCGGCTACACCGCCTGCCCGGATGTCTGCCCAACCAACCTCGCCATGCTGGCAGCGACATTGCGGGCACTCGAACCTCAGGAACGCGCTCGGGTGCAGGCGCTCTTTGTCAGCGTCGATCCCCAGCGCGATCACCCCGCCCATCTCAAGCAATATGTTGAATATTTCCATCCGGATATCCTGGGCCTGACCGGCACCGAAGCAGAACTCAATGCACTGACCCAGCGCTATGGTGCTGTCTATCGGCGGGTGGAGGATGAGGATTCAGCGCTGGGCTATCTGATTGATCACTCGGCTGCGACCTATCTGATCGATACCCAGGGTCAGCTGCGCGAAGCCTTTGCCCACGCCACAGCCCCGGAACAGATGCTGGCAACCCTGCGCACTTATCTCAAACCGGCACCGGCAAGCCAAGCGCTGCTGCTGGAGGATGTCTATGCGCGTGCTGTGCCGCCCGGGCAGCAAAACAGTGCCGTTTTTATGCGGCTTCGCAACCCGACGCAGCAACCCCTGGCCTTGATCGGTGCTTCCAGTTCCGTGGCTCAGGTGGTGGAGCTCCATACCCATGTGCAGCAGGATGGAGTGATGAAAATGCGCCGCATTGAGCAGATTCCGATTCCCGTCCAGGGTGAAGCGGTTCTGCAACCCGGTGGTCTACATCTGATGCTGATCGGCTTAAAACAGCCCCTGACCGTCGGCGATGCGGTGGATGTGCAACTGAGGTTTGATGACGGCGGCGAACGTGCGGTCACCGCCGACACCCGTCGCATCATGCCGATGCATAAGCCAGCCGCTCATTGAGCTTTCGCCATGCAGGCCTGCGTCCTTGCCGTTAGGCTAGGATACTTGGGCAGTTAGCACAGGTTTTCCGCGCGGCAGATTGCCCATGTCGCCGAATTCTGATATACATGACGGGTTTTTCAGTCGTAACGGCAAGCGTGCCTGCAAGTCAGCGCGGGCCTGAAGACACCACCCAGATTCAAGCAAATGGTAGGCATTATGAAGCGAGTCCTGATCACAGGTATCCTGGTCGCGGGTCTGGCCGCGGCTCCCTCGTTGTTCGCGAGCTCTGCGGGCACCATTACCGGCAACGCCGAGAAGGGTAAAGAAAAAGCCAGTCAAATTTGTCAGGCGTGTCACGCGATCGACGGCAATGGCTTGCCGGCGCAGCCGATTTGGCCCAAGATCGCAGGTCAGCACCCCAACTATATCTATAAGCAGCTGAACAACTTCAAGAACAACGACCGTTACAATGTGCAAATGTCGCCTATGGCGGCACCCTTGACCGACGATGACATGCGCAATGTGGCTGCCTATTATTCAGCCCTGCCGCAGTCCGGCGGTGAAGCCGATCCCGAACTGGTCGAGCTGGGTGAAAAAATCTTCCGGGCCGGAAATCCCAAAACCGGCGTTCCCGCCTGCTCCGGTTGCCATGGTCCAGCTGGCATGGGTACTAATCTGTCCAAGTTCCCGCGCCTGGCGGGTCAGTATCCGGAATACATCGACCAGACACTGAAGTTGTTTCGCAAGATGGAACGTGCCAACGATCCCAACGGGATGATGCGGGGTGTTGCTGCTCGCATGACGGATGATGAAATTGCTGCCGTGGCCCAGTACATTTCTGGCTTGCATCAATAGCCTCAGCACGTTTTCATAGCGCCCCTTCCCTCCCCTCCTCCATAGCCAACTGCGCCTAAGCAGCGGTTGGCTATGGGACTCGCCTCTGAACAGGGCGATATACTCCAAATCCTTCCAATTTACAGCCATGGATCGCTTGCGACTGCTGAGTTACAACATCCAGGGCGGTATTGCCTCGGTTAGTTATCGCGATTATTTCGCCAACAGCTGGAAGCATTTGCTCCCGCACCGGGCACGCATGAGCAATTTGTCGCGCATCAGTCAAATGATTGCCGGCTATGATCTGGTGGGCTTGCAAGAAGTCGATGCCGGTAGTTTGCGCAGCGCCTTTATCGATCAAACCGAATTTCTCGCCCAAATTTCCGGCTATCCGCATTGGTATCGCCAGATCAATCGCAATCTCGGCTCCCTGGCTCAACACAGCAATGGCTTGCTGAGTCGTCTGAAACCTAACAGCATTCAGGATCACAAACTCCCTGGCCTGCCGGGACGCGGGTTGCTGCTCAGTGAATTTCACACCAGTAACGGAGAACAGCTGGCCCTTTGTGTGCTGCATCTGGCATTGGGCGCCCGAGCACGACAACGCCAGTTCGATTTTCTCATGGAACTGGCCGAGCACTACAGTTACTTGGTGCTGATGGGTGATTTCAACAGTGGATGCGGTTCAGGAGCACTGCGCACCATGGTCGAACGCACTGGTTGGCAGGGATTGGACTGTGAGCGCAAAACCTTCCCCAGCTGGCGTCCCAAGCACAACCTTGACCACATCCTGGTTTCTGGCAACATCGAAATTTTGGATGCGCGCGTGGTGAACTATGCCTTGTCCGATCATCTGCCGATCAGCATGGAAATTCGCCTGCCAGCGCGGATTGAAACCAGCGAGTGACGCAGCACCGACCATGCAACTGGAATCTATAACGAACCGACTTTCCGTGCCAAATTTATCACGCATTGGGCGTGATACGGTTAAAACGTTACAATTCATCCACCGCATTTTTAAGGGTTATTGAGATGGAACCACAAGTTGTCAGTACGCAGCCGTTTGAGGGACAAAAACCAGGCACTTCCGGTCTGCGCAAAAAGGTCAAGGTGTTTCAGCAGCCGCATTATCTGGAAAACTTCGTCCAGGCTATTTTCGACACCCAGGCCACTCTACACGGCGGTACCCTGGTGGTCGGGGGCGATGGACGCTTTCATAACCGTGTGGCCATTCAAACCATTCTGCGCATGGCGGCGGCCAATGGGGTGGCGCGGGTGCTGGTGGGCCAGGGCGGGATTTTATCCACGCCAGCGGTGTCCTGCATTATTCGCAAACATGCCACCCAGGGTGGCATTGTGCTCTCAGCTAGCCATAATCCCGGCGGCCCGGATGAAGACTTCGGCATCAAATTCAATGTCGCCTCCGGGGGACCAGCTCCTGAATCCGTTACTGACGCCATCTATCAGCGTACCGCCGAGATCGACCAATACCTGACCTTTCCGGCTGAAACTCTGGCACTCGATTTGGATCAGATCGGCGACAGCCAGTTTGGTGAGATGCGTGTCAGCGTGATCGACTCGGTGGCCGATTATGCGGGGCTGATGGAGTCGCTGTTCGACTTCGAAGCCATTCGCGATTTGTTCAAATCGGGTAATTTTCGGATGTGCTTCGATGCCATGCACGCAGTCACCGGCCCCTATGCCAAAGCCATCCTGGAAGACCAGCTTGGCGCACCGGCTGGCACCGTAATCAACGGTGTGCCACTGGAAGACTTCGGCGGCGGTCATCCCGACCCGAATCTGGTGCATGCCCATGAGATCGTCGAGCGCACCCAGGGCGCCGATGGGCTGGACTTTGCCGCCGCTTCCGATGGCGATGGTGACCGCAATATGATTCTGGGACAGGAATTCTTCGTCACCCCCAGTGACAGCCTGGCGGTATTGGCGGCCAATGCCGAAGTAGCCCCCGGGTACAAAGCTGGTATTGCCGGCGTGGCGCGCTCTATGCCAACCAGCCAGGCCGCAGACCGGGTCGCCGAGGCGCTTGGCATCGGCTGCTTTGAGACCCCCACCGGGTGGAAATTTTTCGGTAATCTGCTCGATGCTGGGCGCATCACCTTGTGCGGCGAGGAGAGCTTCGGCACCGGCTCGGCGCATGTGCGCGAAAAAGATGGCCTCTGGGCGGTGCTGTTCTGGCTGAATCTGCTTGCCGCCAAGCGCCAGTCGGTTGCCACCATCGTGCGTGATCACTGGCGACGCTTCGGGCGCAACTACTACACCCGCCACGATTACGAAGCCATCGACAGTGAGGCCGCCGAGGGTCTGGTGCATCATCTGCGCCTGTTGCTCGATACGCTGCCCGGTCGTCAGCTGGGCGATTATCAGGTCGCTTATGCCGATGATTTCAGCTACACCGATCCCGTTGATGGCAGCGTGTCAGCCCATCAGGGCATTCGCATCGGTTTTGCAGACGGCTCACGCATCGTCATGCGTCTGTCCGGCACTGGCACCTCGGGTGCTACGCTGCGCGTCTATATCGAGCGCTTCGAGTCCGACCCTGAGCAGCATGATCAGGAAGTGCAGAGCGCCCTGCAACCGCTGATTCTGATCGCCCGCGAACTGGCACAAATCGAGGCGCGCACCGGGCGCACGGAACCGGATGTAATTACCTGAGCTCCAGACCGAGCTGCCTGGCAATGTCGCTGGGCTGGTGAAACAGATAATCCGGGCGTTGCGCTTGCAGCGCGTCCGGATGATTGTAGCCCCAGGTCACCGCACCGCTGGCCGCGCCCGCTGCACGCGCGGCTTGCAGGTCGCGGATCTCATCGCCAATGTAGAGCAACTCCCCCGGCGCGAGTCGATAACGCCGGCGCAGTGCGCGCAGACGGGCAGCCTTGCCACCAAGCCCGATGCCACACTCCAGCCGCTCAAAGTGCACCAGACGCGCGGTTCCAAGCACCTGGGCGATATTCTCCCGCGCATTGGAACTGGCAATCGCCAGCGGTGCCGGGCCAGTTGCCAACACATCCAGCAGCTCGGCCACGCCGGGGAATAAGCTGATCTGTGCAATGTCCTGCGCCATGCGCTGGCGCAACGCGCGAAGTACCAGTGGGCGCTTCCAGAAGCGCAGCTCCAGTCGTCGCAGAATGGCCGAGGCACCAAGTTGGCGCAGCTCGGGTTCATCCGCCGGGCTGACGGAGCGAAAGCCATACTGCGGCGCGAGTTGATTCAGCGCAGCGACCAGCCAGGCATAGCTGTCAGCCAGGGTGCCATCGAAATCGAAGGCGATCAGCCCAAATCGGTGTGGCGACATCGTGTTTAACGAGCTAAAGTCCATGGTTTTCTTCGATGGTGGATAGTCAATGTGGTGCAATAAAGGCAAAGGCTGAACTCCTCATGCATAACATCCAGATTCAACTGCTATTCGACAACATTCCCGGTGTACCGGGTACTCGCCCGCTGTGGGGCTTTGCGACTCTGATTGAGTATGGCCCGGCGGATGCGCGCCAGCGGCTGTTGTTTGACACCGGCAGCAACGGCCGGGTGCTGTTGGCGAATATGGCGGCGCTTGGTGTGGCGCCGACCGGTATCGATTGGCTGTTTTTGTCCCATCAGCATTGGGATCACATCGGCGGGCTGGATTCGATATTGGAGCTTAACCCGCAGATTCAGTGTGTGTTACATCAGGGATTCTCCAAACACCTGATCGGCGATCTGCTCGATCTTGGCATTCGCAACCTGATTGTTGATGAAAATCCGCTGGAATTCGCCCCGGGCCTGTATTCAACCGGCCTGCTTGCGAGCGAGCCTGCCGAGCATGCGCTGGTGCTGGAGACCTCGAGTGGTCCTGCGGTGATCAGTGGCTGCGCGCATCCAGGCATGAGTGCGCTGGTTGCCAAGGCCAATGCGGTGTTACCCACAGCGGCCCGCTGGGCCATCGGTGGCTTTCATTTAATGTATGCCGATGCGGTGGCTATTGCGCAGGAGATCCAAACACTGCGCGATCTCGGGATTACCGATGTGCTGGCGACCCACTGTACCGGGGAAGCCGGAATCGCCGCTTTTGTGCAGGCCTTTGATGAGCATGCGCACCCCGGCGGCGCTGGTGCTCAGTTGCAGTTGTGACTGACCTCAGGCTTGATCAGCCTTGATTCAGGTTTCATCAGCTTTCAGCAGGCGTCGTTCGATCCAGCTAAACAGCCCCTGCGCCGGCGAGCGGGCCAGCCAGATACCCAATACAACCCCGAGGGCATCGGCCAATCCATCGAAGGGACTGGCCATGCGGGCCGGCACCAGCCCCTGCGCCACTTCCAGCGCCGCGCCAAGCAGAATCAGCCCCAGCAGGCTCAGGCGTCGCTGACGCGGATAGAGCACCGCGAACCAGAATCCCAGTACCATATAGGCCAGCAGATGCTGCAACTTGTCGCCACCTTCAAAGCCCGCCGGCACGCCCGTGGGCAGCAGCGACAAGACCACAACCAGGGCCAGTAGCCCCCAGGCGCTGAAACGCCACCACGGCTGCCACCGCAGTTGCGTGATCGGCTCATCGGTCGAGGCTGCGTATTCTTTTCGATCCATCACCACAGGAGATTCCTACATGAGTCAGATTCCGATGCAATACCACACCGCTTACACCTGGACCGGACAGGGCGAGGGCGGCGAGATCGCCATTGATGGCCATGCCCCGCTGGCAGTCGGTTCCCCCCACGACAGTGCGCGCTTCAGTCCCGAGCATCTGTTGGTGATCGCGGCTGAAACCTGCCTGGCCAATTATGTGCTAGTCATCGCCGGGATGTCGAAACTGGAGATTAAAGACTATCGCTCCACCGCTGAAGGCGAGTTGTTGCAGGAGGACAAAATTGGCTATCGCTTCAAGCGCATTGTCATTCGCCCCGAGCTTACCGTCGCGGCTGGCAGCGAGGCACAGGGTCAGCGAATTCTGGAAAAATCGCACAAACTTTGTTTAATCGCGCGCTCGTTGAACTGCCCGGTTGAGATGGAGCCTAGCATCAAGGGCTCGTAACTGCTGCTTGTAATCTTATTTAATCTTGTATAACCTACGTAAATGGAAAAGCGATTAGTCAAGATTGGTGAGGCGGCGAAGCTACTCGGTAGCTCGGTCGATACCCTACGCAAGTGGGAAACGACTGGCGAGCTGCTACCAGCCCGCAAGACCAAGGGAGGCACTCGCTACTACGATGTTGCTAAGCTGCTTCAGCTTAGCGACGCGGACGCGCCGACCATCTGCTACGCCCGCGTATCCAGCCACGATCAGAATGCAGACCTTGACCGGCAGCATGAAATACTGGAGACCTACTGCGCCGCCAAAGGATGGAGAACGGAGGTTATTCGCGACCTGGGTTCCGGGATGAACTACCGCAAGAAAGGGCTTCAACGCCTGCTGGAGATGGTGCTACGCAAGCAGATGCGCCGTTTGGTACTGACCCACAAGGAGAGGCTGCTGCGATTTGGTTCTGAGTTGGTCTTTGCCCTGTGCGAAATCCAAGGCATCGAGATTGTCATCATCCATAAAGGCGAGCAACCAAGCTTTGAAGAAGAACTTGCCCAGGATGTGCTGGAAATCATCACAGTCTTCACTGCGCGGCTCTACGGCAGCCGCTCGAAGAAGCACAAGAAGCTGTTGCAGGAACTGCAGACGGCAGGCGATGCGATAGCCGAAGACATTGGCGCCTACGATGTTACTCGCCCACAAGATTGAGCTGCGTCCGACAGCTGAACAAGCGGACTACCTGGCCCGCGCTTGTGGGTCTAAGAGGCACTGCTACAACCAGCTTCTCGGACATTTCAAGCAGAACGGCGTGAAGTGGTCAAAAGCCGCCGCATATCAGCACTACATCAAGGTGTTGCGTCCGCAGTTCCCTTGGTACAACGAGGTGTCAGCGCGGGTTACGCGCAACGCCATCGACGACTTGGACAATGCATTCAAGCATTTCTTTCGCCGCGTGAAGCTGGGCCAAACCCCCGGGTTTCCGACGTTCAAGAAGAAAGGTGTTGGCGATAGCTTCGCCCTGCGGGAGAAACCGAAGTTCGATGTCGATGGGCGCACGCTGCGCATCGAGAAATTGAAGACGCGCATCAAGATGCGGCAGACACTGCGGTTCACGGGAACGCTGAACCAGGTCACCATCTCAATGCGGGCGGGTAAGTTTTATGCGTCCATCCTGGTCGAGACGCAGGATTACGACCCGCACGCGCCTGATAGGGAATCTGTCGGCGTGGACTTCGGACTGAAGTCATTGGCTGTGTTATCGGACGGAACCGAGATACCCGCCAACCAGAAGCTGAAGGCGAACCTGAAGAAGCTCGCCCGCAAACAGCGCCATCTGTCGCGCAAACAGCCCAAGTCCAACCGTCAAGCGAAAGCCAAGCTTGCGGTAGCGAAGCTGCATAAGCGCGTCAGCGACCAGCGGCAGGCGGTGCTCCATGAGCTGTCGGACAACCTGACGCGCAACTACCAGGTCATCACCATCGAAGACCTGAACGTGCGTGGGATGGTCAGGAACCGAAAGCTCGCCCGTACCGTGAGCGATGCGGGGTTCGGCACCCTGCGGCAGATGTTGACCTACAAAGCTGAATTGCGCGGCGTGGAGCTGGTGGTCGCTGACCGCTTCTTCCCGTCGAGCAAGATGTGTTCGGCCTGCGGTCAGGTTCACGAGATGCCGCTGGACAAGCGGACGATGGAATGCGACTGCGGCAATGTGGTGGATAGAGACCTGAATGCCGCTGTGAACCTAAATGAGTACGGTCGCGCCGCGTTACTGCGAGACCCTAAACGCACGCAAGAGCCAAGTAAGACCGCTTCGGCGGCGTCGGTGATGACGGCGTGAACAAGCTCCGAGATTATGCTGGATTATCCAGATTATCAGAGGCTTTTAGTAACGGCGTTTGAACCTCACACGACACACGACGATTCGATACGACGATTCACACGGACAGGCTGATGTCAGACACCGACTCACAAGCCGCGCCGCTCGCTTTCGGCCTCATTGTCATTGGCGATGAGGTGCTCAATGGCACCCGCAGCGACGGCCATTTTCCAGCCCTGCGCGAGCGTCTGCTGGCACGCGGGCATCAGCTCGCCTGGTACTGGATGCTGCCCGATGATCCGCCAACCATTGTGCGACACCTGCGTCAATCCTTCGCTGTTGCCCCGGCTCAACCCGGTACCAAGCCGACGCCGGTGTTCTGCTGTGGCGGCATCGGTGCCACCCCGGATGATCACACTCGCGCCTGTGCGGCCACGGCCGCCGAAGTGCCCTTGGTGCCGCATCCCGAAGCACGCACCATCATTGAGGAACGCTTCGGTGCCGAGGCCTATCCGCATCGGATTCTGATGGCCGAGCTGCCTGAGGGCAGCACCCTGATCCCGAATCCCGTGACGCGGGTGCCCGGCTTCCAGATACATCAGCACTGGTTCCTGCCCGGCTTCCCCTCCATGGCCTGGCCAATGGTCGATTGGGTGCTCGATACCCACTATGCGCCTACCACCGGAGCGCAGACCATACCGCTCACCGAACAGGCGGTCGAAGTGGTGGGAGTGGCGGAAAGTCGCCTGATCCCGCTGATGCATGACCTCGGTGCCGAGTTTCCAGCGCTGAAGCTCTTTAGCTTGCCGCACATGGGCGAGGATCCCTGCATTCGCCTGGGCTTTCGAGGCCGTGGCACGCTGGACGCCGCCATGCAAGCTCTGTGTGAGCGCCTCACCGCCGAGCAGATCCACTACCGCGCGCCACGTTTCTGAGCACCACTCGGCACCGCCGCAGGGATGGACATCAGGCGCGCAATCGCGCGCGAAGTGGCGCGGTCAAAGGCCAGGACTACGGTTTGCAGCGGTGCCTGGGCCGGCAGGTATTCTCGCTCGTGAATGATCCCGGTTTGCATGGCCTCAGGTGTGGCTGGTGTTCGCAACTCAAAACGAATGCTAACGGCCACGTAAGGCGGGTCGCCGGTGAGCGGTTCAACCATTTCAAACGCATCCAGCGACCAGTACAGACGGCTCCTGCCAGTCGCTGGTGTGCGACCGGTCGCTCCGCCGCTGGCACTGAGTCCGTACTGCGAGCGCAGCGCCCAGTCGATGGCCGTTTCCGGGGCTTCTTCCCAGCGCCCGGCGGCAAACTCATCCACTCGCACTACTTCGCCAACCTGGGCTACCAGAATGCCCAGGGAGCCACTCTGTGGGCGATTGGAGCGCAAGGGCATTAGCTCAATTGTCTCCGCCAATGGGGATCGTGTAGAGGCAGAGGTCAGTGCTGGATCGGGGGTGATACTCAGCCGATACATCTGTGTCGGCGCTGCGGACTGGAAGGCGCAGCCTCCCACCAAGCTGGTCACCAGCAGCATGATCAATGCCCTGCGCATCAAGCGCATCCAGTACTTGCGGCGCATCACACACCCGCCTGGGTGACTCAGCGCAGTTGTGGTCATCGTGTCCCCCTACCGGAACCGCGCAGGAATCCAATCGGGTCGTGCTCCAGCTCCCAGGTGATCTGGTTCAGACTGCGGGTGATGGCGGCGAGGTTTTCAAGCGTTTCCTGACTGCCCTGACCGCTGATACGGATCAATTCCTCAAGCTGGGCAACCGAGCGGGTCAGGGAGGCGATGGTCTCCGGAGTCACCATGCGATCAACCCGCTCGATCATATCGGCGTGCAGATGCTCGCTGACGGTAGCGACCCGGTCTGCGGCGTCTTCCAGTGCACCGGGCAGCCGATACAGGCTACCGGGTTTGTCGCTGAGCATGGCGCCAAAGCGTTCGTTGTTGGTGCGGATTTCCTGACCCAGAGCGCCGAACTCGGCAATGGTCTTCTGCAGGGCCAGCAGGGTTTCGGTGCCGGCGGCGATCAAGCCGCTGAGACCGGGGCGCATGTCTTCTTCCATCGCCAGGGTGGGGATGCAGCCATCGGCGGCAATCATCCCCTGCGCGGTTGCCGGCTGCTGGGGGCAGTCATGCACGACTCGAGCTGCAGAGGGCATCTGCACCCCGTCGTCAGCATCGGCCTCAGATGTCGCTGGAAATTGATTCCACACAAAGGGCTTGATCACCAATCGCGCCGGAGCAACCGGATTCACTTCCTCAACACCAAGAAAGGTCGCTCCAGCGGGAAAGACCACCGGCTCCACGACCTGAAAATCCACCCGAAACACCAGTTCCGCCGCGCTTTGCGGCCCGGCAGTCTGAGCATCCAGACCCTCCTGAGGTTGCAGCCGGACCGCCGTGACCTGACCGATCTCGAATCCGCTCAGAGTCACCAGGCTGCCGGCCTGCACGCCCAGGACATCTGTGGTCAGCGTGAAGTAGGCCGCGCCGGATTGGCGCTCGCGCAACTGCCCAACCGCAGTTACGGCTGCCCATACGGCCAGCACCACCACCACTGCGCCCACCATGCGATTTTGCACCCTTAAGGCCTGGTGTCGCACCCGCTCCCCTCCTGGCCAGGCTCGCTGGGGCTAATGCGCCCCTCGGGCAGCGTCAACAACAGCTCCGCTTCGTGCGCGAAATCATCCACCCGGCTGCTGGTGGCGATAATGCTGGCGACCCGTCCGTCGGGTGGCGACAGAAGGCGCCCAATCAAAGCCCGACCGGCGCTATCCAGACCAGCCAGAATGTCATCCAGCAGCAACAGCTGCGGCTGCACGGCCATCACCCGCGCCAGCAGCGCGCGGCGGCGCAAGGCATCGGACAGGCGTGCCGGCCAAGCGTGCATAATATCGACTAGGCCAAACTGGGCCAACAATACCTGAGCACGCAACATGGCCAGGCGCCGTGACAAGTGCTGCCCGGCGATCAGCGGCAACAGCAGATTTTCCAGCACCGTCAGCTCTGGCAACAAGGAATCGCGCTGGAACACCGCTGCGACCTGACCAGCTGCCAGCGCCGTTGCGGCCGGGCGCCCACCAAGCCGAATGCTGCCCTGATCGGCATCGAGCACTCCGGCCAGCGTCTGCAACAGCGTACTCTTCCCGCAGCCCGCCGGGCCGGTGATGCGCAGAAAGGCACCAGCGGCCAGCTGCAAGGACACCCCGTCGAGCACCCGCCGGCGCCCGCGCCGCACCACCAGCCCCCTGACCTCGACGCTCAGGCCATTCGCGGCTGCCTCATCCACGGGTGCTGCCGGCCTCATCGCCACACTAGCACCGGCAAATCGGGCATGCGCGACAATGCAAAGGACAGATTGACCAGCAACACCACAGTAGCCGCCTTGAGAATACAAACCATGCTGACCCGGGCCAGATCGACACGCTCTTCGCCGTGGCCCTGAATCCCTTCCACCAGAGCCACCGCCACCACCAGGATCGACGCGGTGAGCAATTGCAGCCCGATCAGCGATATTTTCTCATACACCGGCAAGAGCTTGAGTGCGGTCAAAAAGGTACCCGTCGAGACCAGGCCAAGACCGGCAAGACTGAGCACCGTCGTTACCCCAAAGACGACCATGGCCAGCACTGCATGCACCACCGACGCCAGACTCACCGCCAGCGCCCGTGGCACCGCATGCAACATGACCAGATCGACGCCCATAATCGCCATGGAATCGATCTGGCCGCGATCGACCATCTCTGCCAGTCGCACGGCAAGCGGCAAGGCGCCTCGCGCGGCCAGCACTCCGCTGGCAACAAAGGGCGGAATCTGCTGCAAAGATGTCACAATCACTAGATTCGCCGTGCCGGTTTGCGACAGCAATCCGGTGGCAAACTGCTCAATCACCAGTGCCACGGCTATCCCCAGCACCACGCAGATCGCTAGTACCCGCAGCGCCGGTCCAAACAGCAGATCACCCAGATCGCGCGCGAAAATCAGCCGCTGAAACGCGAAACGATCACGCGCAAAGGGCGCCAATAGCATGAATTCGGCCATGCGCCCCAGCAGCACCACTGCCATGCCAACCAGCTCGACGGGCGACAGCACCACGGCGCCCACGGCATCAAGGCTATCGAGTAAGCCGGTCCGCCATCCGGGCGCCGTGCGGGGCCGCAGGGCGCTAACAGCCAAGGCTGGACGCGACATCAGACCTCCACCATGCCATGGCGTTCGACCCGCAGACCGCCTCCCTCGGCCAGCATGACCTCCAGTGGTTGCGGTGACAGCGCTGGCAGCGGCGAGGTTGCCAGGTGCGGCGCGTCATCCGCCCATAGCACCCGACGGCAGCGCGTCAAACAACCAAGCAGTGCCTCGCGATGTGCGGCATCGGTGGCCAGGGCGCTGACCGACGCCGGTGCGGACAGGCGCAGCGCCAGTGGAAAACCGCATTCCGCCAGCAGCAGTCCCAGCTGGCACTCCTCCCAAACCGCCGGATTGAGCTGAAACTCCAGCACCGCCGGTGCGCGCTCCTCGACCACCCGCCGCAAGTCTGCGCGCCAGCGCCGCCGCCAGCGAGCTTGTGTGTTCGGATCCGGCCAGCGTCCGGCCAGTTGCACCGTCGCCAGCGGACGCCAGCCACAGGCGCCCAGTTGCAAAATAAACGGAATGGTCGCCACCGCCACGCGATCTTTCTCGCGAATGGCTTCCGACAGGTCATCATAGGGAATCAGATCTGGATGATGGCGGGCGGCATTATCGCGGCGGGCACCATAGACCCAGCCGTCAAGCAGACGATCGCTCGCCCAGCGGTCATGTTCCATGCGCGACAAGGGCTCAATAAACTCCGGTCGCGACCACAGCGGCGCCTGTTGCCCATCTGCCATCACCGGCTCCGGAATCGCGATCAGACCGCCACAGGCGAGCTTGCAGGCAATGTGCGCCGCCTGCGAGCGATTGGCCTGACGATAGGTCTCATCCAGCCGCCGCCAGGGATGCAGCGCTGGTGTGGAACCGAGTCGTTCGCCCCGCGTCCAGGCGTTCTCAAGGAACAACTCATGGATGATTCGCCCCAGGTGATCGCTGTCGAGGGCTCCAAGTGCGACCTCAGGTGCCCGGCGTTGCGCAGGCGCATCGACAAAGATGGGCAGCCAATTCGCCTGTAGCAACCGCTGCGTCATCCAGCGGCGTTGCGCACCATCCGCCGGTGCTGGCACCACAGCCAGGCCGCCCGCGTCCGCATCGGATCCGGCTCTTGCTCCGGCTCCGGTGAACTGTGCCAGCAGCGCCTCCAGGCGCGACTCGTTGAGCGCCTCCGGTGCCAGGGCAACCAACAGCAGCCAGCGGCGCCCTAGTGCCGGCCGGTCGCAAATCCTGAATAAGCGTTTAAAGGGCTGCAGTTGCGCATCGCCAGTCTCACCGCGCGGCTGGTCAGACAGCCACAGCCACAAGGGAATGGGTGGGTCGAAGGGACGCCCGATCATGCGCCCAACCCCATCCAGCACGGCGAGTGCAGACTCGAAGGTTCCAGCCACCGCGAGATCCAACTGCCTGGCACGAACCGCCAGCAGATTGGGAATCACGCGGTTCACCATCGCCTCTGTTTCTAAAAACCTAAACAAAGTTGCTTATGCAGTTTTTAGGCACTTCGCTCTCCGTTGATAGCACCCTTGCGGGCAAGCAACTGGAGTCCTGGTTGAGCAGTCCCAACCGAATGGCCGGTCAACACCGGCAACATGGACGATTTCAGCCGTCGAAACCCAGCTTGCGCCATAAAAGCTGCCTCGGCGTTCATCCTGAACAGAGAACAACCTTGCGATTCGACTTCGACCCCGACCATGGAACGCGAAACCTTCGCGTTTGTAGATAACCTATCTACAGTAGAAAATTTTGATAAAAAATGAAGAAAAAATCAAGAACTGTTTTTTGCTCCCCTCCCCTCCCACATCTGCCAGGCTGTCAGCATGACCTTCTGTATCGCCCCCGCCGCCCGACTCCGTCAACGGCTGCGTCAGTGACTCCGTTAGCGGCTCTGGCCAGCCGCCCGTGACTGCGTCAAACTTTAAGCCATTAAGCCGTTGAGTCGTTGATCCATTGAGCCCATTCGATGCCGATGCACCCGCCTGATCCCTTTGCCGCGCTGCGCCCCCCCGAGGCTGAGCAGATGCTGACGGCCTGGCAGCATCTGCGCGTGCCGGGCGCACCAGCGGCCTTTGCGCTGCACAGCGCTGAAACCCGAGGACCACCGGCGCAGCGCTTTCGGCGTCGCACCTTGCTGGCCTGGGATTGCGTGCCTCCGAAGTCGTCACCGGGAAGCCTGGCCACCGATCGTCTGGCGCTGATCGACAAAGCCACGCCGCATGCGCTCCACGACCTGATGCTCAGCGAAGTGTCGCCCACACCCAAATCGACCCCGGTCGATGTGTTGCCGGTTACTGGCCGCGCGCTTTGGCGCAGTGCCCTGGAGTTCGTGCGCTTCGTCTCCTTGCCCCAGGTGCAAGCGGACTTTCATCTCAGTGGCGGGCGCTTGGCTCTGGCGATCAACTGCGACCCGTATACCCAGGATCGCGAGAGCGTCCAGGCGGCCAAACAGTTTCATCTGCACCTGCTGTACTGGAGTGCGGCAGAATTGCAGGCGATTGCCGTCCCGCAGCCAGTCAGTGCCACGGTCGATACGCGCATACGCCGTCAACTGCTTGACCCGCTGAGCTTCCTGAGTGGCCCATTGATCGCAACCGCCCTGGCGGATCTCGATTTGAGTGCGATCGGCGGGCGCCTGCTGGATGCCGATTGGACGCTCGGCACCCAAGGTCAGCGCCCGCCGGGCTGCCTGATTGAACTGCCCGGTTGGCCGGTGCTGGGTGAAGCGGGCTTTGAATCCCTGGTGCGCGCGCTGCATCAGCGTCTCGCGGCCCTGGCCGCCGCACTCACTCAGGCGCTGCTTGGACACAGTGAGCCGCCAGCGCCCTGGTGTCGGCATGCGCTGCGCCCCGCATCCGAGCGTCGCGCAGCGGTGCGGAACCTGGGACTGCCCGAAGCTTTGGAATCATCCCTGATGACCCTGGGCAATGCGCTGCGTGACTTGTCGCCGATCAGCGCAGACCGCCTGCGAGGCGCCAGCCCGGCGGCACGCCAGCACTGCATGAGCCTGAACCAGCCATGCTATGGGCTCAATCTCTATGCGCCGCAGGTGAATACGCCAGAACAGCCTGTTGTCGCCAGTCCCCGGGTTTATCTACTGTTGTCTGCTAAGCTGTTCTCCGGCATCGGTTGTGCAGGTTTGCTGCCCATCGGTACTGTACCGAGTGTGCGCATTCTGCGCGGCGCGGGTGAATTCAGCGCCGTTCGTTGGCAGGAGCGCGCCGCTTGGCAACGCGCCTTTGCCAACCGCTTGCGTACTGTGCTTGCGGAGCAGTCCGCCGGGACGCTTCCGCCGGTCAGGCGTCTGCGAGACTTCACGCGGGGCTGGTGCTAATGGACTTGGCCGGCTATGCGCATCTGTGGATTCTGTTTTCGCTGCTCTCGGCGTTTTTTCATGCGTCCAGGCTCGCGGTCACCAAGCATCTGAGTTTCGACTTCTCGGCTCAAACCCTGACGCTGTACGTCAACCTGTCGAGCCTAATCGTCACCTTTCCGTTAATCATCTGGAATCACGATTTCCCCCTGCACCAGCCGGTCTATGTCGCCGCCGTGTTGTGCGGCGGCATTCTGTCTGGACTGGGGGGTTGGGCCTTGAATATCGCCATCCAGCGTGGCGAGATCTCCCTGGTCGGTCCGGTGCTGACCTTGACCCCAGGCTTCGTCGTAGCCATCGAGTGGCTGCTGACCGGCCAGTTGCCGAGTCTGGGCGGGGCCTGCGGACTGGGACTGCTGATGCTGGGCGGCTATGTGCTGAGCATTGAGCCGGGCATTGGACATTGGTCGGCTCCCTTGGTGCGGTTGGTCACCAACCCCGGCAGCCTGTTTACCCTGGCGGCAGCTTTTTGCTTTGCAGCCGCCTCCAGCTTCGGACGCCTGGCGATTCAGCTCTCCGATCCGCTGTCATTTGCCGTGATGGTAGCGCTGATCAATCCCCTGGTGCTGGTCATTATTTTCCGTCTGCAACAGCGGGATTTTGTGCGCCAGGCGTTCTCCCGCAAGCTGTTGCAGCACAGTCGCGCGCTGCTGGCACTTGGGGTACTGTTCGCGCTGATGCGCCTGGCCGATCAGATTGCGCTCAGCCTGACGCTGGCCTCCTACGCCATGGCCGTTAAACGCTCGGCAGGATTCTTTGCCGTCCTGCTCGGACGCTGGATTTATCGCGAAGAACGCCTGCTCACCAAGCTTGCCGGCACAGCGGTGATGCTGCTGGGGCTTTTGTGTCTGACGCTGGCATAACAGGCTGTCAGAAGCGCTTGATAACACCTGTCCCAAACGACTCCCATTCTTGGCGATTGTCGCAGTGATTCGTCCTAGCTCCTGCATATTTTTACATTTTGTGTTCAATCTCGGCGTATCGGTTTAGAGCTTCAAGATTGAACGCGGTTGGTGATGAGACATAAAATGTTTCGCCATTCTCGAACGCACTTTTAATTTTACTATCTTCCATTGATGAAAGCGTGCCTTTGTATTCCTCAAGGAACCACTCTGGTACCACTTGCGAATTAATAACAATCTGGTGTCGGTTCAATGATATCGCGGTACCAGCGGTTGATGATCCGTGCTCTCTCAAATTACTACGGAATGCATTCTGAAATGCCTCAGCCGCAGCAAGGATAGACTCATTAGCTATTTCAAACCCCTTGCCTGACCAGACATCAATTGTGGATTCTCCTAATGCCGTTAGTCCAAGGCGAATTTTTCCGTCAGGTCCTTGGAAATCGACGAACTCCTGATTTTCGCGTGCAGTAGCTATATTTTGCATTTCACGCTCTACGGCTAAGCGCCCACTTTCGCTAATATCTACACTATCTCCGCGATTCTCGCGCGGCAAAAGATTGCCGGTTTTATCGGCAAGTTCTGGTTGATTATCAGGGGTCCGAAGTGAATTTGACTGCTGCATCTGCGATAAAGCGCCGATTACCATGGGCTTTTCCTATTTTTTAGACTGATAGCTCGCTTCAGCAAAGTCTATGCCACGCATCTTTGCTCCATGAAAATCTACGACACCAGCCCTTTTAAGGTGATGCAACTCATTGTATAATATGGATATTATTTCTAGAGTTGGAGTTGACAACCGATGTTTGATGATGTTCTCAACCGGTTTGCTGAACGCGCGCCTGCCACGGTCATGGTACGCGCTCTGCTTGAGCGATT
>NZ_NRRS01000063.1 GCF_016583795.1 Rhabdochromatium marinum | reverse complement strand
AGGCATCGCGAATCTGGCGATCCGACACGCCCACGCCTTGCAGCGCACCAAAGCGCTGCCAGACCTCGGTACGCACCTGTCCGAGCCGCTGCGCCTGGTCGCGCAAGGCCGCGACCTTGCCCTTGTTCGGGCGCTTGGCGCGCAAAATCCGCGTGACTTTCATTCGCAGGCGTCCTTCGGTTGGCGAATAGGCATTGCGGCAAAATCCTCCTTGATCGATTGTTTGTATTTGCGCATCCCGGACAACCGACAAGAAAATGTCTGCACGATTGCCAGCAGATCCTCGACCATTTCCTGCTCAGGCGAGAGGGATTCTTGGTTCACCACGATGATCTCGCTGCCGTTTTCATCAGCCAGGTGCGCAAATAGATCAAACCCAAAGCGCATCAACCGATCTTTGTGCGCCACCAGCAGCAGGCGCACTTCCCCGCGCTGAATCCGATCAACCAAACCAAGAAATCGCTTGCGCTTGAAGTTCATCCCGCCGCCGATTTCCTGTATCCATTCATCCACTGCGATTCCCGCACCCAGGCAGTAGGTTTCCATCGCTTGCACCTGCGAGGCGAGATCGTCTTTTTGTCCAGCACTGGAAACCCGGCAATAAACCACGACGTCGCGTTTCTCCGGAGCGCCACCCGTCAATAGGCGCACATCCGCTTCGTCAAAATAGCGATGCCCGGACGGATGGCGCTTGGCCGCGAGCTTCCCTTCGCGCTCCCAGCGCCGCACGGTCTGCACCGAGCGGCCAATCCGCTTGGCAAATTCTCCGATGCTGTAGTAGCTGCTTATATTGAATAATTATAGACAGCTCTGGGAAGAAATCAAGCAACTGTTAATTACTCCAGGAACAGCAGGCCCAGTTCGCGCTGGGCGGCGGCGTCCCCAGCATCGGCGGCGGGGATCAAGGCGCGATCTTCATCTTCCAGCGTCAGGCCGGCCCAGGCAAGCGCGCTGTCGAGGTCGATGCGGGTATGGAGGAGGCCCCAGCGCTGTGCCACCGAACGATCAATGGGCAAAATCCGCTCAGCGTAAAGGGAAAGCACCTGGTCGAACCATTTTCCGAGTTCCCGCGCAAACACGGCATTGCGCTTTTGTTGCTGCATGATACCGCGTTCGATCGCGCCGATGGTCACCACTATACCAACGGCCCACATCACTCGGCTGCGGCCATGGCCTGTTGCAGTAACCGCATCAACGCAAGGGTCGCGATCTTGCATGAAATATGGGGGTAGAGTATGTTTCATGTAACAAATCGAGGAGGCCGACATGGCAAGCACGAACGCAAGAGTTCAAAAGCACCGCGATGCACTGCGCAGGGTTGGACTTCGTCCGGTGCAAATTTGGGTGCCGGATACGCGACGGTCAGACTTTGCCGAAGAATGTCGCCGCCAGTCTCGCCTTGTATCCCAATCGGACATGGCCGACACGGATATGCAGCAGCTCTTGGATGACGCCTTGGCTGATCTGGATGCTTGGGTTGAGTAAATGCGCAGCGATTTCGTCACCGTCGCCATGCAGGGCGATTTCGGCAAACCGCGACCTGCGCTGGTCATCCAAGCTGACCAGTTCAGCGAGCACGGGACTGTCACATTGTTGCCACTTACCAGCGCGCTTGTTGATGCGCCGCTATTGCGCATCACCATTGATCCTAGCCCGGAAAATGGCTTGCAAAAGCCATCACAGGTGATGCTGGATAAAGCTGTGACGGTGAGGCGCGACAAGATCGGAGCTGTCTTCGGGCGCATTGATGCGAATGCGATGGTGGAGGTTGATCGTTGTCTAGCAGTGTTCTTGGGTATCGCAAAATAAGCGTAAATTCGCGCGCAATGTTGAATCTCAAGCCAAATGTGCGGTATCGCGCGATAAAAGAACAGGTTATTTCTGGAGGCGCTAATGCAAGCCATCGAGTTAGAAGCCACGGTCGAGCAGCACAGCATTCGCGTGCCGGAAACCATCCAGGACGGCACCCATCTGCGGGTGCTGTTGCTGATGGATGACCCTCCCGCCAATGCCTTCAGGACAGACGACGACTTGAAGCGCCGCCTGGCGGGATTGACCGAGGGCCTCAGTGATGAGGATTTGCATCGTGCCCGGGATGTCGGTCGGAGCGCTCCGCAATGGGATACCTGATCGACACCAATATCCTGTCCGAATTGCAAAAGGGCGAGCGCGCCGATCCCAGCGTGCGCGCTTGGTACGACCGCGTCGAAGTGCGCGATCTCTATCTTTCGGTCCTGGTCATTGGCGAGGTGCGTCAAGGCATCGAACGCCTGCGGCGTCGCGATCCGGCGCAGGCTGATCGCTTGACGCAGCAATTGGTCTCGATCAAGACCGACTTCGCCGACCGGATTCTTCCCATCAGCATGGCCGTGGCGGAGCGCTGGGCGCGCAACAATGTGCCGGATGCGCTGCCGGTGATCGATGGCCTGCTGGCCGCGACGGCCCAGGTCCATGACTTGACCCTGGTGACCCGCAATGTGCCCGCAATGTGAAGGATGTCGAGCGCAGTGGCGTGTCAGTGCTTAATCCCTTTTCTGACGCGGCAGCTTCTTGACCGAACGCCAACCTTGACGGGTTAGAGCCCCAGCTCCGCCACCTGCCGCCGCGCGATCACATGGCCATGCTCTGCGGCTTTTTTGATCCACTCAATCGCCTTGGTCTCGTCTTGCTCCACACCCTCGCCGCGCGCATAAAGCTTCCCGAGCCACTGCATGGCGTCGGCATCCTCTTGCGCGGCGGCCAGGTGCAGCCAGTGTGCCGCACGCTCGGGTTGCGTAAGCGCCAGGAACAGCAGGCCCAGTTCGCGCTGGGCGGCGGCGTCCCCGGCATCGGCGGCGGGGATCAAGGCGCGATCTTCGTCTTCCAGCGTCAGGCCGGCCCAGGTTAGGGCACTATCGAGGTCGATGCGGGTATGGAGGAGGCCCTTTGACTCACCCAGGGTTTCACTCGTCCCTGGATGATCCTTGATGCGTCGCCACAAGGTGGCACGGCTAAAACCGGTGATGGCCATCGCGGTTTTGAAGTGGATCGTTGGCATTCTAAGCTCCTGCAACAAAAATCCGGGTCAAATCCCCTTCAACCAGCGCGCTTCTGGTCGCGGCGCATGAAGTCGCGCACAGCATCGTTGCCAGCATGGTACCCGAGCAGGACATTGGCAATTGCACCCAAATCTTGTCAAGCATCAAGTCTGGCAGTATTGACGGCTGATCGGGCGCCTTGGAGCCAGGCTGTCCGTCTCAGATGCCACCTTGAGACAGGGTAACCCCGTCTCATTATCCCTCTTGAGACGGGGTTGCGCCCTCGCACTTCAGCGCTAGAGCCGGCGTTTTCTGTCACGACTGGGTGGGGGCGATCCCTGGAATTGCCGCGAGTCTGGGTGATGTCGCCCCTTGGCGGCGGGTAAGAGCTGAAATTGCGTTTTTTTCGCCTGAATGACGCGACGCCTTGTTAGGGCTTTGGCGACACTTGGCATGATCGCTGCTTTCTGTGTCGCGAGCCAGCACGAAGCCCGATCCTGGACCTGGCTCGGTCACTCATCAGTGATTTGGGCTTCTTTTTTCAACGTTGAATGAAGAGGATATTCTCATGCGTAAGCATCAACAAGGCTTTACCTTGATCGAACTCATGATCGTCGTGGCGATCATTGGTATTTTGGCGGCGATTGCGTTGCCCGCTTATCAGGACTACACAAAGAAGGCCAAAGTTTCTGAAATCGTTTTGGCTGCAAGTTCGGCCCGAACTTGTGTAACAGAAGTCATTGCTGGCGGCGGTACTAGCTTCACTACTTGCGATGATGGTTTCGTGGCTACACAATACGCCAAGGGATTGACTGTCAGCGGAACTACGGCAGCGCCTGTTATCACGGCAACAGGTACAGTTCCTGATAATGTTACTATAGTATTGACTGGTACGGCTGGTAGTGGAACTGTTAAAGCATGGGCATGCTCAGGTAGTCCAAAGAATCTGATGCCGGGATCTTGCCGCTGATAGCGACCTGAGTTAATTTTTTGCTTGAACAAAAAGCCCTGTTTATGCAGGGCTTTTTAATTAGCTAAAGAAAAAATATGCTACAAAAAGAACACACATCGCGTCTTTGGTTCATTGCGCCTTTATTGGTTATATTAATTGCTACTTTTTTTGTCTATGAGCAAGGAATTCATGGAAGTTTGTTTTACGATGATCATTTTTTTCTTGATAAACTCGAACGTATCGAAAATTTAGATTCTTCTTGGCACTTTGTCGCGGAAGGTACTGGCGGGCCGCTCGGGCGTCCGATCGCATTGCTCAGTTTTCTTCCGCATGCTAAAGGTTGGCCTGCAACAAGCGTTGATGCGCGGCTTGTCAATATATTTATTCATCTTATCAACGGCACATTACTGTTTTTTTTGGGATATATGATTCTGCGTTTGCGCGATCAAACGTCGTTCAGTACATCCTATTGGGCGGCGTTTGGTGCCGCAAGCCTATGGCTGGTTATGCCAATTTTAGCTTCGACTAGCCTTATCACCGTACAGCGCTGGACCAGCTTGTCGATGCTGTTCGGTTTGACGGGATTAGTGGTTTTTGTTTACGGGTATTTTTTGCAATCTAACCAGCCAACCCGTGCCTTGCTGATTCAGGGCCTGGGGCTTGGGGTCGGGACACTGCTTGCGCTTTTTACAAAAGAGAGTGGTGCGCTCTTTCCTGTCTATGCATTAGTTATTGATACTGCGCTGCTGAATAAGTTGATCGCACCGAGTCAAATTCGTTGGGTGAGGCGGGGCATTTTGTGGTTAGCGTTGCTTACGTTGCTTGTTTACCTTTCGCCCTTTTATCGCGATTGGTTTAGTGTCAGCGCATTTCGAGGTTGGTCGTCATTCGAACGTCTCCAAACAGAAGTTGTGCTGCTTTGGCAATATCTGTACATGACTTTTTTTCCGCAGCCAACAGCGTTTAGTCCGTTCCATGATGATGTGATGCTTGTTCATGGGTGGCAACTACCGGTGCTGTCAGCTTTTGGGTTTATAAGCATAACAGTAATTGCATTTATAGCTCGTAAGCGCAGCCCATGGCCTCTGTTTGCGCTGCTCTGGTTTTTTACAGGTCATTTGATCGAATCGACTGTGATTCATTTAGAATTGATGTTCGAGCATCGAAATTATTTAGCCGTTTATGGCTTCTGCTTAGCTTTGGCTGCAATTGCATGGCAGCTCCCGCCGCGCTACGCGCGCTTGGGGCCGGCGCTTTTTTCGATTTATACATTACTTATTGGTCTCATTCTTTACGGAACGACATCAATTTGGGGACAGCCATTAATTGCAGCTGAGGGCTGGGCAAAACGCCATCCGCAATCCCCGCGGGCGGTGAATTATTTGGCTGAAACCTATTATGATGCTTTGACGGATATTGGTCCTGTTCTCCCTCAGTTAGATGCAGCAGCGGATGAGTGTTTGCGTTGCACAGAAAATAAGATGCAAATCCTGCTTTATCGCTGTGGTCATGCTTCTGAAGACGAGATAAAAAGGCGTTTTGGGCAGGTATTAGATGAAGCTTCCTCTGCACGCAAAACCACTGCAATTTTGGATATGCTGTATCCCTTGCAGCAGCTTTTAGCTTCAAATGCTTGCCCACCGCTTAGCTACGCGGATACAATTAAATTGCCATTATTATTGCTGGGCAATTCCGAGTATTCCTCTTGGCAATACCAAGTTCATGCACATTTTCATGTGGCTTATTTTGCAAAAGAGATGGGCGATCTTGCTACCGCTTATTCCCATCTTTCCGAGGCCGAGCGTCTTGCGCCAAAGACTTTACCCATACTCCAAATGCAGATTCATCTTTTGCTTAAGGAACATCGCTACGATGAAGCGCTCGCAGCTATCGAGCGCCGGCGCATTGTTGGGTATGATCGTTTTATGACTGAAAAGTTACTTGATGAACTTGCAGCTAACGTTCGCGAAGCTGCGAATAAAGAACACGGTGCAAATGGTTTGCCAGGTACTCCGACAACGTGAAACTTATTGTCCAGATTCCTTGTTATAACGAGGAGCAAACGCTTGCAGCCACCTTGGCTGATATCCCGCGCGCCATACCTGCGATCGACCGCATTGAGCTTTTGGTAATCGACGACGGCAGCATTGACCGCACCGCTGCCGTGGCACTTGAAAACGGCGTCCATCACATTGTCCATCATAAGCACAACCAAGGCTTGGCGCGCGCGTTTCGCAATGGTCTGGATGCCTGTCTGCAACAGGGTGCCGACATCATTGTGAATACCGATGCGGATAATCAATACGTCGGTGCTGATATTGCCTTGCTGGTCGCTCCGATTCTCCAGGGAAAGGCGAACATGGTGATTGGGGATCGCCGCACGGATGGGATCGCGCATTTCTCGCCATTGAAGAAATTTCTCCAACGACTCGGCAGTTCCGTGGTTCGCCGACTGGCTGGGGTGGATGTGCCGGATACCGTGAGCGGCTTTCGCGCTTTCTCGCGCGAGGCGGCCTTGCGGTTGAATATCGTGTCCAATTTCAGTTACACCATTGAGACGGTGATTCAAGCCGGCAAGCGCGACCTCACTGTCGTTTCCGTGCCTGTTCGCACCAACCCCACTGCGCGACCCTCGCGACTGTTCCGCAGTATTCCGCAGTTTGTCAGCCAATCGCTAATCACGATGACCCGCATGTATGCCATGTACAAACCGCTGCGGGTGTTCTTTTTTCTCGGTGTGCTGCTCATTGGCTTAGGCTTGCTGCCGATTCTGCGGTTTTTGTTTTTCTACCTCCAGGGCGACGGTGCCGGCCACATCCAATCCCTGCAACTCGGCGGCGTGCTGCTGCTGATCGGCGTTTTTGCCTGGCTGATCGGCCTGGTGGCTGACCTAATCTCCTTCAATCGCCAGCTGCTGGAGATGACGCTGGAACGGGTACGGAGGCTGGAATTGTCGCAACGCCAGCCACCCGAGTCGTCGCTCGGCATGAAGGGATGCGTGGTAGGCGGCGCCGAACAAACGGGGTCAAATGATCCAAACACAGGGAAGCATCACTAGGTTCTCATGCCCGCGAATGGAGTCCATGGCGTGACTTCTGCTGCGCGTAACACCTGCGATGTTGCGTTGACAGGCGCCCAGCTCAGACTTGCTTGATGACGAGTTGAAGGCGATTGAGGACCAACGATCATTTTTAGGTGCCAGCCCGCCGCACTGGCTTGATAAGACTTTCCGCCGGAATGCCAAACTGACTGTGAAGCTTCCAGATCATCGGTAATGTCAGTGAGCGCGTGCCGTTCAGTACCTCGTAAACCCGATTGGTGCGCCCAATCGCCGGGGCTAGGTCGCTCGGGGTCAGCCCTGACTGCTCCATACGAAACTTGATGGCATCGACAGGATTCGGCAGATCGACCGGAAAGTGTTTGGCTTCGTAGGCTTCCACCAGGGTCAGCATGACATCGAAGTGGTCGCCTTCAGGAGTGCCTGCCTCTGGTTCATTGTCGAACAGCGGTGAGAGTGCCTTGAGCGCGGCACGGTAGTCCTGATCGTTACGAAGCGGACGGATATTCATGGCCCTTACTCCATTTCAACGGTTTCGGCATCGATCACATCGTATTGAGGGTGTGTGCCGATAAATTTCACATAGATGGCGCCGAAGCGATAGGCTAGGGCCACAACGAGCCGGTAGTCGTTTCCCTTGATGTTGAAGACGACACGGCGGTTCTTGAGAATGCTCGCGTGGCGATACCTCTCTTTGATGTCGCTTGGCGATTGCCATTCGGCCTTCTTGGCCTCGTCGATCCAGGCCAGGAGCGGTTGCTGGGCGTCTGGGTATTGCTCCCAGAAGGCTTTCAGGTGGCTGATTGCGATGATTCTCATGATGGAAGAATAGTCCCGCAACGGGACTATGGCAAACTGGCATTAACTTCAATGTTGAATGATGACCACTCACCCGCCTGCCGTAGGACATTCACCATCATGAAAACAGGCCGTATCCTGTGCGTCACCTCAACCTTCCCGCGCTGGAGCGGCGACAGCACCGCGCCCTTTGTGCTGCATCTGGCGCAGGATCTTCAGGCGCTGGGCTGGCAGGTGGATGTTCTCGCTCCCCATGCGCCTGGCGCGGCGACCACCGAAGTGCTTGATGGCGTGTCGGTCGAGCGCTTTCGCTACCTCTGGCCCGCCAGCCAGCAGACGGTCTGCTACCAGGGCGGCGCCCTGGTGAATCTGCGTCGCCGACCATCGGAAGGACTCAAGCTCCCGGCCCTGGTCGCCGCCGAACTGCTCGCTCTCGCACGCCGGCTGGCGACCCGGCGTTATGACATCCTACATAGCCATTGGCTGTTGCCGCAGGGGGTTGTCGGCCAGTTAAGCCACACTATTGGCCGTGTGCCGCATGTAACGACCGTGCATGGCGGCGATCTGTTCGGGCTGAATTCCCCACTGATGCGGGCATTCAAGCGCTTTGTCCTGCAACGCGCGGATGCGGTGACGGTGAATAGCTCCTTCACCGAGCAGGGGGTGCGCGCACTGGTCCCGGCGCCGCGCCAACTCCGGCGGATTCCCATGGGCGTGGTGACCGCAGCACTGAGTGCGGGTCAACGCGAGCAAAGCGCCGTGCTGCGGGCGCGCTATCGGCGCGACCCAGGGCCGCTGCTGATCTTCGTCGCGCGCTTGGTCGAGGAAAAGGGCGCCGGGGATCTGATCGACGCCACGGCCGAACTGCGCGCCGCCTACCCGGCCATCACGACCGTCATTCTCGGCGACGGCCCCGAGCGCTCGGCCCTGGAGCGGCGCGTCAAGGCGCTCCATCTGGACAACTGCGTCCACTTCCCCGGCTGGGTCGCTCCTGCTGACCTCGGCTCATGGCTGGCCGCCGCTGATATTTTCGTTGGCCCCTCGCGCACCGCCGCCAATGGCCAGGTCGAAGCCCAGGGGTTGACTTTTCTGGAAGCGCAGGTGGCAGGACTGCCGGTGATTGGCACCCGCCTGGGCGGCATTCCTGATGCCGTTATCCACGAGCAAACCGGCTTACTGGTTGATGAGCGCGCCCCGCACCAGATCGCCACCGCTGTGCGCCGACTGCTTAAGGAGCCATGGTTGGCGCAACGGCTCGCCGAGCAGGGGAAGGCGCATGCCCTGATGCACTTTTCCCGCGCCGCGAGTGCGCGGGCGTTTTCCGCTTTGTTCGACGACGTGCGGTCAGTGCGCTAAGAGCGCACATGCGACCCTGGTTTAGTGAAACCAAAGGCATTGCTTGCTGGCTCGAGGTAGAATCGGGCGGCAGGCTGAAAGTCACCAATCGATCAACAAGGGGATGCGCGCTCCATGACCAACCTCGCCCGACAGTTTCATCTGAGCGTCGATGACTACCTTGCTTCCGAGGATGGCGCCGATATCCGCCACGAGTACATCGACGGTGAAATCTATGCCATGACCGGCGCCAGCGACCGGCATGGCCTCATTGTTGGCAACCTCTATGCCTTCTTGCGCCCCCGGCTGCGCGGTACGCCCTGCCAACTTTTCGCCAACGACATGAAGGTGCGGCTTCGGATCGCCGACCAAGACATCTTTTATTATCCCGACCTGCTGCTGAGCTGCGACCCGGAGGACCGCGAGACCTACTACCGCCGCTCCCCCTGCCTGCTGGTCGAGGTGCTGTCGGAGTCAACCGCGCGGCTTGATCGGCGCGAAAAGTTCTTTGCCTATCAGACCATCCCCAGTTTGCGTGAGTATCTGCTCATCGATCAAAACGCCTGTGCAGTCGAAATGTACCGCCGCACCAACGGCTGGGGATGCGAGCGCATCACCCAAGGCAGTCTGCGGCTTGCATGTATTGATGTTGAGGTGTCCCTGGAGACGCTGTACGAAGACGTTCCCGCTGTCAGATAGCGCAGGCGCAAGAAACTCCCCATTGGCATCTCCAATTTCCGTGAGATTCGCGAAGAGGGGCATTACTATGTCGACAAAACGCCGCACGCCCTGCGATTGATCGAGCAGGGCAAGTACTACTTTCCGCATCCCGACTGACTGCTGTCGCAGGGGTGTCGGCCAACGGACTTGAAATCAAATGCATGGAAATACAAGAAACACCAAATCAATTAGAAGATGGGCTTTTTGAGCAGACAAAAAAGCCAACGAGTGCCCAGTCAGTCAATCACGACAGTCGCCCTTTGGGCGTTTGGTTTCCTACCATTCGCTGCGGAACAGGCGCGGATGTCTTTACCATCCGGCTTGCCAAAGCTTTGAACGACCGGGGTATTCGTGCCGGGATTACCTGGCTGCCGCATCGCGCCGAGTACGCGCCCTGGTCAGTGGCGATACCACAGCCTCCAGACTGGGCGACGGTCGTCCATATCAACTCTTGGTTGCATCGCCGGTTCATTCCAAAAGGTCTGCCCTTAGTCGTGACGCTGCATAGCAGCGTGCACGACCCCGCTTACAAACCCTACAAAAATTGGCTACGCACGCTTTATCATCGCTTTTGGGTCAAGCCATGCGAGGCCTATAGCATCGGACGTGCCACGGCTGTGACCGCTGTCAGTCAGTACACGGCCGATCAGGCATTAGCTTTTTTTGGCCGTCAAGACATTGCAGTTCTGTATAACTGGATCGACACAGAGGTCTTTTGCCCTGATTCACGCCACCATCCCCATCATCCGTTTCGCCTGCTGTTTATCGGTAAGCCAAGTATCCGCAAGGGTGCTGACCTGTTACCCCGGATTATGCAGATCCTGGGGCCGGATTTCGAGCTTCGCTATACCGGAGAGCCAAAAAATATCGGAATTTCCGACTTGCCAGATAACATGATTTCTATTGGGAATCTGGAGAGTGAAGCAGCGGTTGTGAATGCTTACCGCGAAGCGGATGCTTTGCTGTTTCCGACTCGACTCGAAGGTTTCGGCTTGGTGGCGCTCGAAGCTCAAGCCTGTGGAACTCCAGTTATAGCGACGAATGGTTCGTCGTTGCCGGAAGTGGTCGCGAATGGAAAGACTGGAATTCTTTGTCCTGCGGATAGTCTTGAGGCATTCGCACAGGCGGCCCGCAAACTGCTTGAGCCGGAAGATTGGATGCGGTTTTCAAAGGCAGCAAGAAATCGAGCGATAGCGATTTTTGAGGAAAGTGTTGGAGTTGACGCCTGGATTCGCTTCTATGGAAGACTGGCGCAAGATTAAGATATGCAAAAAAAAATATTGCTCATTATTGCCTATTATTTTCCACCTTACGCGGGGATTAGCAGCCTGCGCTCAAGCAAATTCGCTAAATATCTGCCATCGTCCGGCTGGACACCTTGGGTCATGACAGTCGATCCGCGTTACTATGGCGAACGCCAGCTGCAAGATGACCCACGCCTGACGACCGATCTGGCCGCAACCCGCATCATACGCGCGCCATATTGGCGTTTCCCTGGCCATGTGATCTTCATGAAGTTGCTGCACCCGTTGCTTGCGCTCATCTTCGCCTGGAGGCATCGACGCGGTATCAGCGCTGTTTATCTCTGCGGAAGCCCCTTTCATCCTTTTCTTCTAACATTTCCACTGACAGGGCTACTGCATATTCCAACACTTCTCGACTTCCGAGACTCCTGGAGCATCAATCACGGTTATGATGGTCGCCGTCCTGACCGTTTGCGTGCCCGCCTGCGCCAGCGCTTCCTTGGACTGATCGAGCGCATCTCAATCCAATTCTCCAGCCGGGTCGTCTTTGCCACGTACCAGCTTGAAGATGAATACACCGAACTCTTCCCTCAATGGCGGGAAAAGTATTCGACGATTCACAATGGTTTCGATCCGGCGGATTTCACCCGTATCGAACCGCAAAGGCTTAACACCGGGCCGACGCTCATCATGACCGGGCAGTTCCATATCTACACCCCCGACGCGGTCGATGCCCTGATGCATTGCCTGAGTGAGCGACCAGCGCTGCATTTCGTCTATGTCGGCGGCGAGCAGGCCATCATCGAAGCGGCGGCCAGGCGTGCCGGTGTTGAAAATCAGGTCATATGCCTGCCTTACAGCCCCTATGCGGAGGTGTTGCGCCTGACCGCCGGGGCGGATGTCGGCTTGGTTTCAAACGGGCTTATCAACGGCCTGGGAACCAAGATTTTTGACTATCTCGCCTTGGGTAAACCCACGCTCTGCCTGGTTCCGAATGGCTCCATCATCGCGCGTGAATTTGCCGACGCACCCAGCGTCATCATCTCTCATCCGCCGCATACAGCAGAACGGATCGCTATCGCACTGGATCGAACCATGGCGATGGTCGGCCAAGCGGGTGCCGTAGATCTTGCCCGATTCGACCGCCGCGAAAGTACCCGCGAGCTGGCAGGACTCCTTGAAGCGATCACCGATTGACCCTGCTGCAGGATGCAATGCCAAACAGAACTACAACGCTGCTTTCTAGCCCTGCCTCAACGCCGTGGCGATCTTTTGCCCACTCTCGCCTTCGCCAAATATCGCCACAGATGCCTCTCCCGCTTCCGCTTCCGGCGGATTCAGCAAGATAGCGGATTGAATGCGCTCAGCCTCAGCACCGACGAGCTGCGCCGCGCCGATCTCGACCAGCTCCACCCACTCTGTTTCCTGGCGAAAGACCACGCAGGGCACCTGGTAGAAGAAGGCTTCTTTCTGCACGCCCCCGGAGTCGGTCGCGATGACGGCGGCTTGACGCTCAAGCATCACCATGTCCAGATAGCCCAGCGGCTCGCAGAGGATAAGGGCGCGCCCGATCTCATCGAGCATGCCCAGACGTTCGATGGCGCCACGGGTGCGCGGATGCAGCGGGCAGACGACAGACCGCTCGCGCGCCACCGCCATCAGACCGCGCAGAATCGCCCGCAAGCGCTCGGGATCATCGGTGTTCTCAGCGCGATGCACAGTCGCCAGCACATACTGACCAGGCATCACACCCAGCCTATCGAGGATGGTACTCCGTGCCATGGCACGCTCGGCATAGAAAAGCGCCGCGTCATACATCACGTCCCCAACCGGACGAATGCGCTCGGCGGCAATCCCCTCGGCCCGCAGATTGGCCACCGCCGATGCGGTCGGCGTGAACAGCAGATCCGCGACCTGATCGGTCAAAATCCTGTTGATCTCCTCCGGCATCCGGCGGTTGAAGGAACGTAGCCCCGCCTCGACGTGCGCCACCGGGATATGCAGCTTGACCGCCGCCAGGGCGCCAGCCAGGGTCGAATCGGTATCGCCATACACCAGCACCCAATCCGGCTGCTCGGCCATGAGCACCGCCTCGATGGCCTCGATCATGCGCCCGGTATTCTGCCCGTGCGTCCCGCCGCCGATGCCAAGGTGCCGATCCGGACGCGGGATGTCCAGCTCATCGAAAAAGACATCGCTCATGTTGGCGTCGTAATGCTGCCCGGTATGCAGGATGAACTCCCGCACATCCGGCCCCTGCCCGCGCAGGGCGCGCGAGACAACGGCGGCCTTGATGAACTGAGGACGCGCGCCGATGACGGTGAGGATTTTGATCATATCAATGCGAGCGTTCGTCCGAGCCGATGGGTGCTTGATAGAACCACTGATCGTCCGCCGTGTCGCGGTGCAAGTTGCGGCGCAGATCGAGGCGATGAACCGGTGCTTATTACCTAAGCCTCGCGGTCAACGAACGACTGTAAACGCTGCCACTCGACGCGAGCTTCGGCCGCCAACTGGCTCCAATCATCGGGTGGATGGCCACTGTCGAGCATCTTGCGGAAGATTCGGTAGGCGTCGTTGTCGCTCTGGTAGGCGCGTTTTGTCTTGTCGTCGTTGACCCATGCGTAGACGATGATCTTGGCTTGCGCGTGGTAGCGGAAAAAGAGCCGGTACTGCTGGAAGAATTTGGCCCGGAACCAATGCTTGTGCGCTTCGCCAAGCGCGCCACCTTGGCGGTACTCCAGCCGAGTTGGATCTTGCGGGATGACCTCGAAGGCCAGCTTGGTGATCGCCGCCAGGCGCTTGGTGGCATTTTTCTTCAGGTAACCGGACGGATCTTTCTGCTTCAGGGCGTCAACCTGCTGCGCCAAGGTTTCAATCTGAGCCAGGAAGAACGGATGCGCAAAGACTGTCCAGCCATGAATGACCAGGCTCGCGGGCTGATCCGGGCTCATGCGTCCTCATCCGGCAGGGGCTCATTGAGATTGATCTCGATATTGCTGACCACTCCCTGCAATCGTTCGACGAGGCCGGCATCGATCACCTGCAAGTGTTCAGGGTGATTAGCGAGATCCTTTGCTAGGAAACCGAGGAAGGCTGCGAGCGCCGGATCATCGCCCTCATCGGACTGGGCACGCGTCAGGACGACCTCACCGTTTGCGCGGATGCTGTAGTGGATCTTGTCGCGCTTGCTGAGTTGAAGGGCGCGGCGCACGGTTTCCGGCACCGTGGTTTGGTAGCGGGCGGTCAAGGTGGATTCGGCCTCAAGGGTGGCGGGCATGGCGGCGCTCTCTGATTAAAACCATCGATGACAGAAATGGTAATGCATGCGCATTGTCGATGCAATGGAGGAATGCCGGCCCCTCGTCCTTGATCCACTAAGCACACAACGCGCGATAAAACCGCCAATCCGCCTCGCTATCCAAATGCGAGTTGTGCCACAACAGGCTGAAGTCGCCCTGGAAGCGGTGGCAGGTGTCGCGGTAGTACTGCATCAGGTCGAGCGCTTGCTCGCTGTAGCCGAGACCGAGATAGCGCTCGGCGATGACCGAGCATTCCATGACGATCAGCGGGCGCTCGCGCAGGCGTAGGGGGCGGCGGTTGGTCAGATCGTAGAGCGGATAGTCGCGGCAGGTGCCGCAGCGGAAGCCGGGGCGGTCGGCGTAGCTGAGGGTGGTGTCGTAGTCGAGGCCGTTGGCGTCCCAGAGGCGCGCGGTGGTGGGGGTCTCCCAGCGCAGGAAGTGCTGGCGTCCGCCGAGTTGGGGTTGGTCGATGCCTTCGGCGTCGAGGACGCGGCGCAGGGTGGCGACCGAGCGGGCGTAGGCGTCGGGGTGGCGGTAGGTGTTGTAGCCGGGATGGAGGCCGATTTCATGGCCGCGCGCGTGGATTTCGCGCAGCAGGGCGCGCATCCGGGGCTGGTCGAGGCTGGTGCGGTTGTCGAGGCGCGGGTGGGTGTTCTCGGGGATGAAGTAGAAGGCAACCGGGCGTCCAGCGCGTTCATTGATGTCCATGATGTCATCGAGGCCCCGGCGGTGTGGGTCGTGGCGGTCGTGGCAGCGCCAGGCGTCGAGTGTGCCGTGCAGGGTGCGGGCGGCCTGGGGAATGGAGCGGCGTTTGAGCAGATCGGCGGCTAGTCGGCGGGCGAGCGTTCGCGGCGCCAGGGCAGGCCGAGGGATTCGCCGAGGATGATGCCGAGGCTGGAGTCGCGTTTGGCTGCGGGGCTGTCGGGGGTGGCGATGAGCAGGTGTGTCGTCATGCCGCTTTACCGGCCTCGCTCAATCAGCGCATCCGGGGAGCGGCGCCGGGCGAGTGGGCTGGGTTTGGGTGCGAACACACTGGCGCGCGTCCTTGAGCAGCAGCATCAGTTGTCGGCCTTGCAAAGGTGTCGTTTCGAACCCGAAACAGCGATAGAAAGCCTCGGCCTGATCGTCGATGGGGTGCGTCAACGGCGATGGCTGTGTCGATCAGGGTGCGGGCGCGAGAGCCTGTTTTTCGCCAGGATCTCGCCGCAGGTTCACCCAATGGAATCTCGCAACGCTTTGATCGCTGAGGGCGTTAAGCCGGCGGCGGTTGCAATCTGCTCATCGGTTAGGAGGTTCATGGCCAGAAGATTGCAAGCCAATTCTTCGCGCGCTTGTTCACGCCCCTGTTCACGACCTTGCTCGATGCCTTGCTCGATGCCTTGCTCGATGCCTTGCTCGATGCCTTGCTCGATGCCTTGCTCGATGCCTTGCTCGATGCCTTGCTTGAGGCCTTCGCGCTTGGCTTCATTGAGAAAGGAGACCTCATCGTGCAGCGCACGTTCGCGCACAAAGGCGAGACGGCGGGCTTCTTCGTCGGCGCTGAGTTGGCGGATGCGGTGCATGGCTTGTTGGACGGGTTCGTGGGTGATCGCGGCCATGGTGAGATCCTCTTGCCAGTGTTTTAAAGAAGGTGATCCAGGCGCGGAGCGGTCCTGGTGAAAGTCCAAGTCGGTCGGCTTTGTTGAGTTCGACCAGGTTCATCTGCAGGATATTTCCAAGCGAGACTTGGGGCTGGGTCTCGTCGCGCATCTCGAAGCGCCAAAGCGCTTGCTGACGTTCGGCCTCGGTGGCGGTGAAGATGATGTATTTGCCGGTCAGCTCGCTGGGCTCGATGTTGGGATTGAGGATTTCAACGGAGGTGATCTTGGGAAGATCGGGGCGCAGATCGTTGATCAGCGCGCCCAGCAGTTCGGGTGTTTCGGAAAAGACGCGTTTGAAGACGTAGTCGTTGGTGGGGCTGAGAAGTGTGGGCATCGCTGGTGTTGCTGCTGTAGGTGCGGATGGCTGGCAGTCTGTGCTCAATCGTGGACGATGTCTTCCAGGCGGTCGGCTTCGAGTGCGCGGTCGAACCAGATGGCCAGGGTTTCGGCATCGGCGGCGTCGATGCGCCGGTCGATGGTTTCGGGGAGTGCGCCGAAACCTTTCTTGAGCAGTTGTCGCAGAAAACGGGCTTCGCCGCGCGCTTCGCCGTGTGCTTCGCCTTGACGGAGAAAACATTCGGCAAAGCCGCTGATGGTGGCGGTTTCGGGGGCGTGGTTTTATTGGTAGATCATGCGTTCGACCTCGCTCAGGTGGGCGTTTAGCCTCCCAGTATCACTTGTGGATTGCAGACCAAAGCAGGCGAACATCGCTGAATTTAATTACAAGTGAATCTGAAAAGCAATTCTCTGTGAAATTAGAATAAATTATCAAGCGCAGCAGCAAGTTTAGCGTATATGCAATCGTTGTTGCTGCTGCGGCGCCGGGTAATCCATAATGAGGGATTAAAATAAGATTTCCAACGACATTCACAACAACAACTAAAACAGAAGTATACATATTCAGCTCAGGTCGTCCGCGCGCGGCAATGTCATTAGCCAATATGCGGGATGCAGATGTCATCACAATTCCGGGCAACAAAATCCACACGGGTAATAGTGCATCGCTATAGTCACGCCCAAATAACCAAGTAATCAAAAGATCAGAAAAAATGGCGACAAATACTGCACCAATAAGAGTAGCGGTTAAAACCCAACGGGTGACCAGTGGCGTAAGTCGGCGGCGCTTGTCCTCATCGGTTACTAGTTGAGATAAGCGTGGAAGAAGCACGGCACTGACCGCTTGTGAGATCATCCAGAGTCTTTCGACTAAAGCTACAGCAATGACATAGATACCCGCTGCGGCAGGCCCCAGAAATATATTTGTCAGAAAAAGATCAATCTTATAGTTGATAAACGCAAGAATATTGCTCAGATGTGCTTTCCAGCCATAGCTAAGCGTTTTTTTGACGCAGCTTTTTAGGGGTGGCATATCCTTGCTTCCCAGCAAAGGTATCAGCCATCTAACAGTCAAGATCAGCGTCAATGACTGAGCAAAAAACTGTGCGCCAACCAGCAAGGCAAGATCGCGATTACCCAGTATTATCAGCGCGATGACAAATACGAGTAATGCGCCAGGCTGAACGATGGCGAGGATATTATAGGGGCGAAATCGTTGCAGCCCCTGAAATACGCTGAGCAGATAGTTATTCAGTAAGCTTATTGGAAATGTAGCCAGCGCAAGCCAAAGAATACGAGGATCAATGCCGGGAAAAAAACGCTCGCGCTTCCAGAGCAGAAGAGCAGCGCCGATAGCAATGCCGAGCACACTAAATAAAGAAAAAATGCGTAAATTGGCAGATAAAATTTGGCGTACTGTGATTTGTTCTGAGCCAAGATGATACACATTAGCTGGTGCAACTCCAAGATTTAGGAAAGTTGCCAGCATGGATGGCAAAAGCAAGGCGATAGTAAAAGCACCATTACCCTCTGGTCCGTAGAGACGAGCAATGATTACCGTAGTCGCCAAACCCAATAAGCTGGCCCCAATCTGGCGCGAGAAAGTTGCTCCGATGTTGCGTGCAAGCCCCTTTAAACCGAGGTCTTGTGCTTTCACAGTTTTTGCATCTCAGGCATGCGGATAAATAACGTGCTGATAGATTTTAGTCAGTCGATCCACAACGGCTTTTTCGCTGTAGCGACTCGCACAGTCAGCGCGAATGACATCGGCCTGATAGCATCCAGCATTTTCCCGGATTTGCTGCATAGCCTCTGCCAAGGCGTTGATGTCTCTCGTGGGAACAAGCAAGCCATCCTGCGCCCGAATGATGCTTTCAGGACCACCACAGCGTGTAGCGATTACCGGTTTTCCCAGTGCTAAGGCTTCAATCACGACGACACCGAAGGTTTCATAACGGCTCGCTAAGACGAAGGCATCAGCGGCTTCCATGAGCTCAACGACCTGATCTCGACTGAGTGCGCCGTGGAATCGCACGCGATCCTTAATGCCAAGATGAGCAGCGAGCTGTTCTAAACGCGGGCGTTCTACCCCATCGCCGCCGATATCAAGAGTGACTTGTGCATCAGTCGCAAACTGCTTTGCAAACGCTTGCAGCAGATCATGGATTCCCTTCTTTTCTGTTAGAAGTGCGACGCAAACAAATCGAAAATTTTCATCAGGCGCGACGCGCCGAGCTAGTGGGCGCGCTAAAAAACGTTGTTCGACGATATTCGGCATTTCTTCCCAAATACCTGCGGCAGCGCCGAGCTGTTGCTGCAACAGGTCGCACAGAGGTTGGCTCACCCCCAAGCGCCTCGCTGCGTGGCGCGCGACAGTAGCGGCAATCCTCAGTTGTGCTGGTCGCAAAGTGCCTCGCGCATAGCCTGTGAAATGTTCGGTAACGACATAAGGAATGCGGTATCGCTGCTGGATATCCTGCGCCAGCACGCCGGCATTGAGCATTGAATGAACGTGGATCAGATCCGGCTTGCCATACTTCGCTACATACTGCTCAAATAGTCGTCGTCCGTGCCTGAGCCAGAGCCAGGCGCTCGCCTTGGGCAGCAGCCTTGGAAACCAAGCCGTACCATGCAAGCGGAGTGTAGGAATGCCGGCATCAATTTCGTATTGAACGCCATGCCTGCCGGTAAAAACACTTCTCCACTGCCGTAAAGAGCGGAGGTTTAGAGTGATGACGCCTACCTGATGACCGTGCCTAGCCAACGCAAGAGCTTGCTCACGAAAAAAGACGCCGTTGATATCGCCGGGGTATATTGGGTACCAAGAGGGCAAAATGAGGATATGCATTAAAAAAAGTTAAGTTTTTTAATAAGCAATCTAATTGCAAAATATTTTAGTGAGATTGGGTCGTGATTTGAGTAACCCAAATAACCAGACATTGTTCCAATTTTTTTTGCATATTTTCTAATCCATTTCCAGTGTTTTCCTATAGTCTTTGCTCTTTTGCACATAACATATTTTTGTATAGACTCTTTTTTTGCATCTAAACAGCTATTTGAATCTTGAAATTTCCTGTAATCACAAATATGCTTGAAATATCTTTTGTCTTGAACGCATGACCAAATTGTAATATTTTTTTTGAGAAATCTAATTGTTTTAGCCGTGTATCGAATGTAATCAATATTATCTGAAAAAATAAATTTTTTAGGTGGAAGAAATAGATTATCTGTTATTTTTTCTACTTCTTTTTTATATAAAAAACCAAGTCCAGCGATAAATAAAATCTCATTCAATTTTTCTGCTGCGTCTAATGATTCAATAAATTGTTTGTCACTTACTTCCTCTCCGTTAAGCCAATTTATTCGGGGCGCTTTAACTAAATCAAAAAGATAAGCTGCGTTTTCATCTGCTTGGTAACCAAGAAATTCGATTGCAATATCAATGCTATGAGTGACAGACCAAATTCTAGTAAGCCACTCTCTTTTGTTTGCTATTCCAGAAGTTCGCATGGCAGAAAATTGCAGCATGCGGCTTTCACAAAAATCGACAAGATAACAACCAGCAAGAAAACTCTGATATTTATACTTTAAATCGCTGAATTTTGGAAAGCTGGCGCTACCCCAAATTACTTGTATGTTGGTGGCGTATATAATCCACTGGAGTTCGCTTACTAGAGACTCAGGAATCACTATCGGGCCATGTAAAAAAATACTATCATTTATGCCTTTAGTCGAAAGTTTTTTTGCGCTTAATGGGAGTATATCATCATTTACAACAACGATAACATCAAGGTCTGAGAGGCCAGGAGCTTTCACGCTACCCATCGTGGCTAATGCTTTTATCCCAGAAGCATTTTGAAATCGATTTAGATATTGATTTAATGCTTCAGAATATTCTTCTTTTTTCAATCGCGCAGGAGGATTTATTATTTTCACTGATGCCGCCATTCAATTTCTTTAACTGCTTTATTCAGAAGAGGTAAAAAATCTTCTTCTATTTTATGCTCTATAATTTTTTCTCTGAAAAATTTTGTGGAGACTAAATCAAAATTTCCTTGTGGAATTCGATCTCTTACGATCTTTTTTCTGATATAAGAGAGAAGATTATTTTTTTTTGGCCAAGAACTACGAATGTCGGTTCCGCATTTAAGTGCCATAATGAAATAATCAGGAAAGATGTTAGCCGCTTGCTCGATAGCTTCCCTTTTTTCTATACGCATCCCGTTTGCGTTTGCTGAATAAACTGGAATCATAAAAAAGTTACTTAACATTCTTTTTATCGAGTATAAATTTTTGCCATGTTTGAAAAAACTTTTTTTTGGCTCTCTAAGAGCATCAATTGTTTTGCGATATCGCCATTTTGATATTTCTTCAAACTCTGAATCTGTGTTTTTAAGATGAAATTTAATATTCACATCGCGCAGAGACCAGCAGCTTTGATATGCTTCTAAAGGAAGGCTTTTAGGTTTATAACATAAGATGTCTTTTGATGTTATAAAAAAAGGGCCGTGATGCTGTAGCGGATCAACAGTTATGCATAATTTATGTATTTTTCTATTTATAATATTTATTGCGCTTTTTTTATCAATTTTGTTGTAAGGTTTATTAAAGATTACTGTTAACTCAAGATCGCTAAAATTATTATAAGTGAAATCACCGTAGCTGCCATGTACTACCAGATCTAAACCTAATTTGTTTTTAATATTATAATCCATAATCTCTTCAAATTCGGGCAACCAATCAATTTCAACTAATTCATCAAGATCATATATATTTTTAGCAAAAATATAATTTTTCATTTCGCTCATCCCGATAGTTTTTCGGGGGTTATTGACTGCTTTAATTCTAATCTCAATATCATCCTCCCCTCCGGCAACGGAATCGCCAACTCATAGCGCAAACTCGACACCACCCTGATCAACGCCAACAGACTCGCATAAACCGCCAACAACCCAAAGTCTTCCGGCGTATCGCAACCCCCGAACTCGCCTGAATTCGTCGATATTTTGCGTCACAAGTGTGAAACCATGGGATAAGGCAATCGCCGCGATCTGAAGATCGTAAGGACCGATCGGCGTACCGGCACGCTGGAATTCGGCGGGAATTCGACCAAACTCACGCGCCTTCAGATAAGCAATCCAGACATTGGTATCCGGAAGCCACATCACTCCATCTCCCGACGTTGCTCGTACTCCCCCTGAGGCTCGCGGACAACTCGCCTTGCCAGGCGCCGGCCGTGCGCTCATACAAACCCGCCGGCCAGTCAGCGCTCGCGACAACGCCCGTCACTTCATTCTCCTCAAGCTCAAGAAACACAACCTCAACGTGCCGACGGTGTAAATCCGGCGGGATTTCAATCACTGGCGGCAGGCTGTCATAGATTTGTCGAAATGCGCGCATCATCTGTCCCCACTCATCAGCTCCATCTTGACCGAGGAACAGCGGATTTGATCGATTGTTTCGTGCCGTGTGATTATGTGCCGCGAAGGAGTTCTCCTTTGTTTCTCGCCCGCCGCCCAGGATGCGAAAGGCTTCGGGGCCGAGGGCGAGAAAATCGTAGATGGAGATGTCGGTTTTCATGGCGGTTCTTGGCCTTGATCATCCCTCGGTCCAAAACCAACAATTTCAGTAGGTGATCAGCGCGAGGCATGGGGCGGCAGGAGTCCGGGAAAGGCGTAGTCTTGGAGGTGCAACCCAACCCAAGGACAGCGCCGATG
>NZ_NRRS01000062.1 GCF_016583795.1 Rhabdochromatium marinum | reverse complement strand
CGCAATCTGACATTGAACGATGCCGGCCAGTCTACCGAGTCAGCGCCAAAAGTTTACGAAAAACTTTTTTTGAGCCTGGGCCAACCTGCTGTTGTTACGCCGAAAATTTTTTCGGCGGGAATTGCTGGCAGGTTTAACCGTTGCGTGCTAGTGTTATCCGGAAACCATACAATCACTGGTTAGCAACACATTGACGGTGCAATTAATCAAGGAGTTTTGTTTTGTGGCCAGATACAGAATCCGATAGTGATTACCTGAATTTTGGGGAAGTGTCCCAATTAGCCGTCGACATTTTAAAGTCGCCAGACATGCTGCCTTGTTCGATAGGTGTATTTGGGAATTGGGGGGCGGGTAAATCATCGCTTTTAAAGCTCATCGAGAAGGATTTGCAGGATTCGACAGAAGACTGGATCGTTATTCGATTTGATGCGTGGCTATACCAAGGATTTGATGATGCCCGTGCAGCATTGCTCGAAGTTATCGCGACCGAATTGAACAAAGAGGCCAAAGACAACGAAGGCCTGACCAAGAAAACCAAAAAATTGCTTGCCCGGGTTAACGGTTTCCGCGCGCTAGGGTTGGCAGCGGAAGGCGCTGCTTTGCTCGCGGGAATAACTACTGGCGGAATGTTGGCTCGGGGTGTGGGTGCGTTGTCAGGTCTATCTGATGGAATTCAAGACCAAAAAGAATTTGAGGATCTAGGGAAGGCCGGGAAGGAGGCTGTCGATCAAGTTTCAGGCCTGCTTGGTCCTGATAAACAAGCCACCCCGCCCCAGCAAATCGCGGCATTTCGTAAAGAGTACGGCGAGATTCTGGAAGAGTTGGGAAGACCGCTGGTAGTGGTTATCGACAACTTAGATCGGTGCTTACCTTCAAATGCCATTCACACTTTAGAAGCGATTCGACTTTTCCTATTCTTACCTAACACTGCGTTCATTATCGCTGCCGATGAAGAGATGATTCGTTCCTCGGTGGCCGATTACTTCAAGGGCGCATCAGATCGCCACCAAATTGATTATTTAGATAAACTTATTCAAGTGCCAATACGGGTACCTAAGGCCGGCATTCGCGAGATCCGATCGTATTTATTCATGTTGTACGCGGCATCTCAGGGGGTATCGGGCGATAAATTGGAAGCCCTACGGGCAGGGCTAGAAGATTCCCTCCGACAATCTTGGAGAGATGAACCCATTTCACGACAAGATGCCTTAGCCTTGACCGGCGAAGATGACGGAAGCGATCTTGCAACAGCCTATGATCGTGCCGATCGGATAGCGCCAGTATTGGCAAACTCCCCTATTATTCATGGAAACCCGCGGATTGTTAAGCGGCTGCTCAACGTCGTTAAAATGCGCTCCCAAATAGCGCGCCGACGCTCAATGCCGTTGGATGAAGCAGTCATTACCAAACTGGTAATATTCGAGCGTTGCGTTGGCACGGAAGCAACGGCGGATTTCTACCGCTTTGTCGATGCAGAACAAGGTAAGCCTACGATCCTCAAAGAACTTGAGGAAGGGGATGGTAGCGACCTGCCAACTGGTGTTCCGAAGAGCTGGAGCACAAACCCGACAACCAAATCCTTTATCCTAGAGTGGAGCCAGCTTGAGCCTTCTCTGCGGGATGTGGACTTGAGGGCTGCTATTTACCTATCTAGAGAAACCATGCCCGTGGGGGCCTATGTAGTTGGGTTATCGCCACAGGGACGTGAAGCGCTAAATGTATTGGTGGGGGTTAAGAATATGAGTTCCCCTGCTGCGAAGACGGCATTAGATGCGCTACCCATGGTCGACCAAGTGCCGGTTATGGAAGGTATCATCAATAGGTTACGCCAAAGTTCAGATTGGTCTAAAAAGCCCACCGGTTTTTCTGGGGGGTGTCTACTCGCCCAGCATTCAACCGATGCCGCAAAGGTGTTTAAACGCTACATAGGGGAGATCGGGAAACTACCCCCTTGGCTGAGCACTCAGTTAAAAGAAGAACAATGGTATAAGGACGCATAATGGGAACATCGCAATCAAGCCCAGGCCCAGGGGGGAGCTCTCCATTGGTTCCGCCTTGGGCAGACGATCAGCCTCAGCAGGCCCTGCCGGAGCCTTTGCCAGCACGGTTTAAGCCTTTCCGACAGTCATTAGGCAGCTTTGTCTCAGGTGGTGAAAGAAGCGATTTACAGGCGGCGGTAGGTCATTATGCCAGAAAAGCATCTGGTGGCGGATCGAGTGCTGCGCGGCGCATGGGTGGCATCACCAAGGCAGGGGGCAGTCTTTTCGGGGTTTTGTCGGGTGCCGGTGTTGAAGGAGCTTCGACAGACGAGTCCTCGCTTGATCTGAATCAGCTTTCAGGATTGCCATGTGATCAAGCTATCTCTGCGATTACTCAGGCGTTGACCCCTACCGATGGTGATGGGGATAAGATCAGGGCAGCCATGAACCATGCGCTTGTAGAAGCGCTGGACGGTGTTGAGACATTTGACCCGAGCTGTATAACTGACGATGTCATTGTCGATACAATGATTGGTTATCTGGCGGAAAGTATTTTTCTGCAAATAGTGATGGATGCTGGTAAGGCATGGAATAAGGCTGAAACGGCAACACAAGCTCTCCGTGCAGAATCCGATTTACGTGAACTCATAAAGGTGGTTGTCGATAAGCACATGGGTTCTAAAATGAATTCGAATATTAGATCGTTTACTCGATCGCAGATGGTGCAAGTTGAAAGAACTGCAATCATGGATGTATGGAAGGAATGGGAGTCCTATCAATGACAAGGCTAGTTTTTCATCATGATCACAATAGATTACCGGCTGCGTCTGCGTCCGTAATGCCGATTCAATTGTATGGGTTGTCAGGCCAGGGCCGCGGCGATATATCCGTTATTGGCAATCCGATTGTAGATAAGATCAAGCGCTTGGGAGTGGCCTTAACTCCTGAGGTCATGGATTTTTTGAGTATTGCATTAGCTGTAACTGCTGCCGATACGTTTGTTCGCAGAGATGATGCCGCTGATGGTTGGTCTAGACAGATATCAATTCAGCTACCACTACATGAACCTGATCGCTGGACAGCGCTGGTGGTTACGCTTCAGAAGGCATTTCATTTTTTAAGTGGAGACCGGTGGGAGTTTCAGTTTAGCAATGGAGGATTTCCACCGCCGATTCCATACAAGCGGCGAGATAGGTTCCAACTCATTAAGATGCGTGGATTGGATTGCGTCAGTCTTTTTTCAGGAGGATTGGATTCTGCAATAGGCGTGATCGATTTACTCCATGAGGGCCGAAAACCGTTATTAGTCAGTCATGCTTACACGGGGGATAGCACTCACCAAGATATGCTTGTAAGACAGTTAAGCGGTCGCTATTCGCGATTTGCAGTTAATGCGCACCCAGTTTCTGCTAATGGCGAAACGGATATTACAATGCGAACGCGTAGCAGTAATTTTATTGCTTTTGCAGCTGTAGCCTCTGTCGCAGTCAAGGCGGTAAATCAGGTTGAGTGTGTCGATTTATTTGTACCGGAAAATGGGTTTATATCTCTCAATGCACCTCTCACAACCCGTCGAATTGGATCGCTCAGCACTAGAACCACTCACCCATATTTCCTCGGGCTGGTGCAAGAAATATTTGATACCGTGGGAATACCGTGCCTGATCAAAAACCCTTACCAGTTCATGACTAAAGGCGAGATGGTTTTAGGCTGCAAAGATCAACAGCTATTGAAACAAATTATTGGCAACACAGTGTCCTGCAGTCACTGGAAGCGACCGAATCAACAGTGTGGGTATTGTGTTCCGTGCAGTATACGTCGAGCAGCGTTACATGCTGGCGGAAATAGTGATGACGGATACCAGTTTGACGATTTACAAAGAGTTCTTTCGGAAACTGATAAACGAGATGATGTTATGGCATTATGTGTTGCGATCGCGCAAAAGGAAACGAGAAAGATTGGACCGTGGATCTTAGATAGCGGCCCACTGCCGACCGAAAACTTTAGTAGTTATGAAAATGTTTTTACTCGAGGACTGGATGAGGTGAATAGCTTTTTCAAGGCGGCGGGAATTCAGTGATGATGGATATGCATTGCCATCTAGATCTGTACCCAGACCCTTTTGAAGTTGCAAAACAGTGTGATGAAAAAAGGCTTTATGTACTTTCTGTTACTACGACACCAAAAGCGTGGGACGGCACTAATAGGCTGGCAACTGGATATAAACGAATCCAAACAGCGCTGGGATTGCACCCGCAGTTAGCTCACCAAAGAGCGAATGAATTGGAATTGTTTGATTCCCTTCTGCCCGATGCGAAGTATGTAGGAGAAATTGGGCTAGATGGTGGGAAGTGCTACAAGGAACACTGGAATATTCAGCTTAAAGTTTTTAGACATATAATTAAGCAAGTTCACAATGCTGGTGGCCGCATTATGACGATACATAGCCGTGCGTGTGCCGGTCTCCTGCTAGACGAGCTGGAAGGAATAGAGGGAATTCCAATTTTACATTGGTTTACTGGTACAAAAACTGAGCTCAAAAGAGCCTTGGCTATGGGCTGCTGGTTTTCAGTTGGGCCGGCAATGATGGAAACAAAACGCGGGAAGGAATTGGTATCAAATATCCCGAAAGATCGAGTATTGATAGAGACCGATGGTCCTTTTGCGAAAGCAAAAGGTCTGCCGATAATGCCTTGGGAGGCTGGAGAAGTTTCTCACAGTCTTGCTGAAATCTGGGGGACTTCATCGTTAGAGGTTGATGAAATATTAATATGCAACTTAAAACGATTGATAGCAAACAATGAAAGCTGCTAACAAAGCATTGCAGCGGACAAGCCGCTGAATGCGGCGTTAGGCAGCAAGAGGAGAGAAGTATGAGCCGAATGGGGGAAGTGAACAGACTCCCGAAAGAACGGTACGAATGCCTCGACTGTGAAAGCGAGTTTGAAGACGAAAAAGTTAGTGATACTTGGAAGTGCCCAAATTGCGGAGACTATATTGGAGTCTACGCGGAAGATGAAAGGACGGGCACAAGAATTGTTCTGATAAGAAAGCCGGCTAATGAAGTAAAAACGGGCGATCGAGTCCATCTCCATGGCATGTTGACTGGTGAGAGTTATTCTGTGCTTGGTGTCAGTAAACTAAATAACGGCAAGCTCGGCATTGGACTCAAAGGATATGGACAATACAAAATTGCGCCTAATGACCCGGTGAATTGCCGAATAGGTTCGTGGTAAGCCCTGAGAAATAAGAGAGAAATAAGGTACAGGTCGTGTTTTCTCTAAAGACACGAATATGGCCTAACTCGGCGCTCCAGGCGACCCCGGTTCCGCTGCGCGCTGCTTCGTTCCACCGGGGCGCCTGAGCTTGGTTCGTTATACCCCTTTATGGTTCTAGCTAGTTACTTTGTCGTCGGAGCAACAATCTGCTTCCTAATTTGGGAGCGTGTCCGCCCTGGTCGCACCTTACCCAGATCAAACGGTTGGTATCTGAGGTCTGTCAGTCCCGGGAGATTGTTCGGACGGTTTACGAATAGATTCGGCTGCTTTTCATACCATTGTTTCAATGCCTGTATGGGAGCGACATGCCCGAGGGCGCGTTGCGGGATGTGTTGATTATAGAACCTGACAGAGCGATGGAGCGTCTCTGAGAGTTGTTCTCCAGAGCGAAAGCGGGTGGTTTGCGGGCGGCGTGGCTTGATCAAGCGATGGTCGATGCCATGGCGCCGACAGACCTTATCGAAGACGTGCTGACCAGTGGGCTCGTGCTGTTGTCAAGTCCCGGAAGATTGTAAGGCCGTTTTAAAAACAATTCTGGCTGTGCCCCAAATACCAACACCCTTGCCGCACTCGAAGACCTCGGTTTGCTGCAAACCGACGGAGAGCGGTATCAACTCAGTGGCTGAGTTCGGGGTGAAACTAAGGCCTGTTTCAAGCCCGCAGACTTTAGCTCGTCGCCCGCTTGGGTTACCCTACTACGACGACCTGCAAGCTTGGCGGCTGTCAGCATGCTGAATGTTAGGCTTGCGGTCACTGCCTTTTGAGTCCGTGGTTGCGGACTCTGTCTCCATCGCGTCACTGGCGGTCCGCCACCTATTTCGGTTGTCCAACGGCTGTCGCGCCACCCATCTCCGCCAAGAGGATCCCCGGCGATGTCTGAAAACGCCTCTCATCCGCCAGAGCAGCCGGAGCTTACGCCGCCCACCGGCCCGGCTCCCTGGTTCAAACTTGATGTTCACCCTTGGGTCTTTTTCGTTTCAGCCGGCCTGATTGTGCTATTTGTGGCTGTGACCCTGTTTTTTGAAAGTCGCGTCGATGACCTGTTCAATGCGGTGCAGGGTGCGGTATCGACCTATGCCGGCTGGTTTTTCGTCGGCGCCATGAATGTCATTCTGATCTTTGTCATCGCGCTTCTGATCGGGCGCTTCTCCGCTATCCGCCTTGGTGGCGAGGGCGCCAAGCCTGAGTTCTCCACCCTAGCCTGGTTCGCGATGCTATTCAGCGCCGGCATGGGCATTGGGTTGCTCTTCTATGGCGTGGCCGAGCCCATGTATCACTTTGTCGCCTCGCCCCTGGCCGAGCCCGGCACACCCGAGGCCGCACGCGTGGCGATGGACTTCACCTTCCTGCACTGGGGGCTGCATCCCTGGGCGATCTATGCCCTGGTCGGTCTGGCGCTAGCGTTTTTCTCCTTCAACAAAGGGCTGCCGCTGTCGATCCGCGCGGTGTTCTACCCGATCTTCGGCGAGCGCATCTATGGCCCCATCGGCAATGTCATCGATATCATGGCGACGGTCGCCACCATGTTTGGTGTGGCCACCTCGCTGGGTTTGGGCGTGCAGCAGGTCAATGCCGGGCTGAATCATCTGTGGCCAAGCATTCCGCAGAGCACTCCGGTGCAGATCATCCTGATTGCCGGCATTACCGCCATTGCCACCTGGTCGGTGGTGCGGGGGCTGGACTCCGGCATTAAGTTTCTCAGTCAGCTCAATGTGGTCATTGCTGCGGCTCTGATGATTTTTGTGCTGCTGTTCGGGCCGACGCTCTTCATTCTTAATGCCTTTGTCGAAAACATCGGCATCTACTTTCAGAATTTCCCCTCACTCAGCACCTGGAATGAGACCTACGACAACACCGAATGGCAAAACGGCTGGACGGTGTTCTACTGGGGCTGGTGGATCGCCTGGTCGCCCTTTGTGGGCATGTTCATCGCCCGCGTCTCCTATGGGCGCACCATTGGCGAATTCATCGCCGGGGTGCTGATCATTCCGGCGCTGGTGACCTTCCTGTGGCTGAGCACCTTCGGCGGTGCGGCGCTGGAAATTGAAATGTTCGGCGCTGGCGGCATTGCCAAGGCGGTGCAGGACAATCTGCCGGTCTCGCTCTTTGTACTGCTGGAGAACTTCCCGCTCAGCGCCGTGAGTTCCATGCTGGCAGTGGTGGTGGTGATTACCTTCTTCGTCACCTCCTCGGACTCCGGCTCCCTGGTGATTGACATCATCACTGCCGGCGGCAATACCGAGCCACCGAAAATCCAGCGCATTTTCTGGGCGGTGATGGAAGGCCTGGTCGCCTCGGCCCTACTGCTCGGTGGCGGACTGGTGGCACTGCAAACCGCCGCCATTTCCACCGGCCTGCCCTTTGCCATCATTCTGCTTGGCATGTGCTGGGCGCTCTATAAAGGGCTGCATGAGTACCAGACTGGCCAGTCCTTCTCGGTCAACATGAAAGAAAGCACCGTGCAGCAGTTCAACACCCGCGCCACACGCAAAATGCCGACCTTTGGCCGGCGGCAGTTCTGGGTCGGCCGCCCGCAGCATGGCCCGGCCGTGCGTCCGCGCCCCGTCACAGGAGGGAAGCAGGCATGAATCGGCAACAAAAGCGTCATCCGTGGCTCGCCGCCCTACTCTTGAGTCTGAGCAGCCTGACGGCTGGCAGCCCCGCGCTGGCCGCCGCGCCGGTGCGCATCGCCTATGTTGACTGGTCCTCGTCAGTGGCCAGCCTCAATCTGGTTTGCGCCCTGCTGCGCGAGCAGCTCGATCAAAGCTGCGAGCCGGTCGAAACCAGCGCACGCGGCATGTGGCGTACTGTGGCCCACGGCCAGGCCGATGTGCTGCTGTCGGCCTGGCTGCCGGATACCCATGCAAGCTATCTGGAGCGCTATGGTGAGGATCTGGTCGATCTCGGACCCAATCTGGAGGGCACCCGCACTGGGCTGGTGGTGCCGGACATCAATGTCGGGCGCCAGACCGGTGGCAGCGGGGCACGTACTCCGACGCTGATGCCGGTGGAATCCATCGCCGATCTGGCCGATTATCGCGACAAGCTCGGCGGGCGCATTGTTGGCATTGATCCGGAAGCCGGCATCATGGCCGACACCGAGGAAGCCATTGACACCTACGATTTGCGCGGCTTTCGCCTGACCCAAGGCTCGGAGGCGAACATGACCACCGCCTTGTCCGAGGCCATTGCGCGCAAGCAATGGATTGTCATCACCGGCTGGCAGCCGCACTGGATGTTCGGGCGCTGGTCATTGCGCTTTCTGGACGACCCGGAACGGGTCTATGGTGGCACCGGAGCCATTCACACCATGGTGCGCCAGGGGTTCGCCGAGGACAACCCGCAAGCCTATGCCCTGCTGGATCAATTCTCCTGGACCCCGGCGGAAATGGAGCAACTGCTGGTGTGGATCTCACAACACCAGGATAATCCCTATGCTCAGGCACAGCGCTGGCTGCGCACCCATCCACAGCGGGTCAAGGACTGGCTGACCCCCACCACGCAAGAGGACTGAACATGCTGCAAGGTCTCAGCCAAAAATTCCGCGGCGGTTGCATGATGTTGCTGCGCGATGACGGTGAGCAGGTGGCCTTTTTGGGCACCGCCTTTCTAGTCGATCCCAAGGGCTATTTGCTCACAGCGGCCCATCTGGTCAATGATCCGAGCAATCTCCGTGTGGCCCCAACCGATGCCGGTGACGGCTTCATCCCAATGACCTTCAACCGGGTGGCTGCCATGCCTGCCGAGGTGGCGCAGATGGATGCCACCCACGGCACCGCGCTGCTGAAAATTGAGCAGGACATTGACATCAGCGTCCCGGATGATTTTCTGGGTCGGGCCGAGAATGTCCGCCCGGGAGCCAGCGTCATGAGTCTGGGCTACTCCTTTGGCCATGATCAGCTGCATACGGTGATGACCGTGGGTGGTGTGGTTTCGACCAAAATTCTCACGCCCAATGGCACCAACCTGATCCTGTTTGACAACATGGCGCAGGATGGCGATGTTGGCGGCCCCCTGGTGCATGCCGCCGATGGCCACATCGTCGGTCTGGTCAGCGGACGCTTCGAGCCTGGCGAAGTGGTGCGCGGCAGCACCGACTGGGATCGGAAACCGCCGCGCGATACCAATATCTCCTATGCAGTCGCCATCGACTATGGCGTCGCGCTCATGGAGAAGGCAGGACTGTACGAACCCGTCGCCGGCTAAGCGTCCGCGCGACTGCAATCCCCACCCCGGCAGGAGAAATCTTCTTGAGTACCCATCGCAGAGTCTCCTTCGACGATGAACCTCTGATTTTGGTGGACGCGGATGACCAAATCATTGGCTACCAACACAAGGCTCAGGCCCATGCCGGGGAGGGTACCCTGCATCGCGCCTTTTCGATTTTTTTGTTCAACCCGCAGGGTCAGGTATTGTTGCAACAGCGCAGCGACTCCAAGCCTCTGTGGCCCCTGTTCTGGTCCAACAGCTGTTGCAGTCATCCGCGCCGGGGGGAAAGCTACGCTGATGCCACGCATCGGCGCCTGAACGACGAACTGGCCGTGGATACTGAACTGGAATTCATCTATCAATTTGAATACCATGCCAAATACCAGGCTGACGCCCGGGACATCGGCTCCGAGCGGGAGCTGTGCTCGGTCTATATCGGCCGGATTGATGACAGCCAGCGCATTGATGTCAACCCAAGCGAAATCGCCGCCTGCCGCTGGCTGAGCGGACCCGACACCGACGCTCTGCTCAAGGAGCAACCTGATCAGATCACCCCCTGGTTTGCCATGGAGTGGCGGCGGCTGCGCGAGGAGTTTCCTGATCGTCTGGAGCGCCTGCTACGCTAATGCCACCGAATCATTTAACTGCATAACGATGCCTTTACCCGTGCACACACAAGCCACTGACAAATCCCCCACTCTGCCCCGTCTGCTCACCTGGCCCCTGGGGCTGCTGCCCGCGCCCCTGCACAGCAGTGCCTTGAGTCAAGTGCTCAACCGCCTGTTTGCCCCCGAACTGACGGATGGTGAACTCGATTTTCTCGATCAGAAGGTTATGCGCATCCAGGTTGAGGATGCCCATCTGGAGTATCGCCTGACCCTGGTGAATGGAAAAATCAAAAGTGCTCCGCGCGACCAGCCGGAAGACTTGAGCATTGAGGGCAATACCTACGAGTTCCTGTTGCTCGCAACCCGCCGCGAAGACCCGGACACCCTGTTCTTCAACCGCCGCCTGCGCCTGGGCGGCAGCACCGAACTGGGGCTCTATGTGAAGAATTTTCTCGACAGCCTGGAGCTGGAATCACGCATCGGTCCGTTGCTGAAGGTAATGAACGGCGCCACCTCACTGATCGGACGTTTTGGCCGCTGACTCGCGGTCATTTGCAGCACGACCGGGGGCCTTGATTACTGGTTGCTTGATCACGGCTCGCTTGCTGGCAGCTCACGGCTGTCGCCGGACAGACCAATCAGCAAGGCCAGGGATTCGAGCAGACCAACCCCCGGACGTCCGGCGATGCGCCCATCGCCGTTTTTGTCAATATAGGGATCGGTTTGGAACACGAAGGACAGGGTTTCCGGATCAATGGGCGCAATGGAGGCGCCGAAATGCTGGTTGATGGTGGCGATGAATTCATTGGCAATGAGCGCATGCCCGGTATTGGACGGATGCACACCATCAGTGCTAAACAGGCCACCAAAAGGCTGATTGCTTAGTGTGAAGCCATCAATGCTGATGGGATTTTCAACCCACGCCTTGAACACGGCATTGATATCCACCACCGGCATGCCAAGGCGTCCGGCCTCGCGGGCAATAATGCTGTTAAGCACCCGAATACGGTCCTGAATGACCTCGAGTTCTTCCTGCGTCAGCACAAAATTCGGCCGTTCCAGCAGGGCATCATCACCGAAATAGCGCATGAGCAAGGCCGCAGGCAGGGAGGTCAAAGTACCGGCAGGCAATTCAAGACTGAAGCCAGTCAGGGCCTCAGCGGCGGCCCGGTCGAGTAAAAAGGCAATGTCGGTCACATCCGGAATGTTGGCGAAAACAACCCGAGTGCCATGGTTGTTAATCAGGGCGTCCAGACGATCCGTCAGCGCAATGAAATCAGCCTCAAACTCAGCGGCTGGGGTGAGCTGGGAAGCATCCAGACTCCCAAAGGAAGTGACGGCCGAGAGTACGTCGTTATTGCCAATCCAGCACAGCAGCCATTGTGGTGGTGCCGCCTCAATGGCCTCAAGCTGCGTTTGCTGGCGCGGGTAGAGCACCAGATCAGTTTCGGAATTTATGGCACGCGGCCGGTCGGCATCCGCGCGATTCCCCAGCAGGGAGGACAGGCCAGCCCCCGAGACCGCAACATTGGAGGCAATCAGATCCGGTTCGATGCGATGGCGTCCGCGCGTGGATCCAACCACGCCCAGCGCATTAGTATTGATCAAGGGAAGCGTCAAGGGTGTGCCCTGCTGCGTGGCCACCCAGGCCGCATAGCTGGTTACCTGTGTCTGCCAGGCAGCATCCGCCGACTGAACTCCCTCGCCGATACTGTCGCCAATCACGGCCACAGCTGAGCTGTCGGCCCATGCGGTTGCAGTTGCGATTGTGCCCAGAAGCAGGCTCAAACCGAGGCTGACGGCCAGCCGCCGCGCGCCTGGCGTGGCTGTGCTGGTAAAGAGGCTATCGGCATGCTGATGGCTGATCAATGTAGCACTCCTGATGGATCAAGCAGTTGCTGCAACCGCTGGTCGATGAACGCACCTTGGGCAAAGATCGCTGCCTGTTGCGACGCACTCAGGGCCGCACGCGTGGCGCGGATGGAGGCCGCGAAACCGGGTGGCAAGCCTGGTTGCTCATCAGCGCGGTCAGACTCATCGCCTGGGTCAGACGCGGATTTGGCCGGTGGCTGTTCAGTCAGGGCATCGGCCAGTGCCAACACATGGATGTGGCTGATCCCGCTGGTTTCCGCCCCGGCGGCCCGCGTCAGGACATAGCTTGTGGAGTCGAGCATCTGTGCTAATCCTTGCGCGAAGTCAAGGTCAGCAAAGCTCAGATTGAGCGACACGCGCGGCAGATGCGGCGAAACCCAGACCCCGATGTTGCTGTGTGCAGCAACTGCCTCCAGAACCGCGCGCAGGGAGGCATTCTCAGCATGAAGCGACAGCTTGCCATGTGAACTATGCAGCGAAAACGCCGGCGAATCAGCAGTGGAGGCTGGTGCTGCATCGGCCAGCCGTTCCAAAGATTGTGCCAGCACCCAGCCACCATGGGCGAGCAGGATGATCAAGGCAAAACCGGGCAATAGGCGCATGCGCTCACGCATAACAACCAACCGGTGTCAGGAAAACCTTAAACCTGCGCCACCTGATCCATACCAGCCTCGCCGTGCCAGTAACCATCACAGGCACCGGAGGGCATCAGCGGTTGGATAGCAGCGCTGGCTTCGGCCGGAGTCTTGTCACCCCGCAGCGCCTGGTCGAACAGCTGCACGATTGCGTCGGTTCCTTGCGCCTGGGGGCTGATGCGCAGGATATCCACGTCCAGTTCGCGCAGGCGTGGCAGCTCGGGGAGCAGGTTATTGGTGCGTGCCGATTGGGTCTGTATGCCATTGAGCACCAAAAAGCCCTGATCGTCCTGCGTGGCAACCTCCAGGCCATCCGGATAATCAATACAGCAATAGCGGCAATCGTCCTTGGGCAGATTGCGTGCTCGCGCAGTAAAGCAACGCGCCGAATAGGCCAGTGGCAGGCGACCATAGGCATAGACCTCGGTCTCGATCCCAGCCGGGCGCAAGCGCTGCATATCGGCCAGGCAATCAGCCGTCAGCTCAACCGGCAGCACCCAGCGCTTGAGGCCGCTGCGTGCCAGCACCGCCAGGCTGCGATCATTGTAGACATTCACACTGTGTCCAACCACAAAGGGCCGCCCGCGCAGCAACTGCACCGCGCCCATGTCATTGGCCTCGACCAGAAAGCCCTCGTTCTCGCAGATAGCGCGCAGGCGCAGGAGCTCCGACTCGGCTTCCAGCAGGCTCAAGGTTGAGAGCACCACCTCCTTGCCTGAGGCAGCCAGGCGCTCACCAATGGCCAGCCAGTCCTCGAAACGCACTTCATTGCGTTTGCTACAGATGGTTTCACCGAGATAGACAATATCCACCGGCAGGTGCTCAACCTGCTGATAGAAAGCGTCCACTTGGTCTTTTGGCCAGTAATAGCTGATCGGGCCCAGCGACAGGCGCGGACCGGATCGGGTGCCCGTCGATGAAGCGGGAGAGGCAGTGGCGGAATCGGTTGCAGTCATGAGGAAAGCGTCTTCAGATCTCGGTAATGCTTATTGCCAGGGGCGATGGTAGGCGCCTAGGGTCGTTTGCGCGCCCTCGGACACCTTGCCCAGTTCGGCGGTCCATTCCGGGCGCGGTTTGAAGTGTTGCGGATCGCGCGCCAGCGCATCGAGCGCCTGGCGCCACACCCGGGTCACCTGCCCCACGTAGACCGGGCTGCGCTGCCGCCCTTCGATCTTGACCGCCTTCACCCCGGCGGCTTGCAGCTCCGGCAGCAGTTCCATCGCGTTCAGGCTGATCGGCTCTTCGATGGCGTGATAGGTGTGATCGGCGACGCGAAAGGTTCCCTTGCATAGCGTCGGGTAGCCAACGTTCTCACCCTTGGGATGGCGCTGAATCAAGACGCCGCCCAGGCGGGTGTCCAGCCCATCGGGGGTTTCGATCCACTCCACATGACTGGCCGGCGAGCAGGCGCCAAAGGTGTTGGGCGAACGACCGGTGGCATAGGAGGACAAAATGCAGCGTCCCTCGACCATCACGCACAGGCTGCCAAAGGCAAACACCTCGATTTCCAGCGGGCTGTTTTCGATCACATGGCGCGTCTGACTCATCGACAGCACGCGCGGCAGAACCGCGCGGCGCACGCCGAAGTGCTCGTGATAAAAGCGCAGCGCCTCGTAGTTGGTGGCCGAGCCCTGCACCGACAGATGCAAGGGCAGGTTCGGATGCTTGGAGCTGGCGTAATCCAGTACGCCCAGATCGGCGGCGATCAGGGCATCGACGCCCAGATCAGCGGCGCGATCCACCGCCTCCTGCCAGCGTTTGAAGCCATCCGGGCGCGGATAGGTATTGAGCGCCACAAAAACCCGCACATTGCGGCGGCGGGCGTATTCAATGCCCTCGGCCATTTTGTTGGGCGCAAAATTCAGCCCGGCAAAATGCCGTGCATTGGTGTCATCACGAAAGCCAAAATAGACCGCATTGGCCCCATGATCGACCGCAGTCTTAAGCGACGGCAAATTGCCGGCAGGACAAACCAGTTCCATCAGCGATTCCCGGAGAGTTCGTTAGTCACAATCAATTCTCATGCCTCATCAAGTCTCAGGCCTCATTAGGCCTCAGGCCGCATCGCAGACCCCGGTCAGCGGCTCGCCCACCCGCGTGCCCTGCCGGCTGCCCCGTTCGCGCAGGGCGCGCTCAATGCCATTGAGCACCGCCCATTTCTTCGAGCACCACTCGGGAGCCAGCAAAATATCGCGCGAGGCCGTTCCCGTAACGCGGTGAAAGACCACCTCGGGCGGGGTGCGTTCGATCACATCGGCCGCGATGTCAATATAGGCTTCCATGGTCAGCGGATGATAATCACCGCGCCGCCAGTGTGCCGCCAGCGTCGTGCCGCGCACCACATGCAGCGGGTGCAGCTTCAACCCATCGGTGCCACGTTCCAGCACCCGCTCGTGCGAGGCCAGCGCCGCCTCGCGCCCCTCACCCGGCAACCCCACGATCAGATGCGTACAGACCGGCAAGCCTCGCTGTTGTGCCTGCTCCAGCGCGCGGCAATAGTCGCCAAAGCCATGACCGCGATTGACCCGCGCCAGGGTGGCGTCAAAGGCCGACTGCAACCCCAGCTCCAGCCAGATTTCATAGCCCTGATCGCGCAGCTCGGCGAGCAGATCCAGCACCGGTTCCGGCACCGCATCTGGCCGGGTGCCAACCGACAGCCCAATCACATCCGGCTCAGCCAGGGCCGCGCGATAAAGTCCGCCCAGACGCTCAGCATCGGCATAGGTGTTGGTATACGCCTGAAAATAGGCCAGAAAGCGCACCGCGCCGGTACGCTTGCGCACCACAGCACGCCCGGCGGCAATCTGCTCAGCCACACTCGGGTTGCGCTCGGCATAAGGGCTGAAGGAGGCATTATTGCAGAAACTGCATCCGCCACGTCCCTTGCTGCCATCGCGGTTGGGGCAGGTAAAGCCGGCATGAATCGCGAGCTTGTGCACACGCGCGCCATAGCGACGCAGCAAATCCGTACCAAAAGTATGCACAACATCAGAAAGCGTCATGCGCGTGCCAGCCCCTCCTTAATCCTTGCCAAGCCACCATCAGCGAACAGTCAAGCGTCCTACCACCGCCCCCTGCCGGGCCATGATACCCGTTAAAGCGAGCGGGTAAAACCATGCGGCGCTTGCGGCATCTGCTGCGAGGCCTCATGGCGCATGCTCATGATCCTGCTCCAATCCAGCCGCATGCAGATGCAGGTCCTCGCGCCAGCGGGCATGGGAATGCAGCACCGCCGTGCTCAGGCATCCATCGGCCAGCGCCAGCGCCCGGGTGGTCAGGCGCCGCAGCAAACGCTCATCATGGGAGACAATCAGCATGGCCTGCGGCAAGCTATCGAGATGCGCTATCAGCCGTGCTTCGCCGGCGGCATCCAGACCATTGGTGGGTTCATCAAGCAGCAGCACCTCCGGCTGCATCGCCAACACCGTAGCCAAAGCCACCAAACGTTTCTCACCGCCCGACAGGCGCCCGGTGACCCGTGTCGCCAACGCGTCCAAGCCCAGCGTCTCCAGCGTGGCCATGGCCTGTGCCTGTGCCTGCGCCTGGGAATAGCCGAGATTGAGTGGACCAAAGGCAACGTCTTCGAGCACCGTGGGACAAAACAGCTGATCGTCTGAATCCTGAAACAGCAATCCGACGCGGGTGCGCACCGAGAGAAAGTCCGCTTCAGTGCGCCGCAATTGACCAAACGCCATGAGCTGGCCGCGTTGCGGATGCTCCAGCCCCACCAGCAGATGCAGCAGCGTCGTTTTGCCAGCGCCATTCGGCCCCACCAGCGCCACCCGCTCCCCTGCGCTCAGACTCAGATCAATACCCCGCAGCACCTCGCGGCCCGGATAGCCGAAGACCAGACCGCGCACGTCCAGCAAAGCCGACGGAGCCTGATCAGCCGTCGTCACCCGCTGATACCCGAGCTGTCGAACCACAGCAGTGCGATCAGCATGAGCCCAAACAGCAGACTGGCCAGAGTATCGAGTGCTCGCCAGGGCGGCGGATCGAGTCGGCAGAACTGTCCCCGAAAGCCGCGACAGCGCATCGCCGCATCCAACCGCCGCGCCCGCGCCAGCGCCCGCACCAGCACCATGCCAATCAACCAGCCCAGACTGCGCCAGCCATGGCGACTGGCCTGGGGCACAAAAGCACGGGCGCGCATGGCACGACGCAGGCGTTGATACTCAAGCAGCAGCAAGTCAATTTGTCGCACCGTGATCAGCAGTAGAGTGACCAACCGCTGCGGCAGCCGCAAGGACGCCAGACCATGGGCGAAGGTCACCGGATCCAGCGTCCCCAGGAGTCCCAGCAAGGCGATCAGAATGGCGTGCGCCCGCAACACCAGAACCAGTGCCAATTCACCGCCAGACTGGCTCAGTGTCAGCGGTCCCAGCACCACCAGCGGGTCGCCGGGTGTGCTCAGCAGCAGTGACAGCGCCAAGAGCACCAGCAGCAGTTGCAATGCCAGCAGCCGCCGCAGCAGCACACGCCAGCTCAATCCTGAGCTTGCAACCACCAAGAGCGCTACCGTCAAGGCCACCGTGAGTGTTGCAGGATGCTTCAGGCTCAGCACCACCACCGCAAAGCAGACCGCCGCCACCAGTCGAACGCGCACATTGAGCGACTGCAAGCCACCAGAATCGCCCCCCGCATCTGTGGCCCACAGCATTGAATTCATGCCCGGCGGCCCCGCCACCAGAGCGCCAGCCCGGTCACCCCAAAGATCCAGCCAATACCACCAAGCAGATCCCGCAGCGCCAGGCGATCCTCAGCCCGCGCCAAATCCTCGCGCAAGGGCCGTAACTGCCGCGCCAGCGCCTGCTCGATACGCGCATCGAGCGCCGCCCCGGAGCAACCTATCGCACTGGCTGCACTCTTGGGATCCAGCACCGCAGGTGCATCGTCATCAGACGGAGAAGTTTGCGCTGCGGACGGAGATTGTAGGATCGGTTCAGGCGACGGAAAAGCACTGGCCAGCTCGGAAGCCGCCAGCGTCCATTCGCCACGGTGCCCTTCACCGGTATCCGCCACAATGCGATAGCTTTGCGGTGCCTCAGCCTGCCAGCGGAACTCACCCGCCGCATCGGGCGTCAGCTCGGCAACCACAGCATTGGCTTGATCATAAATGTGCACCTGCGCATGGTGCGCCGCACCACCGCCGGCGTAATACACCTGCCCCTGAATCCAGGCCCCTTCAGCAGTCGCAAACACCCGCAGATTGTGGGCATAAAGCGCGCTCGTTGGCAGCAGCCACAGCCACAGCAGCGCAAGGAGCGAATAAGCGCCGCGCCTCCGGCAAGGAGGCTCAAACAGCAGTTTCATCAGCCTGTTCATGTGTCAGTCCCCTCCGGCTCAGCCTCCTGCGGCACCCCCAACAAGCGCGGCTCAACCCGCACCAGAAAGGCCAGCACAGTCGCAGTAATCACCGCCTCCAGCCCGGCCAGCGGTACATAGGCCAGCGCAATGGCCCGCGCGGCGAACCCAAGCGCCTGGCCGCTCAGCAGCAGCGCCAAGGCCACCGCCAGACCCGTCAGCCAGGTCGCCACAAAGCCCGCCAGCGCACCGACCCAGAACGCGCGGCGTGGCGAGGGCCTTGCCGCTAGCCCCGATCCGCGTGCATGCAGCCAGGGGCGCAGCAAGACGCCACACAGCAGCGCCGGCACGGCCAAGTTCAGGGTATTCACCCCCAGCGACAGCAAGCCCCCATGGCCAAAAAACACCGCCTGTAACGCCAGTGCGATCAAAATAGCCGGCACCGCCAGCCAGCCCAGCAGCAACCCCATTAGACCATTGAGCAACAGATGGACACTGGTCATCCCAATCGGGATGCTAATGAGGGAGATGACAAAAAAAGCCGCCGAGAGCACGGCCGCCTGCGGCAATGCCTGGTCATCCAGGCGCCGCAGCGCCACCGTCAGCAATCCCAGGGTCACCACCCCACCGCCGATCAGCACCGGCGCCGCCAGCACCCCGTCGGGAATATGCGCCACCGAAGCTAATCCGCCACCGGCATGTCGCGCACCCGCACCCAGAGCAAGGCCCCAGCCTCCACCGGCACGGACTCACCATCGGGGTTCATCAGCGGCTCAGCCCCCTCCAACAGCGCCGCAAAGCCCCACCAGCCGGCCCGTGGCATGGCATAGGTAAAGGTGCCATTGGCATCGGCCTTGATCACCTGCGTCACGAAGGCATCCGTGGGTGGCGTCACCGTGCCATCGTTGCGCCATTCCACTTCCACCTCGGCAAAGGGCACCGGTTGCCCGTCCTGTTGCACAACCCCCTGAAAGACATTGCCACTCCAGAGCCCATAGGGACGAGTTAAGGGGCGAATCTCAACTGGAAAGCCGACCGAGGCATCCCAGTCCCCGCCACCGCCAAAGGCATCAATCACGGTTTTGGTGTAATGCTTGATCATTTTTCCTTCGCCCGGCTCCCAATAGGCAGCAGGTTCAAGAAACAACACATAAACACCCGGCTGTTCGATGTTGTAAGTCGCTTGATAAGCCGGCTGTTCATCCACCTCAACAGCTGTGAGTTGCTCACTGAGATCCTCCCGTCCCTCTGGCCCCAGCACCCCGAAATCAACGGGCTTGGCCATCGGCATGACCGGCCCACCCGCCATGGGATGCGTGAACTTCATCTGAATATCCAGGGCGCGGTTATCTCCGGCTTCCAGGCTTTCCGTGGCCGGGATCAGTTCCTGAAAATGCGCGGTGGCGGTGATTGGTACCAGAAGGCTTAAGAGTAAGCACACCCGATATTTAGCCGAACAACCAAGTATTTTACTGTGATGCATGAATGTTTCCTCTGAACTTTAGATTTTCATCCCAGGCCGTCTCGGCCAATTGACGCAGACGACGGCGATCCTCCTTGCCGGAAGTCAGCAAGGGCCAGTCATCAAGCCGTACAAACAAGCGCGGTCGCTGCGCACTGGGCAGCTGTGACCGACACCAGGCGTCAAGCTGCTCTGCCGGGGCAATACCCTGATAGAGCGCCACCAGTGTATGGCCCCACACCGGCTCGGGCAAGCCCACCAGGGTGCAGTGTGTGACCCCAGCGCACTCACTGAGCTGTGCCGCAATGGTCTGGGGCTGGACATTCACACCGGCGATGACCAGTTGATCGTCCGCACGACCAATGATGTGCAAACCCGGCCCCTTGCTCAGACAGGCCAGATCGCCGCTACGCAACCAGCCTTGCGCATCAAGTCCCAGGCCCAAGCGGCGTTCGGGATTGGCATAGCCTGACATGAGCATGGGTCCGGTCAGGCGCAGCGCAGCTGACGGCGGTGGAGCCATACAGTCAGGAGCTTGCAGTTGCACATCCGGCAAGGGTGTCAGTGCCATTTCGGCGTCCATTGAATCCGCTGCCGTCAGCGCCCGACTGGCAATGAATGAACAGGTTTCTGTCATGCCATACCCGAGGTGCAAAGGCCAGCCAGCGGCGAGCGCCTGTTGCGCCAAACCCGCATCCAGCGCCTGTCCGCCGAGCAGCACCACCCGCAGCCAGTCCGGCGGCCGAGGACAGGCCGCCATCAGACGTGCGAGCATCGCCGGCACCAGCGACAGATGGGTTACCGGATGTTGCCACAGATCCGCAGCGACGCGCTCAGCCGCAAACCCCTGATGCAGCAAGACTCCGGCACCTGCCAGCGCACAGCGATAGCCGATCGCCAGCCCACCGATATGTTGCCGGGGCAATGCGCACAGCCACAGATCACTCGGTCGCAGATCCAGACGCGCATTGATACGCTCGCAGGACGCTTGTAGCGCCGCGGCGCTCAGCATGGCCGCCTTGCGCCCGCCGCTGCTGCCACTGGTTTGAATCACCAGCGCCATCGGAGACGCCGCTGAGACGGTCTGATCAGAAGCGGCCAGACGCGACGCTGCCTGGTTCAAAGACGCCGTTTGCTTGACGTCAGTGGCAATCAGGCGTCCAGCCTCCCACCACCAAGATGCACCCGTGTGCGCAGCCAGTGCGCGCACGGCTGAGTTTTCCCCAGCGTCCGCACATGGCACCAGAGCCGCCTGATTCAGAGCCAGCGCGCCCTGCATGATGCTCAGCTCGGCGGTGGCACCATCGACTGCGCACACCAGCATGTCACCTGGCGCCAGTCCCTGCTGACGCAGCTCAATCGCACGCCCCTGGCTGCGATCCATCAGCTCGTCACGGCAGATCCAGCCCGTGGGTAACAGCAGATCAGCCACCGGCGGCATTGCCAACAAAAACGCTTCCTGCCTGGGTGCGGGCATGACGGTGGGCTGGGCGGGGTAATTAGCGCGACTGTGTCTTTGCCTGCTGCTGGCAATTTGGACAAATGCCGTAAATCACCAGCGCATGATGTTCGATCTTGAAGCCGTTTTGTTCGGCGATAGCGCGCTGGCGTTCCTCGATCACCTGTTCAAAAAACTCAACAATCAATCCGCATTTAACGCACACAAGGTGATCATGATGACCGCCATGGTCCAGTTCAAACACCGACTGCCCACCTTCAAAGTGATGCCGGCATAGCAGTCCGGACGCTTCAAACTGCGTCAATACCCGATAGACGGTGGCCAAGCCGATGTCCTCGCCCGCCGCCAACAATTCCTTGTAAACATCCTCGGCACTTAGATGACGCTGATCGGTGGTCTGGAGGATATTGAGTATCTTGACTCTGGGAACCGTGACCTTCAAACCGGCGTCTTTGATTTGCTGACTTTGATCCATCCATCTTGCGCGAGAAACCCCGCCCTTCAGAGCGGAGAGGGAAAGCGCACCACGCGCAGCGCGGTTAGGCGACCCGTCTCGCTTCCTCCGTTTGGGTTGGGGTGAATGAATAGCCATAGCCATCCGCACGTTGTACGACGCGGCAGTGGCGGTAAGAGAGGCCTTGAACCACGCCCTGCGCGGTCTGAATATTAAAGCTTCCTGAGGCTCGCACGGCGATGCGTCCGATATGAACCCCTGTCTTCTTGCCGCTCGGCACTTGGGCGATGACCCGATCTCCGGTTTGGAATCCATGAATGCGCTTCTGGCGCACCAGATAACCACGCGGGAACCCGAAGCGATCCAGTCGGGTGCGCTGATAACTGCCGCGCCCGGTGGCCTTGATGGCCAGCGTTGGGCGGCTCCAGCCGTGCAGCGCATCAAGCGGCCCAACACAGGCGGCATCAAGGGCATGGGTTTTGGGAATGCCGAGGCGCTGGCGGTTGTATTTGGTATGGCCACCAGAGCCGGTCATCACCGGCAAGCCGGTGGTTTTCAAGCGCTCGAACAAGGCCCAGCGGGTGGCATTGACGACGGCGGCATCGCGTAGCGGCGCTTTGGCCTGGGCTTGAATCTTGCGCAGCCGCGCCGGTTGGTTTTTGAGGAAGGTCTCAATGGGCTGGTGGCCTTTGCGCTGATTGCAGGGGCGGCAGGCGAGGGTGAGATTGCTCACGCGGTTGGAACCGCCGAGGGAACGCGGAACGATGTGCTCGATCTCCAGCGGAACATCGGTCGCGCCGCAATAGGCACAGGTGCGCTGCCATTTCTCCAGCAGGTATTCACGCACCTCATAGCCAGCCA
>NZ_NRRS01000061.1 GCF_016583795.1 Rhabdochromatium marinum | reverse complement strand
GAGCAAGTGCTTGAACGCATGCCTTGGCCGGCTTGGCCGGCTCGACGACGACCTCGACCGGCAAAGCGCCCCTACCTGATGCCTGTGGCGGCTTAGCAACAATGGACCAAGGCATGATCAAGGCCTCTTTCTCTGTATACTTTAAAGAAGGTCGAAAACTATATCTATTTGATAAGATAGCAGTATTAAGTTTTTATTTAGGCTTGCTCACTTCTCTGATCTGGGTGGTTATCTTTTTATCTGACATTTCAGATCTCGAAAGCATTGGCCCTAAATTATCTTTTTCTTTAATGTTATTGATTTATGTGACAGCATTGAGAGTGCTTAGCATAATTCTATTAAGTATAAAGTCTACCAAATAATTGACTGTGGCGTTTTTCATTATTAAAGCGTAACAGCCAGGGCATAGAAAATCTTGTTCCTTCATATCTGTGAAGCCCGCCACCTGCGAGATATCAAAGGGGTTATGTCGCCTAACAAGCGGCTACAGCCAACCGTCCGAGGCACAGCCGTTCTTCAGCAGGGTGACTTCACTGGATATGCGCCAAAATCCCGTCGAGTTCGTCCAGGTTGTTGTAGGCGATGACCAGCTTGCCGGCGCCGGCGGTGCCGTGCTTGATGGCGACCTGGGCGCCGAGACGGCCGGCCAGGTCGTCTTGCAGACTGCGGATGTTGGGATCGAGCGGCGGTTTTTCCTTGGGGGTGTCTTCGCTTTCTTCATTCTGCCAGCGGCGCACCAGTTTTTCGGTTTCGCGCACCGACAGCCCGCGATTGACCACTTGTTTGGCGGCGTTGCTTTGGTTGCGCCCCTTGAGTCCGAGCAGGGCGCGGGCGTGGCCCATGTCAAGCTGGCGCTGGTCCAAGTAGGCTTTGGTGTCCGGTTCCAAATCCAGCAGGCGCAGCAGATTGGTGACTGCGGTGCGGGATTTGCCCACCGCCTCAGCGACCTGTTGATGGGTGAGGCTAAATTCCTCGGCCAAGCGCAGCAGGGCATTGGCTTCTTCGAGCGGGTGTAGATCGTCGCGCTGGATGTTCTCAATCAGCGCAATGGCCAGCGCGGTCTTTTCATCGACCTCGCGCACCACCACCGGAATCTTGGCCAGTCCCGCTTGTTGGGCGGCGCGCCAGCGCCGTTCGCCAGCGATGAGTTCATAGTTGCCGTCAGCGACCTGACGCACCACCACCGGCTGTATCACGCCCTGAGCGGCGATGGAATCGGCCAGTTCGCTGAGTCTGTCGGGGTCGAATTTGCGTCGTGGTTGGTAGCGACCGCGACGGATGCGTTCGACGCCCAGCTCGGTAATGATATCTTCGGGGCGTGCTTCCAGCACCGAAGCCGGCGCGGAGGTGTCCGTTGCGCCAGCGTCCAGGTTGGTGTTGTGCGTGCTGGCACCGCCGAGCAGGGCGTCCAGGCCGCGACCGAGTCCTTTGCGTTTGTTTGACATGGTGGAAGGGGTCAGTTGCGTGCAGCGGTAAGGTTAGACCGCAGCCGAGCTGCGCGCGGTGCGGCCCAGCAGCTCACTGGCCAGCGTTTGATAGGCGATGGAGCCGCGCGAATTGGCGTCGTACAGCAACGCCGGCAGGCCATGGCTGGGCGCCTCAGCCAGACGCACATTGCGCGGAATGATTGTCGTGTAGACTTGGCTGCTGAAGTGCTCAATCAACTGAGTCGAAACCTGGTTGGCGAGGTTGTTACGCGGATCGTGCATGGTGCGCAGAATGCCCTCAACCTTCAGCTCCGGATTGCGGCTGTTTTGTACCTGACCGATGGTATCGAGCAACGCCGACAGCCCTTCGAGTGCATAGTATTCGCACTGTATGGGAATCAGCACCCCATGAGCGGCCACCAGGGAGTTGAGGGTGAGCATGTTGAGCGAGGGCGGGCAGTCAATCAGGATGATGTCGTAGGAGTCAGTCACGGCGGCGATGGCCTCAGCCAGGCGGCGCTCGCGCTGCTCGGTGTTCATCAGCCCGACCTCAGCCGCCGTCATGTCGCTGTTGGAGGGCAGCAGATCAAAGCCAGGGGTGGGTTCGGCCACCCGCACCCGGCATTCATCAAAACCGTGCTCGCCCAGCAGCAGATCGCAGCCGGTCTGCTCCAGGTTGTTTTTATCCACTCCGCAGCCCATGGTCGCATTGCCCTGCGGATCCATGTCGATCAGCAGCACACGGCTTTTGAGCGACGCCAGGGAGGCGGCCAGGTTGACGGCGGTGGTGGTTTTGCCAACACCACCTTTTTGATTAGCGATCGCGATGATTCTAGCCATGGATACCTGAGCTGCTGTCGATACGGATCAAATGACGTTCGCCGGGAACGAAAGGCACCTCCAGGCGGGTGACGCTCCAGCGGGCGCCAGTGGCGGCCAGCTCAGCGAGTTCGTCATCTGCCAGGCGCCCTTTGTAAGCAATGACCGGCGCTTCGGGGCGTCGTAACTCCGCGCTGCTGACCCATAATGCGCTCAGCGGGGCCAAGGCGCGAGCCGTTATGGTAGCGAATTTTTCCCTCGGCTGGTACGACTCAAGCCGCGCTTGCACGACCGTGACATTGCCCAACCCCAGGGTGGCCGCCGCCTGACGCACGAAGCGGGTCTTTTTGCCGACGCTGTCGAGCAGGACAAATCGATGCTCCGGGCAGGCGATGGCCAACGGAATGCCCGGCAGTCCGGCGCCGGTGCCAAGATCCAGAATTGGCGTGGCGCTGAAGACATCGGCGGCGGCCAGACTGTCGAGCAGATGGCGGCCAACCATTTCCAGGGGATCGCGCACGGCAGTGAGATTAAAACGTTGGTTCCAGTGCGCGAGCTGTTCGAGATAGTCAAGCAGGGTGTCGCGCTGAGTCTCACTCAGGCTGGCAGCACGGCCGCCAAGTTGTGCGCAGCCCTGATCGAGGCGTTCGCGCAGCGCCGCGCGCGGGAGGATCGGCTTGGTGGCCGGCGGCGGGGGCTGATCGGACCAGGACATCAGGCGCTGTGCCGCGCTTGCGATGCAGCCGGCTCCGATGGTGTCGCGGCGGCTGGGGCCGACTTGGTACGCTTGAGGTGAATCAGCAGCAGGGACACGGCGGCCGGGGTCACGCCGGGAATGCGGGCAGCCTGGCCCAGGGTGGTGGGGCGCACCTGCTTGAACTTTTCCAGTACCTCGGCCGACAGCCCGCGCACGCGGTCATAATCGAAATTCACCGGCAGCGGCTGATGCTCCTGGGCCTGCTGGCGTTCGATCTCGGCGCGCTGCCGCTCCAGATAGCCGGCATACTTGGCCTGAATGTCAATCTGCTCGGCCACGGCCGGGTCGCTCACCGCCGGGCCAAGTTCGGCGATGGCAGTCAGGCGGGCATAGTCCAGTTGCGGGCGGGCGAGCAGGTCGAGCGCGCGGACTTCGCGCTTGGGCGGCTCGCCAAGCGGTGCGGCCAGAGCGGTGGCGACCGGGCTGCCGGGACGCACCCAGGTGTCGCGCAGGCGCTGCTGCTCGCGAGTGATGGCGTCACGCTTGGTCTCAAACGCCTGCCAGCGACGCTCATCCACCAGCCCCAGGGAACGGCCGATCTCGGTGAGGCGCAGATCGGCGTTGTCCTCGCGCAGTTGTAGCCGGTACTCGGCACGACTGGTGAACATGCGATACGGCTCTTGCGTACCGCAGGTAATCAGGTCATCGACCATCACGCCCAGATAGGCCTGATCGCGGCGCGGGCACCAGGGCTCCTGGTCGCGGGCCGCGCGCGCAGCATTCAGCCCGGCCAACAGCCCCTGGGCGGCGGCTTCCTCATAGCCGGTGGTGCCATTGATCTGCCCGGCGAAATAGAGCCCGCGCAGGGGCTTGGTTTCGAGTGAGGGGAGCAAATCGCGCGGGTCGAAGAAGTCGTACTCAATGGCATAGCCGGGACGGGTGATGTGCGCGTGCTCAAAGCCGGGGATGGAGCGCACCAGAGCCTCTTGTACATCATAGGGCAGGCTGGTGGAGATGCCGTTGGGGTAGATTTCAGCGCTGTCGAGCCCTTCGGGCTCAACAAAAATCTGATGGGACGCTTTGTCGGCGAAGCGGAAAATCTTGTCCTCAATGGACGGGCAATAGCGCGGCCCGACGCCTTCGATCACGCCGCTGAACAGGGGCGAGCGCGACAGGCCAGCGCGGATGATGTCATGGGTGCGCTCGGTGGTGCGGGCGATATGACAACTGACCTGGCGCGGGTGATCCGCTGCTGAGCCCAGATAGGAGAATACTGGCAGCGGGGTGTCGCCAGGCTGCTCGGCGAGCTGGCTGAAGTCGATGCTGCGCGCGGCAATGCGCGGCGGGGTGCCGGTTTTCAGCCGTTCGACGCGCAGCGGCAGGGTGCGCAGCCGCTCAGCCAGTGCCAGCGCGGGAGGATCGCCGGCGCGACCGCCCCGAGCGTTGCTGAGACCGATGTGCAGGCGCCCGCCGAGAAAGGTGCCAGCGGTCAGCACCACAGTGCGGGCGCGAAACTCCAGGCCCATCTGGGTGAGGGCGCCCAGCACCCGGTCACCGTCGATGAGCAGATCATCCACCGCCTGCTGGAACAAATCCAGGCCGGGTTGCTGTTCCAGCGTGCGGCGCACGGCGGCCTTGTAGAGCCAGCGGTCGGCCTGGGCGCGGGTGGCGCGTACCGCCGGGCCCTTGCGGCTGTTGAGCACGCGGAACTGAATACCGGCGGCATCGGCTGCCTGTGCCATGAGTCCGCCCAGCGCGTCGATCTCCCGTACCAGATGGCTCTTGCCGATGCCGCCGATGGCGGGATTGCAGCTCATCTGTCCCAGGGTGTCGATATTGTGCGTCAGCAGCAGCGTGCGGACGCCAAGTCGGGCAGCGGCCAGCGCTGCTTCGGTGCCGGCATGGCCGCCACCAATCACAATGACATCGTAGTCCTGGGTTGCCTGCATGGAGGAAAGTATCTCGCCAAAGTCCGCCCCGCGAGGGGCAATGGCGGCAGTCTAGCCCAATGGCGTTGCGCGTGCGCGCTTGGCGTTAGAAGCGCAGCGGACGATATTCCGATTCAGCCGGGTTGCGGCTGTCGGCGGGGCTGGGTGTCAGGTTGCGGTGTTTGCCGCTGCGACGACCGGCTTTGTGCGCGCGGGGGTAGCTAGGGACGCCTAGCTGCGGATCATGCGGATTGATCTGAAACAACAGGAAGTCCTGGGTCGCCTCGCGCAGGCTGCGCAGTTTCGACTGGATGAGCATACGTTTGGCGCGGATGGTGATGGCGTCGCCTTCATGGAACTGTTGCTGAGGCGGCGTCACCAGTCCCCAACCAAAGTCGTCGTCATACACCAGGAACGCGCGCAAGCTGCTGTTGAGTAACCCATCATCAGTCACGGGAGTGACGGAAACCGGCGCGGCAAAGCTGGCCAGTTCTTGCAGATCGATTTGTAGGACGCGGCTGGTGCGCAGGATGCGCGCAACGCGGGCCAGCTTGGGCCGTGCCAAGCCGGGTTTGCCAACACCAAAGGCCACCAGGGTACCGACGCTGAGTGCCGTGCTGCTTTGGGTGCTGGGATTTTGAATGCGCCACAGCCGTGCGCTGCGGTTGACCAAGTGCCAGGAATCACCATTGGTGCGCAGGTGACTTGGCTGTTGCAACGGATGGCGCCGGGTGCGCGGTACGGTTTGGGGCGAATGGGAATGCGGGGTGCGTGAAAAGACCTGATGCAGCAAGGCGCGAATGGTTGCCATGCCGGCACTGAGGTACAGGGTCTCGGTGGCGTCCGGTGCGGAGGCCATCCGCATGTCAACGGCGCCGTTATCCATATCGCGCGCCAGCAGGCGAATGCTTGGGCGACGTGCAAAGGAAGGCAGCGCGAGCAGGCGTTCAGGTGAGCGGGTGCCGCCCGGATCGCGCCGGAAAAAAACATGATGATCGGCACGGATTGCAGCGGCCAGAACGTTGTAGTCGAGTTGCAGCACTTCGGTTGAGCCAGTGGGCGGGGTAACTCCGGGCGGACCATCGTGATTGGGGTGCAGATAGCGGCAATAAGTCGTCGCTGAGTCACTGGAAGCCAAGCTGGAACTCAGCTGCACGGCTTGCGGCACCAGGGCGCAATAGCGGGCAACAAAGCCCTGGGTGGTTTTGGGCCAACTGAACAGATCAAACAACCCCTGGACTTGCAGGTTCAGGTAGAGCGCCTGGCGCGTGCAGCCGCCCTCGGCGTTGGTCAGAAAATCCGGTGCCGCACAGACGCCCAGCGGCTCATCGGGCCAACCGGCGCTCAGGAGAGCGAAAAAGACCCGGTTGGCACGCTGCCAGGAAGCCGCAGGGATGGGCTGATAGCGCAAGCGATGCAGTTCATGCTCGCGCCAGGTCCACTCCAGAATGCGCAGTGCGCTCAGTTGCAGCGTGGACTCATCGGCGGCGCGCTGACCGGCGGCATAGGCATCGGCCAGCGTGAGTTGATAGGCGGTGAGCAGTTCGGTGATGCAGGCCTTGAGCTGATCAAGCCGGGTGGCTTGTGCAGCACGCTCAGGCAGGCCACGGCGATCGCGGGCCTGCTGGGCAAGCAGCATTTCAGCCTCGGGCCACAGCTGCTCGCCCAGTGCCTCGGCTTCCCGCAAGCGTTGAGCGGCGGCGTTGCGAGTGCGATTGCTGCTTTGCAGTTCGCTCAGACTATCCAGCAAGGGTTCCTGCTCGTCGCGGTCACCTTTGATCAGACGCAGGGAACCGGCGCGCAGCAGGCGCGAAGTCCGTGATTGACTGGGCGCCTCCAAGCCTTCGCGCAAATCGGCCAGCCTATCGCGCGTAGCGGTGCAGGCGGCATCAGTAGTCTGGGCCATGAGTATGACGGCCTCCTGCGGTTGAAACAATGGTTCAGGAATTCAGATCAATGCGATCCGGCCAGGCCGCGTGCCAGTGGCCTGTTCAGGGACTCTTACTGGCGAGTTTACCTTAGCCTGACTGGAGCGGCTGTGAAGCGGTTCACAGCTTTGGGGAATTCATACATCGTCCAGTTCCTGATAATTGTCCGGGCGAAACCTGGGGTTGCAGATGGCGAGAAACACCAGAGGAACATCACCGGTGTTATCGATACGCTGCGGACAATCGGGCGGGATATAGACGACATCCCCCGGATTGACCAGAGCGGGCGGCAACTCACCGACATGCACCCGGCCCTGGCCGTGCAAAATCACATAGCGCTCGGTGGTCTGTGCCAGGCGATGCCAGCGGGTTGAGACGCCAACAGCAACCGTGGCGCGGGCGATGGAGAGGTCCGGATCCTCGGCGCGGTTCCAGGATTCCAGAATGTCGCAGCGCTCTGTGGTTGGATAGGTTGCGGCTTCGTCGGGGTGATGGATGATGGGGAGACGTTGATGCGGCATAGGCTGAGGTTGTGTGGCGGTTTTCTAACGCTGTCTGGTGGCGAGTGAGTATAGTCGATGGCATTGAAGCCTCTGGGGTCGCGTTGCGGTAAGCGACAATGCGTCCGGCGCTTCGGGTATACTGAACAGCTTTGCCCGATGCGGAGAATGCTCATGCAGGATATTAGCCCGATACGCGCGCAACTTGGCGATCTGAGGGGCCGTTTGGAGTCTCTCTGGGGGTATCTTTGACTATGCTGGCAAGGATGAGCGTCTGACCGAGGTCTTGCGCGAACTCGAAGACCCGAATCTCTGGAACGATCCCGAATTGGCTCAGCGCTTGGGGCGTGAGCGAGCGATGCTGGAGCAGATTGTGCTGGGCCTGCGCGAACTGCGTGCGGGGCTTGAGGATGCCGATGATTTGTTGAGCATGGCCGTGGCGGAGGAAGACGCGGAGACGGTCGAGGCCGTGCTGGCCGATCTGACCGGGCATGAGGCGCATATTGGCCGCCTGGAGTTTCAGCGCATGTTCTCCGGGCCCATGGATGCCAACAACGCCTTTGTCGATATTCAGGCCGGCTCCGGCGGCACTGAGGCGCAGGACTGGGCGGAGATGCTGCTGCGCATGTATCTGCGTTGGTGCGAGGCCCATGAGTTCAAGACCGAGTTGACTGAAGTCTCACCGGGTGAAGTCGCCGGCATTAAGTCCGCCACCATTGCAGTGCAGGGCGACTATGCCTTCGGCTGGTTGCGCACTGAAACCGGCGTGCATCGGCTGGTGCGCAAATCACCCTTTGATTCCGGCAATCGTCGCCATACCTCCTTTGCCGCCGTGTTTGTCGCGCCCGAGGTGGATGACTCGGTCGAGGTGGAAATTAATCCGGCGGATTTGCGCATTGATGTCTATCGTGCCTCGGGCGCGGGCGGTCAGCACGTCAACCGGACTGAATCGGCGGTGCGCATCACTCATAATCCGACCGGCATCGTGGTGCAATGTCAGAATGACCGCTCGCAGCACAAGAACAAGGATCAGGCAATGAAGCAGCTCAAGGCCAAGCTCTATGAGCTGGAGATGCAAAAGCGCAGCGCCGATCAGCAGGCTTTGGAAGAGACCAAGTCCGACATCGGCTGGGGCAGCCAGATCCGTTCCTATGTGCTTGACCAATCGCGCATTAAGGATTTGCGCACCAGTGTCGAGACGGGCAACACCCAGGCGGTGCTCGATGGTGGCTTGGATCAGTTCATTGAAGCCAGTCTGAAGAGTGGCTTATAAGCGTGGCTGGTCGCTTCAGTCTCAATCCTCAATCCCTTATCACTGTTTAACCGCCCAATAGCTTTAACTTTCCAACGGCTTCACGTTCGACCACTTCCCCCATGACCGACTCCGACTCCAACGCACCCGCGACAGAAGAACACAAGCTCATTGCCCAGCGCCGCGAAAAGCTCGCGCGCATCCGTGAGCAGGGCGTGGCTTTTCCCAATGATTTTAGACGCAACGCCGTGGCTGGGGAGTTGCTGACGCAATATGCCGATGCCAGCGATGCAGAACTCGACAGTCTTGGCCTGCGGGTGAAGCTCGCCGGGCGACTGATGAGCCGACGGGTGATGGGCAAGGCGAGCTTTGCCCACCTGCAGGATATGAGCGGGCGCATGCAGCTCTTTGTGCAGCGCGACCGGGTGGGCGAGGACGTTTACGCCTGGTTCAAAAAAGAGTTGGATATTGGTGACATCTGCGCAGCCGAAGGCATGCTGTTTAAGACCAAAACCGGCGAGCTGTCGGTGAAGGTGGACGGGCTGCGGCTGCTGACCAAATCCCTGCGCGCGTTGCCGGAGAAGTTCCACGGGCTGGCGGATCAGGAAACCCGCTATCGGCAGCGCTATCTGGACCTGATTATGAACCAGGCCACGCGCACCACCTTTCAGCTGCGCACCCAGACGATTCAGTGCATTCGCGACTATCTCAACGAGCGGGGCTTTCTGGAAGTTGAGACGCCTATGATGCAGGCCATTCCCGGCGGTGCCATGGCACGGCCCTTTGTGACCCATCACAACGCGCTCGACATGGAGCTGTTTCTGCGCATCGCGCCCGAGCTGTACCTCAAGCGGCTGGTGGTCGGCGGCTTTGAGCGGGTCTATGAAATCAACCGCAATTTCCGCAATGAGGGCCTCTCGACCCGGCATAACCCGGAGTTCACCATGCTGGAGTTCTATCAGGCCTATGCCGACTATCACGAGCTGATGGACCTGACCGAGGATCTGCTGCGGCGCCTGGTGCAACAGGTGCTGGGCGGCACGACTCTGACCTATCAGGGGGCCAGCTATGATCTGTCGCAGCCCTTTCAGCGCATGAGCGTGCGCGAGTCCATTCTCGCCTTCAACCCGCAACTGACAGCGGCGGAGATTGATGAGTTGCCCGCCGCACGCGCAGTCGCCCAAAGTCTGGGGATTCCGCTCAAAGATAGCTATGGTTTGGGGAAGGTACAGATCGAGATTTTCGAGAAAACGGTCGAACCGCGCTTGCTGGAGCCGACCTTCATCACTGAGTATCCGCTGGAAGTCTCGCCCTTAGCGCGGCGCAATGACGAGAATCCCTTTGTCACCGATCGCTTTGAGTTCTTCGTCGGTGGACGCGAGATTGCCAATGGCTTCTCGGAGCTGAACGATGCTGAGGATCAGGCCGAACGCTTCCGCCGCCAGGTGGCCGACAAGGATGCCGGTGACCTGGAGGCCATGCACTTTGATGCGGATTATATTCGCGCGCTGGAACATGGCATGCCGCCAACGGCGGGTGAGGGCATTGGTATTGATCGCCTGGTGATGTTGCTCACCGATGCGCCTTCCATCCGCGATGTGCTGCTGTTTCCGCACCTGCGCCCCGAAGAGCCGAGCTGAGAACAGCGCTTAATGCCCCGGCTAAGCCAGTGACGCCAGGTGCATCAGTGGCACCAGTCGCACCGCTGCATGTGCGGCCCCGGCGCTCGATGCGGCTGCTGCTGTCTCTCGCCCTGGTGCATTTGGGCGCTTTAATCATAGTGGCGCTGGTGCCGGGATATGCACTGCTCAGGCTGTGGCTGGCGGCGCTCATTGTGCTCTCAGCGGCTTGGCATCTTGCGGTTCAGGGATGGCGACGCCTGCCGGGGTCGATCATGGAAGTCATGCGCAGCGATGCAGGCGACTGGGAGCTGGTGCTGGCTACCGGCGAAGTGCTGCCGGCGCGCTTGCTGGCGTCGAGCTTTATTGGTCAGCATTTGGTGATCTTGAATTTTGCCCTGGGGCACTGGCGGCGCCTGTCCCTGCCGCTGGCAACGGACAGTCTGGAAGCGGAGGTGATGCGGCAGCTACGTGCCCAGTTGCGTGCCGGGCGCTGGGGTGAAAACAACCGGGGCTGAGGAGAACAGTCAGGAAGCTGACATGAAGATTCTGGTCACAGGCGGCGCCGGTTATATCGGCGCTCACACGCTGGTCGAACTGCTGGCCGCCGGACATGAACCCATCGTGCTCGATAATCTCTCCAACAGCAAACCCGCAGCCTTGGAGCGGGTGCGTCGCATCAGCGGCCGCGAGCTAGTGTTTTATCCCGTGGATCTGCGCGATGCGTCAGCGCTGAACGATGTCTTTGCGCAAGAATCCATTGATGCGGTAATCCACTTTGCCGGCCTGAAAGCGGTCGGGGAGTCAGTCGCGCAACCTCTGCGCTATTACGACAACAATGTGGTGGGTTCCTTGAATCTGTGTCAGGCCATGGAACAGGCGGCAGTGCGCACCCTGATTTTCAGCTCATCGGCCACCGTCTACGGCGATCCCCAACGGGTACCGATCACTGAGGATGCGCCTCTGTCATCGACCAATCCCTATGGTCGCACCAAGGTGATGATTGAGGACATGCTGCGCGATCTGGCGGCTACGGATGCGCGCTGGCGTATCACGCTGCTGCGCTATTTCAATCCCGTGGGCGCGCATCCCAGCGGCCTGATCGGCGAAGACCCGAACGGCATTCCCAATAATTTAATGCCCTACATCGCACAGGTTGCAGTGGGTCAGTTACCAGAGCTGCGGGTATTCGGCAACGACTATCCGACACCCGACGGCACCGGCGTGCGTGATTACATTCATGTGGTGGATTTGGCGCTTGGGCATCTGGCGGCGTTGCAGGAAACGACGGCGCCTGCGGGCGGGGTGCGGGTGTTTAATCTCGGCACCGGGCAGGGGTATTCAGTGCTCGACATGCTCAAGGCTTTTGAGCACGCCTGTGGGCACACCTTGCCCTATCGGGTGCATCCACGCCGCCCGGGCGATGTCGCCTGCTGCTATGCCGATCCTGGCAAGGCGGCGCGCGAGCTGGGCTGGCGGGCGCAGCGCGGACTCAGCGAGATGGCAGCGGACAGCTGGCGCTGGCAAACCCAAAATCCGCACGGATACGACGCGCCGGCATGACATGCACTAGCGCAGAGGTCGCGGCGGTGCGCTAAACTAGCGGCTTTCTTGATTGATTAGCTAGGTGCCTGTGGCCAGACGCAAAAAAAATCCTTCCTCCAAAGCCCTCGATCCGCACCGCGAGCGTGAAGCGAGGAAATACGACAACCCCATTCCCAGTCGCGAGTTCATCCTGGAGACCCTGACCGCACGCGCGGTACCGATGGAATTCGATGCGGTCGCAGAGACGCTGGGCCTGACCGAGGCTGAGGAACTGCAAGCCTTGGAGCGACGTCTCGGCGCCATGGTGCGCGACGGTCAACTGCTGCGCAATCGCCGCGATGCCTTCTGTCTGGTCAACAAAAAAGACCTGATTGCCGGGCGGGTGATCGGCCACCCCGACGGGTTTGGCTTTCTCAAGCCCGATGAAGGCGGCGATGATCTCTATCTGTATCCCAAGGAAATGCGCGCTCTGTTTCATGGCGATCGTATCGTCGCGCGCGTGACCGGGCGTGATCGGCGCGGGCGTCTGGAAGGCGCCGTGGTCGAGATTCTGGAACGCAAGACGCAGTCAGTGGTGGGGCGCTTTTACTCCGAAAGCGGTGTCGGCTTTGTAGTGCCGGACAATAAGCGCATCAGTCACGACATTATTATTCCCAGCGACCGCATCGGCCAGGCCACCAAGGGGCAGATTGTGGTCGCCGAAATCACTGATCAGCCCACTCGTCGCACCCAGCCGCTCGGGCGAGTGCACGAGGTGTTAGGCGACCACATGGCCGCTGGCATGGAAACCGACATCGCCGTGCGCGCCCACGATCTGCCGGTGGACTGGCCCGAGGCAGTCACCACGCAGATTGCCGGACTCAGTGCCGAGGTGCCGGAAGAAGCCAAGGCCGGTCGCACCGATCTGCGTGCACTGCCGCTGGTGACCATTGATGGCGCCGATGCGCGCGATTTTGACGACGCGGTCTATGCCGAGCGCAAGCCCAAGGGTTGGAAATTGCTGGTGTGCATCGCCGATGTGTCGGCCTATGTGACGCCAGAGGATGCCCTGGATCAGGAGGCCCGCTCGCGTGGCAATTCGGTGTATTTTCCGGATCGCGTCATTCCCATGCTGCCGGAAGTGCTGTCCAACGGACTTTGTTCACTCAATCCGCAAGTGGATCGCCTGTGCATGGCTTGCGAGCTGTATGTGAACCGCGAGGGCAAGGTCACGCGTTCGCGCTTTTTCGAGGCAGTGATGCGCTCGCAGGCACGCCTGACCTATGACGAAGTCGCCGCCATGCTGATCGAGGGCGATCCTGACTTGTGCGAACAGCATGCCGAGCTGCTGCCGCATCTGCATGAATTGCATCAACTGTTTCAGGTACTGCTGGAGGCACGCAGTACGCGCGGCGCCATCGACTTCGATACCGTCGAAACCCAGTTTATCTTCAACGACCAGGGACGCATCCAGGCCATTGAGCCGCGCACCCGCAATGACGCCCATCGCATCATTGAGGAGTGCATGCTGGCGGCCAATGTCGCTGCCGCGCGCGCCTTCGAGCGCAAAAAGATGCCGGCGCTGTTTCGGATTCATGAATCGCCCAAGGCGGAGAAACTCTCCGATCTGCGGGAATTTTTGGCCGAACTGGGACTGAACTTGCCGGGTGGCGATAAGCCAACCGCCAAGGATTATGGCGCATTGCTGAATTCCGTGCGCGAGCGGGCAGATTTCCACCTGATCCAGACCGTGTTGCTGCGCTCCATGCAGCAGGCCATGTACAGCTCGGATAATGTCGGTCATTTTGGCTTGGCTTACGCGGGCTATACGCACTTTACCTCGCCAATCCGCCGCTATCCGGACCTGATCGTGCATCGCATCCTCAAGCACATCCTGGCCGGCGGCAGTGCGGCAGATCTTGATTACTCCAAGCCTGATTTGCAGCAAATTGCCGAGCATTGTTCAGGCACCGAGCGACGCGCCGATGAGGCGACCCGCGATGCCTCCGACTGGCTCAAGTGCGAGTACATGCGCGACAAGCTAGGCGAGGAGTTCAACGGCACCATCACCAGCGTGCAGGGCTTTGGCCTGTTCGTCGAGCTGGATGAAGTCTATGTCGATGGTCTGGTGCACATCACCGCGCTGGATAACGATTTTTATCACTTCGATCCCATTGGGCACCGGCTCAACGGCGCCCGCACCGGGCAGGTCTATCGCCTCGGCGACCGGCTGCGGGTGCGGGTGGCGGCAGTGAATCTCGATGAGCGCAAGATCGACTTCGTGCTGGCGCCCAGCGCCGAGAAAAGCAGCGGTTCCAAGCGCTCCAAACGGCGCGGCTCCCGCAAACGTTCCAGCAGCTAGTTCCAGCAGATAAGGGCTATTCACCGTGGCTGGCAAACGCGATCACAACGGGGACGGCTTGTCCGGCGGGCCGGCCCAATCGGCCCCTGTCATTGGGATCAATGCCGCGCGTGCGGGATTGCAGCAAGGCGGCGCGCGTGAGCTGTGGCTGGATCGTGCCCGGCGTGATCCGCGTCTGCACGAACTGGCTGAGTTGGCCCGTGCCGCTGGCGTGCCGATTCGCCAACATGACCGCGCCAAATTGGACGAGGCCGCCGCCGGTGCCCGGCATCAGGGGGCACTGCTGTGGGAGAAACAGCTCAGCGCCTTGGGCGAGGCTGATCTGACCCGGCTGCTGGACGCCGGCCCGCGCGATCCGCTGTTGCTGGTGCTGGATGGAGTAACAGATCCGCATAATCTGGGGGCCTGCCTGCGCTGTGCCGATGGCGCCGGGGCCTTGGCCGTGATTGTGCCGCGTGATCGAGCCGTCGGGCTGACCTCGGTGGTGATCAAGGTCGCCAGCGGTGCAGCCGCAAGCGTGCCCCTGGTGCGAGTGACGAATTTGGCCCGCACGCTGGAAGCCTTACAAGCGCGCGGTATCTGGGTAGTGGGTGCGGCAGGAGAGGCCGAACAGACTTTGTTCGAGTTGGATTTGACCGGCCCGCTGGCGCTGGTACTGGGCGGCGAGGGCAAGGGGCTGCGGCGTTTGACGCGCGAGCACTGCGATCAGCTCGGCGCCCTGCCGATGCATGGCCGGGTTGAAAGCCTGAATGTGTCCGTCAGTGCCGGTATCAGTCTGTATGAAGCCTTGCGCCAGCGGCTGCGCTCGGCATCATAACCGCTGCCTAGCCTAAGGCTCCAGACCAGCTGTGCGTAACTGGGCCAGCAAGCGTGCGAAGGGCCGCCTGCCGATCAATCCGGGTGGTCGGAACGCTGGGCAGGGGGGAGATCGTCGGGCTCTGGGGACGGTGTTCAGGTGATAGTCCCGCATGCGGCGAAGCGCTAGGATGCAGCCGCAACCGAAGCATCGGGTAAGAGACTGGTAGGCATAAAAAAAGCCGCTGGAGAGCGGCTTTAGGGCAGTCTGGTGGCTACGGCTAGATTCGAACTAGCGACATCGGCATTATGAGTGCCGCGCTCTAACCAACTGAGCTACGTAGCCAAATAGGCGGACAAGGATGCCATACTCAGCCGCTGGGGTCAAGTGTTTGCGCGCGTTGCAGCGATTCAGCGTACCGCCGCTGCCGATTCGGAGACGATGACCACCACTGCGGTTCTTCCCATGGCCACCCAACGGCCTTCTCCTTCTGACCACACGGTCAGGCTTCAGTACTGCCGGAAGCGCTGAAACTGTCACTTGGTAGCGCTTTGTGTGGCTGTCAGATTCAAACGCCCCAATGGCGGACGCTGCCGGTGTCGAGATGCAGGAAATCAGATTTGGGATAATAGCCGACGCCGCCACGCGCTAAGCGCAGGGCGGTTTGGCAGACCTCAGAGGTGGGAATGTCGCTCAGGCGAATGTCGAGGGCGCGGCCACTCATGTGCAGGCTGCGCTTGGCCACGCCGTTGGAGGTTCTGCGCAACATGGCGTTGGTGTGAGGGGAGCGGTAACCGCTGATAATTTCAAACAAAGCGTCTTGATCGCCTTCAAGACGCTGCTGCAAATCGTAGAGGGTATCGAACAGCCGCGGATCAATCGGGGTTTTCTCGCCGGTGCGGAAGTCTTTCAGAAACTCGTTGAGCTGTGCCAGTGCGTCGCGGTGGTAGTAATCCCCGGTGCGGTATTTCAGCTCCAAGCGCTTGTCAGTGTGCAGATGATGCAGGCGCAGGCAGCAAGCGTGCGGTTGGCGTTTGCGCGCCAGGACAGGTGTGGCAGCCGTTGACAGTGCGATACCCAAAAAATATCTTCGGTTCATTTTATCATCCCCGGTTCATGTGTGAGCGCCTGAGATCAAGCAACGAGTCAAAACATCCGTCATGCATGCGGTTGCGTGATCGCGCAGGGACGCGGATCACGCAGTCGCCGAAGCGCTGTACCACCTGCCGCCCGCTGGGGGCGAAACAGGTGGAATCTGTGCGCGAGCGCGGAAACGGTGCTTGACCTTTGGCGATTAACCTCTAAACTTAATTAACAAGCCTTGCCAACTTGCTAGTCTTACAACATTTATTTTCTGATTAACTGAAAGGATAGCATAGCCCTGGAAAAACGGAGCCCGAGCAGGGAAAAAAATTTACTACCGTTCGTCGCTTTTCCTCGGAAGCGCGCACGCCCGGCTCCCGCCGCTGATTCCGCGCGAGTGGATACCTTATGATTTGTGTTATTAGGCACGCTACTCGTCGAGCGTGCGTGCGTTATTCTGAATATTGGGCGCTGATTGGACCAGCGGACATCTGGAGCAATGCGTCGGATTGGCTGCACAGATTGTTTGCAGCAGGGGGGAACATGCGCAATCGGACTTGGCTGATACTGCTGACGGTTGGTGTCACAGGCCTGGTGCCGCCGGCCTTGGCGGATGTGTTTAAGTACGTCGATAACCGTGGCAATGTGGTGTTTTCCGACAAGCCGCTGCAACAGGACGGGCTGACTCTGGAGTGGAAGCGTACCGGGCAGAAACTGGTGGCGGAAAACCGGCTGCAATCGGAGCAGTTGCGTGAGCGTCAGCGCCAGGCCGCAGCAAAGTTGCAGGCCAATCTGGCGCGGCACGGTCATCAATCCTTCGGGCAGCGCTTGGGGCAAACCTATGGGCGCGGGTCGCTGTGGGCATCCTCGGCCTTGCCGATCACGGGGCTCAAGGCCAATGCCTCGTTGAAGGACAGGCGCGCCTACTATGGCGCTTTGATCGACACTGCCGCGCGTCAGCATCACCTGTGGCCGGAGTTGCTGCATGCAGTGATTCGCACCGAATCGGCTTATCGCGCGGATGCCCAGTCGTCCGCCGGTGCCTGTGGGCTGATGCAGTTGATGCCGGGCACCGCCGAGCGTTTCAAGGTACGGGATATCTGGGATCCAACCGAGAACGTGCGCGCCGGGGCGACCTATTTGCGGTTGTTGCTGAATCTGTTTCAAAGCGATTTACGTTTGGCACTGGCGGCCTATAACGCAGGTGAAAACGCGGTGAAACGCCACGGAAATAACATTCCACCCTATCCGGAAACTCAGGATTATGTGCGCAAAGTGCTACGGTTTTTGCGTGCTGAACAGCGTGCGTTCCAATCCTGAGTGAGCAGCCGTAACCCGACTAAGAAGGCGGGGGCGGCGGTGCAGGGTCGGGTGGGGGATCGGTTGAGGTTGGTTGCTGAGGCGTTGCGCCTTCGGGTGGTGCAACCACGCGCGCACGGCCACTCAGCATGGCTTTGGCGAGATCCTTGAGGCCGCGCATTTCGGTTTTGGTGCCGGCTTCGTCAACAAAGAGGTAGGTGGAAGTCAGCGGGCTGATCCAGGACAGTTGAATGCGACGCCCATCCGCTTCAGTGCCGCGAAAGGGCGAATCCAATTCAAACCAGGTGCCGGATTTGGTCTTGCGCAGCTCGTCGATCATGGCTTGCAAGGCGCCATCGGAAACGTCCGGCGCCGTCTCTTGGAGAGGACCGTCTTCGTCCGCACTGGGGTTGTTGTCGAGGTCAGTCCTTGGCAGGCTGGGAAGGCTGACCGGTGGACGTGAGGGCAGCATCTGCGTCCGGCGCAGTTGTTCGCGGATGCTCTGAGCATTGGCCAGCAGGTTATCAAGTGCGCCCAGTGTCGCTCGGTTATAACTGCCAAGACGCTGGGCGCCGTTGTGAATTCGCTGGCGTAGCCGTGGCAGCTCGGCAATGCGCGCGCGCAAGGCGGCTCCGGTGATACGTGGATCGAACACCTCAACCAGCGTGCGTGCAGTGTCGAGCGTCTCGCGCCAACTGGGGCTGTCTGGCCCTTCATCACGATGCTGGCTGACCAAAGTCAGCAGCTCCACCCACAGGGTATCGAGGAACACCCTTACCTGGCGCGGCACCTCATAGTGGCGCAGCAATTCGAGGATTTCCCCGCGCGCCTGTCGTTGGGCCTTGCGTGCGAATTCGCGCTCGCGATGCAAATCCCGACAGCGGCGCTCCGGGGGATGGTGCAGATGGTGCAGGTTGCGGGTGTGCTGATGCAAATGCTCAAAGAGCGCGTCGAAGGGGGGGGGCGTACCCTCGGGGGTGTTCAGGATGCGCTCAACAATCTCGTGCAAAATCGGCAGGGCGCCTTGGCGCGGGTCGGATTCGTCGATCCAGCGGCTGCCCGCTTCGACACATTCATCCAGCAGGGTGCGCGCCGGATGGCCGGGATCGCGGACTAGGCTGATGTCGTTCATGGCGGCTTTGATATAAGCAACCTGCAAGCGGCCCAGCGTGGCCTTGGCGACTGACGGCAAACCTGGCGTGTCATACATGTGTGAAAACAGCTGCTCAATGGTGTTGATTAGCTCAGGATCACGCGCATGCAGGCTGGCTTTGTTCAGGCTGGCGATGGCGATGCGTTCATCGCGACCACCGGGAGGCTGCGGGAGGAGCGGCGGGACGGATGAGGAGGTCTCGCTGGGACGTGAAACCGCGCGCAGAAAGCTGTCAAGCGGTGTTGGTTCGCCGGTTTTGTGTTCTAGCTTTGGTTTGGTAACGGACGCATCGCTGCCGGTATTGGATTCGATTGACGCGGGATGGCTGTGGCTAGCGGCAAGTTCGAGCAGGTCATTGACCAGCGCCTGATGCAGCGCCTCATGATCATTGGGATTGAGAAGATGTCGCTGGTTGGCACCGCTTTGCAGGCTTTGTTGACGTGACCGCCGCAGATTCACCGGCCGGGTTTTGGGCAGAACACCAGCCTCACGCAGAATATCGTTGAGTTCGCGATACAGCACGGCGGCGAACCAGGTGACGCGATGGTGAAAGAGCGCGTAGAGCACCACTTTCACGCGGATATCGAAGGCGTTTTCGGCCATGGCAGCGCGAAAGCTGTGGGCGAGGTGATGCGGGCCGGCGGGGATTTCGTCATCGCGCAATTTGCCACCGCCGGCGATGGCAGCCAGGCGCTGGCTGAGGGCGTAAAGATCGGGAAAGCAGTGCGCGTTGGTGCGAATGATGAGGTTTTTGAGCGCCTGGGTTTCGTCGCGATTGGCCAGGGTTTGAAGTTCGCGCTCATCAGAACCCACCAGATCCGGGCGCGGCAGCCAGGGGCTCGGGTGCTTCCGGCCCTGGGTGAAAAAATGGGTCAGCCCCTGTTGAATGCCGGCCTGAAAACGCTGCTTGATCGCTGCCTGCTCGTCATCGAGTTGCGCGGCGGTCGCGAAAAACAAGCTTTGCGCCGCGTCGCTGCCAGCCACCTCGGCAAAGCCGAGCAGCGCCGGGCCGGCTGCCTCAAACAGCGCGCTCAGGCGCTGATCGCAAAAGGCGAGGGTACGGGCGCGATACGCCTCCAGCGCGGGTGCGATCTGCTCCCGATTGATGGCGTGTTTGGGTTTTGGTTTAAGCACTGTTGCAGGTCGATTGGCGTACAAATGGAGCCAAGACTGGGTGCTTAATCCTCGCCGATGACGCGTTCATCGCGGGGGGTGGAGAGCAGCTTCTCGGCTTCCCCCTGCTGATGGGCAAAAATCAGGCGGAACTCACCAGGCTCATCCGGGGAGGCTTGAGCACGCAGCTCCCGCACCAGGGTGCGTGCTTCCTGATAACGTTCCTTGGTATCCAGATAGGTCAGTTGCAGATTGGGTGAGACCTTGTAGACGAAGTAAGGCATAGTGGTCATTCTCAATAAAGACAGCAGCGGATGAACAGCACTTAAGGATACCCGCTGTCGGCTTTGCATGCGATGGCAGGTAAGCGAGGCTTCATTGATAAGGCAAGAGGAGCATTAAAATCATGCATATCGAAACGCAGGCGATTCATGCGGGCTTTGAGCCCGAGCCGGGGACCAAGTCGGTCGCGACGCCGATTTATCAAACCACCAGTTACGCCTTCGACGATACCCAGCACGCGGCGGATCTGTTCGATCTCAAGGTGCCGGGCAATATTTATACTCGGATAATGAATCCGACCAGTGATGTGCTGGAAAAGCGAGTCGCAGCTATGGAGGGCGGTTCGGGCGCGCTGGCATTGGCTTCCGGCATGGCGGCGGTGACCAACGCCATCCTCACGATTGCCCAGGCCGGGGATAATATCATTGCCACCACAACCCTCTATGGCGGTACTTATAACCTGTTTGCCCATACCTTGCCGCGCCTTGGGATTGAAGTCCGGCTGGTGACGCCAAACGACGTGGATGCGATGGAAGCGCGCATTGATGATAAAACGCGCGCGGTCTTTTGTGAATCCATCGGCAACCCGGCCGGGAATGTTGCTGATATTCAAGCAGTTGCCGAGCGGGCGCATGGGCATGGCGTGCCAGTGATTGTTGATAATACCGTGCCATCGCCCTATCTGTGCCGGCCTTTTGAGCATGGCGCCGATATTGTGGTGCATGCACTGACCAAATACATGGGCGGGCATGGCACCACCATTGGTGGCGTGCTGGTCGATGGCGGGCGCTTCCCCTGGGCAGAGCATGCCGAGCGCTTCCCGATGCTCAACGAACCGGATGTGTCCTATCACGGTGTGGTCTATACCCAGGATCTGGGGCCGGCAGCCTATATTGGGCGCGCGCGGGTGGTGCCATTGCGCAATATGGGCGCGGCTATTTCGCCGTTTAACAGTTTTCTGATTTTGCAAGGCATCGAGACCCTGCCGGTGCGCATGGATCGCCATTGCGAGAATGCGCTGGCCGTGGCGGAATTTCTCCAGGATCACCCCAAAGTGGCCTGGGTGCGCTACGCCGGGCTACCGGAGAGTCCGGATTATCCGCTGGTACAGCGCTACATGCGCAATGGCTGCGCAAGCGCCATTCTGTCGTTTGGCATTCGCGGCTCCTCCGGCGATGGCCGCACCGCCGGAGGGCGCTTTATCGACGCACTGCAATTAACTGTGCGACTGGTCAACATAGGCGATGCCAAAACCCTGGCCTGCCATCCGGCAACCACCACCCACCGCCAGCTCTCACCGGACGAGCTGAAAACCGCCGGTGTGTCGGAGGATTTGGTGCGGCTGTCCATCGGCATTGAGCATATCGATGACATTATCGCGGATTTGGAGCAGGCGCTGGCGGCAGCCTAATGCGACAGGTGGACTGCCGTCAGTTCAGACGACGGAACGACGGCGGTCACCGAAAGCGATCAATAGAACAAACGCTCGACAACTTCCATCAGCACCAGATCTGGATCAAACGCTTCAATGATGGATGGCACCGAGTCAAGCTCGCGATGATGTATCCACAGGTACTCACCAGCCAGGCAAACCATCAGATCCTCCAGGGTTAGCGAAAATGAGTCGCCTACCATCAGCACCCGTGAGAAAGGATAGGGGGGACGACTCGGATCAATCGACACCAGTTTGTAAGCTCCGCTGTGCGGATCGATATCGAATTTCTGTTGGTTATGGCACAAAAATTTATTCTGGATGAAGCGGGGGATTCGCTCCAGGGCACTCTCCTCATCTCCAATCATTGGTGGTAGATCCGATTCTCTTGGGCCAATGACAAATCCTGTGAATACCTCATCGATAGCCACCGCAGCATCATCAAGTCCCAACTCCGTGACAATCTGGTTGTATACCACCAAGGCCCCCAAGCGATTCCAGTGGGTATCAGCCTTGTAGTAGAGAGGGCCAACTGTCTTATGTGCCTGAATCGCTGGACGGAGGTCAACAGAAAAGATCCCACGTTTGCGTAATTTGCCTAGCAACACATCGAGTGATTCTTGACGCGCGGTCTCAAAACCGATGCGAGCTGGCAGAAATTCAGGATAAATGGTGGCCTTGTCTGGCGCGGAGAAGAAAACAAACCGTCGGCCATGAGAAGCGACGACGGCATGAACCCGCAAAATCCTGTCCAACCATTTATCAACCCGCTCATGATCAACATAGACGCCGACTGCGCGATTTTTGAGTTTGCGTGAGTTAAGGAAATACCAGCCTCGTTCACCCAACAAAACGCGGCTATCCGCCTGCCCCAAATGTCGCATCGCAAACGCTGTCTTGCGCAGTTTACCGCCAGGGTCTATGGAGCAGCCCTTTTAAGGTGATGCAACTCATTGTATAATATGGATATTATTTCTAGAGTTGGAGTTGACAACCGATGTTTGATGATGTTCTCAACCGGTTTGCTGAACGCGCGCCTGCCACGGTCATGGTACGCGCTCTGCTTGAGCGATT
>NZ_NRRS01000060.1 GCF_016583795.1 Rhabdochromatium marinum | reverse complement strand
TGACTTGAAAAGTCGCCTGATGACCGTCGATGTTAATGAGTTGCGCTGTTATGGCCAAGCCCTCTTTCTGCATTTGGATGATGGGCTAAGCATGGCTCATGATTGACATCATTGAAAGGCGGCACCCGGCTCAGGGGTGACTGAAGCGGCCTGCAAGACGCTGGTCAAGCAGCGACTGTGCGCATCGGGCATGCGCTGGAAAACCAAAGGCGCCGGGATTGTACTCAGCCTGCGGGCGCTGAGCCAAACGACCGGGCGCTGGCAACAATTTTGGCAGCGAATTGATCAATTCGGTGCCGCCTGTTTCGGGTGATCACATTATTCAAAGGCCGCACCCACCTGGTCTTTCTGAACCAATATGTTGCGCGGGCTGATATCGCCATGCACTAAACGCACCTGATGAAAGGCGTTCAGCGCATCACACAGCTGTTCCAACCAGATTTTGGCCCAACATTCGGCACGGGCATCGTCAGTGGTCTCGCTGACTTCAGTTTCCCACTCTTCGGCGTACAGGCTCAGCACACCAAACAGTTCATCCAGCGGTTGTCCATCCACCCATCTGAGCAAGGCAACAAAGCGGTCAGGTTGCCAGTCGGCGGCAATCGCGTGAATGGCCGATAGATGTGGATGGGTGCTATGAGATCTGGCGTGCTTATAGGCGCGAATGGTTGCCTGACCATCGGCTTGATGAGAAACCGCCTTGGCGACATAGGTGCCGAATTTTTCGTTTTTTTCCGGGTCGATCTCTACCACCTTGAACGCCTGCCCAATACCGCCGCGCCCCAGTCGGGTCAGCACCTTGTAGGTGGAATCGAGAAAGGGCACTTCGGTGTCTTCGTCCCAGTATTCAACCTGCCGTGGCGTCAAGGTCTGAGGATCTTCGTCATCATCCATGATCTCAGCAGGTGGCGATGCGGGTGTTTGCAAGGCTTCCAGCCCCAGAATCAGACTGGCCAAATGCGCGCGCGCACCCAGGTCTTCGCAGCGACCCTGTTCCAGCCAATCCAGGACCGCGCGACTGTCAGGTGAGTCCTCGGCGAACAAAGTGGCTAGGGTTCGACAGACCGAGTAAACATCGGACTGACGGGTGGCCGCTGCCAGGCCGGTTGTGATGACTTCGGGGGCGACAAAGGGCGCGCGTTCGCCAAAGTCGATTTGGCGCGGACTGATGGTGGCCGCACCTTCCAGACGCCCGAGCCGAAAGTCAGTAAACAGCGGGCGGTTATTGTGGCGAACTCGCAGACTCCAGGGATGGATATTGCGATGGGTCAGACGCGGTTCGTGCTCTGCTGGCTCGTGAAAAGCCTGCAGGGCGCGCAGCGTTTCAAGTGCGAATGTCAGTCGTTCGGCAAAAGACCAACTGGAATCCTCGGCGCGTTTGGCCAGAGTCACCGCCCCGGCATCGACCAGCGAAAAATAATACAGCTCGCCCGGATAGCCTTCGGCCTCCTGAAAGGAGTCCAGCAGACTGGGCACATAGGGCGATTTTTGCCAATGCTGAATCACTGCAAATTCACGCTGAGCCTGATTCAAGGGCTCGGGCTCGGTGCTGGCGGACAGGTCGTAAAGATGCAAAATGACCTTGTCGCGACGCGTCGGATGCGTGCCGCGATAACAGCGATGAAAGGGCCCTTCGTCTTCTGCGAGTCGCTGCAGATCGGTGAACTGTGCGAAGCGGCGCAGCTCAGTGTCAGCCAGCACGAGTTTGGTTTTGGGTTCCAGACGGTGCGCGATCTGTTCGATTTGAGTGGTGTTCAATTTGACCGACTGATCAAGTCCGAACAATTCCGACCACTCGCCCAACCCAAATACCGGCACACCGTGAATTTTTGGGCGATTTTTCGGGTGATAGCGCACTTCTCCCCGCGTCAGCAGCAAGCGGGGAGCGACAAAGCCAGGATCCAGTGCGGCCAGCTTGCCCTTAATTCGCTTGGCTTTGTCATTGATGCGCTCGGCCTCGTTTTCCACCACCCAGGCCTGCTGGCGCAGATAGTCCTTGTCCCAGTGTTTGATCTCGATCACCAGCACGCCGGTGGCCAGCAGCGCGAGCAGATCGATTTCATCCGATAAGCGGTGAGTGCTGGCGGAATGACGCAGATTGGACAGCAGCATCCATGATTGTGTCTGCCCGCGAAGTTTAGCTACTAGACGTTCGGTCGCGAGTCTTTCGCTTTCGTTGATAAAAGGACCGCAAGGAATCCAGCGGGATTTCATAGTCAGGTTCCGATGGAAAGCGTAAGCGAGAAATCGCTGCTGTTCCGTTTGTTGATTAACCAAGCTCGGATAGCAGGCAATACTTGAAGTCGGAAACGCTTAGCCTACAACAATTTGACGTTAAGCTAAAGCGAAACACGAAGATAATATTTTACTGGCCACGCTTGCGAGACAAGAGGTGATATTCTTACGTTTTGATCAGATGATGATCATCGGTTCCCTCGGTGCATCGACATAAAAATCGCTTTCTACTGCGCGCTTGTTCGATAATTGCATGCTATCCAGAGTATCCCCCGTAGCCGTGACATGACCCGCCGCAAACTGCCCATTGGCATCCAGACCTTCGCCAAGATGCGCGAGGAAGACTATTACTATGTCGACAAAACCGGCTTCATTGCCTGGTTGATCGACGAGGGCAGCTTTTATTTTCTCTCGCGACCGCGCCGCTTTGGCAAATCTCTGTTGATCGACACCATTGGCGAGCTGTTTGCCGGCCATGAGGCGCTGTTTCGTGGGCTGGTCATTCATCCCGATTGGGACTGGTCGCTGCGCTATCCGGTGATTCGTCTCAGCTTTGGTGGCGGTGTGGTGCGCAGTCGCGCCGAGCTTGAGGACCGCATCCGCGAATTGCTGGAAGATAATGCCAAACGGCTGGAAGTTGCTGTTTCGGCCCCAACCGCCCCAGGCCATCTTGCCCGTCTGATCACAGCGGTGCGTGAGCGCAGCGGTCAGCGCGCCGTGGTATTGGTAGACGAATACGACAAACCCATCCTCGATAACCTGACCCGCCCGGAACTGGCGCGTGAGTTGCGCGACGGGCTGCGTAATCTCTACTCGGTGATCAAAGATCGCGAGGCTGATGTGCGCTTTGTCTTCATCACCGGCGTGAGCAAATTCAGCCGGGTGAGTTTGTTCTCGGGACTGAACAATTTGCGTGATCTCACGGTTTCGGCGCCCTACTCGGCACTTTGTGGCTACACCGAACGCGATTTGGACAGCGTTTTTGCACCCGAGTTGCAGGACTTGGATCGTGACGAGATCCGCTCCTGGTACAACGGCTACAACTGGCTGGGTGAGGCGGTCTACAATCCCTTTGATCTGCTGCTATTGTTTCAAGAACGCGAACTGCGTTCGTTCTGGTTCGAGACCGGCTCGCCCAGCGGGCTGATTGATGTGCTGATGCAGCGCGGACTGTTCACGCCTAATCTGGCCCGAATCATGGCTTCGGAGGCTTTGCTGTCGAGCTTCGATGTCGAGCACATCGCCACCGAAGCGCTGCTGTGGCAGACCGGTTATTTGACTTTTGCCGGTCAGCAGCGTATCGGCACCCGCATCCAATACCGGCTGACTTACCCGAATTTGGAAGTACAAAGTGCCTTAAACGATGGGTTACTGCGCGCGCTCATGGCCAATGAAGCAGCCCCCGCCGAGCAGGCGCTAAGCCGCTTGCACGACATTCTTCAAAGCGGTGAGCCTGAACGGCTGCGCGAACATCTGCACAGCCTGTTTGCCGCCATCCCTCATCACTGGCACGACAACACACCCATCGCCCGCTACGAAGGCTACTGGGCCAGCATCTTCTACAGCCATCTCGCCGCGCTGGGTCTGGAACTGATCGCCGAGGACATTACCCATCACGGGCGCATCGACCTGACGCTCAAGCTGACTCAGCAAATCTGGCTGTTCGAATTCAAGGTTGCCGAGCGTTCACCGCCCGGCAGCGCCCTGCGGCAGCTCAAAGACAAAGGCTATGCCGACAAATACCGCGTGCTGGGTCAGCCGATTGTTCTAATCGGTATTGCCTTCAGCGAACGTCAACGGCAAATAGCGGAGTTCGAGACCGCTATGCTTTAAGCAAAAAGGGCGCCTGGGCGCCCCTTAATCTGTGTTGCTTCAGCAGTCGCTCAGGGATCGTCTTGAGCGGGGCCGTGACATTGCTCTGACTCATACCACATGACATTAATGATGCCGAATGCGATGGCCAGCAGTACGCCAAGAATCCAAGCGAAATACCACATGTGTTGTCCTCCGACAGTTAATACCACGCGCTAGTAGGCCAGTGTTTTCTGGGCGTCGATCTCCTCGGTGGTGATGCGTCGCCACATTTTGGCGTAGGTCCAGGTGGTGTAGCCCAGGATGATAGGAATGAAAATCACCGCTGCCCAGAACATCACCGTCAGGGTCAGATGGCTGGAAGTGGCATCCCAGGCGATCAGACTGCTGTTGGGGTTGGTGCTGGAGGGCATAATGAAGGGGAACATGGCGGTACCGGCGGTCATAATGATGCCGGTGATGCCCAGCCCGCTCAGGATCAGCCCCAATCCAGCGCGATCACGCATCGACATGACGATGGCCCCGCCCAGTCCGATAAAGCCGAGGATCGGGAAGATCAGGGTCAGCGGCCAGTTCTTATAGTTGTTCAGCCAGCCCCAGCGGTCGACGATCACTTCCTTGGTGAGTGGATTGGGAATGGCATCCGTCGCCGGCATGTCCACTACCGAGTAGCCGTAGCCAGCCACAGCCAGCCAGACACCAGCGGCCGCGAAGGTGGCAATGGTGACATAGCCAAACACCTTGGCCGCTGCCTTGGCGCGCCCCGCCATGGGTTCAGCAGTGCGCAATTGCAGCCAGATGGCGCCGTGCATGGTCAACATGGCCAGACTGACTACGCCCACCAGCAGTGCGAAGGGGTTGAGCAGTCCGAAGAAGCTGCCGGTATAGTAGGGGCGCAGAAACTCATCAAGGTGGAAGGGCACCCCTTGCAGCAGGTTGCCAAAGGCGATGCCGAATACCAGCGCCGGCACGGCACCGCCGATGAACAGGCCCCAATCCCAGGCGTTGCGCCAGGCTTTGTTTTCGATTTTGCTGCGGTAGTCAAACCCCACCGGGCGGAAGAAAAGGGCGAACAACGCCAACAGCATGGCGAAGTAAAAGCCGCTGAAGGCCGCTGCATAGACCAGCGGCCAGGCGGCGAAGATGGCGCCACCGGCGGTGATCAGCCACACCTGATTGCCGTCCCAGTGCGGCCCGACGGTGTTGATGATGACCCGACGCTCCAGGTCATTTTTGCCCAGGAAGGGCAGCAGGGTGCCAACGCCCATGTCCATGCCGTCGGTGACGGCAAAGCCAATGAAAAGCACGCCGACTAGCACCCACCAGATGAGTTTCAGCACTTCGTAGTCGAGGATCATGACATCAGTCTCCTGCGTTTTCCTTGCTCGGTGCACCGGCTGGCATGGAGCCGCCAGCGATGGTGGCCTTGCGCTCGTGATGATAGCGTCCGGTATGCAGTGAACTCGGTCCCTGGCGGCTGAATTTGATCATTAGGAAAATTTCGATCAGAAACAGCGTCGTATAGAAGACGATGAAGGCCGTCAGGCTGGTGACCAGTTGATTAGTGGTCAGGCTGGAAGCGGCGATACTGGTGGGCAGCACCTCACCGATGGCCCAGGGTTGGCGGCCAAACTCGGCGACAAACCAGCCGGTCTCAGCGGCGATCCAGGGCACTGGAATGCTGATCAGGAAGGCGCGCAGCAACCAGCGTTTATGCTCAATGACCCGCTTGGCGTTGTAGTAGAAACCGAGCACGATCAGCAGCAGCATCCAGAAGCCGGCCATCACCATGACGCGGAAGCTCCAAAACAGCGGGGCAACTTCGGGGATGGAGTCTTTGACCGCCAGCGCGATTTGCTCCTCGCTCGCCTCGGCCGGGTTATCGGTGTAGCGCTTCAGCAGCAGCCCGTAGCCCAAGTCTTTCTTGTGTTCTTCAAAGACTGCTCGGTTAGCTTCGGTGTCCTGGCCTTTGCGCAGTTTTTGCAGATAGTCATAGGCGATCATGCCGGAGCGGATGCGGATTTCGTGCTCGCGCATCAGATCCTTGAGTCCCACCACCTTTTCATCCAGCGAGCGGGTGGCAATCAGGCCCAGTGCCCAGGGAATCTTGATCGCATCATGGGTTTCCTCGTCCTCATTGCTGGGACGTCCATACAGGGTGAAGGCGGCTGGTGCTTCTTCGGTGTGCCATTCGGCTTCCACCGCCGCCAGCTTCACACGCTGCACATCGCCGACTTCATAGCCGGATTCGTCGCCCAGCAGAATTACCGACAGGATAGAGGCCAGGGCAAAACCCACGGCAACCGAGAAGGAACGCTTGGCGAAGGCCAGATCGCGATCTTTGAGCATGTACCAGGCGGAGATACCCATCACAAACATGGAGGCTGTGACATAGCCGGCCGCGACTGTATGCACGAACTTGACCTGGGCGACCGGGTTAATCAGCAGCTCCCAGAAGCTGGTCATTTCCATGCGCATGGTCTCAAAGCTGAATTCCGCCCCGACCGGATTTTGCATCCAGCCATTGGCAATCAGAATCCACAGGGCTGACAGGTTGGAGCCCAGTGCGGTCAGGAAGGTGACGGCCAGATGCTGGCGTTTGGTCAGCCGTTCCCAACCAAGGAAGAACAGGCCGATGAAGGTGGATTCGAGGAAAAAGGCCATCAAGCCTTCAATGGCCAGGGGAGCGCCGAACACATCGCCGACATAGTGCGAGTAGTAGGCCCAGTTGGTGCCGAACTGGAACTCCATGGTCAGTCCGGTAGTGACTCCGAGTGCGAAGTTGATGCCGAACAACTTGCCCCAGAATTTCGTCATGTCGCGGTAGATTTCGCGCCCGGTCATGACATAGACGCTCTCCATGATCACCAGAATCCAGGAGAGGCCCAATGTCAGGGGCACGAAGAGGAAGTGATACATCGCAGTGGCGGCGAACTGCCACCGCGATAGCTCGATCATCGTACTGTCAAGCATCGTGCTGTTTCCTCGCGTGTAAAAAGTAAGACCAATTTAGAGGCTGGGTTGGGATCGGCAGCACCGTCTCGCACCAGAACCCTGAGCGCGGATTAAAGCAGGTTAGAGTCCGAGATGGTAGGTCGGATATTCGGATTCCTTGATTTTATTAAGGCCAGATGCCGCGTTGTTGCAGGACTCGCGCCAGCCGCTCCAGGGATTCAACCAGGGCGGCGGTGCGCAGATCACGCCTTAACGCTGCGGTTTCCTCGGCATTTGCGGGCGGAAACTGCCGCCAGCGTGCCACCACCCGGTCGGTGGCATCGTTCATGCGTACCCGCAATTTATTGTTGATTTCCTCCAGCGGCCAAGTGTGATGCTCGATGTTTTGCACCCACTCGTAGTAGCTGACCGTCACGCCGCCGGCGTTGGCGAGGATATCCGGCAGTACCAGAATGCCCTGTGCGGTGAGGATGTCATCGGCCTCAGGCGTGATGGGGCGATTGGCGCCTTCGACAATCAGTTTGGCCTGAATGCGCCCAGCATTGCCGGAATGGATCTGTCCGCCAAGCGCGGCCGGAATCAATAGATCACATTCCAGGGCCAGGAGTTCCTCGCTGCTGATGTTGCGGCTCTCGGCACAACCGAGCACGCTGCCACTGCTGGCCTTGTGTGCGTTCAGGGTTACCAGATCCAGCCCCTCGGGGTCGAACACCGCGCCGCGCGAATCACTGACTGCGATGATGCGCGCGCCGCGCTCATGCAGGAGTTGTGCGGCGACCCGGCCGACCTCGCCATAGCCCTGAATGGCCACGCGCGCACCGGTCAGTTCGCTGAGGCCCGGCACGGCTCCCAGAGCCACCAGCCGCTCAGCGGAATAGACGCAGCCGCGCCCGGTGGCTTCATCCCGTCCCTCAGAGCCACCCAGTTCCAACGGCTTGCCGGTGACCACCGGCAGGTTGTTCTGCCCAGGGTGCATGCTGTCGAAGGTGTCCAGAATCCAGGCCATGGTCTGGGAGCTGGTGTAGAGATCCGGGGCTGGAATGTCGGTATAAGGACCGATGTTGTCGCCAAGTTCGGCGATGAAGCGCCGGGTGATGTGGCGCAGCTCGCGGTCGCTCAGTTCCTTGGGATCGCAGGTCACTCCACCCTTGGCGCCACCAAAGGGCACCCGCACCAGGGCGCATTTCCAAGTCATGAGCGCGGCCAGGGCGCCGACCTCGGGCAGGGATACGCGCGGATGGTAGCGAATGCCGCCCTTGCCGGGGCCGAGCAGCCGATTGTGCAGCACCCGGTAGCCAACAAAGTTGTCCAGGCGGCCGTCATCGCGCTGAATGGGCACATTCACGGTGATGGTGCGCCGGGGGCGGCGCAGCACCTGGATCAGACCGGGGTCGATGTCGGTCAGGTGTTCCCGCGCACGCTCGAATTGCACATCGATGATGCGTTCGGGATTCAGTTCGTCGGCAGCCGGGCCATTGCTGTGCGGCGCCGATGCGGGTTCATGGCTCATGGTCTGTCCTGCAGGCTAGTGCTGGCCGGGGGCGGGCGGGCGCACCGGATCGAGCCGCCAGATGTCCTGGTTGTACTCGGCAATGGTGCGGTCGGAGGAGAAGTAGCCGCTGTGGGCGGTGTTGAGGAGGCTCATGCGCAGCCAACGCTCGCGATCCTGATAGGCGCTGGCCACCTGCTCCTGAGTGTGGCGGTAGCTGTCAAAATCCGCTGCTGTTAGCCAGGGGTCGTTGGGATCGCGAATGCTGTGGATGATGGGATCAAAAATACCCTGTTCGAATTGGCAGAAATGTCCGGATTCGAGCAAGGACATGGTCTCGGCCAGGGCCGGCGTGCGCTCGATGATGCCGTTGGGGTCGTAGTGGCCGCGGGTGTGCTCGACTTCTTCAGCGGTGAGCCCAAACAGGAAGAAGTTCTCCGCGCCAACCTTGTCGCGAATCTCGATATTGGCACCATCCAGGGTGCCGATGGTGAGTGCGCCGTTCATCATGAACTTCATATTGCCAGTGCCCGAGGCCTCCTTGCCAGCAGTGGAAATCTGCTCTGACAGATCGGTTCCCGGGGCCAGCACTTCCATCACCGAGACGCGATAGTCAGGGATGAAGGCGATGCGCAGTTGTTGATTGACTCTGGGGTCCGCGTTCACCACGGCGGCGACATTATTGATCAGCTTGATGATGCGCTTGGCCATCTCATAGCCGGGCGCAGCCTTGCCGCCGATCAGTGCGCAGCGCGGGGTGCCGATGTCCTCGCCGCGCTTGATGCGGGCGTAGAGATAGATCAAATGCAGCACGTTGAGCAGTTGGCGCTTGTACTCATGAATGCGCTTCACCTGCACATCGAACAGCGCCTCGGTCGGGAAATCCACCTGGCAGGCTCGGGTCACCATAGCTGCGACCCGTCTCTTGTTGGCCTGTTTAATCTGCTCAAAGCGCTCGCGAACGGCACTGTCATCAGCATAGGGTGCGAGGCGCTCAAGCTGCGACAGGTCGTTGACCCATTCGGTGCCGATGGTGTCATTCAGCAGTTCACCCAGACCGGGATTGCAGGTGGCCAGCCAGCGCCTTGGGGTGACGCCATTGGTCTTGTTGTTGAATTTCTCCGGCCAGAGTTCATGAAAATCGCGGAACAGGCCGTGGATCAGTAGATCCGAATGCAGCGCAGCCACGCCATTGACTGAGAAGCTGCCCACAATGGCCAGATAGGCCATGCGCACCTGCGGATCGTCGCCTTCCTCGATCAATGACATGCGCCGCTGCCGATCCATATCACCCGGCCAGCGCCCGGCCACTTCGGACAGGAATCGAGCATTGATCTCGTAGATGATCTCCAGCAGACGCGGCAGCAGTTGTGAGAACAGCCGCACCGGCCAGCGCTCCAGTGCCTCAGGCAGCAGGGTGTGGTTGGTATAGGCCATGGTGCGGGAGGTGATGGCCCAGGCCTCGGTCCATTCCATCTGATGCTCGTCCATTAACTGCCGCATCAACTCCGGCACCGAGATTGCCGGGTGGGTGTCGTTGAGCTGGAAGCAATTTTTCTCGGCAAACTGACTGAAGTCTTTGCCTTGCAGTCGAATCCAGTCGCGCATCACGTCCTTGATGCTGGCACTGGCGAGGAAATACTGCTGACGCAGGCGCAGTTCCTTGCCGCACTCATTGGCGTCGTTGGGGTAGAGCACCATGGTGATGTGCTCAGCATCGTTTTTGGCGGCCACGGATTCTGGATAGCTGCCGGCGTTGAATTCGCCCAGGTCAAATTCATCGGTGGCGGCGGCGGACCAGAGTCTGAGTGTATTGATAGTGTTATTTTTGTAGCCGGGTACCGGGATGTCATAGGGCACAGCCAAGACGTTTTGGGTGTCAACCCAACGTTTGTGTAGACGCCCCTGGTCATCGGTGTATTCTTCGGTGCGGCCCCCGAATTTGATGCGCTGAGTGTATTCAGGGCGCTCCAGCTCCCAAGGCACCCCATCACGCAGCCAGTGATCGGGTTCCTCGATCTGATGGCCGTTTTCAATCACCTGACGGAACATGCCATATTCGTAGCGCAGTCCGTATCCCTTCACTGGCAGTTGCAGGGTGGCACAGCTGTCAAGAAAGCAGGCCGCCAGTCGCCCCAAACCGCCGTTGCCAAGGCCGGCGTCCATCTCGGCGGCTTCGATTTCTTCGAGTTGGAGCCCGAGGTCATGCAGACTTTGACGTGCGCCCTCGGTCAGGCCCAAATTCATCAGCGCATTGCTCATGGTGCGGCCCATGAGAAATTCCAGCGACAGATAGTGAGTGCGCTTGCAGTTGGCGGCGTCCTGTGCGGCGCGGGTGCCTTTCCAGCGCTCCATCAGTCGATCACGTAATGCGATGGCCAACGCCTTATAGGGGTAGTAGCTGGAACGGCAGTCGCGATCCCGCCCGAAGTTGTGCGCATAGTAATGCTTAAAATCCCTGGCCAGACCCGGACCATCCATGGCTAGTGGCGGGAGATCGAACAAGCTGTCGTTGGGTAAACCCTCGGAGAGATCTTTGAACGGCGACATAAATAACCTTAAAAACAGTGCAAAAGTGATGCAGGACGGAGAAAACTCAAACCCGCAGTGTAGCAAAAGGCTGGGAGGCTTGTTGGGGTTGGATTTTGCGCGCTGGGGCGGCTGGAGGGGCGCCGGGTGCGCGGTCGCTACGCTCGATCAGGGAGTCAATAGTAGACCGTCGTGATGCGCCAGATCAGCGGTGCCGGGCGCAGTTGCAGCATAATGGAGCGGCCATCCGGATGTGCGAGTTCGATCAGAAATCCATGGGGTGGATCATAAAAGGCATAGCGAACACGATTTAACAGGCTGGCTGTGGTGTGATCCCCATGCAGCAGCCCGTTGATCCAGTCGAGCGTGACCATGGAGTCGATGGCCGCAGCGCCCTGGCGTTGCAGCCCTTGCGCAATCCAGGCGATAAAGGGATCTGAGACAGCGCCAATGTGGCTGCTGACGTCTTTGTTGAGGCGGCGGCGGATTTCCCGGCGCACTGCTTCAAGATCAACGAAGGGCGCCAGGGCCTCGGGTGCATCGGAGCGCGCCGCCTGACTCAGGCGCCACAGCGTCCAGTAAGGCGAGACGAACAGCACGAGCAGCACCATTGCCACAGCGAGCAGGGCGCGCCGGGTCCAGGTGGGCAGGCGCAGCCGGCGCTGACGCAGCTCGCACCATTCGCGCATCCACCAGTGCCAGCGCTGTGGCGGCAGTTGTTGTGTCATGCGTCTGCCTCGGCTTCCTGCAGGGCTTCTCCAACCTGAAGCCAATCGTGCTCGACACCGGACAGCTCAGCGTCAAGCTGCTGTTTTTCCGCAATCAACGCCAGAAGCTGCGGTTTGGCTTCCGGCTGATACAAGGCGGTATCGCCTAAGGCGGTTTCAAGTTCGCTCTGGCGCGCGCTGAGCGCATTGATGCGTTGTTCGAGTTGTTCCAGGCGACGGCGCAGGGGCCGGGTGCGGGTGCGCGCCTCGGCCTGGCGACGGCGCTGCTCCTTGCGCGCATCGCGCTCACCCGAAGCGGCGTCGGGACAGTTGGTTTGGCTGCTGCTGGTGGTGCGTGACTGGGTGCGCGCAGCCAGCCAGGCGGGATAGTCGCCCAGATCCCCGTCAAAGGGCGTGACCTGTCCCTGATCGACCAGCCACAGCTCGTCGCAGCCCAGGCGCAGCAGGTGGCGATCATGCGATACCAGTACCAGAGCGCCGGTAAAGGCCTGCAGGGCGCGGCTGATGGCCAGGCGCATCTCGATGTCGAGATGATTGGTCGGCTCATCCAGCAGCAGCAGGTTCGGGCGCTGGTAGATCAGCAGAGCCAGCGCCAAGCGGGCCTTCTCGCCGCCGGAGAAGGGCGCGATGGGGTCGGTCACCCGGTCGCCGCTGAAGTCAAAGCCGCCGAGAAAATCGCGCAGGCGCTGTTCAGGGCGTTCGGGGTCAAGGCGGCGCAGATGTAGGAGCGCGGAGTCCTCTGGGTGGAGTTGATCGAGTTGGTGCTGGGCGAAATAACCAATGCGCAGTCCGTCAGCTGTAATCAGATGGCCGGTAGCGGGTTGCAGGTGCCCGGCGAGCAGCTTGATCAGGGTGGATTTGCCCGCGCCATTGGGGCCAAGCAGACCGATACGCGCGCCTGGTTCCAGGCTGAGCGTCAGCTGGCTCAGGATGGGGCTGGCGCCGTAGCCCACGCTGCTGTCTTCGAGTTTAAGCAGCGGGCTGGAGGCGCGCGCCGGTTCCAGGAACCGAAAGTGAAAAGGTGAGTCGATATGCGCGGGCGCAATCAGCTCCATGCGTTCCAGTGCCTTGAGCCGGCTCTGGGCCTGACGCGCCTTGGTGGCCTTGGCACGAAAGCGATCGACGAACTGCCGCGCATGGGCGATTTCGCGCTGTTGTTTGCTGTAGGCGGCCTGCTGCTGGGCCAGACGCTCGCTACGCTGACGCTCGAAGGCCGAATAACCGCCGCTGACCAGTCCCAGGCGGCCTTGGTCGAAGTAACACACATGGGTGGCAATGGCGTCGAGAAAGTCGCGATCATGGGAGATCAGCAGCAGGGTACCGGAATAGTCGCGCAGCCAGCTTTCCAGCCAGATGACAGCGTCCAGATCAAGATGGTTGGTCGGCTCGTCGAGCAACAGAAGATCCGAGCGGCACATCAGCGCCTGGGCTAGACTCAGGCGCATGCGCCAGCCACCGGAGAAGCTGTCAATCGGGTGCTGTTCGGTGCCGGGCGCGAAGCCCAACCCATGCAACAGGCGCGCGGCGCGGCTCTCGGCGCGATAGCCGTCGATGGCTTCGAATTCATCGTGCAGCTTGGCAAGGCTCAGGCCGTCGTCGGCCTGGCGGGCGCTGTCCATAGCGTCTTGCAGGCGGCGCCAGGGGGCATCGCCATTGAGCACAAAGTCGAGTGCGCTCTGGGCGCCGGATGGGGTTTGCTGAGCCACGGCGGCCAGTTGCCAACCCGGCGGTCGGCTGAGTTCGCCCTGATCCGGTGTCAGCTCATCTTGCAGCAGCGCGAACAGGCTCGACTTGCCACAGCCGTTGGGGCCTACCACGCCGACGCGCTGGCCGGGATGAATTCGCAGCTCGGCCTGCTCAAACAGCACCTTGGGGCCGCGTCTAAGGCTGAGCTGGCGCAGCTCGATCATGGGCCGTGCCTCGCGCTGGTGTCGCTGCGATCCAGGCGCCGGTAGCCGATGGCTTCGCTCAGATGGGCCGGAGTGATGCGGGGGCTGTCATCAAGGTCGGCAATGGTGCGCGCCAGTTTCAGGATGCGGTGATAGGCGCGCGCCGAGAGCGCCAGGCGCTGCATGGCAGTGCTGATCAGGGCGCGTCCGACGTTATCGAGCGCACAATGGCGTTCGAGGTCGGCAGGTTGCAACTGGCTGTTGGGGCCGCCGTGGCGCGCTTCGGCGCGTGCGCGTGCGGCACACACTCGCTCACGCACCGCCGCGCTGCATTCACTTGGCGGTTGGGGGCCGGTCAGTTCCTCGGGACTGAGCCGGGGGACTTCGAGCTGCATGTCGATGCGATCGAGCAGCGGGCCGGAGATGCGGGCGCGATAGCGTGCCACCTGCTCGGCTGTGCAGCGGCAGCGTCCGCTGGGGTCGCCGAGATGGCCGCATGGGCAGGGGTTCATAGCGGCCAGCAGTTGGAAGCGTGCCGGGAACTCAGCCTGGCGCGCCGCGCGTGAGATGTGGATGCGGCCGGTTTCAATAGGTTCGCGCAGGACTTCCAGCACCCGACGGTCGAACTCCGGGAGTTCATCAAGAAACAACACCCCGTGATGCGCGAGCGAGATCTCGCCCGGGCGTGGATGGCTGCCCCCGCCGACCAGTGCCGGGCCGGAGGCGGTGTGGTGCGGGGCGCGATAGGGACGCTCGCGCCAGCGGCTGCGTTCCGGCTGGCGGCTGCCCACCACCGAGCGTACGGCGGCGGTTTGCAGGGCCTCGTCTTCGCTCAGGGGCGGCAGAATGCCCGGCAGACGGCTGGCAAGCATTGACTTGCCGGTGCCGGGTGGGCCGACAAACAGCAGGCTGTGCGCCCCGGCAGCGGCGATTTCGAGCGCGCGCTTGGCCTGGCTCTGGCCGCGCACCTCGGCAAGATCAGGCGGCGGGTGGCTGTCCTGTGCGTGACTGGGCTGGGGCTGGTAGGGCGCCAGGGGTTCAACTTGGTTGAGGTGTTGGCAGACATTCAGCAGATGGCGTGCCGGCAGGATGCGCAGCTCGCGCACCAAGCTGGCCTCTTCGGCATTCTCCAATGGCAGCACCAGGGCGCGTCCGGCCGCGCGCGCCGCCAAGGCCGCCGGCAGCACCCCTGAGACCGGACGCAGGGTGCCGGAGAGCGCCAGTTCGCCAATAAATTCGTGCTCGGGGATGCTCGCGGCTTGCAGCTGCCCGGAGGCCCCGAGAATACCCAGGGCGATGGGCAGATCAAAGCGCCCCCCTTCCTTGGGTAGATCGGCGGGGGCTAGGTTGATGGTCACACGCCCATCGGGGAACTTGAAGCTGCCGCTGCGCAAGGCGCCCCGCACGCGGTCCTTGCTCTCGCGTACGGCCAGTTCCGGCAGCCCGACGATGGACAGGCCGGGTAATCCGCCAGCGGTCTGCACCTCGACGATCACCTCAAGCGCCTGAATGCCATAGGGAGCACGGCTGTGCAGAATACTCAGGCCCACGCCATGACCGCTCGCCGGGCAACGCCAGTGCTGTGGCGGCTGGTGCCAGTATCTGCGCTAGCGCCAAAGCTTTGGCGTGGTGGGGATGTCAGGGCCGGGGGCATCGGATCCGGCGGCATCAGGTCTTGGCGGCGCGGGCGGCTTCTTCGAGTTCGGCCACCCGGGCTTCCAGGGCTTCAAGCTTGGCCCGCGAGCGCGCGAGCACAGCGGCCTGGATGTCGAACTCCTCGCGGGTGACCAGGTCGAGCCGGTTCAAACCAGCTTCCAGCGTTGCGCGCAAGCTGCGCTGTAGGTCTTCCTGCAACACCTGCACGCCTTTTGGCATGGCAGAGCTGAGACGGCGGGCGAGATCATCAAGCTGTTTGGGATCCAACATGTTGCGGCTACCTGAATGTATTCACTAAAGAAATATCAGCCATTATAGAGCGACTTGGGCGCTGGTGTCCCCATGGATTTACGCACTAAAGCGGTGCGATCTGATGGGGCGTGCGCGCTGTTGGTGCGCTATTTTGGTGCTTGCGGGTGATGTTTTTTTGCAACTTTAGCACGATTTCGTTGTCTTTTGGTAACATTTTTGGTTGGCATGGATACTGCTTTCCAATTGCCTCAAGTTCCAGCCGCTCCGGTCCAACGCCTTTCGGTCCAGCGTCTGTCAGCGGCGGGGCAGACGATCACTCAATCTCAATCCCAAGAAGGACGATAAGCCCATGAAAGCAATTGCAACCAACCATCGGCCCAACCATCGCTCAGCGCAGTGTCTCAGCGGACTGGCGGCAGCCGTGGCACTCTCTCTGGCCGGCACTGGTGTAGCGCTGGCGCAAGGCCCCTGGTCGTTCAGCGCCAATATTGGCGCGGTGTCCAATTATATGTGGCGTGGCACGACGCAGACCGGTGACGGCCCCGCTGTTCAGGGGGGGCTGGATGTGGCTCACGAGAGCGGCTTCTATGCTGGCACCTGGGCTTCGAATATCGACTGGGACGAAGGCTCGTCTGAGCAGGTTATCGGCTATGTTCCGGTTAACCCGAACACTGGTCGTCCTATTATGACGGATGATGGGTATTTGGTCATTGGCGAGACATCCGGTGCCGATGACGACTCCCCCAATTATGAACTTGACTTCTATGCCGGTTACGATTTTACGTTGCCGGACGAGAACATGAGTCTCGGTCTTAACACCATCTACTATGCCTATCCCGACAGTGGTAGCGATGTCGATTTCTGGGAAATCGGTATTTCCGGTGGCTATGATTTCGGTGCTGCAGCAGCGTCTGCTGGTATTCAGTATACCGCATGGGGTGGAGATGCCAACGAAGGCGGCCCATACTCCGAGGGTGATCTGTACTACAGTCTGGGACTGGATTTCGTGCTTCCTTATGAGTTTGGCCTCGGCATCTTTGGCGGCTATTACGACTTTAAGGACGACAGTGTCGTTGTTGGTATCGATACGGCTGGAAATGACCTGACCGAAAGTGCCGATTATTGGCACTGGGGTGCGACCGTTAGTAGAGAGGCTGGCGAGTTCGGCACTTTTAGCTTCACCTACGAGCAGAACGGTGGCGAGAAGGAAGTCTACGACGACGACGCCAAATTCTGGGTTGGCTGGAACAAAGAGTTCTGAGTGGCTCAAACGTCACAGGCATTCTAAAAGGCTAATCGCGCGGTGATGACCGCTGCTGGCGGTCTCACGCGATCAATTCATTATGGAGCTTTTGCAATGAAGCTGGTTACAGCCATCATCAAACCATTCAAGCTTGATGACGTGCGGGAGGCGTTGGCCGATATCGGTGTCTCCGGCATTACGGTCATTGAGGTCAAGGGGTTCGGGCGTCAGAAGGGACATACCGAGCTTTATCGGGGCGCTGAGTATGTTGTCGACTTTCTGCCCAAGATCAAGGTGGAAATCGCCGTCGATGACAGCTTGGTTGAGCAGGTCATTGAGGCTGTGACTAATGCAGCCCGTACTGGCAAGATCGGCGACGGTAAGATCTTCGTTTTCGATGTCGGTCAGGTCATTCGTATCCGCACCGGCGAAACCGGTCCGGATGCGCTCTAAGCGACCTTTGCAGGAGGAATTAAATCGTGGAAGAACCGATTACACATCTTGCCTACGCGCTTGATACCTTTTACTTTCTGATCTCAGGCGCGCTGGTCATGTGGATGGCCGCCGGCTTTGCCATGCTTGAGGCGGGTCTGGTTCGCGCCAAGAACACCGCCGAGATCCTCACCAAGAATGTTGCCCTGTTCTCCATCGCTTGTATCATGTACATGCTGATCGGCTATGGCATCATGTATCCGACCGGTGGCAATGGGGTAATTCCCAGCATCAACTGGTCGTTTATGTTCGGTGGTGATCATGAAGTTGCGGCTGTGCTCTCCAGCGAAGGCGCAACCTACTATTCCGGCATGGCGGATTTCTTCTTCCAGGTGGTCTTCGTTGCCACAGCCATGTCAATTGTCTCCGGTGCCGTGGCTGAGCGCATGAAACTCTGGGCTTTCCTGGCCTTCGCGGTCATCATGACCGGCTTTATCTATCCGGTGCAGGGTTACTGGAAGTGGGGCGGTGGCTGGCTGGACAGCATTGGCTTCAATGACTTTGCCGGTTCGGGAATTGTGCATCTGTGCGGAGCTTCCGCAGCGCTGGCTGGAGTGCTGCTGCTTGGGGCTCGTAAAGGCAAATATGGCAAGGACGGCAGCATCAACGCCATTCCCGGTTCCAATCTGCCACTGGCCACGCTGGGTACGTTCATCCTGTGGCTGGGCTGGTTTGGTTTCAACGGCGGCTCGGAGCTGAAAATCTCTGATATTGGCGAGGCCAATGCAGTAGCGGCGGTTTTTGTTAACACCAACATGGCTGCCGCCGGTGGTCTGGTGCTGGCACTGGCCACCGCGCGCATGCTGTTTGGCAAGGCGGATCTCACCATGGCATTGAACGGCGCTCTCGCCGGCTTGGTCGCCATTACAGCTGAACCCCTAACGCCAAGCCCCATTGCCGCATCGCTGATCGGCGGTTTGGGTGGTGTGCTGGTAGTCTTTGCCATTATCACCATCGACAAGTTGCGCGTCGATGATCCGGTCGGCGCCATTTCGGTGCATGGAGTGGTGGGCATGTGGGGGCTGATTGCCGTGCCACTGACCAATTCCGATGCTACCTTCCTGGCGCAGTTCATCGGGCTCTTCAGTATCCTGGCTTGGGTCTTTGCAACTTCACTGCTGGTGTGGTTCCTGATCAAGCTGGCCATGGGCTTGCGCGTCAGCGAGGAAGAAGAGTACGAAGGCGTCGATATTGGCGAATGCGGACTGGAAGCCTATCCCGAGTTTGTGGGATCAGGGAAGTGATGCGCTAGTCGTTGCGTGTCATGCTTGCAGCGGGGCCTTCGGGCCCCGTTTTTTTGTCCTGGACTTGGAGGCCAATATAGTTTTGGCCCTGGCGCTCGCCCTGACCGACCTTGCTAGTCTGGAACAGGTGTACTACAGTTCAAATAGCGTTCACTACTATAGTGATGGCCGCCACTGATGCCATAGGATCCTGACCCGGCCTTCACAAGGCTCGGTAAGCGGAACATACAGGTAGTCGTTTTGTTCTTGAGAGCATTGATGGCGACTTTGCTCAACATGTATGAACGTGAATAATGGCCGAAGGTTTAAGCAATAAGCCTGGGCTTTTCTGCAGAACCCGTAAGATACCGTATAGAGACCCTTAGTCCAGCCCTTTTAAGGTGCATAAAAAAAATTTAAGATCAAATAGTTACAAGATTAGGTGATTATGGCAATCCTCGAGCCCAGCGATCTCGCGCAAGTACTTTGAAGCAAAATCAGGGGATTGCAAGCGGATACATTTTGCCAGCTTAAAAGGGCTGACCCTTAGTCTTTGATAAAGCATACCGGTTACAGGGGGTTCTTTACTCTGCAAAAATGTCAGGAGTTAAAGCATGAAATTTATTTTTTTTCTGTTCGTATGGGGTTTTTTGGCAATTTCACCGCAGCTAATGCATGCGGACGAAACTATTTATCTCGGTAGTAATTCTGGAATAGAGACTCTTACTGGTGATGCAATAAATGGTTTAACGCGATATGTCGATTTTGGTGGGGATGATGATATCTATATCATCCCGACAAACTTAAATGGCGAAGTGGAGATGGTTGACAATCAAACCAGTACGATCATGTTGCCGGAAGGTTTGTCAATTGAAGAAGCGCGATTTGCTTCCGACGGAGTTTATTTAAAGACCAACGGGTATGGCCTAACTATACTCGGCCAACCATCCACATTCGCTTTTGTTTTTGCGGGCGATGCCAGCACACCTAATTCAGGCATTCGCCGTGACTTTACCGAGACAGCGAGATTTTTCGGTGCTTCAGTCCCTTCTGCTGGAACGCCTCCTTTTGACGGCACAGTTTCTGGCATAATCAATGCCGATGGGAACATTGCCACTGGCGACAACCAAGCGCCTACCGCCAGTCCGCGCTCTATTCAAGTCAGTGTCACTGACCCACCCTATATAGAATTACCATTGAGTGGAAGCGATCCAGATGGGGATACAATTAACTTCGTTTTGGATTCTCCGGTGACTGGCTTAGGGTACATTCAAGCCTATATAATTCCAGATTCTGGGCGTCTTTTTGTCTCGCTTGATGGTTCTGGGGCCAGTTTCAACCTGACCTATCGCGTTTCGGATGGTAAAATATATAGTCAACCAGTGCTAGTGGCAATTGAAGTGGTTGATGATGTTGACGAAGAATTCAGTACTGGACTGGATTTAGTCGATGCGGGGACTTATGGCAGGTTTTATCTGGTTGATCCTTATGGTGATCTGTTTGGTGCGCCAGGTGACGCCCCCCGTTTACCTTCTTCCATAGATTTAAGCGCCCAATTTCCAACCCCGAGCAATCAGGGAGGGCAAGGAAGCTGCGTTGGCTGGGCCACCGCTTACGCCATGAAAAGCTACCATGAAAGAGCTGAAATCGGGTGGGAACTAGATCGAAATGAGCATTTGTTTAGTCCATCTTTTGTTTTTAACCAAATAGCGGCTCCGGGCTGTAATGGCTCATACATTTCTGATGCTTTAGATCTCATTAAGTCGAAGGGTGCTGCTACTCTGGCTACGATGCCTTATGATGATTCGGCCTGCAGCAAGCAGCCAAGTGCTGCTGCCTTTGCAGAAGCAGCTGATTTTCTCCTTGGAGGTTGGGGACGGCTTCAAACCACCGCTCAAGTTAAGGCTGAGTTAGCCAATTCCAAACCAGTGGTTATAGGCATGAAGGTTTACGATTCTTTTGAGCGCTTAAGTGGTGCTGATCCTGTCTATTCGCCGAATATTAATTCGGAACGTGACAAAGGTGGCCACGCTGTAACAATCGCTGGTTATGATGATAACCGTTATGGCGGTGCTTTTCGTGTGATTAATTCCTGGGGTGCGCGTTTTGGTGATAACGGTTATTTCTGGCTGCCCTATAATGTCTTTCCAGACGTAGTTCGAGAAGCCTATAGTGTTGACGATGCCGAAAATACGTTCAATCCTGATCCGGTCGATCCGCGTCCGCAGCCCGATGAATTACCAAATTTGCAGGTAAAAAGCTGGAGTGCGAACTACACAGCTCGCCCTAGTGGCAGCGGCACTTTGGAGTGGCGTGTTACCAATGCTGGAACTCAGGATTCGCCGGTTGGTGTGCGGGTCGCTTTGATGTTGTCAAAAAATGCAACATTCTCCACATCGGATACCTTGGTGATTTACGAGGAAATCCCTTTTGCTATTGAAGTCGGGCATTCTGCATTTCGCGATGAAGATAATAGTATCCAATTTGCTTTCCCGGACACTTTGGCTGCTGGAACTTACTATATGGCTGTTTGGGTGGATGATCGCGATGCAATCAAAGAATCCAATGAAAACGACAATGTTTCCATAGGCGGCAACCAAGTCGATATTGAAAACGAACTTGCGGATTTAGTGATTGAAAGCTGGTATGCGGAATGGAATAATGCTTCTGGAGATGGCTTGTTCCATTACAAAGTGGTTAATAAAGGGAAGAGTGAATCGGCATCCGACTGGGATATCAATTTGGTCTTGAGCACTGACCAGGATATAGCAAATTCAACATACCGCTATCTCTTCTATGAAGATGTTCCTTATGCTTTGGATGCAAATCGCTCAGTATGGCGTGATGAATCAAATCCCGGGCATTTTAACTTGTTTGTAAGCCAACAAGGCAATTCGGTATCACCAGGCACTTACTATATGGCTGTCTGGGCTGACGATCTTAATGAGGTTGAAGAATCCAACGAGCGAAATAATATCTCCTTGGGACGTAATACAGTCACTATCGGTGGTGCTCGCGCAGTGGAAAGCCGCCTGTCCGATGAAGATGAGACCGCATTGATTACCCAGGAATTTAATGGTAAACAACTGCCTACTGCCAATGCCTTGGTGCGCAGGGTCGAGATTCGTGCTCGCGCTGATGGCGGCATGGAAATGACGATGCTTGACGAACCTCAACTAGGCGATGCGCATTCTGAGGCAAGTTACTCGAAGTCAAATCATGCTGCCACATTTGGCATCTTCCCTGATGCTGGGGAACACCGTATGCCTTGATGCCCGGTGTGACTTTGATGGCGGGCTGCTCGGAGTTTGGATGTACCGAGCAGCTCGCAACCGAAGGCATGATTGACTCACTCACCTTCGTAGACTTGGGGAAGCAATGCGCCCACTGACGACATTCTCTCTATTGATCGCCTCGCTGCTCGCGTTTTTCATTGCGCCAGCGTTAGTAGCGGAAAGTTTGCAAGCAGGCTTAGCAAATCCTGCATCGATGCACTGCTACAACCAAGGTGGAACACTAGATATTAGAAAACGAACCGACAGTGGTGAATACGGGGTTTGCCTTTTTGAGGACAATCGTCAGTGCGAAGAATGGGCACTGCTGCGCGGTCATTGCCCCACTGGTGGGCTGAAGATCACAGGGTACGATAACCAAGCCCAGATCTACTGTGCAATCACCGGCGGAGACGTCGATATAAAGGCTAATCGATGCCAAACGAATGATGGTGTCGACTGTAATCTAGATGCTTATTTCAGTGGGCGTTGCCCATAGCGAACGCACCAGTGATTTCATCGTCGATTGTTTGCAGCAATGGTGGTCTGACAACTATGAACGCTACGCTCACATCACTCAACTGGTTAGAGACATTTGCGCTGTAGCGATTTTCGGCAGCCGCCTAGTCCTGATAAGTAACCCAAGTTGCCACCTTGATAAGCTGGCGTCCATCGGAGTTTGCTAGCGTTGTAAGTACCCCTGCTGCACAACGACTGGCGAGGAACCCCGATGGACACAAAGATTATATTCGTATACTGCCTTTGTGACGATCTGTTGAAAGCACTCGGTCATCGTGAAGATCCACAGTGTCAGGTCTCCGATGCGGAAA
>NZ_NRRS01000059.1 GCF_016583795.1 Rhabdochromatium marinum | reverse complement strand
GCGACGACTGGACGAACGATGCTTACCTGCGCCGGATCATGCGCAAGCACTGGCATCGCGGGCACAATCACACCCACAACCAGATCATTGTCCGCTCAGACAACTACACCAGCTTCCACCTCGGCGGGCGCGTCTGGATCAAGATTCCCGGTCTGGTCAAAGGCCAACGCATTGCCATTCCGCTCGATACCACCGTCGCGCCGACCGGCACGCTGCGGATCATTCTGACCGACGAGGACCGCATCGAAGTTCATTACGCCATTGACGCCGAGATCACCCAGGACAGCGGCGCGCGCACCATCGGCGTCGATAAAGGCTACTCCGAGGTGCTGGTCGATTCCGACGGCGAGCACCACGGTCAGGAACTGGGCGCGATCCTCACCGACACCTCCGACAAACTCAAAGCCAAATACCAACGCCGCGCCAAGCTGCGCGCGTGCGCCAACAACACCCGCAACCCGCGCAAGCGCGAGCACATTCGCCGGTTCAACCTCGGGCGCAAGAAGCTCAACCGGCAGATGGATAAGACCCACGCGCGCATCCGCGACATCGTTTTCCAGTCGGTGAACAAAGTGGTCGACAAAGCCGCCGTGATCGCGGCAGAAGATCTCACCGCCCCGATGGCGGGCAAGTCCTTCGGCAAGAACGTCAATCGCCGGCTCGCCAGTTGGACAAAAGGCGTCATTGCCGAAGCACTTGACAGTGTTTCATGCCGTCGAGGTTCGACGGTCGTGCTGGTCAATCCGGCCTATACCTCGCAAATTGATTCCCGCAACGGAGGCCTGCTCGGCAAACGCCAGGGGGATCGGTTTTACTGTTTCGACGGGGAGGTGTTGGACGCCGACCAGAACGCCGCGCAAAACGTGCTGGCACGCTTAACTGATCCGGACATCGAGCGGTTCACGCCATATCGAACGGTGAAGGCCATCGTGCAAGCACGGACTGAGCGCCTCCGGTTGGGACTGCTCAACCAGGACTCCAGTTGCTCGCCCGGTCAATCCCGGGTGCTATCAACGGAGAGCGAATTACCCAAAAACCACCATGCGCAACTTTGTTTAGGTTTTTAGGAGCAGTCGCACCGGATGGGCAAGAAAAAAGCGCTCCCCCAGGAGCCGATTGAAGCTGAGATTACCAGCCTGAGTCACGACGGGCGCGGAGTGACCCATGTTGAGGGGAAGGCGGTCTTTGTCGTGGGTGCGCTCAGCGGCGAGCGGGTACGCGTGCGCCTGACCCGCCGCCAGCGCCGCTATGACGAAGGCGAGGTGGTGGAGATCCTGGCGGCCTCGCCGGATCGGGTGGTCCCGCGCTGTGCGCATTTCGGGCGTTGCGGTGGTTGCGCCTTGCAGCATTTGGCGCCGGCGGCGCAAATTGGCATGAAGCAGGATATTCTTGCCGAGGTGTTGCAGCGCATCGGCCAGGTGCAACCGGACACCTGGCTGGAGCCCTTGGTGGCTGAACATTGGGGCTATCGGCGCAAGGCGCGGCTGGGCGTGCGTTATGTGGCCAAGAAGGGTCGGGTGCTGGTCGGTTTTCGCGAGCGCGGTTCGTCTTTTGTGGCTGATTTGCAACGCTGCGAGGTGTTGCATCCGGCAGTCGGCGAACGCCTGACGGAACTGGCGGAGCTGATCGGTGCGCTGAGCATTCGCGAGCGCGTCGCGCAGATCGAAATGGCCCAGGGCGATGATCCGGTGGTGTTGATTCTGCGGGTGCTGGACGCGCCCTCGCCGGAGGATCTCGCCCATTTGCAGGCTTTTGGCGAGCGCACGGGGCTGCATCTTTATTTACAGCCCGGTGGTCTCGACAGTGTGCAGCCGCTGCCGGGACAGCAGGTCGATCTGACCTTCAGACTGCCGGCGTCCGATGTCACGCTGGCGTTTGAGCCGAACGATTTCACCCAGGTCAATCTGGAGTTGAATCGTCTAATGGTGGATCGCGCCCTGTCCTGGCTCAATCCGCAGCCGCAGGATCGGGTGCTGGATCTGTTCTGTGGGCTGGGTAACTTCACTCTGCCGCTGGCCCGGCGGGCGGCGACGGTGCTGGGGGTTGAGGGAGAGGCTGGCTTGGTGGCGCGTGCGCGTGCCAATGCTGAGCGCAACGGCTTGGATGCCGAGCGGGTGCGTTTCGATCAGGCCAATCTCTATGCCGATGAGGCCGAGCGCAATTGGGCCTGGGCGCGACAGTCCTTTGACCTGGCGCTGATTGATCCGCCGCGCAGCGGTGCGCTGCAAGTGCTGGACGCGCTGGCGGCGACAGGCATTCGGCGCCTGGTCTACATCTCCTGCTATCCCGGAACCCTGGCGCGTGATGCCGGCCATTTGGTTGCACAGCATGGCTTCCGCCTCACCGCTGCCGGGGCCATGGATATGTTCCCGCATACCGCCCATCTGGAATCCATGGCGGTGTTTGAGCGCTAAGATTTCCGGTCTCAGTCAGCGACTGCGATGTCAGTTTGTCACCAGGGGCCATGGCCAGTAGAATGTGGAAGTTTTTTGCTATTCACCGTTTTGCTGCCAGTCAGGGTTTCCTCCATGCAAGATCCCGCCTCCCGCTCTGATCAGTCCACCGGCCATCATGAAGTCAAGGAAACCACCTGCTACATGTGCGCCTGCCGTTGCGGGATTCGCGTGCATCTGCGCGATGGGGAAGTCCGCTATATTGAGGGGAATCCGGATCATCCGCTGAACAAGGGCATCATTTGCGCCAAGGGGTCGTCCGGTATTATGAAGCAGGTCTCCCCGGCGCGTCTGACCAAGCCGCTGCGACGCAAGGCGTCGGCCAAGCGCGGTGCGTCCGAGTTCGAGGAGATCTCCTGGGACGAGGCGATGGGGATGCTAACCGAGCGCCTTGGGCGGCTGCGCGCGGAAGACCCCAAGCAATTTGCGCTCTTTACCGGCCGTGATCAGATGCAGGCGCTGACCGGCATGTTCGCCAAGCAGTTTGGCACCCCCAACTACGCCGCGCACGGCGGCTTCTGTTCGGTGAACATGGCCACCGGCATGATCTATTCCATCGGCGGCTCTTTCTGGGAGTTCGGCGGGCCGGATCTTGATCACGCCAAGCTGTTTGTGATGATCGGCACGGCGGAGGATCATCACTCCAACCCGATGAAGGCGGCAATCTCCAAGTTCAAGCGTCAGGGCGGGCGCTTCATCGCCATCAATCCGGTGCGCTCTGGTTATGGCGCCATTGCCGATGAGTGGGTGCCGATCAAACCGGGCACCGATGGCGCGCTCTTCCTGGCACTGACCAACGAGATTCTCAAGACCGGCCTGTTCGACCGCGATTTCCTCATCCAATACACCAATGCCGCCGAGCTGGTGATTGATGATCCCGAGCGCGATGATCACGGCATGTTTTATCGCGATACATCGATTGATGTCACTCGCGGCTGTACCGATCCGCAGGACAAGTTTTGGTGGGATCGCAACACCGGCGAGGTGCTGACGCATACCAAGGGCGCCGATCCGCGTCTGCTCGGCGCCTACACCATGAAGGACGGCACGCCGGTCAAGACGTCCTTTCAGTTGCTCAAGGAGCGCGTCGAGCCGCATACCCCGGAATGGGCCGAGGGCATCACCGGGATTCCGGCCGACACCATTCGCCGCCTGGCGCATGAGATGGGCATCATGGCGCGCGACCACAAAATCGAGCTGCCGATCAACTGGACCGATGCCTGGGACAACGAGCATGCCACGGTGACCGGCAATCCGGTCGCCTTCCATGCCATGCGCGGCCTGGCGGCGCATTCCAACGGCTTCCATACCATTCGCGCACTGAGCATTCTGATGACGGTGTTGGGCACCATTGATCGTCCCGGCGGTTTTCGGCACAAGGCGCCTTTCCCCAAGCCGATTCCCCCGTGTCCCAAACCGCCGCATGGGCCGGAAGCCGTGCAACCGAATACCCCGCTCGACGGCTTGCCGCTGGGCTGGCCGGCGCGTCCCGAGGATCTGTTCGTCGATGATCAGGGCGAGCCGGTGCGCATCGACAAGGCGTTTTCCTGGGAGTATCCGCTGGCAGCCCATGGCCTGATGCACAATGTCATCACCAACGCCTGGCGCGGCGATCCCTATCCCATCGACACGCTGTTCCTGTTCATGGCCAATATGGCGTGGAACTCGTCGATGAATACCGTCGAGACGCGCAAAATGCTGGTCGATCAGCATGAGAATGGGGAGTACAAGATTCCCTTTATCGTGGTCTGCGACACCTATGCCTCAGAGACGGTGGCTTTTGCTGATCTGGTATTGCCGGACACCACCTATCTGGAGCGCCACGATGTGCTCTCGATGCTTGACCGGCCGATTTCGGAATTCGACGGCCCGGTCGATGCGGTGCGCTTGCCGGTGCTGCCGCCTAAAGGCGAGTGTCGGCCCTTTCAGGATGTGATCATTGACTTGGGCGCGCGCCTCGGGCTGCCGGCCTTCACCAATGAGGATGGCACGGCCAAGTTCCGTAACTATCGCGATTTTGTGGTCAATTACGAGACCTCGCCTGGTTCCGGGATCGGCTTCCTGGCCGGCTATCGTGGCAAATTCGGCGACAAGGCGCTGAAAGGTGAGCCCAATCCCCAGCAGTGGGAGCAGTATGCCGCCAATCACTGCTTTTTCCACCACGAGTTGCCGCGCAGCTACCAGTTCATGCGCAACTGGAACAAGGGCTATCTGCACTGGGCACGTGCCCATGGTTTGACCAAGTGGGCCGAGCCTATCACGCTGCATATTTATTCGGAGGTGCTGCAACGCTTCCGCGCTGCTGCGCAGGGCAAATGGCCGGGGCGACGGCCGCCGGAGCGCTATCGCGAGCGCATCGAGACCTTTTTCGATCCGTTGCCGTTTTACTATGAGCCATTGGAGACGCAGCGCATCGACAAGAACCGCTATCCGCTTAATGCGCTCACCCAGCGGCCGATGGCTATGTATCACAGCTGGGACAGTCAGAACGCCTGGCTGCGGCAGTTGCACAGCCACAATTATCTGTTCGTCAATCCCAAGGTGGCTATTGCCCAGGGCATTCAGGATGGCGACTGGATCTGGGTGGAATCCCATCTGAACCGGGTCAAATGCATGTGCCGCTATTCCGAGGCGGTCGAGCCCGGCACTGTCTGGACCTGGAACGCCATCGGCAAGGGCGCTGGTGCCTGGGGGCTGAGTGCCAGGGCGGATGAGTCCAAAAAAGGCTTCCTGCTCAATCATGTGATTGGCGAGGAGTTGCCGGTGGTGCCCGGTGACGGCAGCCAGGTGCTGTCGAACTCCGACCCGTTGACCGGGCAGGCGGCTTGGTACGACGTGCGCGTGCGCATCTACAAGGCCGGGCCGGATGAGAAACAAATAACCGAGCCACAGTTCACGCCGATGAAGGCGCTGCCTGGGCAATTGACCCGTCCGCGCTCGCGCTGGCAGGCCTATGTTGCCGGGGTGTTCGGGAGGAAATAGCATGGCCCGGCCATGCGGCCGCCGCGCACTGATTTGGCACTGAATTAGGTATTGCGATGACTCAACTCGCTCTGGTAATCGATCTCAACGTCTGCGTCGGCTGTCATGCCTGCGTGACTTCCTGCAAGCAATGGAACACCTCCGGCTGGGCGGGTCCCATGGTGGATGAAAATCCCTATGATGCCGCTCCGACCGGCACCTTTTTTAATCGCGTGCAGACCTTCGAGGTGGGCAACTATCCCAATACCGAGACGGTGCACTTTCCCAAGAGCTGCCTGCATTGCGAAGATCCGCCCTGTGTGCCGGTGTGCCCGACCGGTGCGTCTTATAAGCGCGAGGACAACGGCGTGGTGCTGGTCGATTATGACAAGTGCATCGGCTGCAAATACTGCTCCTGGGCCTGTCCCTATGGGATGCGGGAAGTCGATACCCAGCAGAAGGTGATGAAAAAATGCACCCTGTGCATTGATCGCATCACTGATCAATCGTTGCCTGAGGCCGAGCGCAAGCCGGCCTGCGTGCTCGCTTGCCCGACCAGCGCGCGTCTGTTTGGCGATGTGCAGAATCCAGATTCTGAGGTATCGATTGCCATTCGCGAGCGCGGTGGCTATGCCCTGATGCCGGAGTGGGGCACGCAGCCGGCCAACCATTATCTGCCGCGCCACAAAAACCGGATGCACATCACCGAGGATGACCTGCTGCGCACGAATAATCCGCTGAAGAAAGAAGACATTACTGTCTATCATGGCGAGGAAACCCTGGAGGATGTGACCTGGTAGCGTACGAGCGCCAGGCGCCTGATTATCGACATCCGCACTGACCACCGCAGCGACAATCGACACCACTGACTACTAGCGAAGGGCCCGTTTAAGACCATGCATCCTGCCTTTTCCGTCATCTTTCTCACCACCCTGCTCGGTGCCGGTCAGGGATTGTTTTTGGCGCTGATCACCGGTCAGGTCTACTCGCGTATCCATCTGATTGATGCGCAGAGTTCCGATTACTACTTCCATGGCAGCCTGATCGCGCTGGCCCTGCTGGTGCTGGGCCTGATTGCCTCTTTCTTCCATCTTGGGCGTCCGGAGCGTGCCTGGCGGGCGGCCTCGAAATGGCGCACCTCCTGGCTGTCACGCGAAGTCATTGTGCTGCCGGTGCTGATGGGGTTGGTGGCGTTGTTCAGCCTGATTCATTGGATGGGTTGGACCCAGCCCTTTGTGGTGGCTGGCGATGATGCCTTGCCAGTGGATGCCAGTCTGCTGGTGGGCGTGATGGGCGCCATTGTGGCGTTCGCGCTCTTCGTGGCCACAGCCATGATCTATGCCAGCGTGAAATTTCTCCAGGAGTGGGCTTCGCCGCTGACGGTGGTGAACTTCACCTTTTTCGGCTTGGCCTCGGGTTTCATGCTGGCGGCGGCTTATTCAGCCTGGCTTGGCAATGATCTGGTCACCTTCTTTGGCACCTGGGCGGTGATCTTTACCGCCATTGCCTTTCTGTCGCGTGGTGCCTCGCTGCTGCGCAATCGCCATATCAAGTATCGCAGCAATCTTAAGACTGCCATCGGCGTGCGTCATCGCGACATTGCGCAGAAATCCCAGGGCTTCTCGGCGGGTTCCTTCAACACGCGCGAGTTTTTCCATCATCGCAGTCCGGGCACGCTTCGACGGGTGACTGCCGTCTTTATGCTGCTGGTGTTTCCGGTGCCAGTGGTGCTGATCGGCGTGGCCTATGTGACCAAGTCACCCACGCTGCCCATTCTGGCCTTCTTGATTCAGTACCTCGGGCTGGTCGCCGAGCGCTGGTACTTTTTCGCCGAGGCCCAGCATCCGCAGAATCTCTACTATCAGACGGTTTCTTAGGCGCCCCTTTTTGGCTGCTGGCTAGGCTCAGTTGGTCGGACTCAGTCGGTCGGGTGCGGCTCGCTCATTAAGGTGCGCAGATGGCGGAACAGCTTGCGTGGCCCCTCGGGTCGATGCTGTTCGGTATCGCGCCGGGCGACACGAATCAACGCGCGCAACGGCTGGCGCTCGGCCTCTGGATACTGAGTCAAGAAGTCCTCAAGCGCAGCATCGCCCTCGGTAATCAGGCGCTCGCGCCAGCGCTCCAGTTGATGATGCCGTGCGCTGGCGGCCCGCTCGGCCTGCTCGCGCCGGGCTAGCAAAGCCTTAAGCGGTTCCTGATCCAGACGCGCGAGACAGTTGGCGATGCGCTTGTAATGCCGCGCCAGGGCACGCTTGTCCTTGATGCGTGCGGTTTCATCAATGGCTTCCCAGGTCTTGGCATCCAACGCCAGACGCTCTAGCTCGGCGCGCGGTAGGCTGAGCAATTGCTCAGCCAGAGCCTGCAACGCAAGATGTTCACGCTTGATGGAGCTTTTACTCGGCCCCTCGGGAAAATCGGGGGATTCCGGTTGCCTTGGTTCATCCATATTTTGTGTTAAGCGACGGTTAATCGACAGATTGTGCATGTTCCAAAATCAGCTGCGGCTGCCGCAGGCCACGATAATCATTCACATCCAGGCGATAGGCCAGATGAGCCCGGGTGCCAAGTTCGGCCTTACAGGCGGCGAGCTGAAAGCCGATGGCATCAATGGCAATGCCGTCGTTGGTCTGGGCGCGCAGCTTAAGATGCTGATCCTTGATCACCCGCACCTCGGAAATGGCAAACTCGCCATCAAATACCGGCTCGGGAAAGCCTTTGCCCCAGGGCGCCGCCAGGCGCAGGGCGGTGGCCGTTTCAAGTGACAGCAGCGAGCTGGCCAGCTCACCGTCGGAGAGAATTTCCCGCACCTGCGCCACCGCGCCCAGTTCAGCCGCCACGGTGGCAATAAACGCCTGGCGAAAGACCTCCAGATGTGCCTCGGCCATGGTGACGCCTGCGGCCATCGCGTGCCCGCCGAAGCGTTCCATCAGGCCGGGATGACGGCGGTCGATGGCGGCGAGCAGATCGCGCAGATGCAGGCCATCAATGGAGCGAGCCGAGCCCCGCAGCCGCCCATCATCGCCGCGTGCAAACACAATGACCGGGCGATGGTAATGTTCCTTCAGGCGTGAGGCGACAATGCCAATGACGCCCTGATGCCAGTCCTTGCCAAACAGACAGAGTCCGGGCGGCAGCTCCTGATCGCTGCTGCTCAGCTGTGCCACCAGGGTTTCAGCCGCTTCGCGCATCTCAAACTCCAACTCGCGACGCTGGCGATTGAGGCGATCCAGCTCGCGCGCGAGCTGCATGGCGCGCACCGGATCATCTGTCACCAGGCATTCCACGCCGATGGACATATCTTCCAGCCGCCCGGCGGCATTCAGGCGTGGCCCGGCTACGAACCCCAGGTCACGCGCAGTCACCTGTTCTACACGGCAGCCGCCGATTTCCAGTAGCGCACGCAAGCCGGGCCGACAGCGCCCATGGCGAATACGCCTGAGCCCCTGCTCAACCAGGATGCGGTTGTTCTGATCCAGTGCCACCACATCCGCCACCGTGCCAAGTGCCACCAGATCGAGCCATGCGGCCAGATTCGGCTCCGGGCGCTGCGCGCCAAACCAGCCGCGCGCGCGCAGACAGGCGCGGGTGGCTACGAGCAGATAAAAGATCACTCCCACGCCGGCGAGGGATTTGCTCGGAAAGGCACAGCCGGGTTGATTGGGATTCACAATCGCCGCTGCGGCTGGCAGCTGCGCCCCCGGCAGGTGATGATCGGTAATGAGCACCGGAATCCCCAGTGCATTGGCCCGCTCCACCCCGGCCAGGCTGGCAATGCCATTATCCACGGTGATAATGAGATCGGGCGCCCGCGTTGCCGCTACCTCAACCAGCGCCGGACTTAGGCCATAGCCATCCGTGAAGCGGCTGGGTGTGAGATGATCGGTCGCCGCTGCTCCCAGCGCGCGCAACCCCAGCAGTGCCACCGCCGACCCCGTCGCGCCATCAGCATCGTAATCACCAACAATCAGAATACGCTGCCCCTCGGTGATGGCACGCGCCAGCAAGGCCGCCGCCGACGCGCTGCCGTGCAACTGCTCGACCGGATGCAGCCCGGCCAGCGTACAGCTCTGATCACGACTGGCTCCGCGATTTTGATACAACGACTGCATCAGCGCCTCCAGCTCGCGCGGCACAGTCACGCTCTCGCTACGGCGGCGAATACGCACCGGCAAACCAGTCGCCGCCGGCGCCGAGCGGCGCCGACGATGAGTTGGGGATAAATGGGACTTCAGCATCGCCATAGCCTAGCATGATTGCTCTGGGCGGTAGGGGCAACGGCCTTTTCAGCCAGGGCGAGCGCGTATTAACGCTAGATCTGACATGATGTTGCGGCACCCTGTTAGCCAATCGCCTTGAAGATCCCCGTGTTGAGCGTAATAAGCTGTATCCGCTTGAAGATATTCTGCTGGTGACGGTCTGCGGGGTACTGAGTGGGGCGGACGGCTGGCAGACTTGAACTCGCCCACCCGCAAGACCCCGAAGGTCTGGCCAGCGGAGCTGGACAAGTAGCAGACTCACGGGTTAACCAACTGGCTGCAGTGGATCGGGAGACAAACCGATCAAATATTCAGCGATGATTCGATTAAGGTGACTGTATGAGTGAAAGTACTGGACAAGGCTTGACCGACGAATCCGCCTCCGTCCAATCGCACCTGCAAATCATGCAAGGCGTGATTCAGCGCATGGCCGCGAACAGCAGTTCCTGCAAGACCTGGTGCATTACCATCGTCTCGGCGATTCTCGTCGTGACCGCGCACAAGGACAAGCCCGAGCTCATTTGGCTGGCGCTGTTCCCTTCGATCCTGTTCTTCGTGCTGGATGCCTACTACCTGGCGCTGGAGAAGGCATTCCGGGCCTCCTACAACGCCTTTCTCAAGAAACTGCACACCGGGCAGTTACAGCCGGAGGATCTCTACGCCGTAGCGCCGGAAGGCAGCATGGAGCAGCACCGCGTGGAGGCTGCCAAATCCTTCTCGGTGTGGGGGTTCTATGGCTTCCTGATCATCCTGGTCGTCATTGCCTGGCGGTTCATCCTGCAGTAACCGGCCGCGACCAGGGGGTACATGCCATTCGAGTCCACTGCTATCATGCTCCCAGACACGCCGTCAGGGAGCGCCCATGAGCACCGGTGACACGTCCCCCAGACCGCCACGAATCTTCATCAGCTACAGCCACGACAGCCCCGAGCACGCCGAGCGGGTGCTGCAGCTGGCCCTGCAGTTGCGTCGGGACGGCCTCGATGCCCGGCTGGACCGCTTCGAGACCGACTCCCCCCAGGGAGCGCCCCAAGGCTGGCCGCGCTGGTGCGCCGAGCAGATCCTCGCCGCCGACTTCACCCTCCTGGTCTGCACCGCCACCTACCGCCAGCGCTTTCTCGGGCTGGAGACCTACGGCCAGGGACGCGGGGTCAAGTGGGAGGCCAAGGTCATCCACAACGTCCTCTACTACCGCGAGGTCAACACCGGTTTCATCCCGCTCATCCTGAGCCCCGAGGACACCGATCAGATCCCGGAGACGGTGCGCGATGCCTCGCACTACCTGATCGCGGGGACGGTGCCGGCCGACGCCGGCTATCTGGACCTCCGCGAGCGTCTCGTCCAGGGCCGATCCTGGCCACCCTTGCCCCTCCCGGAGCCGAGCCAGGCCCCGCCAGCGGTCCCCTGGGACGCAGCCATCCCCACCGGGCGCGTCTGGGAGTCGTCCGAGCACATCACCCAGGCCCTGGAGCAGATTCAGCAGGCCCAGACCACCCATGAGCACCGCTCCCGGTGGCGGCATTGGGTGCTCGCCATGCTCATCCTGGTGGTACTGGGCGCCGTCGGCGGCTTGGGCTGGCAGCAATGGCAGACGCGCCACGTCCTGTTCGATCCGGTGGCCCTCAAGGCCCGGATGGGAGCCCAGATCGAGGAGACCTTCCAGGCCAAGCTCGCCAGGCTCAAAGAGACGGGCGCTCGGGCACCGCAGATCGACGGGCTCTACCGCTGGCGTGAGGAGGCCGAGGGGCAACTCGATCAGGCGGTGGCCTTCGTTCAGCGGATCTCGGAGACCGAGCGCCAGTCACTCACCGCCGAGGCCGCCAGGGTGGCGCAAGAGCGCGGTGTCGAGGCAGCCTTGGAACTGCTCACCAAGCGGCTCGAAGAGGCGGGCGAGCGCCACAAGGCCCGTGCCCGCGAGCTGGCCGAGGCGGCGCTGTTCAAGGCGGATCTGCATGAGACACGGCTGGAACGCACGGAAGCGCGGGCCGCCATCGAGCAGGCGATCGCCCTGGACCATGGCTGGTGGAAACCGCACAACCGGCTTGGCATGCTGGCGCTCGATCAGGCCGACTGGAAACAGGCGGAGCAATCCTTCCTCCAGGCTCAGCTTTTGGTGACCGAAAAGACCGACGAAGCGTCGGTGCTCAACAACCTGGCCCTGCTCCTTAAGGCCACCAATCGTCTGAACGAGGCCGAGCCGCTGATGCGGCGCGTGGTCGGCCTCTTCGAGGTGAGCTACGGCCCCGAGCATCCCAACGTCGCCACGGCGCTCAACAACCTGGCCGCACTCCTTTGGGCCACCAACCGCCTGGGCGAGGCCGAGCCGCTGATGCGCCGAGCGCTGTCGATCGACGAGGCGAGCTATGGCCCCGAGCATCCCCACGTCGCCACGGCGCTCAACAACCTGGCCGCACTCCTTTGGGCCACCAACCGCCTGGGCGAGGCCGAGCCGCTGATGCGGCGCGTGGTCGGCATCTGCGAGGCGAGCTACGGCCCTGAGCATCCCCACGTCGCCACGGCGCTCAACAACCTGGCCCTGCTCCTTAAGGCCACCAATCGTCTGAACGAGGCCGAGCCGCTGATGCGGCGCGTGGTCGGCCTCTTCGAGGTGAGCTACGGCCCCGAGCATCCCAACGTCGCCACGGCGCTCAACAACCTGGCCGCACTCCTTTGGGCCACCAACCGCCTGGGCGAGGCCGAGCCGCTGATGCGCCGAGCGCTGTCGATCGACGAGGCGAGCTACGGCCCCGAGCATCCTGATGTCGCCCGCGATCTCAACAACCTGGCCCAGCTCCTTCAGGACACCAACCGCCTGGGCGATGCCGAGCCGCTGATGCGCCGAGCGCTGTCGATCGACGAGGCGAGCTACGGCCCCGAGCATTCCAAGGTGGCCATCCGGCTCAACAACCTGGCCATGCTTCTTCAGGCCACCAACCGCCTGGGCGAGGCCGAGCCGCTGATGCGGCGCATGGTCGGCATCTTTCTGATCTTTTCCCGGCGGAATGGATACGCTCATCCGCATCTGAGCGCGGCATTTCAAAATTACCGAACCTTGCTCAAAGAAATGTCACTCGACGAGACCGAAGCCCAGCAGCGCATCGACTCCCTCGGCTCCGAAGCCGGCCTCGACGAGGACCAATACCGCCAGCTTGTGCAGACCCTTTGAAACCACAACCGACTCCTGGCGACCAATCACTCACAAGAACACGAAACCGCCGGTGATCGATGGTAAACTCGGCAGCGACGATCTAGTATTGCCGGGAACCCAGGCTAACGAGGATCCAGACCGCAGAGACGTAACCTGGCGGAAGCGCCAAGCTGTGTCCGAGCTTGGCGGTGGCAAAGTACAGGATCGCCAGGATCAGGATGTCTCGCCAGCGTCGATGCGTTTGCCCTGAGAAGAGGGCTGTCATGGGTGTCTTCCAGCTTGCGCGGTCTACCCTCTCATTCTGACGTTTCAGCACCAGGGACTGTGCTATCGATTGAATGCTGGCCGTTGGCAACCGGATGCGCGGTTTCCTTCTCGCCCCTCAGCTTCAGAACGACCCGATGCCCACCAGACCCGGCCTCGTTCACATACCCCCACCCAAGCCGCTCCGTCAGCTGTGCGGTCAATTGCAGACCCAATCCGAATCCGAGCGATTGTTGCGTTTCCTCCTGGGACTCCGGGCGGCTGTTGAGGATCTCGATACGGCCTTCCTGTTGTCGGATCGAGACCCGTCCGTCCCAGGTGTGCTGGAAGGCGTTGCGGATGAGGTTGCCGAGGACGATGCGAGCGGGAACCTCGGGGATGGAGAGGTTGTACGGGTGGGTGTCCAGACAGATGCAAACGCGCTTTTCGTTGAGCAGATAGCGCATCTCCTCGACCAATTCTTCGACGAGCGCGTCAAGTCGTACAGGGTGCGATGAGGGTGCCTCTCGACCCTCACGGCTCAGCCAGAGCAGGGTTTCGGTCAGGTGCTGCATGTTGAGGCTGGCCCGGTTCATGCGCTCGAGCACTTGGCTCTGGCGGATATCGACCGGGTTTTCGCTCGTTTCCCGCAAGCGAGACAACAGCTCCAGGTTGCTGCGTATGACGGCGATCGGGGTGCGCAGCTCGTGACTGGCGTGACGCAGAAAGCGATGCTCGCGCTCCAGGCTCTCCTGCACCGAGGAGAGGCTGGTCCGGATCAGTTCGGCGAGCGCGTTGAGCTCGGGATAGGAGAAGTCAGGCGGCGGCTCTCGAAGACGCTGGGGATCGAGCGCTCCGGTCCAGCGTCCGAGCGCGGCGACCGGGCGCGAGATGCGCCTCAGCAGCAACCAGATGATGAGACCGAGCGTCGCCACGATGAGGATGCTGATGATGATCAGGGTATGCATCGACCGGGCGGCATTGCGGCCGATGATCTTCGGCGAGGTTGCCGCGGATACGGTCTTGGCGATGAAGAGCGTGTGACCCTGGCGCTCCAGACGCATGGCGAAATGGATGATGTCGGGGTGTTCCAGCCAGCGCGATCTGTGCTGCTTGTAGAGCAGGCACTGGGCCTCGGGCGGCTCGGGGAAGGCCGCCTGGATCTCGGGCGGCATTCGCTCCCAGTTGAGGGTGATGTGATAGCCGCTGAAGAGACTCGGTGCCTCTCGCTGATCGAGGGGCACGTCATTCAGATAGCGTTCGGCGGCTCGCTCCATGTTGCTGGCGACGATGTTGTCCATGCCGCGAATGAAGAACTGGACCGAGAGCCAGGAGTAGCCGACCACCAGGACGCAGCCCAGGGCGAGGAAGGAGAAGATCAGGAACCATTTGAGACTCAGCTGCCCGCGCGCATGGCCCGGTATCGGCGATGCCTTCATGGGTCCGGTCCCTTGATGACGAAGCCGTGACCGGGAACGGTCTGAATGAGCTGAGTGGGGAAGGGCGCGTCGACCGCCTTGCGCAGATGGAAGAGGTGCACCTTGAGGCTGTCGCTGTCCGGCATCTCCTCGCCCCAGACCGCCGACTCCAGTGCCTGCCGGGAGACCACGGCCGGCGAGGCGCGCATCAGCGCCTCCAGCAGCCGCCAACCGGTCGGAGTCAGCTTGAGGGACTGCCCGGCGCGGGTCGCCGACCGCTCGGCCAGGTTCATCTCCAGGTCCGCGCAGCGCAGACACTGAGCCTGGCCGCTGCGGCGCCGGGCCAGCGCTCGGACCCGCACCACCAGCTCCTGGAGCGCGAATGGCTTGACCAGATAGTCGTCGGTGCCGGCACGAAAACCGTCGAGCTTGTCCTCGAGCTGGTCGCGGGCGGTGAGCATCAGGATGGGGGTGTCGTCGCCGTCCGTGCGCAGACGTTGGCAGACGCTCAGACCGTCGAGCCGGGGCAGGTTGAGATCCAGCAGCAGTGCGTCGTAGCGTCCGCGCCGCATCAGCTCCAGTCCGGCCATGCCGTTGCTGGCATGGTCGCAGCGGATGCCTTCCAGATCCAGATAATCGACGAGGGTTTGGGCCAGGTCCAGATCGTCCTCGACCAGCAGCAGGGTCAGCATGGCTGCTCCTCCTCCTTGCGAGGCGACAGTAGGCGTCGGCGCAATCGACCGATCAGACCGGCGACGTCCTGCTGGATCAGCAGCAGGGCCGGGATGAAGATGAGGGTGATGAAGGTCGCGAACATGATGCCGTAGCCCAGCGAGACCGCCGCCGGGATCAGGAACTGCGCCTGCAGCGAGGTTTCGCCGAGCAGCGGCACCAGGCCGGCGAAGGTGGTGAAGGAGGTCAGCAGCACCGCCCGCAGCCGGTCGAGGCCGGCGTGCGCGGCCGCCTCGCGCACGTCGTCGGCGTGCTTGTGCAGCTCGTTGAAGCGCGCGGTCAGCAGCAGGCTGTCGTTCACCACCACGCCGCTCAGGGCGATGATGCCGTTGAGCGAGAGGATGCCGAGCGAGAGCCCGTTGATCCAATGTCCCAGAATGGCCCCGACGATGCCGAAGGGGATGGCCGTCATGATGAGAAGGGGCTGGACGTAGGAGCCCAGCGGGATCGCCAGCAGCAGATAGATGAGCAGCATCGCCAGCATGAACATCTGGGCCATGGACGCCTGGGTCTCGGCCTGTTCCTCGGCCTCGCCGGCGAAATGGATGTCGAGCCCCGGATACTGGCGCTCCAGTCGGGGGGCCACATCGGCCCGTAGCTGGGCGACCAGCTCGGTCGACGAGAGCTGCTCCTTGTCGACGTCGGACGAGATGTAGACCGCGCGCTTGCCGTCGATGCGGGTGATGGTGTCGCGGGTGTAGCCGAAGGTCAGGGTGGCCACGCTGGCGAGCGGCACCACGGATCCGTCCGGCGTGCGCACCCGTGCCTGGAGCACGTCGGCCGCGCTCTGACGGTCGGCCTCCGGATAGCGGACCTTGACCTCGATCTCGTCGCTGTCGCGCTGATAGCGCTGCACCACCTGGCCGCTGAACGACTGTAGCACCTGGACGGCGAGGGAACTGGTGGTCATCCCCAGCGCGCGTCCCTGCTGGGTCAGCTCCAGGCGCAGCTGGGGCTGGCCGGGCTCCAGGTTGTCCTCGATGCCGAAGACGGCCGGGATCTGTTGCAGATGCGCCTTGAGCGCCTCGCCGGCCAGGGTCAACACCTCGTCGTCGTTGGCGCGCAGCTCCACCCGCAGCGCCGAGACCATGCGCCGGAAGCTCTGAATGTTGAGCGTGCGCACGCCCTCCGGGAGTCCCGCCGCCTCGCGCCAGCGCTTGGTGAAGACGCGGATGTCGTAGGGCGGATCGGCGTGCAGCTCGACCGTCACCCGGCCGGACTGGTCGCCCGAGGACAGCACCTGCAGATTGGCGATGCCGCTTTCGTCCTTGTTCTTGCGCAGTTCGCGGTCGACCGCGTAGGCCAGCGACTCCAGCCGATCGAGCGCCCGGTGGGTCTGGCCGAAGCTGGCGTCGTTGCGCATGGTCACCTGGGCGCGCACCGTGTCCCCGAGGATGTCCGGGAAGAAGCTGAGACGGACCGCGCCGGTGAAGGGCATCGAAATCACCAGCACCAGCACGGTCAGGAAGACGAGGACGGTCGCGTAGCGATGGATCAGCGCTTGCTCCAGCAGCGGGCGGTAGAGGCGGTCGCGGAAGAGTGTCATCCCCATGTCCGCTCCGCGCTGCACCCATTGCCAGCCGCGCAGCAGCGGGTTGCGGGTCGGTCGGCGATGGGTCTTGAGGTGCGCCAGATGGGCCGGCAGGATCAGTTTGGACTCGACGATCGAGAGGATCAGACAGATGGCCACCACGTCGGCGAACTGGGCGTAGAGCTCGCCCAGGTGGCCCTGGATCTGGGACAGGGCGTAGAAGGCGGCGACCGTGGTGAAGACGCCGAAGAGCGTCGGTACCGCCACCCGCAGCGTCCCCCGGATGGTGTTGCCCAGGGTGTCGCCGCGCTCGGAGCGCAGTGTGTAGACGCTCTCGCCGACCACCACCGCATCGTCGACCACGATGCCCAGGGCCATGATGAAGCCGAAGGTGGTGAAGGCGTTGAGCGAGAGTCCCATGAGGCCGTCGCCCATGAAATAGAGGGTGCCGAAGAAGATGAAGGGCAGCCCCATGGCGACCCAGAAGGCCAGGGTCAGATCGAGGAAGGCGGCGAGCAGCACGAACACCAGCAGGATGCCGGTCAGGGCGTTGCGCACCAGCAGTTCGAGCCGGCTCTGGATGCTCTCGCTGCGGTCGTACCAAGTGGCCAGCTCGACGCCCTTCGGCAGCTCCCCGCTCGTCTGCCAGGCGTCCGCGACCCGGCGCGCGGCGGCGACCGTGTCGATGATGTCGTCCTGCCCGGTGGTGACCACCTGCAGTCCGATGCTGTCTTGCCCCTGATAGCGCAGGAGCGAGGAGGTGAGGTCGTCGTAGGCGTCGCGGATCCGGGTCACGTCCCCGAGACGGATCTCGCGCCCGTCGGCGCCCGTGATCAGGGGGATGGCGGAGAACTCCTCTACCCGGTAGGCCTGCTCCGAGGCCTTGAGCTGCAGATAGAGGTCGCGGTCGCGCAGCACCGCCGTCATGGTGTTGGAGGATCCGGCGTTGACCGCCTCCTCCACGTCCGAGAGCGAGAGTCCGTAGGCCTGCAGCCGGCCCTCGTCGATCTCGACCACCATCATGGGGTCCAGCCAGCCGGAGATGGTGACTCGGCTGATCTCGGGTGTGGCCATGAGGTCGGACTTGAGCTCGTCGGCCAGGCGCTGAAGGGTGTGGCGATCGGCGTCGCCGTAGAGCTGCAGCCAGAGCGAGTGTTCCTCGCGCTCGGCCTTCTGGATGACCGGATTCTTGGCGTCGGCCGGGAAGGTCGAGATGGCGTCGACCTTGGTCTTGACGTCGGTCAGCAAGGTGTCGAGGTCGTAGTCCGACTGCTTCTCGATGGTGACGGTGACGCCGCTGCCGGTCGAGCTGCTGGTGATGCTGTCGATGCCGGTGACGCCTTCGAGCTGATCCTCGATCTTGATCGCCAGCCCTTCCTCGGACTGCTGGGCCGAGCCGCTGTCGTAGGAGACGGACACCGTGATGCTGTTCGGCTCCAGGCTGGGAAAGGCCTCCTTGCGCAGATCGCCAGCAGAGAAGACGCCCGCGAGGATCACCAGGATCATCAGCAGGTTGGCCGCGACCGGGTTGCGTGCGAACCAGCCGATGATGCCGCCTCTGTCAGTCCTCATCGCGCGATACCTCGACCGGATTGACCGCCATGCCCGGCAGATAGCCGTTCAGCGGATGCACCAGCACCTGCTGTGCGCTGTCGCGCAGCGTCTCGGGCGCCTCGATATAGATGCCCTGGGCATCGCTGAAGACCGGCTCGGCGGTGAAGCGCTCCAGATTGCCCTCGGGATCGACCCGCCAGATCTCGCCGCGCTGGCTGAGCGCGGCGCTCGGCAGACGCCAGAGCCCGTCGAGCTCGCGGCCTGCCACCTCGGCCTCCACGAAGGTGCCGGGCAGCAGGGGCAGTGCACGGTCGAGCGGTCGGTCGACGGCGATTACCAATGCGCGCTGGCGGGTGGTCTCGTCCAGATGGCGCTCGGCGCGCAGCACCCGGCCGGTCCAGACCTGGCCGTCCTCGACGCTGGTGAGCCTGGCGGGCCAGTCGCCGCGGGTCAGGGTTTGCGTGTCCGGCAAGGTGCTCCAGTCGCGTGCCGAGAGCGCGACCGAGACCTCCAGGCGGTCCAGACTGTAGAGCGAGGCGACCTGGGTGCCGGCCTGGACATAGCTGCCGGGCGCGACACTGCGCTCGACCACCAGTGCATCGAAGGGGGCGGTGATGCGGGTCTCGGCCAGATCCTCGCGGGCGCTGACCAGGGTCGCCTCGGCATGGGCTACGGCCGCCTTGGCCGCCGCCAGCTGGGGCTTGCGCAGGACCAGCTCCGAGTCCGGCTTGCCGCGCAGCCCGGAGGCCTTCCATTCGGCCGCCGCCTGGACGCCTTGGCGCTCCTCTTCGAGCAGGGCCAGGCGCGCCGAGGCTAGATCGTTTTCGGCGCTGGCCACGGCGGCGCGGTAGTCGCTGTCCTCCAGCTGCACCAGGACATCGCCCTTGGCGACCCGCTGACCGGATTCGAGATGTTCCGACAGCGCGTCGACCCGGCCCGAGACCTGTGCCGTCAGGGTCAGCGCATAGTGCGCCCGGGCCTCGCCGTAGCCGCTGACCTGGGCCTGATAGCGCGCGGGCGTCACCCGCACCACGCGCACGTCCGGACGCTGGGTGGTCATGCCGGATCCCTTCGGGGCAGCCCCACCGGGCGGTGCCGATTCTGAGGGTCCGCCCTTAGGCTCGGGCTTGGAGCCGGCTTGGCTCGGCGGCCCGCCGGCCCCGGGTGGTCCACCCGATCGGCCACCTGGGCCATGCAGGTGGGTTTGTACATAGAGTCCGGCGCCGGCCAGCAAGACCAGGGCGGCGATGAAGACCAGCCATTGTTTGGAGCGCGAACTCATGCGCGCGTCCCCAGCCCAAGGGCGAGCCCGAGCACGATACGGTTTGTCAGGCGTTCGTAACGAAGGTTGTCCAACTGCGCCTCCAGATCATAGGTTTGCTGCTGGACGCTCAACAGATCCAGGATATCGACCAGTCCGGCCCGGTAGCTGCGTTCGTACTGGGCCAGATTGTTGCGTGCGGCGGTCAGGGCCGCCTCGACATGGGTCTGACGCTCGGCGAGCGTCCGTTCCTGGCCCAGGGCGTCCTCGACCTCCTGCACGGCGGTCAGCAGGGTCTCGCGATAGGCCTGATAGGCCTGGGCCGTCTGTAACTTGGCGATCTCGGCGGCCGCGCGCAGTTGTCCGCCCCGATAGAGTGGCGCGGTCAGCTGACCCAGCAGCGCCCAGAGCGGATCCTGAAGCAGGGTCGCACTCGGCTTGGCCGCCGCATCGGAGAGGGCCGCCTGCAGACTGATGCTGGGTAGCAGATCCTTGTAGGCGACCGAGGTGCGCAGATCGGCCGCCTGGATCGCGGCATAGGCGGCCTGGAGGTCCGGGCGGCGCTGGAGCGTCTGATCCGGCAGGGCGGCGAGGGGAGGGAGCACCTGCGGATAGTCGGCGGGAAAGTCGATCGTCTCGGTTCCGCCGACACGTCCCAGCAGCACCTTGAGTGCGCGCTGGCGCTGCGCCAGTGATTCGCGATACCGGGCGAGCGAGGCCCGCGAACTGGCCGTCGAGCTGCGCGCGCTGTCCAGATCCTCCAGGCGGCCGAGCCCGTTGCGGTAGCGCTGCAGGATGAAGTCGGCGTTCTGCTCCAGGGTGGCGAGCCGGCGCTGTTCGATCTCGATGGCGTGACGGTCGGCGATGAGACCCAGCCAGTTCTCCATCAGGTCCGCCGCCAGTGCGTCGCGGGCCGACCGATAGAGCGCCTGCTGTTCCTCGACATCCTTCTCGGCGGCCTGGTCGTTCTCTGACAGCTTGCCCCAGAGATCCACTTCCCAGCTCACCGTGACCGAACTGCGGTAGGCAGGATCGCCGAACTGCTCGCGCGAGCCCGAGGCCGAGCCCTCGACCGACGGCAGCCGCGCGGCCTCGGTCTGGCGCCGCTGGGCGCGCGTGATCCGCAGCGTGGTCAGGGTCTGCTGCAGGCTGGGATTGGCCGCCAATGCCTCTTTGACCAGCGCATCCAGCTCGGGCGCTTGGATCAGATCGTCGAGATAGGCGGACGGCACCGCGTCCGGCTGCGGCGACCAGGCTGGAACCTGGTCGGTGTCGCGCACGGCCTGGGCGGCCAGATCCGGCCGCGTCGGTCCCACGGCGCAGCCGCAGACCAGAGCGGCCAGGCCGAAGGCGATGCCCTGCTGTATGAATAACTTCGATCGCATTGATGAGCCTGAGAAGAACTGCCGAACCTCTAAGAGCGCAAAGCGCGCAAAGGGTTTCAATGGCTCACGCACTTGGCTAAGCCCGGCCAGAGCTCGAAGGACGCTGAAGATTCACGACCTCGCATTTCTTAGCGTCCTTCGCGTCTTTGCGGTTCAAATTTTCCGATATCGGAAAGATACGCCTGGAGGGGTTAAGTGCGGGTTAAGTAGCTTAAAGTTCGTCGACGGGGCTCTTCACCGGCCCCGCGTCCCGGACAACTGGTCGAACAGGGCGCGGATCTCGTCACGGGTCAAGACGACCGGCATGCGCGGCGGACGCCGGCCACGGGTGAAGCGCAGCTCGTCCAGAGGCCGCTCCAAGACATGGCGAAACAGGAACACCAGGGCATTGAGCGCCTGATTCTGGGTGCTGGCCGCGACACCCCGATCGGCCGCCAGATGGGCCAGGAAACGCTCGACGTCCGCCAGACCTCAGGCTGCTGGATCGGAACCCCCGCAAAACCCAATGAAGCGATGACACCAGTCGACATAGGTCTGCTCGGTCCGGATGGCATAGCGCCTCGCACGCAGCGTGCGTGCGAGTGATTTCAACAGATCGAGATCCTCGGCCGAGCGCTGGAAATAGGAGCGGTTCTCGACAGCCCCCTCAGGTGTCACTGTCCTTGCAAGGGTCGGGTGATCCGGTGCCAGATCCTTCGTCGCCGATTTCCAGTAGTCCCAATCGACCTGTTCCGCGCTCGGATTATGCGCCAGATCAATGAGAAGCAGTTGCACGGCATCCACGGTTTGATGAAACTGCCAGTCAGTCAAACGCTGCTCACGGGCATAACGAGGGAAGAAGGCCGTGATCTGTTCCTTCGTCACTTCCCGCATTCGCGCCGGGCGCATTGCCTCGATGAATGCCTCTGCGCGTTTGACGTACCACTCGCGTTGTTTGTGGGGGATGCGATGGCGCTTCAATAGAGAGAGGTATCGATCCCAGCCGGATGGATTTCCGGATTCGCGGCGGGCAGTGGAGGTATCGGAAGGGGTAGAACGAGAATTGAAATGGCGAGGCATAGCGGCATAGCTTTACCCATAAGTCGAGTCCGCGTGCCCGCTCAGACACTTACGGCCCCCGGTTTTCGTCTTACGAAGCTGGCAACTCATGACTCCAAGACGCTCAATCAAGCACTTATCTCGTCGTACACGAAAAGCGCTATAAGATATGGGTAAAGCTATGGGCATAGCGGTCCCGAAATATTGTGCTAGGCTGACTTCAGGTTAGCACAATATTACCGGACATCAGTCCATTTCACTGTTATGTGCTGTAGGTAGTCCTTTCTGAGAATGGAAATAAAATGAAACAAGAAGTACGAAACTCTTATATTGCTAGGTTAAGTGAAGAAATTTCTGGTTCTCTTGCAGGGACTAACTTTGAACGTTTTGGCTATATCATTTCGGATCATTACTTTTCAGACTATGAAATGATAAATAAAGGCACTAATGTTGACGGTGCACCAGTAGGGTATATTGTAGACAGTGTATCCACAGATGCGTCTGTGGTAACAGAATACAGTTCCGATAAAGACTATTTTAGTAACTTAAAAAAGATAAAGAACGACATAAAGCACTCATTTAATCATTGCAAAGGTTCTTTAACTAAATTACTTTTGTTTGGCAGCAGGGCCTTGATCATGCCTTGGTCCATTGTTGCTAAGCCGCCACAGGCATCAGGTAGGGGCGCTTTGCCGGTCGAGGTCGTCGTCGAGCCGGCCAAGCCGGCCAAGGCATGCGTTCAAGCACTTGCTCAA
>NZ_NRRS01000058.1 GCF_016583795.1 Rhabdochromatium marinum | reverse complement strand
GGCTCACTTCGATGGTGATCTCTTCGCCCGAACGCCGAACAACCGTGGCCATGATCGCTCCTCGCCTCATCATTTACAGAGGCTTAGAGCATACTCCTCGAAATAACATCTTGTCGAGGCCGCACCCTGATCACCTAACATTCAGGCGAGCGGATCGAGCGCACTTGATTGCGCCCACCATGCTTGGCTGCATAAAGCGCCTCATCCGCTACGATGAGGAGTTGCCCGTCGTCGGCATCCGGATGTTCACGGGTCGAGGCGATACCGGCGGACAAGGTGCAATGAAATTCCTGGCCGTCATGCAGGAACGGCAACCCCTCAAAGCGCGCGCGAATATCTTCCAACACGTTTTGCGCCATAGGCAAATCACTGTTGGGAAGAATCACCACGAATTCTTCCCCGCCATAGCGTCCGATGCTATCGGATTTGCGTAAACGTTGTTTGAGCAAATGAGCCAGGGCCAGAATCACACGATCGCCGATAGCGTGTCCGTAAGTGTCGTTGACTTTCTTGAAGTGGTCGATGTCCAGCATGGCCACCGAGAGTGCGCGCTCCGTGCGCTGGGCACGAGCGAGCTCACGCACCAGACTCTCTTTGATGCGCGCATGCTTGAGCAACCCGGTCAGGCTGTCCTTGGTCATCAGGTTGGCCAACTGGCGGAAACGTGCGGCACGCACGCGCACTGCGGCGACCAGTTCGGTATCCGAGATCGGTTTGGTGAGAAAATCATCCGCACCGCTGCGCATGGCCAAAAGCTGCTTGTCGCGATTTTGTTCAGCCGACAGGTAAACAATGGGCAGGCCGAGCAAGTCATCGTGGTGGCGAATCACCGTGGCTAACTCGGGTCCCGAATACTCGGGCATATGCATATCCATCAGCACCAGTTCCGGGTGAAAGCTTCCAACCGCCTCGATCACCTGCTCTGGCTTGTTCAGGACTTCCACATCCATGCCATCCGCGCCCAGCACCAGACGCAGATGCTCGGCCAGGTCCCGGTCGTCATCCACGATCAACACCCGATAGGGCGCCGCGTGGCGTTCTTCCAAAATGCGCTCGATGCGATCCACCAGCCGCGGAATATCGAGTGGCTTCAGCATAAAGCCATCGACTCCGAGCCGTGCGGCACGCATCCGCGTGGAGAAGTCGCCTTTGGCGGATACCAGAATCACCGGACAGTGCAACGCCTGAAAACTGGCGCCAGTCATGAGTGCTTCCACTGCGCCTAACTCTTCTTCCGTCAAGTGCAGGTCCATCACCAGGCAATCTGGACAGCCATCCTGAAAGGTCGCCGCCAGTGCATCGAACCGAGTGTAGAGATGCGGCTCGTAGCCAAACTGTCCGAGTAGATGCACCAGATGCTCACCCAGCGGAATCTCATCCTCCACCAGCCAGATGGCGATTTTACCGCTGCTGCCAGATACTGTGGTCTTCGCTCTCGGTGCCTGCATCAGTGCCTGAGTCGGGGGCGCTTCGCGTAGCTGGAGATGGTCGCTCAAGACCGCCACCCCGGCGGCAAAGCGCCGTCGCTGGGCGCGATCGATCGTCAGCGTCGCTTGACTCAGCCATTGATTGGCCTCGATCTCGAGCGCACGCGCCGCCTCGCTCAGCGTCTCGAAACCGAACGAGCCTCCCGAACCCGCAATACGGTGCAAACACTGATGCAGTGTTTCCAGGGAGGGGCGGATGTCCGCCTCGCCCTCGAGCGCATTGGCCAGGCGCGCCAATTCGCGCAGCTCATCGCGCGTGCGTTGGGCAAACGCCTCGCCGATCTTGGCGAGCTCAGCCGCCAGGTCAGTGGGAAGCTTAGCCACTGGATTTCCCCCACAGGGCACGCACCTGATTCGCCAATTGCATGGGTTCAAAGGGCTTGGGAATCACGTCCAAGGCGCCAAGGGACTTGAGCTGCGCGATCTCTTGCGGTTGTACCTTGGCGGTCATGAACGCCACGGGCGTTCGTGCCAAAGCTGGATGCTGGCGTAGCGCCGCGAGCGTGGATGGACCGTCCATTCCGGGCATCATGACGTCGAGCAGAATCATATCGGGCGCGAAGTCTTCCGCCACAGCCAGAGCCTCTTCCCCGGAAGAACAGATCTTGACCGTGAAACCACCCACGGCTTCCAGGGCGATCTTGGCGACGGCTTGAATGTCAGGTTCGTCCTCAACATAGAGAACGCGGTTCAATTCGGTCATGGCGATGATTCCTGATGTTGTTGAATGCGGCCGCCAAGTGCATCGAGCAGCATTGTTGGCGTGATCTGGGATTTCAGCAAAACCGCTTCGACCTGCTGTGCCTCGGTTTGTGACACTTCCATACTCGATAGAATCAGAATCCGTGGCTGGGAGGGCTGGCGACGCATCAGCGGCAGCAATTCCCAACCTGAACCGTCGGGCAGATTCAAATCCAGAATCGCCAGATCGTAATTCGTTTTGGCTAACAGGTCACGCGCTTCGCTCAGGGTCGCCGCATGGTCGAGCTGGTAGTGATGACCGATCATGGTTTTGATGACCTGATGCAGATCCAGATCGTCTTCAATATGCAAGATGTGTTCAGAACCTGCTTGGTACAAGCGGGCGGCGTCGGGATCGTCTTCCACCACCAAAACCAGAGGACCATTGTTGGAATGGTCTGAATCCGACATCGGCTGATTACCAACCCGTTCGTGCCCGCTCGCCAAGACTGGCAGTTCGGCCCAGAAGGTGGCTCCCTCACCAATGATTGACTCAAACCCGACCGTGCCGTCCATGCGTTCGACCAGCTCCTTGGTGATAGCCAACCCCAGCCCGGTCCCCCCGCGCTGTCGGGTGTCGGAGGCATCAGCCTGCGAGAATTTCTTGAACATCCGGGAACGGAATTCGCGTGGAATACCTGGCCCGTGATCCCGCACCCAGATCCTGACATGGGTGCCACGCAGCTGTACGCCAATCTCGACCGTGCCGCCCTCGGGTGAGAACTTGGCAGCGTTGGAGAGAAAATTGGCCAACACCTGCTGCAAGCGCTGGCTGTCGACCCGCACCGCGATCTCCCCGGCAATCCGTTCGGTCAGTTCAAAACGCACCCCGCGCGTCTCACCATAGGCCAGATTGGCGGTCACCGCCTGCTCCACCAGGGGCATCAGGGCAACTTCCTGCAGATCGAACTGCATTTTGCCAGCCGCGATCTTTTCCATATCGAGCAAATCGTTAATCAGGTAGCTCAACCGCTGACTGTTGTTGTGTGCGATCTCCATCAGCGGGCGCATGGTTGCCGACAATTCGCCGAGGGCGCCCCCAAGCAACAGCCCCAGGGAGCCGGAAATCGACGTCAGGGGGGTACGCAGCTCATGGCTGACCGTGGAGACGAATTCGTTCTTCATGCGCTCCACCCGCTTGCGCTCGGTGATGTCGCGCACCGCGCCGATAAACATTGGCTGATCCTGACTGCTCACCTCAGAGACGGCGAGTTCCATCGGGAAAACGCTCCCGTCCTTGCGCCGTCCCCGCATCTCCCGGTTAACTCCAATCACCCGCGCCACCCCCGTCGTCAGATAGTTACGCATGTAGCCGTGATGGGCAAGGCTCTGGGGCTCAGGCATCAACATGGCAACATTTTCGCCGATGACTTCATCTGAGGAATAATCAAAGATCCGCAGCGCCGCCGGATTGGCCGAAGCAATCACGCCTGTGCGATCAATGGTGATGATGCCATCAACCACATTATCGACAATGGCCTGGGTCTGCTGAGCCTGATCACGGATGGCGTGCTCATTACGTTTATGCTCCGAGATGTCCTGAATGATCGACCAGATGCGCGTACCCCCTGGATCTTCGATGATCACGCCGTTCAGCAGTACCGGATAGCGGCTGCCATCCTTGCGAATGTACTCCTTCTCGTAAGGGCCATAGCGGCCGGTGGACTTCAGGCTTTCGAGTTGGACTTGTTCCTGGTCGCTATACTCCCTGGGGGTGAGATGCCAGTAGTTGAGCGCGAAAAATTCCTCCCGGCTGTAACCGGTTGGTGCGATCAGGGCGTCGTTGATTTCAAGGAAAGCACCGCTGGCCAGGTCGTTCAGGGCAATCCCCAGGGGTGAGAGTTCGAACAGGCTGCGCAGGCGCAGGTTGCTCAGTTGCAGCGCATCCTCGGCATGCTTCTGCGCCGTAACGTCCGACTCGATGGCCATGAAGCCATAGATCTGGCCATCGGCATCCGTCAAGGTATTGCAATCGATGTTGATCCAGTAAGACCTGCCTGCACGGGTGTAATTAAGGAGAGTTTCGTTAAACGGCTGCCGGGCAGCGACGGCGGCGCTGATGCGGGCGACAGTGCCCTGATCAGTTTGCGGGCCCTGGAGAATCTCGCCCGGTTTGCGGCCAAAAACATCATTCAGTGAATAACCGGAAATGCGGGTAAAACCTTCGTTCACCCATTGCGCCCGCCCCTCAGTGTCGGTGATGATGACACCATTGGTGGTCTGACGAGCCACTTGCGAGAGTCGCTCCAGTTGCTCAGTGCGCAATGCAACCTGGGCTTCCAGCCCAGCCTGGGTCGCACGCAGCTCTGAGAAGCTGGCGGCCAGGCTATGCGCCATGTTTTCCAAGCGTATCGAAAGATCATTATACTCGCGCAGTGGATGTTTGGGCAGCTGCGGTTCAATCCCTTGCGCCACCGTCGCCGCCAAGTTTGCGCCCAGGACGCCAATTTCGCGCAATGGTCGGCTGAGCCAATCACTGAGCAGGGCTGCCACCGAGATACCGATCAGCAACAGCAGCACCAAAAACCCAAACAGCAGCACGCTGCCCCGTTCCAGAGCCGCCACTAGAGGCGCGGCCGGCGCCTCCACCACCACCTGTGCGAATCCGGTCACCGCAACCGGCGCCGTCAGCCAATAGCGACCTTGCTTCCAGCGTTTCATCAGCGGCTGCTCGCCACTGGGCATCCAGATTTGCAATCCTGCAGACGGCGGGATCGGAGAGGGCTCAGCGTCATCCAGGCTGTCGAGTTGCCCGTGTTTGGCCTGGATTTTGCCGGTGGCATCGAGCACCGCGAGCCCCATGCCTGGTCTGAGTCGCTCGCGCGCCATCGCCTCGTCGAGCTCCAGGCGCCCTTCGCTGGCCTGCCGTTCCATGCGCAGCGCCAAGTGGTCGAGAATTCCTGCCAATTCGATCCGCAGCCGCTCTTCCAGTTCGGCGTGCTGCTGATAACTCCTGTACACCAGAGGTACGCTACCAGCCAACAGAATGGCCACCAGCATCAGATGGAAGATCAGATCGCCCATGCGCAGGCTGCCTGGGACTCGGAACCGGGGCCACAGCAAACGTACACTGATCACTAACAACCCGGCCAGCAGCGCGTTGAAAATCCCGTTCAGCGGTTGCTTGAGCGCAATCTGCACGACCGCTGACCACGGCAGACCGATAAATTGACCGTAGAACAGCATCACCAGGGGCGCGCCTAGAACCACCCAGAAGGCCATGTCAGCCAGCACCAGGTTGAACCGCCAACGCCAGTACAGCCACCCAACCAGCAGCGGCTCAAGCGTCATAATGACCAGCGCATAGGGATGTCCCCAGAGCACCCAGGTATAGAGGCCTCCGGCACATCCAACCAGCATGGCGGGCAAGGGGCCGAGCAAGACCACCGCCAACATGGCAAAGACGGAGCCAAAGATAAACACCACCCCGAAGGCCAAAGGCATGGCCAGGATATTGCCAACAACGGCCAGTGCCGCCAGAACCAGGGTAGCCAGAATCGAGGTGAGAAGGCCCGGTGCCGACTGTTGCAGGAAACCTCGGTTGAACAGTGACAATCCAGCGTTCACAAATACGTCTCGGATGACAAATGCGCCATAATCATTGGGGCCGAAGTCAAGCGTTCCTAATTGGATTGCAAGAGCTGGTACTGTATAAAGATTTGGGAAATCGTGAAAGTTTTTTCAATCCCAATGGCTGAGGAGCTGATTCCCATGGTGCATGTATCTTTGCGTTTCATACTGGTGGCAATGCTTCCGGTCCTGATGCAAGCACCACAGGCGGTGGCGGGCGACAGTGAGCGCGGCGCCAAAATCGCGCGCGCGGGTACAGCAACCGGCGTGCCCCCCTGTATGAGCTGCCATGGCCCGCGCGGCATGGGACAAGGACCGGCCGGTTACCCGCGCATTGCCGGTCTGGATGCTGGCTATATCGCGCGCCAGCTGCTGGCCTTCCGCGATGGCACACGCGAAAATCCGGTCATGGACGCCCTCATCAAGCCATTGACGCAGCAGAACATCGACGATCTTGCAAGCTACTATGCTGCGCTGCCGCTGTCCGAGCGTCAGGTGCCGGCACCAAGTCCGGAGCAAACTGAAGTCGCCAGTGTGCTCGCGCGCTTTGGCGACTGGGCCGGGCGTGCGCTACCCGGCTGCGGGCAATGTCATGGGCCGGATGGGAATGGCATTGGTGCTGGCTTTCCGGGGATTGCCGGGCAGCATGCCAACTATCTCAAGGCACAATTACTGGCTTGGCGCACCGGCAAGCGCTCAAACGACCCCTCGGGGCTCATGGCCAGTGTGGCCCAGCGACTGACCGAGGCTGAGATCGACGCACTCGCCGCGTACTATGACGCCCAGCCGGCCGGGTCGCCAGTAGCAACCAGGACTGTGCCCGCAACGCCCCCGGAAGCCTCCCCTGAAGCCCCCCAGCCGGACAGAGGCACTGTGCCTACCAGCCAGACAGCTTTCCAGCCACCGCCGCGCACCGCCCTGCCGTCAGGACCACTCGGCGAAGCCGTGCGCCTGGGACAGGCGATCTTCGTCGCTACCAACACACATCCACTGTCAGCCCCCTTTGTCGGCAATCGCTTGGCCTGTCAGCATTGCCACCTTGATGCCGGACGCCTGGCCAACTCAGGGCCGCTCTGGGCGGCCTGGGTTGCTTATCCTGAGTACAAGCCCAAGAATCATCGCGTAGACACCTTCGCCAAGCGCGCTCAGGGCTGCTTTGTTTACTCACTGAATGCTCAGGCCTCCGCAGCAGGTGGCGCGCCTGCCGTCGATAGCCGGGTGATAGATGCCCTGGTCGCCTATAGTTACTGGCTGGCAACCGGAGCACCCACCGGCAACAAGCAGATGGCCGGGCGCGGCTACCCGAGCGTTGAACTCCCCGCTCAAGCCCAGGGTGCGGGCTTCGATCCGGCCCGTGGCGCGCGCGTGTATCAGCAGCAGTGCGCGCTCTGCCATGGTGAACAGGGTGAGGGTGTCAGCGATGCGAGCGGGCGCACACTGTTCCCGCCCTTATGGGGGGCGCATGCTTACAACTGGGGCGCCGGAATGCACCGCATCGACATTGCGGCGGCCTTTATCAAGCACAATATGCCGCTGGGACAACCGGAGTCATTGAGCGATCAGCAGGCCTGGGATGTCGCGGCTTTTATCAACCGCCACGAACGCCCGCAAGACCCGCGCTTCGACGGTGATCTGGCCGTCACGACAGCGCGCTTTCACACAACCCCTTTCGATGAATATGGCAAAGTCCGGGCCGCCGATGGTCATGTGCTCGGCTCGCAGCCAGCGTCTTCAACACCCCTGTCGCCAACTGGAGAGCAAGACTGATGAAATCACCGATCATTCGCTTTCATGCCCAAGCCCTGCTGGTTGCATCATTATGTGCAACATCATTCGCCTTGAGCGCCGACGAAAAGGTCGCACAGTGGCAGGCACCGGTCATTGATGGTTATGGCTATATCAATCCATTGCCAGACGCAGAGTTTCAGCCGGATCCGGATGCCACATACAAAGTGGTCTTCGATATTGCCAAGGGCGAGCCGAGTGCGCACGCCGTCAACCAGGGCTTATGGCATGTTGCGCGTGTCGTTAATCTCTTCGGCCAGGAGGGTCAGCCGGCTGACAATCTCGACATCGTGGTCATCCTGCATGGTGGCGCGACGCGCGTGGTGCTGAAGGATGATAGCTACAAGGCGCGTTTTGGCACCAAGAACCCCAATGTGGAATTGCTTGGCAAGCTCAAGGACGCCGGCGTCAAGCTCTATGTGTGCGGGCAAGCCATTGTCGATAGTGGCTTCTATTATCCAAATATTCGCGAAGATATCGGCATCGCTCTCGGCGCCCTGGCCGCCGAAATCGAACTGGGGGCTCAGGGTTACACCGTTATGAAACTCTGAACCATCCCCCCACCCCGGAAGCAGTATCCCCGGGGTAGCCAAACGCCGAGCGTTAGCGCAAACCTTGCAGGATTTCGCGATAAGTGTGCTCGCTGAACATGCTATCCGAGATACGCACGGTCGGCTTGCTCAGACAGTTGTCCAGCACCTTGGTCCCATGCACCTGCAAAATCTCCGGCTTGACGTTGACATGCGGCATGCTGGTTTGGGCGTAGTGCATGTTCTCGAACTCGACCATAGTGATGTACTCAGCCGGGAGGGGAGCGGCAGAGCAGGCATTGGCCTCTGCGCGAAATTGACAATTATCAATCTGCACATGACATCCGGGCGCTCTACGAGGTTTTCAATGCCCGAGCGGCGCTGATTGTTACGGCGGTATCCGGTGCTTGCAGGTGGCAGGTCATTGCGCTGATACTCGGGCGTCGGCTTCTGCCTACAGCCAACGCCTGTTCGACTCCGAGCAGGGTTTAAATATCAACAGAAGGTTTTTATTATGTCCACAAACAGTGAGATTGATATAGCGGAAATTCAGGAAACTCTTTTTGGTAATGTCAAGAAGAACTGGGGTTGGCTGCTGGCCCTGGGAATCGTTTCGCTCGTGCTTGGCACCTTCGGCTTTTATATGACGTTTGCGCTCACCCTGGCGAGTGTCCTGTTCTTCGGAGTACTGATCCTTGGGGCGGGCATCCTTCAGCTCGTGCATGTCGTTACCTGCAAGGGTTGGAAGTCCGTACTCTGGCATGCCCTGATCGCGCTGCTCTATGTGGTGGCCGGTATCGATATCATCATGAACCCGGAGCGTGCATCCGTAGTGCTCACGCTGGTGCTGGCAGCTATTCTAATCGCGGTGGGTGTGCTGCGTAGCCTCATGGCCTTTCAGCTTAAGCCCGTGGCAACGGGTTGGTTCTGGCCGCTGCTCTCGGGCCTCGTGTCCATCCTGCTGGGTGGCATGATCATCGCTGAATGGCCAGTCTCCGGCTTCTGGGTGATCGGACTCTTCGTAGCCATTGAACTCATTCTTAGTGGCTGGTCAACGGTTTTCGTCGCGCTTGCCGCGCGCCGGGCGGCACAGGATGATGTAGTCAAGGCATGAGCGCGACAAATTCGTGCGCACTAATTCGTGGTGAACAATGTGGCGTCTATTGTGATTTCCGCCGAAACCTTTGAACTCAGTCTGGCAGGTGCCGCCTTTTCGCTGTTGCTGGTGTACCATCTGTACCACGCTTGGGAAGTCAGGGCGCACCCGGGCCGCACTTCCTTCGGGCGCAACTCCCAGGCGCGTGCGCGCTGGGCTGAACATGTGGTGCAAACAACCGGGACAGAAATTTTGGCGGTGCAGACCCTGCGCAACCTGACCATGGGAGCGACCCTGCTGGCCTCGACCGCCATTGTGCTGGCGCTGGGTATCCTGAGCTTTGCGCTCAGTTCTGATGGAGTTGATCAGCTCAACAGCATTGTGCACATCGCTGGGGTGCGCAGTCATACGCTGGCCATCAGCAAGGCTTTGCTGGCGGTGTTGATCTATCTGATCGGCTTCGTGAGTTTTTCGCTGTGCATTCGCTTCTACAATCACGCCGCCTTTCTGCTGAACGTACCGCCCCCCGAGGGAGCATCGCCAGATCCGACGGCGGCTATGCATGCAATCAGTCGCGGCGCTGGTGCCTATAACTTTGGCATGCGCAGCTATTATGTTTCCATTCCGCTGATGCTGTGGCTGCTTGGACCGATTTGGCTCTTTTTCGGCGCGGTGATGATGACGCTGTTGATCTACCGTCTGGACCACGATTACGGGTGATGTGCCGAGGGCGCGGCCTCAGTTGTTCGGAAAAATAGACAGAGGCCGCGACATGACATCGACGTCGCGACCAATACCGCCGACAGTTCCGGTCATGTCGATCAACTGCCGATCCATGGTGTATAGCGTGTTGCCAATAGATATCATATGGTTTTCAATCAAATCCATTTGCCCGGCAACGCTAAGAATATCTTCTCGCATACCACCAAGATGGCCACCCATGGCATCGACAGAGTGAAACATTGACGGCATGGTGGCTACCTTGGTGTCCATCTGGACAACGGCCTGTTCCATGCCCTCCATATCCGCTGTAACACTGTCGAAAGCCGCGCGCATCTGCTGTATGTCATCCGCCATATTAACCATGTAACGGGTAATTTCATCCATGCGACTGGTAAAGGTGGCTACCAAGGCCAACATGGCGAGCATCATCACCACCATGCCGATCATCGTAAAGCGAATAATACGATTGATGCGCGTCGTACTGCGAACGCTATTGTGCTTGAACACAAACATCATGTCTTGATGCAAATCCATGAAGCGATCTGCGGCATCCAACGTGGCTTGGCGATCTTCTGGCATTTTATTTCGCTGTGTTATTTTGTTGATTGTCTTTAGAACTGCCTGTGAATTATCTTTGAACGTGTTTGGCTATTGGCCAAAAAAAGGCATCATTCGCATCGGGCTGCTCATCTGATTGACATTGTGGCGCATCCGAAACATGTCACGATTGAGCACGCTGAACGCCTGATTCATCTCACCCATGTGTTGATCAATGCCGATGATGGTCTGGCTAACACTGGCAACATCGGGCGAGATGCGGCCCATAGCGCCGGCGATGGCACCAATATCATGGCGCATCCCCTGAAGCCTGGTTGCCATGGGCGGCATCACGGCAATATGGTCGTTCATCTGGCTAACCCCAGTTTTAATGTTGGTGATGCGCGCCGCCACCTGGTCGAAATCGCGTTGCATGACATCAATTTCCCCATACATGCTTTCCATGCGATACGTAATGACCCCCATGGAGCCGACCAGACTCCAGATCAGATAGAAAATGGGCGGTGTTAGCAGCAGCATCACCACCAACGCGACCCGGCCAATCAATTGGGTGCGCTGATTGGACTGGCTGTGACGGTAGTCGAGATCCTCTTCCCGCTTGACCGCTTCCTCAAGGCGCTGATTAATCAGCTGCCATGCCTCAAGCTGCACGGAGCCAGCGCTGTCATCGGAAGTAGTGGCTGTTGTGGTCACGATAGTTGTCACCCTGAGTTAAGGTCGATATGCGTGCGACGGTGCAATAGCATGCGTTCAGCATAGCTCGATTTGGGGAGTCTGCGTAGCTTCAAGCTGGAACTCTTTGAATACATTGAATGAATTGCAAGATACACTCATTCCGGAAACCAACAAAACGCTGGTCATCTTTCAGAAACTCCCTTAGTATAAAGCCCTCAAAAAAAAACACAATTAGAAAATCTATTCACAATAACCAACGCAGGAAACCAAGCCTTTATGAAACCCACCCACATTGGCTGCACAGTGGCCCGTTTCTGCCGTCTAATCCTGATAGCCAGCACCAGCACTGGCATCGCCATCACAAACACAGTTCAAGCCTCAGGTTTTGCCGTGCCTGAAATCTCCGTTGCAGGACTTGGAACCGCCAATGCCCTAGTGGCGAATGCAGACGATCCGGGTGCCTTTGCCTTCAATCCTGCGGCTATGGTCTTTCATGATCGCAACTCCATCGCCGCTGGAGGCCTGTTCATCGGACCTGATTTCTCTGTCCGTACTGCGAATGGCCGACAAGAGAGCCAAGGGGCTGATTGGCTCGTCGCTCCCATGATGCAAGCCGCGATCAAACTCAATGATCATTGGTGGGCGGGGCTCGGCATCAACGCGCCATTCGGGCTCGAGACACGCTGGGCAACCGGAACCTTCGAGCCCTTGACCTTCACCACCACACTGCCAAACGGAGCTGAAATCCCGATCAGCCCTCAGCCAACCCAGAGCAAGCTTGAGACCATCGACATCGTCCCCACGCTCAGCTACCGCGTCAATGACCAATGGAGCCTCTCTGCCGGAGCCGACATCTACTGGCTCAAATCTGCTCAGCTCAATTCCTCCCTGACCGATCTCAGCGGCGACGGCACTGGCTGGGGATTCAACCTCAGCACCCTCTATCAGCAAGGCCCCTGGAGTCTAGGCGCTAATTTTCATTCCGCTGCCACCGTGAAAGTCACCGGCAAGTTTCGCCCACTCAACCAAAACCTGGCTGCGCTCTATATCCAGAGCGGCGGTCTGATGGGCCTGCCACCGGCTCAAAGTGCAGAACTTGACCTCAACTTGCCCTGGCGATTGCAGCTCGGTGCACGCTACAAATTGACCCCCAAACTCGCCGTCGAATTTGATTGGACGCGCATGGGCTGGAGCGAATTCGACCGCATTCAGGTCGAAAGTCGCGACACCGGCCAAGTGCTGCTTGAAGATCGCAACCAATGGCAGGACGCGAGTGCCTACCGCCTTGGCGTGACCTTCAAGCTGACACCAGAAACCCTGCTGCGATTTGGCTATGCCTACGACGAAAACGCCCAGCCGGATGATTATTTCAGCGCGCGCGTCCCGGATAATGACCGACAACTGTTCAGCCTTGGCGTCTCCCAACAGTTGAGTGACACTTGGCGTATCGACGCCGGATACACTTTTGTGATGTTTGAAGACCGGGATTTCGATGGGGTACGCCCCTATAATCCGTATCAGGCGCCCGCCGACATCAATGGAACCACCGCCATTGCAGGCGAATACCAGAGTCAAGCCCATTTGATCGGGATAGAAGTCTCCATGAGCTTCTAGCTCAGGCCGGTTATTTTTTGAATTTCATTGTGAAACAACGGAGGTCAAGCCGTGACGGCAGAATATCTTGAGCAGGATGGGGTGCTGGTGGTGCAGCCGGGCAAGCGCCTGGATACCACAACTGCACCTGAAGTGGGTCGTGAGTTATCCACGCGGATTGAGGCTGGAGCGAATCGTGTGGTGTTCAACTTCCAGAATACCGACTATCTCTCTAGCGCCGGGTTACGGGTGATGATGGTCGCGGCCAAGGCGACCGCGAAAAACGGCGGTGGTGTCGCCCTGTGTGGCGCCAATACGCATGTCAAGCAGGTGGTGGAACTGTGCGGGATGGAGTCGCTGTTTAAGATGGCGGGGAATCTGGACAAGGCGGTGAAGCTGTTGTAAGCCCCGCTTCAGGCAAGCGTTTCACCATGCGCAAATGATTGCGGCCATCGCTGCGACGGTAAATCAGCTCATCGTTCAGAGTCTTAACCAGATGAATGCCAAGCCCTCCGATCGGGCGGTCCTCAAGTGGGGCATCAATGTGATCGGGGGGCATGGCGACGGTGGGATCGAAGGGCTGACCGTCATCGCTGATGTCGATCATCAGGCACCCGGCATCAAGCTGGAGTGCAACCTCAATGTCCAGTGATCGGTCGCCGAGCTTGCCGTGTTTGAGGATATTGACCACCATTTCCTCCAGACTCAGGATGGCCGCATGCACGGCAGCGAAGGGAACGCCGGCCTCCATGAGGTAGCTTTCGCTCTGCTCAATGAGCTGTGCGACGGCATCCGAGGTGTCGCTGACATGAACTTTCATCGCTCACCCCCTGTAGCCAAACTGCCGTAAGCTGTCCGCCACCTCGGCGGGTGGCTCATGCAGCGCTTGGGCGTCGGTCGCTTGCCAGGCGCCAATGGACTGGGGCGGTGCGACCAAGCGTGCGCCGCGTTCAAGCGCTGCATCGGTGACAGCGTAACCCAAATGCCGATAGATGTGTTCCAGTGTGTCGCGCGGATGGGTGCAAAACGCCTCATAGGAGACATGCAGATAGCCGGCGCCGAGCCAATGCACGCCATCGGTGGCCGCGCGACGGTTGCCCAGCGACCACAGCTGGAGCTGGGCGGCGAGCGGATCGGCGGGCAGCCCCGACTCCCGCAGCAGCGCAGCACCATGCTTGCGCAGGAGGTTGCGGTTGCTGCTGAGAGCCAGGTCACGACCATCGCGTACCAAGTGGATAAAACGCAGGCCCGGATAGAGTCCGGCCAGGAAGGGAATCACCCACATGGAACGCGGGTTTTTCCAGCCCCAGGCGGCGGTGGGATCGGGCATGCCAAAGCGATGCGCGCGGATCATGCGCAGGAACCGATGCTCGAGTTCAACGCGCTGTTTAGACGCCTGTTCAGAATGGGGTTCACCACCGATGGCCATGGCCTGATCGAAGTGGCGTTGCAGAAAAAACCGCGTCGCCAGGCCATCTTCGGTGCGCGGATTGCGCCAGCGACCCATCCAGATACCGGCCAGATGCAGCGCCTGGGCCAGCACCCGGGTGCCCGAGCCGCCATGGGCGCCAATCACCACCGGTGGCAGCTGCTCCACGCGGGGTTCCGGTGGCAGCAGCGGCAGAATGCCGAGCCGAAACAGGTGAAACCACAGGTTGGCGCTCGTCAGACTGTTATTGCTGTCACGGCTCAGATTCAGCATGAGTGACGAACTCCCGTTGGGGGTTCACAGGTGACGCATCTTGACCGACGAGGGAGCGCTCCGGCTTCTGACCGGTGACACCGGGATCGGATTCGATATAGGTAAAGGTGGCACGCGCGAAGGTTTCGTAGATTTGTGGTAACTCCAAGCGTCGCTGCTGGAGGGACGCCTCGTTGATAGCAACAATATAGTGTTGGGGATTTACCCAGGCGAGCGTGCCACCGCGCTGGTGACTTTGCAGCAGCGTCGCAGCCAGGGTCGCGGCCACCTCACCCTGTTCAAAAGGGGAAGCGCCCACGGCAATGGCGGCGCCATCCTCAACATTAAACACATTCAGACCGATGACCGGAATCGGCGACACCGCCTCGGTCCAGTGCATCACCTCGGCGGGCGGCACCAGGGTCGGATCCTCCGGACTGCGCCGGAGCTTGCGGTAATTGGCGACCATCAGATAGTCCCCGGCGCGATCCTCAAGTGAACGAATGTAGGCCTGCCAGCTTGGGTAATCTTCGGCAACAAAGACGCCGACAAACTCCAGCGGCGCCCAGTCGAAGCGCTCGACCCGTTTGCGATCACGCGCCATGGATTCGGAAGGATCCATCAGATAATACATGCGCGCGCCGCGTTGCGGATCCTCGCTGTCGCGTTCAAGCGTTGTGACCAGCTCCTTGACCGCGCGCAGCGGTTTGCGCTCAAAGATGCCGGTAACATTGTCGGCCCCCTGGTATCCGTAGGGTGCCACCGAACCATTGACCCCGGCAAAGACGATGTTGATCTGCGGATGATCAACATAGAAGCGCGCCGCAAGCGATTGCGCCGGGTCATCGACAGCGATCAGCACATCGGGATCGAAGCGGTCAATCGCGCGCCGTGCGACCTGGCCGACATAGCGTAGCGCCTGCTCGTCATTCAGGCGCTTGGCATTCATGTAGTGATGGCTGAGGCTATAGTTGGTCCAGTCGTCGGCAATGTGGTCAATGCCAGTATCGATATCCCGAGTCCAAGCATATTGGGCATCATAGCTTTGCAGGATCATCACCCGCGGTTTGGTGGCATTGAACCAGATGCCAAAGAGCACCAGCCCGATAAAGAACAGGCTGCTCAGGATTAAGGCAATGGGACTTTGTTTCATGGCTGGCTGTTATAACACGCCAATGTGCTTCCAAAACGGGATGGCAATCAGCAATGCTGCAAGCTTGAAGGGAATCAACAGCAGGTGAAAGAGGCGCATGCGCACGACATCCCGCGACACCCCGCTGGTCAGGCGATCATAAAGAAAAATGTAGGGCGACTGATGCGCAAAGAAGGCCGTCTCCGCCAGCACCAAGAGCACAAAACCCACCGCCCAGGGTGAAATACCCGCCTGGCTGGCAATGGGCAGCAAAGCAGCGGCGAAGACGATAATGGCCTGATTCAACGGGATCACCAGCCGCGCGAGCAAAAACACTGCCGCCAGCAGCAGCACAAAACGTCCGAAATGCTGCTGCATGTCCAGACCCAGCCAAGCCAGATGCGCCACGATGAAGTCATCAATCCCCAGATGATTCATGGTCGCGATGATGCCAATTAGGCTGCCGAGCAGCGCCAGAAAGGCCCAGTCAATACGGGCAATAAAGGTATTGCGCGACAGACTGCCAAGTAACAGCAGCAGACACAGCACCCCAAGGGCCAAATATTGGATATCAATGCGATGCCAGCCGATGGTGAGGATCCCAAGACCGAGCAGGCTGATGCCCACCAGCGCGATCCATTCGGTCGAGGTGGTCGGCCCCAGCGCGGCCAGTTCCGCGCCGATACGTTCACGCGTATCGGGCACCTTCGCGAAGCTGCGGCGGAAAAACCAGGCGGCGCACAGCCCGTAGGAGAGCACCAGTACCAACCCGGTGACCGAGGCGGCATACGCCCAGAAGATGAAATCGTAGGCCTGCTGATCCTGCGGGGGCAGCAGCGCGAAGATCATGAGATTCGCTGGCGCCGCCGTCAGGAAAATCGGTGCCAGATAATGGACCGAATCGAGTCCGGTGGTATAGAGCATGGTGGAGGCTCGGGTGCGAGTCGCCTCATCCCAGCCGTTGGCGATCTGCTCGACGACTGGCGCCACAATGGTGGCACGCCCGGCGATGGTCGGCACCATGGGGGTGAAAATCGCCCCAGTCATAAACACCGCGATCTGATGACTCAGCGTATGGGCCGGCAGATGATGCAGCAACATCAGGCTATAGCGTCGCGCAAGCCCGGATTCCACCACCACAGCACCCAGCCCCAGCACGCTCAGGGTTAGCAGAAAGGCATTGGAGGAAAACCCCGACAACACCACAGACTCGGGCGCCAAGCCAAACACCAGAAACGCCAGCATGGCCATCAGTGCCGGGACGAAGTCTGGCAGCAGGGACAGAAACCACAGCAGCAGCGTAGTGGCGACTGTCGCGCCGAACATGCTGATCTGCCAGTCGGCGCCCTGGCTCCACAGGGTGGTAAAGGCCGCTGGCGGCATGGCCAGCACCGCCAACCAGGGCAGCCAGTCGGGCCAGCGGTCGCTTGCCTGTACCTGACTCACAACGACGGCTCCGTCACCCGCATGGTCAGCACCGTAATGTCATCGGCCTGGCTGGCGCCTTGGGCGAACTGGTGCAACCTGTCCATCAGCGTGGTGTCGATCACCTCGGCGCTGGCGCCATTCAGGCTGGACAATAGCTGCTCAAGGCGTTCCTCGCCATAGAGCTGTTGGCTGGCATCCGCCGCCTCGGTGACGCCATCGGTGTAGATGAACAGCGTCTCGCCCGGTTGCAGATGCAGCTGATGCGGTCGATAGGTGGCGCCTTCAATGACGCCCAATGCCGGTCCCGAGCGTCCGGTCAGCGCGACCGGCTGACCATTGCGGTCGATGTGGTAAGGCGGGTTGTGGCCGGCATTGACATAATGCAACAGGCCGTTGGTGGGTTCGAAAATCCCCAGGAACAGCGTTACGAATAGACATTGCTCGTTGTCGCGAACGAGTTCCGCATTGACCTTGTTCAGAATGATTTCCGGTCCCAGGCCGGGCTCGGCCTTGGCGCGGATCAGGGTCTTGGCCACCGCCATAAAGAGCGCGGCGGGAATCCCCTTGTCAGCCACATCCCCCACGGCAATGCACAGATGCGTCTCGTCAATGGCAAAAAAGTCATAGAGATCACCACCCACCTCCTTGGCGGGCAGCAAATGGGCGTGCAAATCGATTCCAAAGGGCCCCGTCACGGTCGAGAAGGCGTGCGGCAGCATGCTGAGCTGAATCTGGCGCGCGGTTTCGAGTGACTCTTGCAGTTTGCTCTTTTCGAGTTGCTCAATCGCCATGGAAACATTGCTGGTCAGAATCTCCAGCAAATCCTGATCGATATCCTCGAACCGACGCCGCCCACTCAGATGCACCAGATTGCCCACCAGGCCGCGGGTGCGAAACAGGGCCACGCATTGATTGCCGGACACCAGGCTGCCGCCTTTTTCGACCGCTCGGCGAATCAGGCTGTCATCCGCAGCGCTACCGGAATCAGCCGGCTGGGTGGTGGTCAGCGGGATCAGTTCCTGCGGCTTGTAGTGGTGCAGTGGTCCGGTGTAGTTATAGACCGCGACACAGTCGATGCGCTGTTCGAGGAAAATAATCCGATTGATAATCGAGATCAGCTTCTCCTTGATCTCGGCAGCGGAATGCAGTTCCAGGACCGAACCCATCGCCACCAGAATATCCTGCAAACCTTGTTGTGCGCGTTTGCGTTGGCGAATATTAAACAGCAGAATCAAAATAAAACCAATCAGCACCACAAAAACGCTGAGCACAATGCCAATCAGGGTGCGGTACTTGTAGAAAAAGGTCTCAGGTTGATTCAGGATAATGCTGTCCTGGGGCAGTTCGCTGAAGTTGATATGAAAGCGCCTGAGTTGTTCATAATCGAACATAAAGGAGTTCGGGCTATCCATGATGATCGGAATACACTCGGCCTTTTCGCCGTTCAGGATGCGCTGCGCGATCTGCGCAACCACCCGTCCCTGATAATAGGCGCTCTTGACCTTACCGCCGAGCACTCCCTCGCCAATCATGTAATCGACTTGGCCAAAGACGGGAACCGGACTGCTGTTGCTAATCAGTGGAATGGCTTCCTGAGGGGCAAAATGATGACCGGCGGCATCCTGGAAGAAGGTCAAATAAAACACCACTGAATCGTCTGAGAGCTGGGTTAATTTTGCGCTCAATTCAGCCATGTCAAGGCCGGTGAAATAGTGGAAGCGAAAGCGTGATTGAAAGTCTTGCGCCGCCCGGTCAAATTCGCGGCGAATCATGCGCCCGGCCGTCAGGTTATCAGCAATAACATAGATGTGCTTAACCTCTGGTATGAGCCGGGCAATCAACTCGATATTGTCGTGGAAATCAGCCTCTTCATTGACGCCGGTCACCTTGGTCAAGCCCTGAATTTTTGACAGCTTAAAATTATTGATGCCGGCAAAGACAATTGGCACCTCAGCAAAGAGCTCGGCCCCATAATCGCGCAGAAAATCCAGCGCATCGTCATCGGTCGCGATAATGACATCGAAGGAAACATCGCGGAACTTACGCCGCAACAGGCGCGCGAGGTTGGCAAAATGGCCGGCCGAGTTCGACAGCTTGGTGTCCATGAACTCCAGATGCAGCACCACATCCGGATTATTCGCAAAGACATCCTGAATGGCGCGGACTTCATTATCCGTCCAGGCATAGCCGATATTGTAGGAATTGAGCACCAGTACGCGTTGTTTTCCGACGCTGCTGATGATGTCCTCATCCTCGGCTAGAATGCGCGCATCGGCCTTAGGCACGCCGCTCGCCCCGGTTGGCAACGCGTCAATCCGCTGAGCATGGCTCGAATGAACGACCACCGATGCCATGATGGCGCATAGCAGCAGCCACCGAATGAATCTTGCCGTGCTGCGGGGCATGCTGGGAGGTATGCTGGGGGACACTGTGGAGGGCTTAGGCAGGTTTTGACGATTGCAGGTGCTGGTGATCATAGTCGATTAGGCGTTGGGAGTGCTTATGCGAATCCAAACTCACCGCAGCTTCGCTGACTTCAGTTCAGCCGGCTGCCTGGCCGCGCTGCTGATGCTCACCACGGCGGCGGGACATGCTCAGCCTTCGAAAACCGGCTATGCGATCCTGGCTGATCCACCGGTGCTCGCACCCTGGCAGCCCACCGAGTTGCTTGAGGTCTTCTGGTTTGGCTGTCCGGATTGTGCGCGCTTGCAGCCGCTGCTCGACGAGCTGCTGCAACAGCTACCGAAATCGGTGGAGGTGCATCGTCTTGCAGCGATCGCGCCCGGTTGGGAGCCAAGCGCGCGCGCCTTCTATGCGGCGGCGGAATTGGGCGCGCAGGACCTGTTCTATCAGGCACTGATGCAGGCTGAGCGCAATGGATATGATGGGCGCGATGGTCAACAACCACCGCGAACGCAAGATGAGCTGATCGAATTCGCAGCCAGCCTGGGGCTGGATGCAAACGCCTTCACAACCGCCTGGGCTTCACCTCAGGTCAGTGCCGCTGTCGAGCGCGCCGCGCAGCTCACCAAGCGCTATGGCATCGACGGCGTGCCAAGCCTCATCATCAACCGACACTATCGCGTCAGTCTGGCACTGACCGGCGGACTGCCGCACCTGCTGGAGGTCACCGAAGACCTGTTGCGCACCTCCATTGCCAGTCAACAAACGGGTGCAAACCGGGTGCGCCGCTAATCCAGTCAGATTGCCGGTTAGCGGTTGAGCCGGTAGCGCTCGCCCTCGCGTTGGAGTAGGCCGAGGGATTCGAGGGTGGCGAGGATTTCTGCGATCTTGGGGGCGGTTCTTTTTGGGTCCGAGAAGTCCTCGGTCAGTTCCTCCAGGCTGCGGGCTTGTTTGCCGAGCGCGGATTTGACGACGGCGACTTGTTCCGGGATGCCGGCGCGCGCGGTTGGGAATTTTAGTTTGGCCTTTTTCGGCTTGGCGGTGGTGGTCGCGGTGGCGGGCGTGTCGAGGTCGGCGGTGTGTTGTTCGCCGGTGGTGGTGGCGGGGGCTTGCGGGTTTTGGTAGTCGGGGCGCAGCCAGCGGATGGTGCCTTGGGCTTCCTCGGCGGCGCGCTCGGCGTTCAGGGCGACCAGGCGCGTTAGGAGTTCTTCCTCGGCTTGGAGCTGGTCGGCTGGCTTGTCCGGCCAGGGGCAGGTGGCACCGGGGCGGCCGACCAGTTGTTTGGCCAGATCCTGCCAGCCGTAGGCGGCGAAGACGGCGGTGTCGAGTTGGTCGTGCAGTTCGCGCAGCAGGGTGACCAGGCCCTGGTTGCTGATGGCTTGTTCTTTTTCTGTCAGCGGTGTTTGGTGGCGCTGGGCGTCGAGAACGTTGTAGATGCCGGTCAGGGTCAGCTTGGGATGCTTGGCTTGCTGGCGTTTGCGGTGGGCGTCGATCTGCTCAGCGAGATCGCGGATGGTAGCGATTTGAGTGTCATCGGTGGTGGGGAACGGGAAAGTCTCGAAGCAGCGGGTTTTGTTGTAGCGCGGGTCATTGCCGACACCGAGGCGGCCACCGGTTGCCAGCGCCCAGGCACCATGCAAGCGGCTTGATGGCACACCAAGCAAGAATGCATCGTCGCTGGCGATATTGACCAGCATATTGTCGGGTAGCACGTTGGCATCGAGCCAAGTGAAAATGCGGTGTTTGGTCGTTTCCACGGTTGCAATGTAGCGGCTCAACCCGGCGCTCATCGCTCGCCAGTCCTTCCGCGGTTCGCCGAAAATCCACCAGTGATTGCGATAGGATGCACGATTGTTTTGATCCCTTTCAGGCTTCACCCGTTCTAGCACGCGCTGATAGATGGCCGGATATCGCTCGCGTACTTGCTCGACATTCAGTCCGAACAAATCGATGACCTTCACCCCACGCGGACACTGGGTGAGATCGCGACCGTTGCGATAATCGCGTACCACCGCTTCCAAGCCAGGTTCATGCCCTAGACCGAGCGCATGGGCTTCTTCATCGGTGACGATAAATCCAGGTCCGATCAGTTGCACACCTCTCGATGAGACGGACGAATTTGCAATAAGCGGCTTGGCCCCGGCTATATCCGCCCCAATCGCCAAATCCGCAAACAGCTTCCCTTCCCGCTCGCTCAATTCCACCGCCCGCGCATCCTCGTCTCCCGAACGCTCGGCCGTGACCTTGCGCAGCAGTCCCGGTTGCTCGCCCGGCGCGCCGACGGTCATGGCGATGCGCACTTGCGCGCCGTCGCTGGCCTCCACCCAGGGGTGATCCGGCACCGCGAATACCAGCGACAAGGGCGCCTTGGGATCGTTCAGATGCGGCTCAAGCACGCGGCGATTGAAGGTCTGGCGCAGGCTGTTGGTGGTGATGAAGCCGAAGCGGCGCGCCTCGCCCTTCCTGACCTTTTCGGCGGCGATCTGCCACCAGTACATGACGAAGTCGGCGGAGTCCGGTACCTGACCGCTGTAGACGCTGCGCACGGCATCGACATAGCCATCGCCCAGGGCGCGGCGCATGCTGGCGGCGCCGATGAAGGGCGGATTGCCGACGATGAAATCGGCCTCCGGCCACTCGGCGCGGCGCGGGTCGAGATAGCGGTAGACCGGCAGGCGCTGGGTTTCGTCGGGGATTTTCTCGCCGGTGATGGGGCTGACCTTGACGCTGCGCCCGTCCCAGACGGTAACAGCCTGTCCCTGGTCGTCGAGCAGCGGTTCGCGAGCGCCGGCCTCGATCAGCGCATCGCGGCACTGGATATTGTGGAAGTCGCGCAGCACCGGCTCGGGCGGATTGACGTGGCCGTAGGTGCGAAAATGCCATTGCAGGTAGCCGATCCAGAGCACGATGTCGGCGATGCGCGCAGCACGCGGGTTGACCTCCAGGCCGAGGAATTGGTTGGGGCCGACGGTGAAGCCTTCGAGCTCGAAGCTCGCGGATTTTTGCAGGCGGCCGAGCACATCCAGGACTTCGCCTTCCAGGCGCTTCATATGCTCAAGCGCGACATAGAGAAAGTTGCCGCTGCCGCAGGCGGGGTCGAGCACGCGGGTTTGGCACAGGCGACCGTGGAAATTGCGCACCTCGGTGATGGCATCCTTGGTCTTGCCCAGGCGGGCGTGGTTTTGCGCGGCGACCTGGACATCTTCCCAGTCGGCGCGCAGTGGCTCAATGACCGTGGGCATGACCAGGCGCTCGACATAGGCGCGCGGGGTGTAGTGGGCGCCGAGCTTGTGGCGCTCGTGCGGGTTCAGGGCGCGCTCGAGCAGGGTGCCGAAGATGGCCGGCTCCACCTGGCGCCAGTCGGCGCGGGCGGCGTCGATGAGCTGGCCGATTTGCTCGGCCGTCAGCGGCAAGGGATCGGCGCCCTCGAACAGGCCGCCGTTGAAGCGCAGCACTTGGATCATCAAGACGCCGCAGAAGCCGCCGCTGTTCATGCTGTGCCACAGGCTTTTGAGCGCATCCGGGAAGGCGTCGGGCTTTTCCTGGAGCCGCGCGAGTAGCTCGGAGAAACTCTCGGCCGGGAGCAGGCCGACATCCTCGGCGAACATGGTAAACAGGCAGCGCGACAGGAAACCGGCGACGCGCTCAGAGTCCGCGCCCGTTTCCTCAAGCGACTTGGCCAGTCCGGCGAGGGCGTCGGCGATCTGGCGGGTGACGCGGCCGGCATAGCGGCTGGGATCGAGGCTTAGCGGATCGAGCCAGAGCGCGCGCAGGCGATCGCGGATCGCTGGCGTGCGCAGTTGCTCGAGTTCAATGCGGTGGGTACGGGCGTCGGGAAACGGGACGTAGTGGCCCCCGGAACAGGTGAATTCGGAGAAGAGCACGGGGTGCGGCCTCGACAAGATGTTATTTCGAGGAGTATGCTCTAAGCCTCTGTAAATGATGAGGCGAGGAGCGATCATGGCCACGGTTGTTCGGCGTTCGGGCGAAGAGATCACCATCGAAGTGAGCC
>NZ_NRRS01000057.1 GCF_016583795.1 Rhabdochromatium marinum | reverse complement strand
ATACGGGGATCTTCAAGGCTGGCAAAATGCTCGATCATGCTGGCGGACACTCAAGGCTCCTCAAGGCGATTGGCTAACAGGGGGCCGCAACATCATGTCAGATCTAGCGTTAATACGCGCTCGCCCTACACCTCGATCCGAGGTTGGCGCGTCATTGATCACTGAACTGGTATGATGGCCTGTAGACGGGTCAGGTATTGTTGCGCCCAAAAGTCGCCTTATCGCCACTGATCTTTCACAGTAACTACGTATTCCATGTTAGACGCGGTTTAGACGCAGTTTAACTTAAATTCGAGCTAAATTTGTCCTGGACATGGGGTCTACTATAGTTTCACAATCCCCCAGGCGCCAGCGATGTGAAAACTTTGGCTTTGCATTTCCGCCGCGTTCGCGTATCGTGCCAGCTTAGATGTAGCGCCCTCCGGTCGGCGCTGCCCTGACTGAGCAAGGGTTGCATCCCTGCCAAGTGAGCGCCCATCCTGTTGCGCAACAGAGTGTTAAGCTCTGTTTTTTCCACCCCGCACACCGCCTAGACCGGCCCAGCATGATCCCTGGGTAGGCCACCCCAGGAGTTATCATGTCTTTTTCAGAGCTCGGCCTGTCGGCCGAATTGCTGCGCGCTGTGGCAGCCCAAGGCTATAGCGAGCCCACGCCTATCCAGACCCGCGCCATTCCTGCCGTTCTTGAGGGGCGCGATCTGCTCGCCGGCGCTCAGACTGGCACCGGCAAAACCGCCGCCTTTACGCTGCCAATGCTGCAACGGCTGAGCGCATCCCAGTCAGGCTCCCGGATGCACGCAAAAGCACCCCGCGCGCTGGTACTGGCGCCGACGCGCGAGCTGGCGGCCCAGGTGGGTGAAAGCGTGCGCACCTATGGGCAATTCCTGCCCCTGCGCGCCATGCAAATCTTTGGCGGCGTCGGTATGGGTCCGCAGATCACCGCGCTGCGCCAGGGCGTCGATATCCTGGTGGCCACGCCGGGTCGCTTGCTTGATCACGCCGGTCAGGGGAATTTAAGTCTGGCCCATATCGAGCTGCTAGTGCTTGATGAGGCCGATCGCATGCTCGATATGGGGTTTATGCCCGCCATTCGGCGCGTACTTAAATTACTGCCGGCCCAGCGCCAGAATCTGCTGTTCTCCGCCACCTACGCCCCTGAGATCGAGCAACTCGCGCGGGGTCTGTTGCACAACCCACTGCGCATTGAGGTCGCACGCCGCAATACCGCCGCTGAGACCGTCACCCAACGGGTGCATCCGGTCGAGCGCGGCCACAAACGCGCGCTGCTGGCGCACCTGATTGCCAGCGGCGGTTGGGATCAGACGCTGGTCTTTACCCGCACCAAGCATGGCGCCAACCGTCTGGCGCAGCAACTGGAGCGTGATGGGATTACGGCGGCCGCCATTCACGGCAACAAGAGCCAGGGGGCGCGCACCCGCGCCCTGGCAGATTTCAAGCGCGGCACGATCCGCACCCTGGTGGCCACCGATATTGCCGCGCGCGGGCTGGATATTGATCGCCTGCCGCATGTAGTGAATTTCGAGCTGCCCAATGTCCCCGAGGACTATATTCATCGCATCGGACGCACCGGGCGTGCTGGCGAAAATGGTACCGCCGTGTCACTGGTCAGCCCCGAGGAACGCGCCTTGCTCGCCGGCATTGAGCGCCTGCTGGGGCGCGCCATTGAGCAGCAGCCAATGGCCGGCTTCTCGGATCGCGCCCCCATTGCGGTGACCGAGGAGCGCACTGCCGCACCACGCGCGCGACAAAAACCGCCGCGCAAGCCGCAGCCCAGAGCCGAGGCGGCCACCAAGACCCGCGCGCGGCGCCAAGCGCCGGGCTCAGGGCGCAGTCGTCACACTGGCCATGCCAGAGCGGGCCGGACACCGGCCTAGCCCCCGAACAGTCGCGACTGCGCCCTTGGGTTCAGTCGCACACTTTAGCTGATAATTTGCGTATCGATCAGCTAGAGAACCTTAATGAAGATACGCAATGTTCTGTAGAGAGAAGTGTTTGATGAATATCTATGTTGGCAACCTGGCCTATGGCGTTACCCAAGACGAACTCCGCGATACCTTTGCCGCCTATGGTCAAGTGGAAAGCGCCAATCTGATCACCGACAAGTTTACCGGTGATTCCAAGGGCTTTGGCTTTGTGGAAATGCCGAATAATTCCGAAGCCGATACCGCGATCAAAGCCCTGAATGAGACCGATCTGAAAGGCCGCCCTCTGCGTGTCAACCAGGCCAAGCCGCGCAGCGATCGCCCCGCCCGTGGCGGTTCGCGCTGGTAAGCGACGCCCCCCAGCAGGCCCAAATGTTCAGCGCGCTCCCCAGCGCGCCTGGGCCTGCTCTCATGCCCCTCCTGAACTAATCAGACACCGCAGCCAAGCCTTCGCGGAGAATCCGCCGCACCAAAGCCGGGCCATGGTAAATGAGACCGGTGTAGATTTGGATCAAATCGGCACCAGCGGCGATTTTTTCAGCCGCATCCTGAGGCGACAGAATGCCGCCCACCCCAATCAACACCACCTGATCGCCCAGTGCCGCGCGCACGGCTGCCAGTCGGGCCGTACTGCGCGCAAACAGTGGCCGCCCGGAGAGTCCGCCACTCAGATCCGCCGCTGGATTTGGCAAGGCGGTAAAGTCGATGGTGGTATTGGTCAGAATCAAACCGGCACAACCTTCTTCCAGTGCAGCACGCGCGCAGTCAATGGTGGCCTGCTCGGCTAGGTCCGGGGCCAGTTTGATCAGCAGCGGACGCGGTGTGGTGCGACGCTGATTGAGCCGTTGCAGGGCGGAAATAATCCGCTTGATGTCTTCAATGCTCTGCAAATTGCGCAAGCCAGGGGTGTTGGGACTGGAAATATTGACCACAACATAGTCGGCCCAGTCGCTCAGCGCAGCAAAGCTGTGCTGATAATCGGCCGCAGCATCCTCGGGGGCGGTGCGTTTGGATTTACCGATATTGACGCCCAGCGGTCGGCGCAACTGACCGCTGGCGTGCAGGGCGCGCAGCCGGCGGGCCATGCAGGTGGCGCCATGATTGTTAAAGCCCATACGGTTGACCAGCGCCGCCTGCGACGGGAAGCGGAACAGGCGTGGGCGTGGATTGCCCGGCTGAGGATGCGCGGTCACCGTACCCACCTCAACGAAGCCAAACCCCATGCGCTGCCAAGCCTGTACAGCAGTCGCGTCCTTATCGAGTCCGGCCGCGAGACCGAGCGGATTGGGAAACTCAATCCCCATCCGGTGCCGGATCAGTGCGCTCGGGCCTGGACGCGCCGATTGCGTGCTAAATTGATCCAACAAGCGCGCCCAGTGTCCGGCCAGTGACAGGCTCAGATGATGCGCCAGCTCCGGGTCGAGTTGAAACAGCAGAGGGCGCAGTAACCGCCAGCTTCCAGTCGTGGGTTCATCAGTCATAATGGGATGCCATGGGATTGTGTCGAGAGTGGATTGAGCACTGGGCATGGAGTTAATCATTCAGCTTGAGCATCTGAGCGTACAGCTGTTGCTGGCGGCGCAGATGATCGCGGTGTTGTTGACCACCGCACATATTTTACTCAGCAATCGGGATGTGGCCTCCACCGTGGGCTGGACCGGGCTGGTGTGGTTGGCACCGCTGGTCGGCTTGCTGCTGTACTGGTTGTTTGGGGTGAATCGCATTCAGCGCAAAGCCCATCAGCTGCGCCCGCAGATTAGCGCCTCGAATGACGCTCGGACATTGGCTGCGGAGCGTGCGCACTACCAGCTGCAGCAGCGCTTTCCGCAGTGGGTGCCGCTCGGGCATCTTGGTGATGCGCTGACACATACGACACTGAAGCCAGGCAACCGGGTGCGTGTCCTGATCAATGGTGACCAAGCCTATCCCGAGATGCTGCGCGCCATTGATGAGGCGCGCCACAGTGTCGCACTGTCGACCTATATCTTTGACATTGACCCAGCCGGACATTCCTTTGTTGACGCACTGGAACGAGCCCAGCGCCGGGGCGTAGCGGTGCGGGTGCTGATTGATGCGGTCGGGCAGCGCTACAGCCACCCGCGCGCGCCTCGGCAACTCGCGGCCCGGGGGGTGCCGGTGGCGGTCTTTCTGGAATCCCTGCTGCCGATTCGCAATCAGTATCTGAACCTGCGCAATCACCGTAAAATCCTGGTGGTTGATGGGCGGTGTGGCTTCACCGGCGGGCTGAATATTCGCAGCGGCTGTCTGCTGGCAGAGCAACCACTGCGGCCGGTGCAGGATGTGCATTTTGAGCTTCAGGGGCCGGTCGTACGTGGATTGATGAGCGCCTTTGAGGTCGATTGGAATTTTACCACTGGCGAGCGCCTCAGCGGACCACACTGGTTTCCGCCGCTCAAGCACGCAGGAGACAGCCTGGCACGCTGTCTGCCGGATGGGCCGGATGAGGACTTCGATGTGATCCGCCGCATGATGCTGGGCGCGCTCGCTCAGGCACAACAGCGGGTGCGGATTATTTCGCCCTACTTTTTGCCCGACCAGGTGCTGCTGACGGCGCTTAATGTGACCGCCTGGCGCGGCATTGATGTGCGCATCCTGTTGCCGGAACACAACAACCTGCGTTTTGTGCAATGGGCAGCCCAAGCGCAGGCGGAGCAGGTGCTCGACGGCGGCAGCCGCATTTTTCTCTCGCCGCCGCCGTTCGACCACACCAAGCTGATGATTGTCGATGACCTGTGGTGCTTTTTCGGGTCTTCGAACTGGGATCCGCGCAGCCTGCGGCTGAATTTTGAGCTGAATGTGGAAGTCTACGACCGCCCACTCGCCGCGCAGTTGCATCAGTTGTTCGATGCCAAGCAGGAGACGGCCACCGAGATCAACGCCGCGCAGCTACGCGCACGCTCAGTGCCAATCAAGCTGCGCGATGGCTTTGCGCGCTTAATGAGTCCCTATTTGTGAGGACGCGCATACAGGGTGTCGGGATCAATCAGCGGTTGCGCAATGACTTCAATGGCATTGTCGCGCCAAGCATTATAGAAGCAGTTGCGACGTCCGGTGTGACAGGCCGGCCCGGTTTGATCAACTAGCAACAGCAGAGTGTCGCCATCACAATCGAGGCGCAGTTCTTTCAACTGCTGCACCTGCCCGGAGGACTCGCCCTTGCGCCACAGCTGACCGCGCGAGCGTGACCAATAGCAGACGCGACCGCTGGCCAGGGTTTCGTCGAGGGCCTCTAGGTTCATCCAAGCCATCATCAAAACCTCGCCGCTGTCAAATTGCTGGGCGATGGCGGGAATCAAGCCCTCAGCATTGAGTTTGAGCGCGGCACGCACCTCAGTCCAAGGATGACGACTGCCAAGTGGGGCTCTTTCTGTTGCAGCAATGGCTGATTGGGACATAATTTTACGTGTATTTTCGATGAAATGCTGGGCTTTATTGTATCCTTAATTCTTAACCCTGGGGTGCCTGATGGGTTTTTCGCAGCAATGGAAATCTTTGGTTGAGGCTTCATGACAACACGATTAATTACAAATGCGCGCATCGTCAATGAAGACCGGGTGTTTGAAGGCGATCTCTTCATTCGCGCCGGGCGCATTGAAGCCATTGGCGCTGATTTGCAAGCGCGGGCGGCGGATGTGGTGCTGGACGCTCAGGGGCAACTGTTACTGCCGGGCATGATTGATGATCAGGTGCATTTTCGCGAGCCGGGTTTGACGCACAAGGCGGAGATTGCCACCGAATCCTGCGCGGCGGTAGCCGGCGGCATTACCAGTTTTCTGGAGATGCCGAACACCCATCCGCCGACGCTGAGCCTGGAGCAACTGGAGGCGAAATATCAGCGCGCCGCGCAGGTGTCGCCGGCCAATTTTGGCTTTTATCTCGGCGCCAGTCACGACAATCTGGAGGCGATTCGCACCCTGCCGGTCGGAGCCGCTTGTGGGGTTAAGGTGTTCATGGGCGCCTCAACCGGCAACATGCTGGTGGATGATCCGCAGGTATTGGCCACGATCTTTGCCGAGGCGCCAGTGCTGGTAGCGACCCATTGCGAGGATACACCGCTAATCCAGGCCAATGAACAAGCCTACCGGGAACGCTATGGCGAAGCGGTACCCATGGAGGCCCATCCGCTGATTCGCTCCGAGGAAGCCTGCTGGCGCTCATCCTCTCTCGCGGTGGAGCTAGCCCGGCAGCACGATACCCGCCTGCATGTACTGCATCTGACCACCGCACGGGAACTGGCGCTGTTTGAACCGGGGGCGCTGCGCGACAAACGCATCACCGCTGAGGCCTGTGTGCATCATCTGTATTTTGACGCCCGCGATTATGCCACGCAGGGGAGTCTGATCAAATGCAATCCGGCCATTAAGCAGCCGCAGGATCGCGCCGCACTGCTGAAGGCTGTTGCCGAGAATCGCATTGATGTGATCGCCACCGATCATGCCCCGCATCTGCTGAGCGAAAAGGATGCGAGCTATTTTTCCGCCCCTGCCGGGCTGCCGCTGGTGCAGTACGCCCTGCCCAGTCTGTTCGAGGCGGTGCGTACCGGCCATCTCAGCCTTGAGACGCTAGTGCAAAAAACCAGCCATGCGCCAGCGGACTGTTTTCAGATCGCCGAACGTGGCTACATCCGCGAGGGCTACTGGGCCGATTTGGTGCTGATCGATCCTGAGCGCCCTTATCGAGTTGAGCGCTCAGCGGTGTTGAGCCGCTGCGGCTGGTCACCCTTTGAGGGACGCGAATTCCATGCGCAGGTCATGGCGACCCTGGTCAACGGGCATCTGGTCTGGCCGCCAGAGCGCTGCACAACAGCAGCGCCCTGTGGTCAGCGTCTGAGCTTTGGTGCCACCCGCTGATGGTGGCAGGAATCAATCTTCGCACGACAGATCATGTGCAATCAGACCTTCTTCAAGATGATCGGAAATCATCGGATGGGCCAGGAGATATTCGCAGGCCCGCAGACTGAAATCACCAATGGCATCATCGACGCAGGCTTCCCACTCATCAATGCTGTAATCACCCCGGCCCAGCCACATAAGGGCGACTAGCTCGGCGCGCTGGCGCTCCGACATCTCAGCAATGGTTTCGCGCATTTGGTTCAGGCTGTAATCCTCGCTGTGATCGGCCAGCACTTGCAGTGCCCAGTCCTCAGTTGGGCTAGCCGGCGTGTCTGGAATCACGACTTCTTCCTTAGCCTGAAACTCCCGCGCCAGCGCAATGATGCAGCACAGCGTTTCGAGTCGAATATGTAATGACATGACCTAACCTTGCTCAAGCAGATTGCGCAGGTCGATGATAGCCGCGTTGGCGCGCGAGATGTAAGAGGCCATCACCAGGGAGTGATTGGCCATGGGGCCGAAGCCGGTGCCGTTTAAGATGAGTGGGCTCCAGATGGGCTTCTGGGTGTTCTCAAGCGCGCGGACGATCTGACGCAGGGAAACCTCGGCATTTTTGTCTTCCAATACCTTCCGGAAATCAACCTGCGTGGACTTCAGCGTGTGCAACAGTGCCCAGCAGTAACCGCGCGACTCGAAGAAAATATCGTCGATTTCCAGCCAGTTGGTCTTCACTTCGGTCTGTGATGGCGTGGGCGTTGACTGGGTCGCGTTCGGGTCGCCGGCCAAATCAATGTTGAAACGCTTTTCCCCTGCACTGGCCGCGAGACGCTGCGCATAGCTGCCAAGGCGTTTTTCCACCACAGCCAGATAGGCGGCCAGATTATCCGCACGACTGAAGAACTGACCGTCAAACTGCTTATCATCGGCCAGGCGGTTCAGGTAACGCTCAAGGTAGCCCAGTCCCTGCCGATAGGCCGATTCGGTCGAGGGTAGAATCCAGGAGTTTGAGTTGAAATGAAACTGCGGCTCACCCAGTTGCAAGTCTTTGTCTTCGGTCGACTGGGTTTGCGAGCGGGCAAAATCATTGCGCAACGTCCGCACCAGGTCGCGCAACTCGGTCAGCGCACCGAATTCCCAGTTCTTGATGTTGTCCAGGTACAGCCCCGGTGGCATGACATCATTGGTGATATAGCCGCCCGGCTTATCGAGCAAAGTTTCGCCGATGCGTATCGCGGTGGCCGTGGTGACAGAACCGGGAACCACTTTTGCCTGGTCGCCGCCGGCTTTATCCAGCGCGTTCTGCTCAACATCGAACATGCCCGGGCTACGTGACCAATAGATGCCAGTCAGCACCATCAGCACAGCACCGGTCAGCAGCAGCAGCCCAAGGGTCCACCACAGACCTTTTTCCTTCCAGGTACGCGGGTCGTACAGCTTGACGACTTTCGCCGCATGCTGCCGCAGGCGCAGCGCATTCTTTGGCGCCGACGCGCCTAATCCGGGATTCTGTTGTTGCATCATTTGGCTCCTGAGCCAGAGACTCGATCAAGCTTGAAGGATCGTCGCTTGGGGGTTATTAGGTGGAGAACCTTGACTGTGGCAACCATTATCCGAGCCTTGGCCGCTGTCGTCATCACAATTATCCAACGCATCAAGACGCCCCCAGCCGGCCCGCTACTTTTTTACACTGTAAGCTGCCGTATAATGATTGTGCCAAACGCGGGAGCTTCGCAGGAATTTTATGGCACAAATCGGGGAAATATTCACGTTGTAAACCTGTTAGTTTTACCCGAAAATACCGCCCCCTCAACAGGGCTAAATGACAGGTCACATATCCGCAGATGCCAACAACCAAGCTTCCTCTCTCTGATAAGCCGTCGCTGCTCGTTGTCGATGACATGCCCGATAATCTGAGCATTCTGGAAGCCGGATTGGCGCGCGATTACCGCCTCGCCATGGCCCGGCATGGCGAGCGTGCCTTGGCCCTGGCACAAGAAAAACACCCAGACCTGATTCTGCTTGATGTCATGATGCCGGGCATGGATGGCTTTCAGGTCTGCGCGCACCTGAAAGAAAATCCGGTGACGGCATCAATCCCGGTGGTTTTCCTGACGGCGCTGCGCGAAGAACAAGACGAAATTCGCGGACTGGAGTTGGGCGCGGCTGACTATATCCACAAACCTTTCAACATGGCGCTGGTGCGCCGACGCATCGCCACCCACTTGCAGGCCGCTCAGGTTCGAGTCGCCCTGCGCGAGCGCAATCGCGCCCTGAAACAGCACGCACAGGCCCTGCACGAACGCGCCGAGGCGCTTGAAGAGGCCGCGCGCCAGCGTGACGAAATTGATCGCGTCCTGCGCCACGACCTCAAGGGTCCGCTATCGCCCATTATCGGCTTCGCGGATCTGATGGTGGAGGACAGCAACCTCACCGAGGATCAGCGCGAAAATCTGCACATGATAGGGGATTCGGCCCGGCGCATCCTTGAGATGATCCAGCGTTCCCTTGATCTGTACAAAATGGAAACCAACCGCTATCGCTACCAACCAGCGAACCAAGACATCCACAAGATCCTGCGCTCAGTCCTGTTTTCCGTAACCCCTTTCGCACAAAGCCACGGAGTTACCCTGTACTTCGTTCCCCCAGATGATGCGATCCACTTCAGTGTCGAGGACATGTTGCTACACAATCTGCTGAACAATCTGATTCAAAACGCCATCGAAGCCTCTGCGCCGGGCGATGTGGTGACCATCCGCTCGCAGCTGGAGAACCCAGGCACAAAAAACGAGCGCTTGATTCTTTCCGTGACTAACCCAGCGCTGGTACCTGATGACGTTCGTGAGCGTTTTTTTGAAAAATACATCACCAGCGGAAAGCAGAACGGAACCGGCCTTGGCACCTACTCAGCGCGCCTCATGGCGACGATCATGGGGGGCACGCTTAGCATGAAAAGCGCGCCGGGACTTGGTACTCGGCTGACCCTGGCGCTGCCGAAACCCAAGTCAGAAACGACGCCATGTGCATAACGCAATGAACCCGCAAGACGATGATCTCGATCAAATTCGCACCAAAGCCTGGAACGCGCTACAAACGGGCAATCTGGACTGGCTGCAAGAACAGGTCGAGCAAGGAAAGCTTGATCTGTTGCCGCTAGCTGAGAATCTGCGCGTTTACCAAGCCGAGCTGGAAATCCAGAACGAAGAACTGCGCACAGCCCAGGCCGTGACCGAACGGACGCTCGCTCGGCAAACCAAGCTGTTTGCGGAACTCCCCGATGCGGCCCTGACACTGAACCCAACCGGCCTGATTTTGGATGCGAATCAAGGCGCAACTCGCCTGTTTGGGCGTAAATTTTCTCAACTCAAGCAGCATTTTCTGCAACGCCTGATCGACCCGGCACATGAAGTGTCTATTAACAGCGCTCTGCATCGGGTCAGTAAAACTGGATACCGCCAGACTGTCAAGTTGCCCCTCCTGAGCGATGCCGCTCCGGTCATCGTCGAGCTACACCTGACGTCCTTTTCCCCCCCTGATACCACGGCGGATAAGGATCTGATCCTCTGCGTCGCGATCGATCTGACCGAGCATGAGCAGGATAAGGCGTTGCTTACCCAGCTCCATCGCCGCGCAGCTGTCCTGCTTGCCCTGCCGCAGCTGGCGGAGGAAACCGATGAACGTGGATTTTTGCAGCGTGGCCTCGAATATGCCGAGGAACTAACCGAAAGCCACATTGCTTTCGCACATTTCGTGAATGAAGATCAAAACACCATTGACCTTAGCACTTGGTCAAGCGCCACACTCCGCGACCATTGTCAGGCGACCAGCGATGGGCATTACCCGATCGAGCAGGCCGGACTCTGGGCCGATTCCCTGCGACTGCGCGAGCCTGTCCTGGTCTCGGACTACGACACCGATACGCGCCAACGCGGTTTGCCCGACGGACATGCACCACTGAAACGCCTGATTAGCGTGCCCGTCCTCGACGGGGACATGGTGCGCATGATCGTCGGGGTGGGCAACAAGCTCACTGACTACAGCACACTCGACATCGAGTCGATGCGCCTGATCGCCGATACGCTGTGGCGCATCATCAACAAAAATCGCGCCGACGCCGCACGCGAACACCAAAATCAGGAGCTGGCCATCGCCCGCGAGCGCGCCGAACAATCGGCGCGCGCCAAGAGCCAGTTTCTGGCCAAGATGAGCCATGAAATCCGCACACCACTGAACGCCATCCTTAACCTTGGTGCATTGGCGCTCGAACAAGCGCAACACGACCAACAACGCGACTTGCTCAGTCGTGCGCAGCGTGCGGCTCGTGACTTGCTCGCAACCGTCAACGATATTCTTGATTTTTCCAAAGTTGAGGCCGGTCGCTTGACGGTTGAACAACAGCCATTTGACTTGCGCAAACTGATCGATGACGCCGCCTCGCTGGTTATGGGACTGGAGGATAGCAAACCTCTGTCGATTTACTTTCAGGTCGCGCCCAATTTACCGCGTCGTTTGGTGGGCGACCGCCGCTGTTTGACTCAGGTGCTCAATAATTTGTTAAGCAACGCGATAAAGTTCACAGAGCGCGGCCAGATTACAATGAGTATCCGGGCAGCCACCGCCGAAGCGAAAATAGCGCATCTGGTGTTCGCGGTGCGCGACACCGGCATTGGTCTCAGCGAGCCGCAGCTCACCGAGCTGTTTCAGCCCTTTCATCAAATCGACGGCGGCATCACCCGCCACTATGGCGGCACCGGCCTGGGTCTGGTCATCAGCCGCCAACTGGTGCGACTGATGGGCGGCGAGCTGCATCTGTCGAGCACCCCGGGTCACGGCACCACGGTATCCTTCAAGCTGTCCTTTCCCAGACTGGATCCGGCGCCCCTGATCGATTCCGGGGAATTCGCGACCTTGCGGTCAAAACGCCTGTTACTGGTGGTTCCGCCAGGCTTGCTGCACGATTTCATTCTCACCACTCTGACGGAGAGACGCTGCAAGCACATCCGCCTGGTCGCAAGCCTGGCTGAAGGATTGGCACTGGCGGCCAACGCCAGCGAGCAAGGCCAGAGCATTGACCTGATCGGAGTCGATGCCACGCAACTCGACCAAGCCACCCAGGCCGAAATCGACACACTGCAAACACTTGCCATGCCCCAACCTGGCGCACCAAGGCCGCACCTGCTCTTAATCCTAGGGCAAATGGACACCAACGCGCCCCATCTCCGGGTTGGATTCGAACCCGTGTGCCTCCAGCCACCCATGACGCCCTGCCGCCTGTTGCACGCGCTGGAACAAGCCCTCTCGACACCATCAACGCCCCCCGGTGTGTCAAATAACATTCGTGCCCTGGTTGTCGATGACGACCCCATCAGCAGCACCGTAGCCCGACGGCTTTTGAACCGGCTGGATTTTGCCGTGGAGGTTGTTGACAACGGCCGCGCAGCCCTAGCCCGTCTGAAGACGGATGCCTGGGACTTGGTGCTGATTGATCTACACATGCCGGAGCTTGACGGCATTGAAACCATCCGCCAGTCCCACTTCCAGGACCAGCCATCACCACCGCACGTGCTCGCCATGACTGCCCATGCCACAGCGCATCAGCAGGCCCGTTGCACGGCTGTGGGAATCGACGCACTGACCGAAAAACCCCTGTCGATTGACCGGCTGCGGCAGCTCTTGGGTCGCTGGTTTCGCCTGCCCGAGCGCGAGCCTGACGCCCACGCCGTTAGCGCCGCTGTCCCTGACCACAGCGCCGATGTGCATCCTGCCAACCAGGATGCCATGCTTCACAGTAAATTGTGTCACCAGTTCCTGAAACGCCATCACGAAACGGCCGCTGTGCTGCAAGCGCTCCTGGAGCAAAGCCACTGGAGCGATGCCCTCAGCTTGATTCACCGTCTGCGCGGCTCCGCCGGGATTCTTGGGTTGTCGCCACTGGTGCAAGCGGCCAATCCAATCGAGCACGCACTGACGCGCAACCAAACCCCCGAGCCAGCACAGCTTGAGCACTTGTTCGGTACCTTACGCGACACCCTGGACAGCATCACCCAACCCCCAGCCCCCGAGCCGGATTCCGAGCCGACCCCACCGCCCAGTCAACCGGTATCCGCCGCGAAGTCACTGGAGACGCTGATCCCGGACTTACAGCAGTGGCATCGGTTGCTCGATGATGACATCACCGCCGCGCGCCATCAGGGACAGACGCTGCGCAAGGCCATGCTTGGCCACCGCTTGGAACCCCGAGTTCGCGCCATTCAACGCACCATAGATGCGTTCGATCTGGATAAAGCACAGACAGAAATCCACCAGCTGATCAAACTAATCAAGCAAGCTGACTCATCAACATGACCATCAGTCAGGTCGGCAAGGAAGGTTGGCTCGGCACGGGCATATCAGTCTGGCGCGGCAGCCGCTCGGATTTCCGTAGGTTTGTTGCTGAAGAGTTGGTACAAGATGGCCCCGAGCGCCAGCGTTGCCACCCCGACGATCCCCGCCATGGGCCGATTCACAATCGTGTAGATTGCGATCCACAGATTGCCAGCGATGAACAGCCAAGGCGTGAAGGGATACCCCAGAACCCGATAGGGTCGCGGGCGCTTGGGTTGACTGCGACGCAGCGCTATGAGACCAAGCACCGTGAGCATCGCCATGAGTGACAGAGTAAAGCCGATATAGATCAATAGGGCATCGTAGGCGGCGACCAAGATCATGCCGACCGCAATCGCCCCTTGAAATAGAATGGCCTGCGCTGGTGTCTCGCGCACCTCATGTACCCGCCCAAAGCGCCGGAAGAACAGCCCGTCGCGGGCCATCGCATAATAAACGCGCGGGCCGGCCATGATCATCGCGCTTATCACCGATAAGAGGCCGACCGCAATCGCAATACCGAACAGGCGCCCGATCTCACCGCCAAACAACGCCGTTGCCGCTGCGGTGCCGACATCCAACACCCCAGCCATGGCCGACACGGGCAAGGCATAGAGATAGGTTAGGTTCAGCAACACATACAGCAGGATCACCAACAGGGTGCCGATGATCAAGGCAAGCGGTAGATTGCGCTCCGGCTGGCGAATCTCGCCACCTACGTAAGCCGCCGCGTTCCAGCCGCTGTAGGCAAAGGAGATGAAAATCAGAGCCACGGCCAGCTGGCCACCACTAGGCATGGTCGTTGAATCGGCAATGACAGGGCGAATACTTGCCTCACCGAACCAGAAACCACCGATGATAAAAGTCAGGATGAGGCCGATCTTGAAGCTGGTCAGGAGATTTTGCATTCCCTGCCCCATCTGCAAACTGTGGTAGTGCGCAAGCGAGAGCAGGATCACCGCAGCACAAGCGAGCGCCGTGATCGGTGAGACACTGACGAGGGTCTGTCCGCCGATCTCAATGATCGGCCAGTCGGGCTGATTGGCGCCGAGCAGATAGGTCGCGAAAGCGATGGCCGCCGCCGCGATCGGTGCTGAAAAGCCTACAATCAGCGAAATCCAGCCGGAAATGAATGCCGGCAGTGGACCGAAGGATTCGCGTAAGTAGACATATTCACCGCCGGCACGCGGCAACATGGCGCCGAGTTCGGCGTAGCAAAGCGCCCCGGTGAGCGCGAAGAGGCCACCGAGCAGCCAGCATAGGAGCAAGGCTGTCGGGCTGCCTAGTTCCGCCAAAATCAGACCTGAAGTCGTGAAAATGCCGGTACCGACCATGTTGGCCACCACCAACACGGTCGCCGAAATCAACCCAATGCGCCGCGCGAGCTTCTGGGGCTGGTCAGATTGACTCGAAGCCAAGGGTTCAGGACGGCTCATTGCAAAAAATGACCCACGTAAATCAGATGTTCGAACGGCAGTTCTCGACCTTCGAGTTGCTCGCCGATGCTGGCCAGCGTTGCCGTCATCACCTCCTGCTGGCGATCACCGGCATGCATCACGATGGCGATGGGGGTATCGGTCGGATAATAACGGCTCAGCTCGGCGACGGTCTTTTCGAGTTCCGAGCGCATCGTGAATAAGACCAGCGTCGGTTTGGCCTCTGCGAGCTGGGCGAACGCCTGCTGACGTTCATCACTATCCCTCGCATGCGGAGCTCTAGTGAGCAGAATCCCCTCACTCTGGCCGCCACCGACGATTGCGCGGCCCAAGGCGGCGTTCGCGGCGTTAAAACTGGAGATACCTGGCACAACCACCGGATCAAGGTCGGCGAACTCCTGCAGATAGCCACTTTGCGGACCGTAGATCATCGGATCGCCATAATCGAGCACCACAACCGACTTGCCTTCAGCAATCGCGGCGCGAATAATCTTGCGCGCCTGTGCCTCCAGCCGCTGTTTATCCGCTTGATCATGCCCGAGCGCGCGAAACAGCCCATGCCCAGCTTCATAGGTTTCTTTGCCCTCTAGCAGTTCGGAAAGCTGTTCTCGCACCCGTTGCATACCAAAGACGACATCCGCCTCCTGGATGGTGTTGTGAGCACGAATCGTCATATTATCGGGATCACCGATACCCGTGCTGACCAGAAACAACTGGCCATGCTGAGTAGCTGTCGTTTGAGCGGGGCTCTCGCTCGCGTTTGCAACCAGAAAGAAACAAAAGAAAAGGCTGATTGAACCGGCCACGATGGCATGCAACCAGGGGTTAGATCGAATCGCGCTCAAGGTCATAAGGTCATACTCCGAAAGGATTGAACAAATCTAAAAAAGACTGACTCGCCAGCGATGCTGACGGGTCAAAAGCGATAACTCATGGCGAGTCGAATATCGCGTCCGGGCTCATCAATAACGCCGGTGGTACTATTGATGATTGAAGTTTGGTCGGCGTACTTGCGATCGAAAAGGTTATTAATCGCAAGTGTCAGCGTCAGATCCTTGATTGCTACCGGTTGCCATTCCGCACGAATATCGCTGAGTGTATAGCCTGGGCGCGATTCCTGATCTTCAGGGACATCATTGACGCTATCGACAGCAGTCAGCGTATAGCCCAAGGTCAGGGTTTCCCATGGACTCCAGTTCGTGTCCCAGACCAGTCGGTCGCCAACCGGTGCACCAAAACGCCGCACCACGCCGAGGGGATCACCGTCTTCATCTGTAAGATCGACGCTCACGAAGGCGAGCGAAGTCGAGACGGCTTGCCAGTGCCAGCGCGCCCGTATTTCATAGCCGCGGGAGAGGAGCGTGTCCTCGCTGTTGGCAATCTCGGCGACCGGACCAGGACCGCCACCGATGCGCACGATGGCATTCTCTAATCGGGTATTGAAGAGCGCCAGTTCGGCATTGAACTGGTCATCAGAACGGATCAGGCCATCGGCGCTGAAACGCAGGCCAGCTTCACTCTTAAAGGACACCTCGGGCTGTAGTGGCTTGCCGTCGTTGATATTGGTGTTGGCATCAATATTCGCCATCCAGCCCACTGGAATGATGCCACTGCCACGCACCGCCTCGCCGTAGGCCGCGTAGGTGGAGAAGCCCGCCGGCAGGTCAATGTCCAGTCCTATGTTCGGGGAGAAACGATCACCGCTGAAGGTCGAAGGGCCGTAATCCGAGGAGAAATCGTCATAGCGAACACCAAAAGATAACAAGAACCGATCAATACGTAGCCGTTCTTGGGCGAAGAGGCCTAAATTACTGGAATGATTGCTCCTGTGACTGCCATCTCCAGCATGACTGATTCCGTCCTCGCTGTAATAATCAGCGCCCAGTGTGAGCCGCGATTCGGTCAGCCCGAGCTGAAAACTGGCCGTATTGCGCAGACTGCCGCCCCACTCCTCACTGGAAACTTCGCTATCGCGGTCACGATTCTCGAGCTTGTTGTCATTGCTATAGAGATTGAATCGCCAATCGATTAACGGGCTAGCGCCAAGGAAGCGATGATCGAGCGTGTAAGTCTCGCGCGCAAGGGTCTGATAGTCAGGCTCGACACCCTCGGGCGGATAGCCCATATCGCTGCCGGCCCCGCCATAGACGGCCAGCCCAGCGCTGGTGTTGCGTTCTGCGCTCAGGCGCAAACTGTGTCCATCCAAATCTAGCGCGCTGGCCTTGAAAAAATAGGTGCGATCTTGGCCGGCGGAGTTCGGCACCTCACCGCCGCCACCGATGCGATAGTCCTGGCGATTAACCGCGAAGACGTGGGCGAGCAACCCCACTGGTCCTGCCTGGCCAAGCATAGACAGACTACCGATGTCGGATTTGTCGGCACTGGCATAGCCGGCCTCCAAGATCGCCCCTGTCTGCTGTCCAGGCTGAAGCAGATCTTGAGCGTCGACAGTTTCGAACTGAATCGCGCCGCCAAGCGCGCCCGGCCCGAGATCGGCTGAGGGACCTGTGATCACCTCCACACGTTTGAGCAGATCGGGGTCGAGGCCGCCGATGCCGCCGCGATGCTGATGCAAATTGCGTCCCTGACGTGCTCCATCAATACTTATATTGAGGTTGCTGCCTTCAACGCCACGCAGATAAATACGCTGAGCGTTGCGAGTGCCGCCGCCAATGACTACCGAGGGTTCGTCTCTCAGAACATCCGCCATGTCGGTCGCTAGGCTGCGTTGAACCTGATCAACACGAATTGCACCACCCGTAACCTCAGAACTGGCCTCAACCTTGATGGGAGGCAATTTTACTTGCACCGTTTCCGGCTTAGGAGGTTGCGCCTGTGTTCCAGTCGCGACTATCGTCAGGGACAGCGCGGGGAGAGTGGAGGCCCAGTGATGATTCTTCATGATCTGTAAAACGAAAGTTAAGTATATTGATTCGCATTTCCGATCAATTTAACGTTGACCGACCGGGCTGGGAAGACAGATCCGTGGAACGGCCCGTTCCGAGATTGCAAACACCATGACCGATTTCGACGCACTGCGAGCCGTGCTTGCGCTTCGCACCCAGGGCAATCTGACCGCAGCCGCCCAGGCACTCGGATGTCCCAAATCAACACTGAGCCGCCGACTGGCGGCACTGGAGGAAACACTCGGCCAGCGGCTGACCCGCCAAGCGAGAGGACGGCTCTCGTTGAGCGATGCGGGGACTGTCTATGCCAACTATGCCGAGCGCCTACTCGCGCTGGCCGACGAGGCGAGAAGTGCGCTCGAAGTGCTTTCAACCGACATGCGTGGCGCACTGACCGTTTGGTTGGATCACCAACTTGAGCGTGGATGGGCGACACGGATCTTGAACGATTTCCTCGCCACCCATACTGAGATCACACTGAATGTGCGGGTGGTCTCACCCGGTGCGCTCCCTGAGGCAGCGGCCAATGATCTTTGGCTTGCTTGCGATCGGCGCCGCCTGCCCGATCTAAAACGGATCACGCTGGGACGCTGGCGGCGCCGGCTCTATACCGCCGCCACCGATCGGGGGGAGTGCTGTCTGCTTAATGATCCCGCTGTTGTGGAAAACTGCCCTTGGCTTACCATGGTCGGTGAGCCAGATCGAGTCAGCCTACGTCATGCGAAACGAGGCGACATTTACCACATCCAGCCACAAGCCCGTATGAGTATGGATTCTCAGTGGATGTTGGCTGATGCCATCGCTCGCGGTTATGGAATCGGAATGCTACCAGGCTGGGTGGCGGAGTGCCCTCGACACGGTTTTCGCGGTCAGTTTCAGCGCGTACTGGCCGATTGGGAAGGAGATGCGGCTATGGTGTTTTTGCATGTCCCCTCGGGACCGCATCCCTATCGCGTCCAGGCGTTGATCGAGCATTTAAAGGATCAGCTGCCGCAGCGCTGGACACTTTAACTTTGGACGATCATCCCGAGTCGGTCAGTGAGATGATGGAGGGCGTGGCGGTGCTGATTGGACTCTTTGGCAGCGCCAGCACACCCTGTGAGCCAAGGCTTGCGTCAGCCTCCAGCCGCAGCGACTTGAAGCTGGCCCGAAGTCGCGCTATAAATTTACCTGGGACTTGGTCCCTGTCGTTCATCCGTTCAACATTGAGGGTTAAATGATGACCAACAGACTCAAGCTCGGTTTTGCGGCAGCTCTGCTCGCTGGCGTCGGCGCACTCGCCAGTATGCCGGCTCAGGCTTTCTGGTGGCCCTGGTCGAATGGCCCCTGGGGTGGCAGCCCCTGGTACGGTAACCCCTGGTACGGCGGTTATGCCCCCTACTATGGCGGCTACTATCCTTACTATGGTGGCTACTCTCCCTATTACGGCGGTTACCCCTACTCTGGCGGTTACTATCCGTACTATGGCTACCCCTATGGTGGTTACGGCTACGCCTACCCCAGCGCCCCGGCTCAGTCGTCATCTGATGATTGATCCAGCGCGGAGGCGCCGACTGAAACGCTAAAAGGCCGCGCCTCCAGCCAACGCCAGTCCGCGTCCCCGGGAGATTCACTCCAGGGGCGTGGATCGGCAGAGTCCATTCCCGCCCCGGCCCCCATCTCACCCCTGCCAATGGGCCTTATCCATGCCAAATCTTTTCTGGTCGCAGTTTCTGTGGGCACTGCTGCTCAGTCTCTATGTCCTGAGCATTTTATTCCTGACCCGCCTGCCCTATCGCTGGATGGTCGATGCGGGCATGGAGCCCATTCGCGCCATCTATTACAACCGCAAAATTGTGCACATGGCCGCCGGTGGCGTCGGTTCCCTAGCGGTGCCCCTGATGTTTAGCAGCCCCTGGTTCCCGCTGGTGGCCGGGCTGCTGCTCACCGCGCTGACCTGGGCGGCACATCACAGCGGCTGGCGCTTTGACTGGTTTCAGACCCCGGAGAACCGCAACGATGTCAAATTCGCCCTGATGTGGGCTCTGTCAGTGTCAGGGCTCTGGTGGCTACTCGGCGATCCCTGGCTGGCGATTTTACCCGCCCTCTACATGGCTTTCGGCGACGGGGTGACTGGAATTGCGCGCAATGCACTCATTCGCCGGCGCTCCAAAAGTCTGATTGGCAATGTCTTTATGCTGCTGCTGTGCGTGCCTATCGGCTATGCTATTGGTGTACATGCGCAGCCAGCGTTGCCGTTGTGGGGAGTGCTCTCAGCGCTGGTGGCAACGGCTGTAGAACCCTATGAATTTGGTCCCATTGATGACAATGTGCTGATTACAGTCGCCGCCAGCCTGGTGTTGCTGCTGGGTGTGGGTTGGGGACCGCTGCTGTAACAATATATCAGAATATTCGAATAAAATTTTTAACCAGCCGATATACAAACGTTTTTTTCGTGTTACCCTGATAGGCTGAACTTCAGCCTATCAGGAGACTGTCATGCTGCGCTTACTGTCCATCCCACTGTTACTATCCAGTCTGTGTGTTGTCAGCCTGACGCAGGCGGCCGATGATTTTATCGTCCAGGCCTCGCCCGAATCCGTCGCGGGGGCTACAACCGTTGATGATGCCACCGCCAAAACCCTGTTCGATGACGGGGTTATCTTCATTGATGTGCGCAGTCAGCAGGCCTTCGACAAGGGGCGTATTCCCGATGCGGAACTGCTCGATTTCAAGACGCAGTTCACCGCAGCGGCCCTGGCTGACATTGCAGCATTGGATGAACCTCTGGTGATTTACTGCCAAGGTCCCAAATGCGCCCGTGCCGCCGAGGCGGTCCAACAGGCCCTGGACTGGGGCTACACGGATGTGAACTACTACCGCAGCGGCTTCCCGGGTTGGAAAGCCGCCGGCTATCCGGTCGAATAACGCCTCCCCCGCTGTAACGTCATGGGACTGCGCGCGCGCATCCTGCTGCTGTTTCTGGGTTCCACCGCCCTGGTGGTGCTGGTGTTGGTCGGGGCCTGGATGCTGACGCAGCGTCAGGCGGAGCAGCGTTTTGCCGAGGCGGTGATTGATGCTCACGCGCTCATCTGGCGTGGCCTGCTGCAAGATCAGATCAAAGCACTGGAGGCGGATACCCAACGCCTGACGCGCAATCGCGATCTGAAACGGGCATTGGCGGCCAAGCCCCTGGATACAGCGGCTCTGGATGCGGCCAGTCAAAGCATCTACAGCATGATGGCGGCGCAAGGCCAGGTGGCCCGGGTCGGTATTTTCGACGCCCAGGGGGCTTATCAAGCGACCCATGGCTTCAGCATGCGCGGACCGAGCACCAATCCGGCAATCCAGGCTGTAATCGCCACCAATGCCCCAGCCGCTGGCTTGCTACGCACGGCCGACGGCGAGCCTATGGTGGCTGTGGCCATCCCGCTCACTCGTCGCGGCCAGCCGCTCGGTGGCGGAATCCTGATGCAAAGTCTGGATACAGTGACTGCGCGCCTGGCGCAGCGCACCGAAACTGAAGTCGCACTGGCAACCCAGGCGGGTCTGCTGTGGCAGTCCGATCACTGGCCCAGTGCGCGCTTGCCCGCGACGCTCGAGTTACCCGCGTTTGTGCTCGAACACCATGATGATCGTGACTGGGCCTTGACCCTGCATGAGCTGGTCGGTATCGATTCACAACCCATCGCCCGTCTGGCACTGGCCACTGACGAAACCGCCAACCTGGCCATGCGGCGCCGCAGCGAACAACTGGCTATCGGAGCAGCACTCCTGGTGGTGCTCGCCACGCTGGGACTGTGGCAATGGCTGCTCGGGCGACTGCTGAAGCCGTTGCACCAGGTTTCCAGCAGTCTGCAACAGATCGCCGCCGGCGATCTGCGGGCGCGCATTCTCCCCGGCTGCCCGGGTGAGATCGGCCGGCTGGAACAGGCGGCCGCCACCATGGTAGAGCAACTGCGCAAGGTGATTGAGCAAATTCAGGACATGAGCCATGCGGTCGCTTCGCGCAGCGAGACCATGACCCAGCGCTCCCACGACTGGAGCGCCAGTGCCATAACCGAGCGTGAACAGGTCACGCGAATTCGCACCGCTATCGGCAATCTGGAACAGGCCTCGGCGCAGGTGCAGCAGGAAGCCCAGGACATTGCACAGCATGCCACCGAGGCCGATGCGCATATCCGCGACAGCCTGGGTTCAGTAGCCGAGTCCATTGCCGATATTCATCACCTGCACGATCAGACCCGCCGCTCAGCTGAGGTGGTCAGCCGGCTGCTCCAGCAAAGCGACGAGATTTCAGGGTTCCTGCAGATGATTCATGCTGTGGCTGAGCAGACCAATTTGCTTGCGCTGAATGCAGCCATCGAAGCGGCCCGCGCCGGTGATCATGGGCGTGGCTTTGCGGTGGTGGCCGATGAAGTGCGGACGCTGTCGCAGCGCACCACCGAAGCCACAGTTGAAATTCAACGTGTCACGGACGGCTTGCAGGAACTCTCCACCGAAGCCGATGCCATTCTCAGCGCCAATGTTGCAGTTTCTGAGGAGAGCGTCACCAAAACGGATACTGCCAAGGAGTCCCTGGCCAGCATCGTGGAAACCATGGCCACCATTCGCGCCATGAATGCCTCCATTGCCGACACCGCCAATCACCAAAACGCCATGACCGCGACCATTGCTGAAGCTGTGGCTGCGGTTGAGGCCAGCACCCAGGCCGCAACCGGACATACTGAGCATGTGACCCTGAGTTGTCGCGAGCTCACCGAGCGTGTGCGCACCCTCGACCACTTGCTGGCCGAACATTTCAAGCTGTAAGCAAGGCTTTCCGCACACAAATAATCGATATATCACAAAGACGCAGTTTCAGCGTCAGCAACTAAGGAGGTGAGGTGATGAACGTTGTGCTCCCAAAGCTGACGCAGAAGCTGTGTTACGACATGGCCCTGTGGATGATCAGCTTGGATATACTGATCGGCCTGCTGTTTCCCTTCATGATGCGCTGGCTGGGGTTGCCAGCCAGCGAAGTGTATGCCCCACGCTTCATGCTGGCCTGTCTGGCGGCCGGCCTCATCGTGGCGGTCGCCAACTTTTTAGTAGCACGCTGGGTGGTGGCGCCACGGCTGCGGCGCCTTTCCTCGCAGGCACGAAATGTAGAAGCCGCGATACGGCAGGCAACCGACACCAACAACTGGCAACACTGCACACCGGAGAAATGCCAGTTGACCATCGACTCCGCCGACGAGATTGGCGAAACCGGACGCTCGTTTAATGATCTGGTCGATGCACTCCTGCTCTCGCACGCGGTGGAAGCGGCGGTCAATGAGTTTGCCCATCACCTGACCGGCAAGCTGGACCTCGAACCGATGTCCGAGGAGGCGCTTGACCGACTAATTGAGCACACCAAGGCCGATGCGGGCGCGGTCATTGTCGAGGAAGCCGGCACACTCCGGGTGACCGCACAGCGCGGCATTCATGGCCTGACTGATCCCTCCAACAGCGAGCCCATTCGCCATTGCCTGATGTCGAACCAACAGCTCACCCTGAGCTTGCCGAAGAACATCACCATCGACGCCGTACTGACACGATTCCAGCCACGGCAACTGGTGCTGATTCCCCTGGCCTTCAAAGGGGTGCCACTGGGACTTTTCCTGTTGGCGCGGGCACAAGAATTCAATCAGCACGCGCATCGGATGATGACGCTGTTTCAGCAAAGCTTTGCGCTGGCCCTGAACAACGCCCAAGCCCATCATCAACTCCAGCATCTGGCAGTGATTGACCCGTTGACCGGTTTGTACAACCGCCGCTTCGGTATCACCCGCCTGAACGAAGAATTTCAGCGCGCGGCGCGCACCGAGACGCCGCTGAGCCTGCTGATGCTGGACATCGACTATTTCAAGAGAATCAATGACGAGCACGGACATCTGGTCGGCGACCGGGTGCTGGTCGAGGTGTCACAAAGGTTCCGGCAGTTAATGCGCGAGGACGATATCGTGGTGCGCTACGGCGGCGAGGAATTCCTGATGCTGCTGCCGGGAGCCACGACCGACAATGCGCGCGTGCTGGCCGAACGCATCTGCCGCACCATCGACAAGCACATCATTGAAACTGCCCATCTTCGCCTCCGGGTCACCATCAGCATTGGACTCGCCTGTTTTCCGGAGCAGGAGGTTAACTCCCCGGAAAACCTGATCGCTCAGGCTGACGACGCGCTCTATCAAGCCAAACAGACCGGGCGCAATTGCGTTTGCTCCGCCAAGTGATGCCCAAGCCGCAGGTTGATGCCGCCCGTAGCTCATCAGAAGCTGGTGGCCTGGTTGCAAGCGACCTATCAGGTCAATGTCTGTCGTGAAACCGTGCGCCGGGCGCTCAAACGCCTGGGGCTGTCGTGGAAAAAGGCCAAGGCCCTGCTCAATCGAGCCAAAACCGCCGAGCGCGAGACCTTCGTTGAA
>NZ_NRRS01000056.1 GCF_016583795.1 Rhabdochromatium marinum | reverse complement strand
AATCGCTCAAGCAGAGCGCGTACCATGACCGTGGCAGGCGCGCGTTCAGCAAACCGGTTGAGAACATCATCAAACATCGGTTGTCAACTCCAACTCTAGAAATAATATCCATATTATACAATGAGTTGCATCACCTTAAAAGGGCTGTATGCATAGTTCCTATCAATATGAAAATGCGATTTATTTCTGATGTGGTTGATATGATGTTTATCGGCAAGCCTTTCCAGTAATGAGAAGTCTATTTGATGTTCCTTAATAATTTCAGTTATTGCTCCTTTTTTCCTTTTGTATATGTACCAAAAAGAACCAGTGCTCTTTGTTTTATCCAAGACCCTCATTAAATGAGACATCATGTCATTTTTAAGAGCATCCGAAGCTAACCGCAAAAATAATATATTGTTTTCTTTTTTCGCCTTTGACATTCCTACCAGGGCATTTAGGTAATACAAAGCCTCACCTACTTCGTTGAGATTTCTGAACACCGCATTTTCCAAAGTATCGTCAGTCATTTATGGTTTTTGCCCTAACAGTTAACTAGGCAGAATGTCGATCCGGTATGCTAGGCAGAGTCTATGCTATTGGTACTAGACAGAATCTGCCTATCACTAAGGAACCGGCGACATCGTCTGGATGGTTTTTGCGCATCAGGGCACGTAAACCTTAATTCGACGGAAAAATCCGCAAGCGTTCAGTCGGAACTATACCGACAACGGCGGCCTTTGGCTGCACCGCTCGCGCTCGGTGGCTTTGCGCAGGGTGTCTTTGACGCCAGGGTGCAGGCGAACAGCCAGTATCCCGATCTTGAAATCTGGCATCGTGGCAGCTATCGCTTCAGTGTTAAATGTCACCAAAGCATAGCTCACCTGCTGCCGGGGTCAAGCCTTGTTCTGGGATTGGCTTTTCTGCATGATGACTGTGGTCAGCTGGGCGGCGCGTTTTGAGCCTCAGTGTGCGAGCGATCTGAAACAGGACCATCCGGAGAAACTGCCATGTCCGCCGTTGCCTTGCTCGAATATTACACGTTAGATGATTATCGCCACTGGGAAGGCGATTGGGAATTGATCCACGGCATCCCTCTGGCAATGGCGCCCTCGTCCGGGGTGACCCATCAGCGTATCGCCCGACGTTTGCAGCGCCAATTTGATGAGGCCTTCGACCAATGCCCTAAGTGCGAAGTCTTTTATGAGATTGATGTCGAATTCTCCGCTGACACTGTCACTCGCCCGGATATCCTGGTGGTCTGCCATCCGCTCGATGGTGAACGCATCACCCGCGCGCCGGCGCTAATTGCCGAAGTCCTTTCGCCGAAAACCGCCCGGCGCGATGAGCAGACCAAGTTTCAGCTTTACCGCGATGAGGGTGTCGGCTACTACATTTTGCTCTATCCCCAGTCCGCCAAAGCCAAGGTCTATCGGTTGATTGATGGCGACTATCGCAAAGTTGGCGACTTTCACCGCGAAACCTGTCCGATTGAGTTGCCTGACTGTGTGGTGGAGGTGGTGATGCGCTCGGGACCGAGCGGTCGGCTGATGCCGAAAGTGGTGCAGGCGGAGGGCTTTTGGTCGGCTGTGAAGCCGGATTGATAGGGAATGGCCGGGCGTGCGCCCGGCCTCTGCCGGCATCCGATCAGGCGGCTAGCGCCGGTGTCGGCGCGGCCTGATCGGGACCTGATCGGGTTTAGTCGGCGTCGATGGGGTTTTCGGCAACGGCGATCAGCACTGGATCGGTGAGATCCTCGGGCAGATGGGTGAATTTCTCCACCAGCGTGGGCCACAGCAAGTTGTAGTACAGCTCGCCACGCACCAGGGCCACGGTCTTGGCCGGGATTTCATACACCAGGGTGCGTTCTTCATGCGGGCCAAGCCGGGTGTCCTCGCCGGGTTTGGTGGCTGTTGGTGGCATGGCAGGCTTGCCCTCGTCGTCAGTTATGGCATAAGAGAAGTACGCCTGTGGATCGCCCGTGCTGGGATGATCCTCGCTGCTCTCCCATACCAACGTGCCTTGGTCGTCATAGGCGCTGACCTTCAGGTAGACATTGCGGAAGGGGGCGCCGGTGGGCATGGAGTGCGGGAGCTGATTTTTGATCCAGACGGTGGTCTTGAGTGTGTCGCCATCGGCTTCGGTGTCGAGATCGAAGATCACCGCGCGTTCCAGCATAGCCGGTGAATGGCCGCCGCCCATGGAGTGATCCGCAAGCCCTTCGGCAATGGGCATGTGGCAGGCGATGCAGTTGACTTGCGAGTCGCTTAATGCGTACTCATTGCCGGTCTGGCACAGCGGAACCCCATGTGGGTTGTTGCGCTGGTCATGGCAGCCCATGCAGGCGTCGGAGCTCTTCATCAGTTTGGGATTACCGTCCATCGGCAGGGCAGGAATCTCATGGCCTTCATAGTCCACCGGCTCACCCAAGTGTGGATTGGGTTTCTGCGAATCGGACGTGCCCACGCCAGCCCCGCCAAACAGATCGTCACTGCTGCTGGCCAACTCGGCGAGTGCATTGTTCATGCCCGATGGGCCTTGCAGCTTGTCCGAGATGTCATAAGCTTTCAGCCCCAGCATCAGCTTGCCATCCTGGCCCTCGACGCCATTGTATTGCGCCAGGGTGTGGCAGGCCACGCAATTGACACCTTCCTCATAGGCCGGCATGGCATCAAGCTTGGTCGTTTTGTCGATGGCCGCATTGGGCGCATGGCATTGCAGACAGATGGGGAATTTACCCGAGGCTTTGTGCATGACGCCTTCTTTCGTCGGGTCTCCGACGACTTTTTTATAGAAGGTGCCATGGATGGGATCGCTTAAGGCTGTGCTGTTGGCGTGCATCGAGCCTTTCCATTGTTTATAGATTTCCTGATGGCAGGATGCGCACAGATGGGCGGACTGGTGGTGGATGTTTTGACTGTCTTCAGCACTGTCTTTGGTCGTGTTGTCTTGCGCCATTGCGGTTGCGCCAAGGCTTAACAGAAACATGAGCACCAGCGCCGGTGCTCGCATCAGACATTGGCTGCGGTAAATTCGAGTCATGATCATGAAATACTCCCTAAGGATGGTATGAGTGCCTGTTATCTATAAGATATCTTGCGATCAAGGTCAGGCTGACTCCGGGTACGGTCAGCCAGGCAACCCATGGCATCATGCCATGCGCATGGTGCATGGAAACATGGCCCAGATCAATAAAGCTGGATTGCCAGTGACTGGGCTTCCTGATGTAATTTGATCGCTCGATCAATCCTGTTGTTTGCAAAGGTTGCACGATAGGTTTGGAATAATATTGTTTAATTAGAATATTCTAATTTATCAGATGGGAACACACATGAAGTATCCGATTTTGTTTCTGGTGCTAGTGGTGGCGGCCTTGATGACGGCCACTCCAGCGCCGGCGGCCAAGGTCACGCTCGATGCGAGCGAATGGGGGCATCCTGAGGGCGACAACTGCATCAGTTGTCATCGCAAGGCCTCACCGGGATTGACCGAGCAGTGGCGACAGAGTGCGCACCACGCGGCGGGGGTCAACTGCATGGACTGCCATCAGGCGGATCCGGCCGATGTGGATGCCATGACTCATGAAGGTCAGGTGATTGCCACCATTGTTTCGCCCCAGGACTGCGGACGTTGCCATCAGACTGAGTTTGAGGAACAGGCCGGCTCGGTGCATGCTGAGGCGCATGTCATGATCGATGCGCGGGTGCCGGCCCTGGCGCACCAGCTCACTGGTGCCGCCATGCAGGCGGCGGGCTGCGATCAATGCCACGGCTCGCGGGTCAAGGTGCGCGGCGACGGGACTCTGGATTCGGCCACCTGGCCGAATTCCGGCATCGGGCGCATCAATCCGGATGGCTCCAAGGGCTCTTGTTCGTCCTGCCATGGTCGCCATGCTTTCTCCAGGGCCCAGGCACGCGAGCCGGAGGCCTGCGTGCGGTGTCACTCCGGCCCGGACTCCCCGGACAAGGAGGTCTTCGAGGCCTCCAAGCACGGTATGCTCTATAAAGCCCAGCGGGCAGCGATGAACCTGGATGCCGATACCTGGGTGGCCGGCCAGGACTACACCGCTGCGCCAACCTGCGTGACCTGCCACATGGGCGCGGCCGGTAAGATTCCCGCCACCCATGATGTGGGGCTGCGCAATGTCTGGAGTCTGAATACGCCAGTGTCGATGCAGCAATATCTGGTGGTGTTGGAAGACGGGGCTAAGCTGGAGTTGCCCGCCGACAGTAAGCCGCCCAAACGCGGCACTGAGCTGACCAAGGCGGACGGCACCACCGGCATCGTTAAGGTGGTGGCCGGTCCCGACCGACGGCGCCAGATCATGAGCCTGGTGTGTCTGGAATGCCATAGCAAGACCTTTACCGCGAGCTTTATGGATCAGTTCGACGCGGTCGTCGAGCTCTACAACGGTAAGTTTGGCGAACCCGCTGCGGCCATCATGGAAGCCTTGTATCAACACCAGCTTTTGACGCCGCTGCCCTTCGATGAGCCGCTGGAGTTTACCTACTGGGAGCTGTGGCATGACGAGGGCGCGCGCGCCCGTCATGGCGCCGCCATGGCCAGTCCCAATCATGCCTGGTGGGAGGGGATGTATCTGGTCGGGCGCAACTTCTACAGCCGCTTTCTGCCGCAGGCGCGGGCGGTGGCCGGGGAGGCGGCCGGCGAGCTGATTGATCCGGTACTGGAGGCCAGCGCGCATCATCAGTGGCTGGCGCAACCCGAGGCTGCCAACCCCATCTTGGGCTGGATGCCGCCGCCCGAGCCAGAACTGGAACCGGAACCGGAACCGGAATCAGAACCAGAGGCTGAATCTGTCGCAGCGCCATCCGATGCGGAGGCTGACAGCCGCATCGAGGCAGGTGGCGATGATTAAGCTGCGCGCTCCGCTGTTTATCACCCGCCATGTGCTGTTCGCGCTGGTGGCCGGCAGTGTCGGCGGCGTGGTGTTCATGTTCTTTCTGCTGGAGTTTGATCATTTCACCAGCTCCAACGAGTTCTGCCTGTCCTGTCATTCCATGACCTACGCGGATGATTTCTACCGCCAGTCAGTGCATTACAACTCGCCCTCCGGGGTGCGCGCGAGCTGCGGGGATTGTCATGTCTCGGAAGGCATCATCATGGCCACCTACGACCATGCGGTGGGTACCAAGGATCTGATCAAGCAGCTGTTCGGACCGGATTATGACGACCCGGTGGTCAACGCCCTGCATCTGCCGGAAGCCGCCTTTGCCGCGCGCGACTGGTTTCGCACCCGCGATTCAGCCACCTGCAAGCGCTGTCATACCCAGGAAGCGATTTTGGGCACCCGGGCCAATACGGCGGCCATTCACCAGGAGGATGCCCAAGGCAAGACCTGCATCGACTGCCATGTGAATCTGGTGCATCGGCCAGTGCCGGAGCGCCAGACCTTCAAGCGTGAAGCCTGGAATCAGTTGGTGGAGGAGGAATTTGGGCTGGAGCCGGGCCGGGCGGCGGAGATTTTGGCCGAACCCTGAGGCTGTGCTGAGGCGATCAGTCAGCTTGAGGGCCAGGGGCGCCGCCCCAGTCAAGCGGCGCTCCAAGGTCACACGGAAGAATCACAAAAGGGCTGCATGGATGCTCAGTGCTGGCATTCGTCCAAGCGTTGTGCCACGCCTGGCAGTATGGCGACGACGAAGGTCGCGGCCAGCATCGCGCCACTGGTCAGCACCAGGATCAGCGAGACATAGCTGGTTGGGACATGCAGGGGCGTTGTTATGGCGATGCCACCCAGGAAAAGTCCAGCGAGCAGTAATCCGCCTGAGAGCAGGATGGCTGCACGCATGCTGTTGCAATTGATCATAATCGCGCTCTTGGCTGCGTGCCGGTTGGTTAAAATTAAGTTCTTCTATTAGTATATTCTAATACAGTGGAATAGATTTTCAAGGCACCGACGTGCGATCGATCACACTTTCGCAAAATTTTCTGTAGCGCCGAGCCGTTGCGGGCCTCAGGGATGGAGGCTGTGGTAGTGCGTGAGATGCCAGCGATGCAGGGGATGCGCGCAGGGTTGAGCGGTTGCCGAGGCTACGCTGAAGGATGCAGATGCAGGCGGCGCTTCCTGCAGGGGCGCACCCGCGCAATCGATGAACTCTTGTGAGACGTCCGGGGTGAAACCGCGCAGCTGCACCGGAGCGGCCTTGGTTGACAGCAGCCAGAAGCCGGAGGTGTGCAATTGCTCCAGATCCGGCAGAGGGGCGATTCGCCCGCGTGAATACTCCGAGGCTCGGGTGAGTCCCGGCCACTGCCCAACCTGATGGCGCGACTGATAAAAGTTCAGCATGGCGGCGAGCTGGTAGCGGTCAGCCAGTATCGGGCCGGGGAGCTCCGCAACCCGGGCGGCGAGTTCGCGGTAGCCGTGGGTTTCACGCAGGATGCGATTCTGCCCGTCACCGAGGGGCAGGGCGGCGGTGGCCGCATGGACGCTGTACAGGCTGAGCAGCAGCAGATTGGCCAGCGCGGCGGCTATCAGCTCGCCGGGGCGCGGGCGCAGCCACACCGCCAGCAAGGCCGCCGCAGTGGGCAAGTACATGGCTGGCCAGTTGGGCTCCACCTCGCTGAAACTGGCCAGCACGGCAAACAGGAGCAGCGGGAAGAGTGCGGCGGCGAGCAGCAGCGTGCGTGCTGGTTGGGATAAGGGGTAGAGGGCCTTGATCTCGCTCGGCGCGCGCCGCATGCGGCGCACGGCCGCTAGCAGCAGCGGCACGGTCAGCAGACCCAGGAGCGCCAACTGAGTGCCGGCAAAAGCGGCGACGCTGGCCAGGCGCTCAGACAGCGCCGGTGCTGGTGCGGCGGCTGATGTTGGTGGTTGCGGTGCGGCGGCTGGCGCGCTGGATGTGGCAGGCGCCTGCGTCTGGGCCGCAATGGCATCCGCCGGCAGATGCAGCGTGCCGACTTCGGTGGAAAATCCATGCCCAAACTGAAAGCGCAGACTCAGCCAGTCGTTCTGGGCATTCCACAACAGATTAGGCGCAAACAGCAGCAGCGCAATCAGGGCACCCAGATAGGGCCAGCGGGTGCGCAGCGCGCGCGCATCCGCTGCCAGAATAGCCCACAGAAACACTGGGCCGATCAGTAACATGCTGTATTTGCTCAGCAAGCCCAGGCCCACCGCCGCGCCGGTGCTCAGCCAGCGCCAACGCTGTTCGGAGAGTGCGGCCAGCCCCTCGTGCAGTGCCAGCACCCAGCACAGCGCCAGCGCTGTGTCGGGGGTGGTCAGCACCCCGGCGGCAACACCGGTCAGACTGGCGCCGGTTAGCAGCAAGGCCGTGCTCAAGCTGCCGGGCACGGCGGTCTGATCGCGCAGACCACAGCGCCATAGCAGGCGCCAGAGCACCAGCAGCATCAGGGTGCCGGCCAGCCAGCCGCCCAGACGCGCAGCCAGCACAGAACCGGGTGCCAGCACCGTGCCCCAGCCCAGCAGCGCCACGCCGGGCGGATGGTCAAAATAGCCCCAGGCCAGGGTGCGCGCCCAGTCGAAATAATAAGCCTCGTCCTGAGTCACTGGCACAGTGGCGGCAATGGCTAGGCGCCACAGGCTGATCAGCACGATCACTGCGAGCGGCCAGCGCCAGGCGTGCTGATTGGGCATGGCGCGTCGAGCAGCGTTGCGATGGGGCATTGGAGAAACCTGGGGCAGCTGTATCAGGTAAAGGCGGCGCGAAAGGCGGCGACGAACGCTTCATAGTCACTGTCTGGCAGCCGGTTGATCCCAGCCGCCGCCTTGCGTCCGCCACCCGTGGCGAACTGACGGCACAGCGCATCGGCACCGTCCGGGCGTGCCAGTGGTGCACGCACGCTGACCAGATAGCCGCCGCCGTCGGCGAGTTCAGTCAGCAGCGCATGGGCGCGCTCGGGCGCCTGTTGGGCCAGGGCATTGCCGAGCACACCGCTGACCCGGCGTGCCCAGGGCGCGGCGGGCAGGTGCAGCAGCGCCAGCTGAGGCGTCTCAAGGCTGGGTGTGAGCGCCTGAGCATGCGCCATGTCTTCCGCATGGCCCGCGCGCAGCTGGCTGAAGGTGTCGCTGGTGGCGATAAACTCGCGCGGATCGGTGTAGGGATGCAGACGTCGAAACAGCTCATCCGGCGCGACATGCAGATCGCTGACCTGAGCTCCATAGCCGTTGTAGTTGAGCAGAATGCCCAGCTCGCGTAGCGCCTGGGTGTCCTGCGCGGACAGCCCGGCGGCTTTGGCTAGTGGCTCGGCCCGGGCGTCGAAATTATCGCCAAAGGTGCCCACCAGCGCCCAAGGTAGAAAGCGTCCGCCAAGAAAGGTATTCACCAGCAGGCTGGTGCCCTGATCGGGGCAGGGGTCAATATGGGCGTCAAGCTGCGGGTGGCTGGGAATCGCGCCGGCATAGTGGTGGTCAAACCAGCGCACCTGGGCACCGACTTCCAACACCCGCAGCAGATCGTCGCGATTGCTGTCGAGGGAAATATCCAGCACCGTCAGGCGGTCACCGGGCGCGGGTGTGACGCGTTTGAGCAGGGTAATGTCACGCTTCACGCCGGTGACCAGATGGCTGTCGCGCGGCTCGGCCAGGCGCAGCTGTTGCAGCGCACAGAGACCATCCGCGTCGCCATTAAAGAGGTCATAATCGGTCATAACAGCCTGTCTCCGAGCCGGCGGCGCGCCGCGTATCATGCAGTAAAACGGCTAATTGTCGCGAACCTGAAGGCGTCTGTCACGGTTTTCGAGGCGGATTTCGCGCATACCGATGGATTTTCAGGCGCTTTCCCGATTAGACTTGTGGGCTGATTTCTAACACCCCCCTTCAGGAGTAGTCTTTAATGAGCGTCCAGCAAACCCTGTCCATCATCAAACCCAATGCCGTTGCCAAGAATGCCATCGGCGCCATCTGCGCGCGCTTCGAGCAAGCGGGTCTGCGCATTGTCGCCGCCCGCATGCTGCACATGACGCAGGAACAGGCTACAGCCTTTTACGCCGTGCATCAGGGCAAGGGCTTTTTCGACGAGCTGGTCGGTTTCATGACCTCCGGGCCGGTGCTGGCCATGGCGCTGGAGGGCGAGGATGCCATTGCGCGCAATCGTGAGATCATGGGCGCCACCAACCCGGCTCAGGCAGCACCTGGCACCATTCGCGCCGATTTTGCCGATTCCTTTACTGAGAATGCCGTGCATGGATCCGATGCTCCAGAAACGGCGGCGACTGAAATTGCGTTCTTCTTTCCCGAGGGCGTCTGCCCGCGCACGCGCTAAGCGTTCTGCTGTGTAATTGCTACCCGCATGACTGACTTGATTAACCCACTGGATCTCGACCTGAATGGCTGCGAAGCCTTGGCGCTGGCGCACGGCGGCAAGGCTTTTCACGGACGCAATCTGTTTAAGTGGGTTCATAAGCATGGCGTGCTTGATTTTGACGCCATGACGGATCTGCCGCTGGCTATGCGGCAGTCGTTGGCGGCTGGCTGCCGCGCCACCTTGCCCGAGGTGGCGCTTGAACAGCCAGCGCCCGATGGCACCATCAAGTGGTTGCTGGATCTGGCCGATGGGCAACGAGTCGAGACGGTGTTTATCCCGGAAGGCAAGCGGCGCACCCTTTGTGTTTCATCGCAGGTGGGGTGCGCTCTCGATTGCCGTTTCTGTGCTACGGCGCGGCAAGGCTTTAACCGCAACCTCACGCCGGGGGAGATCATTGGTCAGGTGTGGACGGCGACCCGCCGCACCGGACAGGCACCCACCAATGTCGTGCTTATGGGCATGGGCGAGCCGCTGGCCAACTTCGACGCCGTGGTTCAGGCCATGGCGGTGATGCAGCATGATCTGGCCTATATGCTGGCCAAGACCCGGGTCACCCTATCCACGGCCGGGCTGGTCCCGGGGATTTATCGCCTGAAGGAGATCAGCGAGGTCTCCCTGGCGGTTTCCCTGCATGCGCCGGACAATGCGCTGCGCAATGAACTGGTACCCATTAACCGCAAGTATCCGCTGGAGGAACTGCTTGCGGCCTGCAAGGTCTATGCGGGCCAGGACAAACGGCGGCGCATCACCTGGGAATATGTCATGCTCGATGGTGTCAACGACAGCTTGGCGCATGCCAAGGCGCTGATTCGGCTGCTGGAGGGCGTGCCCTCGAAAGTGAACCTGATTCCCTTCAACCCCTTTCCGGGCAGTGACTTTGCCACCAGTCCGCTGGAGCGGGTGGATGCCTTTCGTCGGCGTCTGATCGGGGCCGGACTGGTCACTACCACGCGCAAGACGCGCGGCGATGGCATTGCCGCTGCCTGCGGTCAGCTGGTGGGTCGGGTCGAGAATCGCCGGCGCAGCCTCGCGCGCGGCGCGCCTGACGCTGACTATGCGAGGCCAGCGGCATGATACGCGCGCTGGGAGGGGTGATCCTGAGTGCCCTATGTAGTGTCGGTTGCAATACCATGCTGCCCATCGGCGACGATGACGGCATTGATGATCACGACTTGCAAGTAGAGCTGGGCACGATCAAGGAAAGTCCCGCCGATCTCTACGTCAACATGGCGGCCGCTTATTTGCAGCGTGGCGAAGTCAATGTCGCCATGGCGCGCGCGAAAACCGCCGTGCGCGAAGATCGCAGCAGCTCACGTGCGCATTATATTCTGGCGATTGTGTATCAACGTATTGGTGAGCACGAACAAGCTGAGAAAGAGTTTCACAAAGCGGTTGAACTTGATCCGCGAAATCCCGACTATCGCAACGCCTGGGGCGTGGTACTGTGCAAGCAGCAGCGCTACCAGGAGGCTGATGAGCAGTTTCAACTGGCGCTGAGCAAACCGCTGTATGCCTCCCCAGAGGTTGCACTCACCAATGCCGCTGACTGTGCCCAGCGGGCTGGCGATGCCACGGCGGCTGAGCGTTACTGGCGTCAGGCGCTGGAAAAAAATCCTGCCTTTGGTGCTGCGCTGCTGGGCCTGGCCAGGCAAAGTCTGGCCAATGGCCAGGCTGAAGCGGCACGCGGCTACATGGGGCGCTATGTTGGGGCGGGCAATGCGGCCACCCCCCAAGCGCTCCTGCTGGCGGTGCGTATCGAGCAGGCGCTGGGCAACACAGCCGCCGCCAAGAAGCTCGCCACCTCGCTGCGCCAGCGCTTTCCCGATGCCACCGAGATTATGGAACTGACTCCCTGACTCAGAAATTTCCAACCTGCCTGCGGCCTTAATCCATGCAAAGCCTCGACAAAGCGGCGCCCGAACTGACGCCTGAACTCCATACCGATACTCCTGACCCCTTGCACGATAGTCCGGGGCGGCAGCTGCAACTCGCGCGTAAAAATGCCGAAATCACCATCGACCAGGTGGCCTCAGAACTGCACCTGTCGAGCAGTACCATCACCGCGCTGGAGGCCGATCATTACGACGGCTTGCCGAGCGAAGTCTTCGTCAGCGGCTACTTGCGCGCCTATGCACGCTTGCTTGGTATCGACCCCGTTCCGCTGCTGGATAACTATCGGCGCTTGCAGCCCTCCAGTACCAGCAGCCATCTGGCGTTGTCTAGCATGAAGCGCCCGGAACCCAGTAATAAGTCCATCTCTGGGCCAGTGGTGGCTGCTGTGGTGGTAATCGCGCTTGGCGCGGCCGCCTGGTTTAGCTGGACGAGCCTAGGTGGCAGCGAGTTCCTGGCCAAGTTGTCGTCGCCGTCTGCCGCTGAAGAGGATGCTACGCAACCGAACGTGAATACAGCCCCGCAGCCGGTGTTGCCACGCCGGCCGCTTGATGTGCAGCCTGTCGTTGGTGCCTCCGAAGCTGAAGGGGCACTGGGCGGGGCTGAGTCAGCGCAGGCACCGGAGGCGGCTGCCGCTGCCGAGGATTCCGGTGCGCCATCTGAACTGGCACCTGAGGATAGCGACGAAACCCCGGATGCCAGCCCCGCAGCAACGCCGGAGACCAACGAAGGCACCAACGAAGGCGCCTTGCCCAGCGATCAGGAAGACGTGGCGATTGGTTTGCTCGCCAGCCGTGCCGCGACGGCTGACCCTGAAGCCAGCCCAGCGGGCGATGCCGACTCCGAGGCTCCAGTCGCCGATGCTAGCAACTCTGATGCGGCAGAAATCACCATGTTGTTCACCGGCCCCTGCTGGGTTGATGTGCGCGATTCCACTGGCGAGTTTAAGCTGTTCGGCGAAATGAACAAAGGTGATCGCAAGGTGCTGGGTGGCCGCGCACCCTATTCGATCATTCTCGGTAACGCGGCGGCGGTTGCCTTGACGGTGGATGGTGAACCCTTCGATGTCGAAGCGGTGGCGCGCGGTAATGTCGCACGCTTCGATCTTGATCCTGCCACCCTCTAAGCGAGATACGCTTCCAATTCCGCAAAGGCGCAGGCTCGCAGGCTCCCTGTTGCCTTCGCTCAGCATTATTTTTTAAGTTTGCAGATTTAGATTTCACATGGCTGAACAGATCCGTGCCGTGCGCGGTATGCACGACATTCTCCCCAGCGACACCGGTCGCTGGCAGTGGCTGGAAGACCGCGCCCGCGCCTTGCTCGCGCGCTATGGTTACCGGGAAATCCGCATGCCGTTAGTGGAGCCGACCGGGCTGTTTCGGCGCTCGATCGGCGAGGTCACCGACATTGTCGAAAAGGAAATGTACAGCTTCGAGGATCGCGGTGGGGAACATCTCAGCCTGCGCCCGGAAGGAACAGCGAGTTGCGTGCGTGCCGCCATCGAGCACGGCTTGCTCAGTCAGCCGCAGCGGCTGTGGTATCTTGGCCCCATGTTTCGGCGTGAGCGCCCTCAGCGTGGTCGTTATCGGCAATTCCATCAGATCGGTGTTGAGGTCTTCGGCCTCACTGGCCCGGATATTGATCTGGAACAAATTCTGCTCACCCGCCGGCTGTGGGAGGCCCTGGGCCTGACCGATTTGCATCTGGAACTCAATAGCCTGGGGGATTTGCCCGAGCGGATGCGCTACCGCGAGGCGTTGGTGGCCTATCTGGAAACCCATCGCGAGGCACTGGATGACGACAGCCAGCGGCGTTTGAGCACGAATCCGCTGCGGGTTCTGGACAGCAAAAACCCCGCCGTACAGGAGCTAATTGCCGCCGCGCCAAGCCTGCTTGACTATCTCGGCACTGAGGCGCGCGCGCACTTTAATACCCTGTGCCGGGGGCTGGAGCGGGCCGGTCTGGAGGTGCGCATCAATCCACGTCTGGTACGTGGACTCGACTACTATAATCGCACCGTTTTTGAGTGGATCACCGATGCACTGGGCGCTCAGGGCACGGTATGCGCTGGCGGTCGCTACGATGGCTTGGTCGAGCAACTGGGCGGGCGCGCCACTCCGGCCATTGGTTTTGCGATGGGTCTGGAACGATTATTGGAACTCAGCTCGCCCACGCCCGAGGAGATCGCCGATGCACCGGATCTCTATCTGGTGGCGGTTGGCGAACAGGCCGAGGCGCAGGCCGTGCTCTTCGCCGAGCAAGTGCGCGAGCAACTGCCGGGCTGGCGGCTGCTGTGCCACAGCGGCGGCGGTAGCTTCAAGAGTCAATTCAAGAAGGCTGATCGCAGCGGGGCGCGCTTTGCGCTGGTGCTGGGCGATGATGAACTGGCCAGCGGTCGCATCAGTGTCAAGCCGCTGCGCGGCCAGGCTGATCAGCAGACCCTGGCGCTTGCCGAGTTATCCAGCTATCTGAACGCACAACAGCCATCAACAGACATTGCTTCAACCTGAACCTACGGAATACCCATGGTCGATTTGCAAACCGACGAAGAAAAAGCTGAAGCCATCAAAAAGTGGTGGAAAGAAAACGGCATTGCCGTCATCTCCGGCGTGGCCATTGGGCTTGCTGCCATCTATGGCTGGCGCGCCTGGACCAACTATCAGGAACAGATCGGTCAACAGGCTTCGCTCGCGTTCGAGGAACTACTGGTGACGGTCAGCCAGGCGGCGGTCGTTCCGCCCCCCACGCCGTCCGATCAGGCAGATGCTGATGAGGATGCCGATGCGGCTGATGCTGACTCTGGCGTTGATGCAAACCCGCTGATCACCCTGGCCACCGAGCAACAGGCGCGTCTCAGTGACGAATATTCCTCCACGCCTTATGCCTTCTTTGGTCAGTTGGCGGTTGCCAAGGCGCAGGTGGATCAAGGAGAAGCTGAAGCGGCTGCCGAAATCCTGCGCAGCGCCATGCAACAGGCTCCCACACCACTGCTGAAAACTCTGGCGGGCCTGCGCCTGGCGCGAGTCCTGATTGCCACCCAAGAGTATGACGCTGCCAAAGATGTGATCAAGCGCTATGATGGGGACCAGAGTTACGCAGCAGATTTTGCCGCCCTGCGGGGCGATATCGCCCTGGCCGAGCAGCGCATTGAGGATGCCCGCACCGCCTATGAGCAAGCTCTGGCCGGCAATGCCGCCGCCGCTCAACTGATTCGGCTGAAATTGCAGGATCTGCCGGCGCCAGCTGACTCTTGAGGGAGATCACAAGTGCTCATAAACCGCCGCCGCTGGTTCACTCCGCGCCGCCTGCCGGGCGTCGCTGTCGTTATGCTGCTTGCGCTGCTTGCCAACCTTAGCGGCTGTAGCATGCTGCCCTGGGTGAGCGGTGAAAAAGATCCAACACCGCCGACACCGCTGGATAAGAAGTTTTCTCAACAACTGACGCCTGACATCCTGTGGAAAACGCGCATTGGCAAGGGAACCGACGGCCGGGCGTTGAATTTAAGCCCTGTGCCGCGTGATGGTCGGCTCTATGTGGCGGATGGTCGTGGTCGGGTTGCGGCGCTGTCGCAGCGTGACGGACGGGTGATCTGGGAGCGGGAAACCGATTTGCGCCTCAGTGGCGGGCCGGATGTTGAGGGCGATCTGCTGGTGCTGGGCACCAGCGATGCCGAGCTGATTGCGCTCTCGGCACGCGATGGGAGTGAACGCTGGCGCGTCCAGCTCGGCAGCGAAGTGCTCTCGACGCCGCGTATTGCCGGGGAGCGCGTCATTGTACATACCATTGATGACAGCGTTTACGGGCTTTCCGCCACCACCGGCGAACAGCTGTGGCGCTACAACTATCCGGTGCCGGTGCTGACGCTGCATGGCAGCAGTTCGCCGGTGATGGCCGGGGATAGTGCCATTGTTGGCATCGCCGGTGGGCGCCTAGTGAGCTTGGAGCTGGAGCGCGGGGCGCCCAATTGGGAAATCACCATCACCCCGTCCAGCGGACGCAGCGAGCTGGAGCGCATTGCGGATATTGATGCCGATCCGGTCGTGGTCGGCGATCTGATCTATGTGGCAACCTACAACGGCGATCTGGCCGCTGTGGATCGAGTCACTGGAACCGTGCTCTGGCGCCGTGAGCTATCGGCTCATGCCGGGTTGGTAGCCGATGCCAATGCCCTGTTTGTCACGGATTCGTCCGACATTCTCTGGGGAGCAACGGTGACGGATGGCACGGGCTTGTGGAAACAGGATGCGCTCAAATACCGGCGCTTGACCGCACCGGCGCTGCTGGGCAATCAGCTGGTGGTGGCGGATGTCGATGGCTGGGTACATTGGATTAACCGCGCCGATGGTCGGCTGTTGGCGCGTGAACGGGTGGCAAAGGATCGTATTGTGCATCGCCCGGTGGTGGCGGATGGACGAGTGTTTGTCTATGCCAACGATGGCACCGTGGCGGCCTTGCAAGCCCGCGGGCGCGTGCAGCCCGCCCCGGCTGCAACCAAAGTCTCTGGCACCTGAGGCTGCCCATTATGCTTCCAGCCATGCTTCCAGTCATCACTCTGGTGGGCCGCCCCAATGTCGGCAAATCAACCCTGTTCAATCGTTTAACGCGCAGCCGCGATGCGCTGGTTGCGGACTACCCAGGCCTGACGCGTGATCGCCAGTATGGTCGGGGCCAGTTGGGCCCACGGCCCTATATCCTGGTCGATACCGGCGGCCTGTCCGGCGGGCGCGACCCTCTGGAGGCGCTGACCGAGCGCCAGGTACGCCTGGCAATTGAGGAAGCCGATCATCTGCTGTTTCTGGTCGATGCCCGCGACGGCTGTCTGCCCGGTGATCAGGAGATTGCTACCGAACTGCGGCGCACCGGTAAGCCGATTACCCTGGCGGTCAATAAGGTGGATCGTCTCGATCCGGACCGGGCGCTGTTGGATTTTCATACCCTTGGGCTGGGGGATCCCCAGCCCATTGCCGCCAGCCATGGACGTGGGGTGGTGCAGCTGCTGGAGCACATCAGCGCGACCTGGCCGGAACCTGAAGCCGTCGGTCCCGGCGCTGAGTCCGCATCAGCGGATCAGGGCATTCAGATCGCGGTGCTCGGTCGGCCCAATGCTGGTAAATCGACCCTGATCAATCGCTTGCTGGGTGAGGAACGCATGGTCGCCAGCGATGTGCCCGGCACCACCCGCGATGCGGTGTTTATTCCCTTTGAGGCTGAAGGGCGTGCCTATACCCTGATCGACACCGCTGGCCTGCGCCGGCGTGCCAAGGTCACTGAGCTGATTGAAAAGTACAGCTTCATTAAGGCCATGCAGGCGGTTGAAGCCTGCAATGTGGCTATTTTGCTGCTCGATGCCCGGGTGGGGATCGGTGAGCAGGATGCGACCCTGGCCTCACAGGTGATCGACAGCGGGCGGGCGCTGGTGGTAGCGGTGAACAAATGGGATGGGCTGAGTGCAGCGGAACGCACGGCAATCAAGGACGGTTATGAGCGCAAACTCGGCTTTCTAGACTTTGCCGAGCGCTTTCAGATCTCGGCGCTGCACGGATCAAGCGTCGGGCTCTTGCTGGCGGCAGCGGAGCGGGCCTATGCCAGCGCCACGCGCGATCTGCCCACGCCGCTGCTGACCCGTCTGCTCGCCGACCTGGTCAGCGAACATCAGCCGCCCCTGGTGCGGGGGCGCCGCATTAAGCTGCGCTATGCGCACCAGGGCGGACGCAATCCGCCCTTGATTGTGATCCACGGCAATCAGGTCGAGGCGGTTCCTGACAGCTATCGCCGCTATTTGATCAATCGCTTTCGCACCGAGTTGGGCATGCGCGGCACGCCACTGCGGCTGGAGTTCAAAAGTGGTGGCAATCCCTTTGCCGGGCAGCGCAACACCCTCACCCCGCGCCAGCAGCGCCATCGCGCACGCCTGAAGCAGTTTGTGAACCGGCGCAAACGCTGAGCTGCTGAGCTTTAGGGCAGCATCACCTGCACGAATTCTGATGGACGCAGGATTTTGTCCGGGTCACTGGCGAAGATGACATCCAGCTCATAGACAGCGCCGTCGGGGTCGATGCGCACCGCCTCGACACCCAGGCTGTAGATCTCAGCGTCACGCAGTTCACCACGCACCCGCACCTTGGCCGCCTCGCCCGGGCGATAGCGGCGCAACACATCGGAGGTGACCAGAATGCGGGCCAGCATCCGGTCGTTGGGGGCCACCGCAAGCAGGGGGCGCGGTTGCAGAGTGCGGTAAATCAGCGCGCCCTGTTCGACGTTGCGCTCCACCACGATAGCGTCGAAGGGAGCACTCAATTCGGTATGCTCAAGCGCAACCTCGGCGGCGGTGGCCTCGGCCTGCGCGGCGGCGACCTCGGCCGTGGCGGCGATCTGCTGGAGCTCGGCGTCCTTGAGTTCTTCGATGGCGATCAGGCCGCGGTCGAACAGCTCCTGGGTGCGATCCAGTTCGCGCTGGGCATCGGCCAGTTCGGCCTGGGCGCGAGCAACCTGGGCGTGCGCGGCCTGCTGGCGCGCCTCGGCTGCGCGCGCGTCCATGCGCAGCAGCACCTCGCCTTGCTGCACATGCTGCCCGGGTTTGACCAGGACGGCGCTAACCTGGCCATCATCGAGGGCGCGCAGCTCAACCCGCTGGACCCATTCGAGCCGACCGTTCATCTGGAGCGCCTGCACGGGCAGGCTGAGACACAGGAGCGCGGCCAGGCTCAGCCGCCGCAAACAGATTGGCACAGTCATCGGCAGATGCTCAGTCGGATGTGGATGTGATCAGGGATTGTCCTTGCAGGGCAGCCAGTTCGGCGCGTGTCAGGGCCTGACAGAGTGCCACCTGTTCCTGGTCGCGGCGTGCGCGGGTCTGCTGACTCATGGAAAACCCAAGATCGGCCTGGGCTTCGAGTTCATACAGGGTGCGGCTTTCATCGAGCTTCAGGTCACGCCAGCGCGCTTCGGTGTCCACCTGCTCGGCGATCAGGCCGAGCAGTTGCAGACGGGTGATGAGTTCGAGCGCCGCCTGCTCCAGGTCCATAGCGAGCAGGGCGGTGGCGGCCGCGTCCTGTGGTTCGTTGGACAGGGCGCGCACCTGGGGGTTGTGTTGCTGCGCGGCGGCGATCACCTCGGCAAGCGTTGGTATAGCTTGATCCGCTGGAGGTGGCTTGGGTGGCGTCAAGTGTTCTGGCAGTGTTTGCGGATGTCCCAGTGCCTGCGCGAGCAGGGCGCGGGTCAGGCGTTGGGTGCTCTCACTGGCGGCGCGCTGGCGGCGAATCGCTTGATAGTCGGCATCCAGTTTGGCGACTTGCAGGGGGGAGAATTGCCCCAGTTCCGCCCGGGCACGGGCACGATCAAGCTGCACGAAGGCGACAGCCATGGCTTCGTTGTCATGTGCAAAACTCAGATCCGCCAGCAACACATCGAAAAACCGCTGCATCACCTCCAGGCGCTGGGCGTCCTCAGCACTGAGCAGCGGCGAGGACCAGGCTTGATTGCGGCGCTCTTCACCCGCGCGCGCACCGGCAAAGGCCAGATCATGACAACCGACGAAGAGCGCCGGGCGGCGCGGAAAGCGCGTGCTGGCGGCGGGGTTTTTCAGTCGCGGGTGCTGGTCAGCAAAGCTCAGCGCCTGCTCAAGGCTAAGCGGATCGGATCCGCTCAGCACCGGGGTGTCTTGATCTTGCGCCGCGTAGACCGAAGGCAGCGCCAGCGGCCAGGTCAGCAGTATGAGCACCAGTAACGGCATGGGTTGTCGTGTCAGGAGAGAGATCATTCGCTGGCTCCACGTCCTTGTTGGGCGGCTTCAATGCGCTGGCGTTGCACGGCCTGCAGCTGTTGGCGTTGCTCAGGCGTCAAGGTTTAGCCATTGAGCTGTGCATTGTCTGACTTGGCTGCGCCGGAGGCTTTGCCCGAGGCCTCCGGCTGAGTCGCCGCTTTCCGGGCGGCCTGACGTTCCTGCGCATAGGCATCAACGGCTTGCTGGATGTCACGAGCGCGGGCCTCGGCCGCCTGGCGATTGGCTTCACTTGGTCCTGGCGGCAGCTGGATGCTCTCGACTTCGCGAAGGTTTTCACCGGCCGGCGGTGTGGATGAGAAGCTGACACGGCCCTGGGCATCGACGCTGCGATAGACCGAGGGTTGCGCCGCAGCCGGCGGCGGCCATGACAGCAGAGGGCCGAGGCTGACCGGCAGGCTGATCAGGGGGGCGAGACGGTGGCCCCAGCGGCGGACGGGCTGTTTCGACATGAGGGCACTCCTGATTCCATATCAGCGTCCGCGCGGGCCGTTGTTGCGGCGTTTGCTGGGGCGCGGGCGGCTGGGCGGCTCGGTGGATTCGCGAATTTTCAGGGCCTGACCGCAGACGTAAACACGTTGCAGGTGCTGGAAAATGTCTTTGGGCATGCCAGGGGGCAGATCAACAATGGCGTAATCATCACGAATGTCAATGCGGCCGATATTGCGACCATCCAGACCGGCCTCGTTGGCAATGGCACCGACGATTTCGCGTGGGGTGACGCCGTGACTGTGGCCGACTTCGATGCGGTAGCTGGTCAGCTGTTCGTCTTGCTGATTGCGCCGTGGTGGGCGCTCGCGGGCGCCGTCGCGCTCACGTGGGCGCTGGCGCTCCCGATCACGCTCGCGCGGCGGCGGGCTGAGGCGCTTTTCCTCTACTTCCAGCGGGCGTTCGCGCTGAAGCAAAAAGCACAGGGCAGCGGCCATGTCGAGCGGATCCAGTTCCTGCTCCTTGCTCAGGCGTGCCACCAGGCGGTAGAAAAAGTCCAGATCCTGCTCGCTTAAGGTTTGGCGCAGATCCTCGGTGAAGCGCTCAATGCGCGAGGCGCTGAGCGCGGCGGCCGAGGGCGGATCCATGGCCGGAATGCTGCGGCGGATGGTGCGCTCAATGGCGCGCAGCAGGCTGCGTTCGCGCGGCTCGATCAGCAGGATGGCGCGCCCGGTGCGCCCGGCACGACCGGTGCGGCCGATGCGATGCACATAGGCGGCCGGGTCGGTGGGGATGTCGTAGTTGATTACATGGCTGAGGCGATCCACATCCAGCCCGCGCGCGGCGACATCGGTAGCGATCAGGATGTCGAGCTGGCCGTCCTTGAGCCGGCCGATGGTGCGCTCGCGCAGTTCCTGGTTCATGTCGCCATTCAGCGCCTCGGCGGCGAAGCCGTGCGCCTTGAGTTTGTCGGCCAGCTCGGTGGTGGCATTTTTGGTGCGCACAAAGATCACCATGCCGTCGAAATTTTCCATCTCCAGCAGGCGGGTGAGGGCATCGAGCTTGTGCCCGCGCGCGACCATGCAGTGATGCTGATCAATGGTGTCAACCGTCTCGGCCGAGGCGCGCACCCGCACCTCAATGGGATCGGTGAGGCGCTCGCGCGCGACCCGCTTGATGGCCTCTGGCATGGTGGCGGAGAACAGGGCGGTTTGCAGACCGTCCGGGCAGGACTCAAAAATCCAGTCGATGTCTTCGGCAAAGCCCATGTTGAGCATTTCGTCGGCTTCATCAAGCACAATGGCGCGCAGCTTATTGAGCATCAGATTGCCGCGTCGCATGTGATCCATCACCCGTCCTGGGGTGCCGACGATGACCTGCGGGTGGCGCTTGAGCTGGCGGATTTGCAGGCTGTAACTCTGCCCGCCATAGATGGGCAGAATATGAAATTGGCTCAGATGCTGGGCGTAGTCCTGAAAGGCCTCGGCCACTTGCAGGGCGAGTTCGCGCGTTGGGGTCAACACCAGTAGCTGGGGCAGGTTCTGATCGGTTTGGATGCGGCACAGCAGTGGCAGCGCGAAGGCAGCGGTTTTGCCGGTGCCGGTTTGCGCCTGGCCGAGCAGATCACGGCCTTCGAGCAGGTGCGGGATGCACTGCGTTTGTACCGGTGTTGGGGTTTCATAGCCGAGTCCGGCTACGGCGCGATAGACAGGTTCGCACAAACCAAGCTCGGCAAAGCCGGGCGCTGGGGAATTAGAGTCTGGAAGATGATCCATGGGAGAAATGCCGTCACAAGGCTGAAGCAACTAAATAGACTAAGGATACTCCAGGTGCGCCGATCCGGCATTGCGAATCGGCGCTGTGCGACCGGTGGCGCGCCATGCTGGGTTGAGTTTTGGGCTGAGGGCTGGTGGTGATCGAGGACTCAGTCAGAGCGGTCGGTGGGCGCCTCGGTGGTGAGGATGCGCGCCATGCCGGGGCCCAGGTCAAACTCAAAGGGCGTGGGCAGATAGTCCATGGGCCAGTCAGGGGAGCGATCATAGAGCGGCGGTGGACTCTTGATCAGCGCATAGAGATCATCAATATGCAAATGCTGGTTGTTGTGGAGGTCCTTGTTCAGAATCAGCAGGGCTTCAGCATCGCCTTGCGCGGCGGTTTTGTGCAAGATCAGGATGGCCTCGTTGGGGTGATGCAGGGGCTCAATCGGCCCTTCGCTGCTAAACACCTGGCTGTGGGCTTTCAGAGTGTTGAGTTCGGTGATGAAGTCGCTGAGATCGATGGCCGGCGTTTCCCAGTCCTGCGGGCAGGTGTTGACCACATGCAGGCGCTTGCGGAAGCCGAACTCGAAGCCCATCGGCATCATGACATGGCTGGAGAAGAGCGCGGCGAACAGATACCGCTGGCGCATGGCGTTGAGATTGTCATGGGTCTCGCTGAACAAGCGCTCGGTGTCATGGCTTTCCGGAAAGCTGATGGAGCCGAGCATGGCGCGGGTGAGGCTGTATTGCGTTAGCAGCCAGGCGCTACTGAAATCCCACCATTTGGAGCTGTTGTAGATGGCATCGAAGCCGGCACCGGCGGTGGTTTTGGTTTGCTTGGGCGAGCAGCCCAGGGTTTCGGCGACAAAGACCACCTGGGGATGCTTGGCGCGGCAGCGCTCAATGAGCTGGCGCCAGAAGTCCGCTGGCAGCTGATAGGCGGCATCGCAGCGAAAGCCCTGGAAGCCGAGCTCGATTAAATGTTCAACGACGCGGGTGAAGTAGTCCAGCAGGCCGGCTTTGTCGCTCGATTTGCGATGATCGAACTGCGCCAGGTCGTGCCAGATGACTTTGCTGCCATCGGGTTCGAGGCAGAACGGATTGGCCGGCTTGCCACGCTTGAGCACGAACCATTCCGGGTGCTCCTTGACCAGCGGGCTGTCGATGGCGCAGTGGTTGATGACCAGATCGGTCATCATGCGCAATCCCAGCTGTTCGGCGCGCTGACAGGCGGCGCGCAGTTGCGTTGCGTCGCTGCTATCGGTGTCAGGATCGACAAAGGCCGGGTTGATGCCAAAGTAGTCGCTGATGGAATACAGGCTGCCGGACTCGCCAAGCGTTTGCACGGGATTGACGAAGATCCAGTCGAAGCCCATCGCAGCGGCACGTTCAAAATGTGGCGTCCAGTCCGGAAACTGACCGGCGAGCCGAGGAAAGAGATTGTAGATGATCATGGCGGCTGTTGAAGCTCAGGTGGCCGTGGAGTGGGGCCGGCGTGGCGCGAGGCAGGTCGTCTGTCTGGCCGGAGATGGTGGACAGAGGTGCCCGCACGGCGGCACTCTAGTGAAGCTGTTAGTGCAGCTGTTTTAGTGAAGCTGTAATTGTGCCGCAATTAGGCCGCAGCGTCTTGGGAATCGAAGCGTCACCAAGCCCTGTCGGGCGGGAGGTTTGTGATGTCCAGTCTTGTCAACACCCTGATTGCCATGGCCGAGCGCGGTTGGCTGCCGGATGCATTGCTGCGGGCCGGCATTCGCTCGCGCCTGCGCGATACCCTGAAGCCGCTGCCGCTGCATGACTGCGCGGCGGTAGCTCAGGCGCAGCAGGATTTTTTGGCCCTGATGCGTGCTTCGCCTATCGCGGAGCGCACGGAGAGCGCCAATGAACAGCACTATGAGGTGCCGGCGGAATTTTTCGCTCAGGTGCTGGGGCCAAGGCGTAAATACAGTTGTTGCTACTGGCCGCAAGGGGTGACGAGCCTGGAGCAGGCGGAGGAGGCCGCGCTGGCCTTAACCGCTGAGCGGGCCGGCATTGGTGATGGCCAGCGGGTGCTGGAACTCGGCTGCGGCTGGGGCTCGTTCAGTCTGTGGGCGGCGGCGCGCTTTCCTGGCAGCGACTTTGTCGCCGTGTCCAATTCCCATTCCCAGAAAGCCTTAATTGATCAGGAAGCCGCGCGCTTGAAGCTGAACAACTTGCAGGTGCTGACGGCGGACATGAACGACTTTCAGGCACCGGGCACCTTCGATCGCGTGGTGTCGATTGAGATGTTTGAGCACATGCGCAACTGGTCTCTGCTCTTTGACCGCGTGCATGACTGGCTGAACCCTGCCGGGCGCTTTTTTATGCATATTTTTTGTCACCGCGAGCATCCTTACCTGTTTGAAGACCGGGGCGGAGACGATTGGATGACGCGGTTTTTCTTTGCCGGTGGCATCATGCCGCACGATGCTCTGCCGCTGCATTTCCAGTCGCGGCTGCACTTGCGCGCGCAGTGGCGCTGGGACGGACGGCATTACGAGCGCACGCTCAATGCCTGGCTGGTGCGCATGGATGCCCGCCAGGCGCCGGTGATGGCACTGTTTGAGCGCACCTATGGTGCTGAAAGCCGCCGCTGGTGGATGCGCTGGCGGCTGTTTTTCATGGCCTGTGCAGAGTTGTTCGGCTTTCGCGCCGGGCAGGAATGGTGGGTGGGGCATTATTTGTTTGAGCGCGATACACCACAGTAGGAGCAAACACAGCAATTCCCGCCGAAAAAATTTTCGGCGTAACAACAGCAGGTTGGCCCAGGCTCAAAAAAAGTTTTTCGTAAACTTTTGGCGCTGATTCGGTAGACTGGCCGGCATCGTTCAATGTCAGATTGCGAGGGTGGTGCTGATGAGCACGCCGTTTTGCCGCAAGCATCTCAGCATTGAGGGGCTGCTCAAAGAAGCGCATCAGGTGTTTCGTCGAAT
>NZ_NRRS01000055.1 GCF_016583795.1 Rhabdochromatium marinum | reverse complement strand
GGCTCACTTCGATGGTGATCTCTTCGCCCGAACGCCGAACAACCGTGGCCATGATCGCTCCTCGCCTCATCATTTACAGAGGCTTAGAGCATACTCCTCGAAATAACATCTTGTCGAGGCCGCACCCGTCGCGACACGGTCAGTGCGGAAGCAGTTTCTGTCAGTGTGGAAGCAGTTTCTGTGCTCATTGGGCGACTCCTGGATACGCGCCGGTGGCTTGCTGGGGCTGTGCGTCGCGCAAGGTTTGCAGCTCGGCCTGCAAGGCATTCCGTTCCTCGGCAGCGAGAAATTCCTCTTCCAGAGGATCAATCTCAGGAGCAACCCCCAGGCCAACCCCGGAACCGGCCCCGCATGTGCTGTCAGCAGCCATTTCCGCTTCCGTCAGGCGCATCTCCCAGCGCTCGAAGGTGTCATCCAGATCCAGTTGCGAATGCTGGTCGAGCTGCTGCCGTTGCACGGCGGTTCGGGCAGTGGTTTCGCGGCAGCGCATCAGGGTGCGACGCTGTTCGAGCTGCGCGACCCGCTCGCGCAGGCTGTCGATCTCAGCGGCTAGACGCCGCTGCACCGCTTGATGTTGCTGCATATGTTGTTGCAGTGCAGCGGCTTGGCGTGCGGCCTGGCGTGCTCGCTTCAGGCATTGCAGTGCCTTGTCTTCGCTTGCGCCGGTCGTGGTTGGCGCGCAGCTGAGCGCGCGCTCGCGCCAGCGGTGCTGCGCTGCGTGCAGATCATCGAGCCGCTGTTGCAGTGCCTCACCATCGCGCGACAGGCGCTGATAACGCGCTTGCGCCTGGGCCAACAGCCGCCGGCTGTCGCGGATACCGACCTCAACCACGGCATCATGGTTCTCAATATCCCCAACCAAACGGTCAATGCGGGACGACACAGAGAGGGTGAAACGCTTGAGCAATGACATGGGATGTTCCTCGCTACAGGGTGAATGACAATTTATGTATGTCAACTCCCATGCCAAGTTGATGAGCCTGCTTTTTATTTATATTTATCAAACAACTAGTGGTTTAGCTTGGCCGGCTGCAAGCTGGTCATATTTCTTTCTTGTACAAAATTTGCATATTAGCCAGACAAATTTTGCTGTTTTTCTTTCAACGGCCATTATGCTTATTTTGTACAAAGCCATTCGGCCTGGCCTTGATACGGCGGCTTCATCAGGTTGATGGCTGTCTGAAGTCTTTTGACCAGCGCTTGGTCGTTCTGCGATAGCGCCCCTTCGATCCCCTGGCGAGCCTTGTCAATGAAATCTATGCGTGTTGTATCTGTAGCCATCTCCACTGGCTGATCCGTTGTCGCTGAGATTTTCATCGTCATCCCAGGAATACGGAGCTATCGTCGAGTGACATTTTTCCGCTGCGAACCTCTCCGTTCATCCAGTCGAACAGTTCCTGGCGTGTCATATCAGTGATGATCCTGCTGTCAATATCGTGTAATTGAAGCATAACGCCTCGCATCACAGGGAAATAGTGTTTTCAGGCATTGCTCTGGAAAGGTATCGCCTTCAGATTCCCTAGTATATTTAGGATTCTTCTGTCATTGTGCGCAAAAGACACTTGTCCATGCTCCTCGTGTAGCTTTAACTGCCGTTCCCAATGTGCAATAAAGTCTTTAGGCGTATCCGCTTGATTCGTAGCGCCCGGGTACCCTGTTCCAAGATCAGGTTGAAATGACAAGAGTGCATGATCTTCAAATGAAATAGCGCCACTTTGATAGAGTTCATGACTCATTACCGACATTTCACGTGGTGACATGTTGCGAACATTGTAGTTTCGGGTAAGTTTGGAAACAGACTCGGCTGTTTCCAGCTCGACTACCATCGAGTTCGATGAAGTTGGATTGGTCCGAGTGGTCGCTGTAAGAGCGTGGGTCTGTGGTCGCTGTATTCCGCCAATCATTTCTCTCTCTCCTCAAGGCAGTATTGAATTGGTTCCAGTTGAAGCCATTGATACCCAGGTGTCCGCTGGACTGCCGGGTTATGCCTGTTTGCTTGATGACTTATATGCTAAAAATTCACCTTTACCAACTGGCACCAGTGAAGTTGAAAAATTCTGTTGCGATTTGAGGTATGCTGTAAACTCGGCCAGTTCGGATTCGTGAGAACTTGCATTATCACAAATAATCAGCCCTCCATTTTTTAGCAGACGTGATATGTCTTTTATCATATCCATGTACTTTGAACGGTCTGCATCAAGGAAAATTAAATCATACGGATCATTGAGGTCTTTAAGTACTGCCTGAGCTTCTCCCTGTAATAAAACTATTTTATTGGCAAGACCTGCTTTTTCAAAGTTCGATAAAGCCTCTTCTGCTTTCCGTTCCGAAGACTCAATTGTAGTTACAGTTCCATCTGGAGGAATAGACGAAGCTAACCAAATTGTTGAATAACCGTTTGATGTTCCAATTTCTAAAATTTTGCTTGAACGAGTCGCGAGCACCAGAACCCGAAGGAATTCACCGGTATCTTTTGTGATGTTTAAATACTTCAGCGCTTTATCTGATTGGGCTTCATCATTGCGAATTCCCTTGTGTTCTAACTCTTTAAGTATATTATCAAAATTCATTTTCTCTCCTTTAAGCCTATACAGTATTAATGTTGCCGCTCAGCCGCGCGCCTTTGGTGCGCCGGCATGGGCATGAACTGATGAAGTGAAAGTCCCCTGTAGGAAGATCACTGTCTGGTTTCTAATCAGGCGACAACTTGTTTAACTTCTGGCCGCAACAAACACACCACTGCCCATGAGTAGTGCTCCTGAACCATAACGCAAGAACGGGCCGCCCCGAAGCCTTCCCAATGTGCTTTTTGCCCTGTGGGCTGCGTAGGCGTAGCCCAACATGACGCCGCCAACGGCAGTAGTTGCTATGGCGTAGATCACCAAGGCGTCAAGCTCAGAAACCGCAGAAAGATCGAGGAAGGCCGGAAAAAAGCTCAGGTAAAACAGAATGGCTTTGGGGTTGCCGAGAGTAATGAAAAGGCCAGCACTAAAGCTTGCAAGATAGTTTGATTCATGGACGGGACGAGTCTGGGTGCCAGAATGCTTGGAGAAAACAAGAGAACCACCAAGCCAAATCAAATAAGCAGCGCCTGCGTACTTAATGATGACAAAGAGGTTGCCCATCAGCTCAGACAAAGCGGTCAAGCCCAGAAGGGCGAATGTTATAAACACAAAGTCACCCACAACAATACCTACGACGGTAGAAATGCCGTGACGAAAACCAGCGGCAAGCGTCCGAGCAACGACAGCCAGTATTCCTGGACCCGGTATCAGCGCCAAGATAACCATTGTGCCAAACAGAGCTAGCGAAGATGTGAGATTCATGGTCTTGACCCTCCAGGAATCGGAACCCGATATTCGGGGATGCAGAACAGAGCCTCAATTTCCGCCAGTTCGTGATGTAAACAGCGTTAGAGGTCGCCATTCTTCGGTAATCCTTTCAAATCCAAAGGAAACGCCCCGTGCGGACCCGCATGCGGGGTGAAGTGGAGGCCGGGGGAGAAAAACCCCCGGCTATCCGATTAGCCAGAGTCTCAGTTAAGCTTAATTACTGTGCCGTCCTGTCGAATAATCTCGAAAGCATAGATCTCAGGACGGAATCGGGATACAAGATCGTCATCAACGACTCCACGCACTACGACTGTTTCTCCAACGGGCACAGGCATCCGATTCTTCCAGCCAATGTAGACCTTAACGCTGCCGGTTAAGTCCTCAATACGAAACTCGTCCTCATCGAGAATACGTGTTACTTCCCCTTGGACCGTGACGTTCATTCCGCTTGCAAGCTTTTCTATGGGAGTAATTTCCTCAGCGTTAGCCGATTGATAGAAGAAAAAACTAAATAATGCTAAGGCGATGATACGTTTCATGGTGTGTCTCCTTTCTTCAATTAGTTTCTGGCTAACGCGGAATTGAGATGCGCGGCTTTTTGCGTCGGCTGAATTAGCCTTGTTATGAGTTTATAATTTGAAGCACATGAAATCTGGTTTTAAAATCAAATTTTTCATAAAAAGGAATAGCATCTTCATTCCCCTCGGCCACGTAAACACTAATTTGACTGCAGTTAAGGCCGGATAACCATGCCATAGCGGATTCTGTGAGTAGCATACCAAGTGATGCTCCTCGAAACTGTGGCTTTATATAGAGGGAATCTATTTCTCCAGCCCCATTGTTCGATGATGCTATGCAGTACCCCACCAATTCTGAATTTTCCTTGACAGCAAATATCGCCAAATTATCCATCGCAAGCAGCTTTTTAGAGCGTTCTGTAAAAGTAAAAGATGAAAAATGGCCCTTAAAATTATTTGATTTTTCATGGTGGTGAGAGTTTAACTCACGCCATAAAGGCTCAATTTCATGAATGCTTTCTTTAGGAATTTCTATGATTTCCATTTTGTTCATAACGCTGACGATCAGCCGCGCCGCCATATCCGCTCGCGAAAGGCACCTCGCTTCCATGCGTCGGCTTCATTGATTCGTGTACGCCCGGCATGGGCATGAACTGATGGGTTGAAAGTCCCCTGTAGGAGTACCTGAATGTCCTTTTGGACAACTGTAATGACTAGCCGACGGCAAGGGCAAACCCGCGAGGGAATGTCTGGAGGAAGCCCGAGCGCAAAGGTGCGAGCCGACGAACAGAAACCGCATAGAAGGCTCAGTCCCCGGGTGAGTCAGCACGAGATGACGAAACCCATCAGGTGCAGGGGGTAGGGTAAATGCGGCGGTTGTGCGCTGAAAGTTCATGTCGCAAATCCTAAGGAGATCTGTTCCACATGCGGTTCGTGCGCCTATGGGAGTCGAACTGAGGCCCAGTCCGAAAGGGCTGGAATCGCCATCGAACCCTAAGGGGGCTGTGGTTGCCATGGGAGTCGGACTGAGGGCCAGTGCGAAAGTGCTGGAGTACCCACCGAACCCTACCGTGACCTGGGCAGCGCGTCTTACGGCAACGCCAGGCGTGATGGAACAGAAGTCAGCCGAGGTCATCGTAGCCGTCGCATCCTTGGAAGGGGGCGGTGGTGAAGGGCCGAACATAAGAAGCCAAGGAGGAGCCATGGATCACTTGACACCGTTGCCGAGCCCGACCGGGGGAGACGCGTTGCGGCGTGATGCCATGCCGCCAGCCTTGCACGACGATCTGATGGAGCGGGTTCTGGACAGTGAGAGTGTGCGACGGGCATGGAAGCGGGTGAAGGCCAACCCAGGTGCGCCCGGCGTTGACGGGATGGGCATTGAGGACTTCACCGAGTTTGCGCGCTCGAACTGGCCGGAGATTCGCCAAGCCCTGCGTGATGGCGACTACCACCCTCAACCGGTGCGGCGGGTTTCGATCCCCAAGCCGAACGGGGGTGGGGAACGTTTGCTGGGGATTCCCACGGTCGTGGACCGGGTCATCCAATAAGCCATCGCGCAAGTCCTGGGGCCGATGTTCGATCCAGGGTTTTCGGATGCGAGCTTCGGCTTCCGACCGGGACGCTCGGCCCACGGAGCATTGAGGCGGGTACAAACCTACATTGGTGAGGGCTACCGTATCGCGGTTGATCTGGACTTGGCGAAGTTCTTCGACACGGTTCAGCATGACGTCCTGATGGCCCGCGTGGGTCGCTATCTGACCAGAACGCTCAAGCTGGTGGTCAACACGCACAAGAGCCGTGTCGTCAAGACTGACCACTGCGAGTTCCTGGGATTTACTTTCCGGGGCAAGAAGCTGCGTTGGTCCGAGCGCGCCTATCAAGACTTCCGTCACCGGCTGCGCAAGTTGACCGGACGGAGTTGGGGCGTGTCGATGGAATACCAGCTCAAGAAATTCTCCGAATACGTCCGTGGTTGGATGGGCTACTTCGGCATCTCGGACTACTACCGGCCAGTCCCCGAGCTGGATCACTGGCTGCGACGGCGCATCCGCATGTGCTTCTGGAAACAGTGGCGCGGGGTGCGCAATCGCATTCGCCAGCTGAGGGCTCTGGGGACACGGGTACGGACTGCGATCTGGACAGGCATGAGCTCCAAGAGCTACTGGCATCTGTCGCGTTCGCTGGGCACGCAAACCGGGATGACCAATGACTGGCTGAAACGCCAGGGCTTGATCAGCATTCGCGATCAGTGGATGAAAGCGCATGGTTATGCCTAAAGCGTCGTGTGCTCCCTTCTTGTGAACCGCCTAGTGCGGACCCGCATGCTAGGTGGTGTGGGGCGGGCGGGCTAAACACCCGTCCTTACCCGATTAGGCATACTTCTTGTCTTGAACCCAAAGAACGCCTCGACAAATTACGCCGCGAATTCGCCCTTGCTCGATTGCTTTAGCAAGTTTTTCTTTGCTTCTTCTATATTTCTTAACATATCGGACTGCTTCGATCGGGGTCCCAAGGTACTCAATATCTTCTTGTGAAAGCCCGCATGCAACTGCATGCATTGAGGGGTCGGTCTTGCGTTGCTGGTCTTCTTCAATTGCGTCTTCTAACTGGTGTTTTAGCTGAGCAACACGCATCTTGACATATAGCGCCTTCGCTTTTGCTTCATCCCAGTCGCAATCGGCAAGCGCCTTTGTCCAGAGACCAGTTTTCGGCGCCGTATTCGCGATCTCATGCGCGACGAACTCATAGAGCAATTCGTCTGTAGGACCTGGCGGCACGCCTTGCTTTCGTGAAAATTGAAAAATATCCATGCCGTGACAACATTCGTTTGACGCTCAGGAAGCCGCATACCTCATGATGTACGCTTGATGGTGTTCTTTTTTTAAGACTGCGCAATTATCGGCAGCATACAAATACCCTAGTCTTGAGTGGCCTTCTACCAACTGGAACCGTCCCTTGATGTCTGCGTATCGGGGAATTTCCTCTTGGGTTATCGAGCTAACATCAAGGATCAAGGGCGGCGTTCTCCATGTGCAATTTTGAATCCAATGTTCCCTGTCCCGATCTGTACACGGCAATTGATGCCATGCTTGGTACCTAGAACCTTCGACGACATGGCGTTGATATGCCCGGATAACGTTGACTTTACGAAGCTGCGCCAAGCACATATCCTGGCGGACGAATTCAATCTTGTCGTAATCCAGCCACCCGTAATTGTTGGTAGAAGTTCGATCGTAATAGAGAGGATATAGCCACTGCTCAAGGACCTGAATGGGGATACGGAAACGAGGGCGAAGGCGGCGCTGGTACTCTTCGGGAGTTTCGTCGGATACGTCGAAAGTATTGAAGTTTCGGTTAGGGATTAGCGCCTTCCAGGAATCACTGGTTCGATCCCATTCGATATCATCCATGTACAGTCGGCGTACGTCTTCTTCGTTGAGCATCGGGTTTTGTTTGTGCCTAACGCGGAGTTTGAGCGAAGCTCAACTCCGCGATCAGCGCAGAACCGCGTGAGCGGTTCTGCGCTGATCAGTTAACTAGACAGAATCTCGGTCAGGCATGCTAGACAGAATCCATCTAGTACAATTAACATAAGTTCTGCCTATAAACCGAAAGCCAGACTGCTCAAGCGGCGCTGAACAGAACCTACACTCTATGCCTGTAAAATCGAAGCTAGCACATGCCGAACCCCCAAGCAACAGAAAATGCAGCCAAGGATCCTTTTTGGGATCAATTCATCTCCAGAGCACGGCAGATGGGCGTCAAAGAGAATGCGCTTCAGTGGCTGGTGCGCCGCGCGGAGGCTTATCTTGCCGCCTTTCCAGACAAGCGTTTGCAGCAGCATACGCTTGAGGACGTGACTGGCTACCTGGAGCAGGTGGGCCGGCTAGACAGAATGTCAGATTGGCAATTTGTGCAGATTATTGATGCTATACAGAATTTGCTGATGACCGCGAAGGCGCCGGCGGTGACGCAGGTGGATTGGGAGTTGTGGCGGGCCTCGGCGCGGTCGCTGGAGGGATCGCTGGAGGCGCATCACCCGACGGTGGCGCGGAAAAAGCACCATGCGCCTTCACCCCTCGACCAAGTCAGAGCAACCCATCGGGCATTACTGGAACGAGTGGTGGGGGAAATTCGCCGCCGCCATTATTCGATTCGCACCGAGCAAGTGTATGAAGCCTGGGTGTGCCGGTTTATTGTGTTTTGCGATCACCGGGATCCGGCGGAGGTGGAAGTGGAGCGGATTCGGGACTTCCTTGAGGATCTGGCGGTGCGCGGTCAGGTTTCGGCCAGTACCCAGAATCAAGCATTGGATGCGTTGGTGTTTCTGTACAAACAGGTGCTTGGGCAATCATTGGAGGCGCTGGGGGATTTTGCCCGCGCCAAGCGACCCCAGCGGCTGCCAGTGGTCTTGGAGCGTTCGGAGGTCGGGCGCCTGTTGGCGGGCATCGAAGGGACGCAGTATTTGATGGCGGCCTTGTTATATGGCACCGGGATGCGCCTGATGGAATGCGTGCGGCTGCGCGTGCAGGATATCGATGTTAACTGCCACCAGATCCTGGTGCGCGATGGCAAGGGACAGAAAGATCGGGTGGTGCCGCTGCCGCTGCGGCTAAAGCAGCCCTTGCAGGAGCAACTGCGCCGGGTTCGCGCCTTGCATGCGCAGGATCTAGCGGCGGGGTATGGCGAGGTGCCTCTGCCGGATGCGCTGGCGCAGACACGGCCGCATACGTCCACAGAGTGGATTTGGCAGTATGTGTTTCCGAGCGGTCGGCTATCGGCGGGTCCACTCAGCGGCCAGAAGCGTCGCCACCATGTGCATGAGAATGGCTTACAAAAAGCGGTGAAGGCGGCGGCGCAACGAGCGGGGATCGCGAAGAAAGTGAACTGTCATTGTCTGCGTCACTCCTTCGCGACCCATTTGCTGGAGTCCGGCTGTGATATTCACACCTTGCAGGTGCTGCTGGGGCATGCGGATGTATCAACCACGATGATTTATACCCATGTGCTGAATCAAGGCGGTCAGGGGGTGCGCAGTCCGTTGGATACCTTGCTTTGAGATGGGCCACAGCGGATGCTCCGCCACTCAGCTGGCTGGCTCGGTGGGGAGGATGCGGTCAACATCCACGGCGACGCTGAGTTCATGCTCGCCGCCGCCGTAGAAGACGCCTCGTACCGGGGTGACGTCCTGGTAATCGCGGCCGATGGCGGTGGTGATGTGTTGCTCGCTGAGCAGGCAGTTGTTGGTGGGGTCGAGATCGACCCAGCCATGTCCGGGGATAAACACTGCGAACCAGGCATGGGAGGCATCGGCGCCGCGCAGCTTGGGCTTGTCAGGCGGGGGCAGAGTTTCGAGATAGCCGCTGACATAGCGCGCCGCCAGCCCCAGGCCGCGCAGCGCGGCGATGCCCAGGTGGGCGAAGTCTTGGCAGACGCCGCGACGATGGGCAAGCACTTCGCTGAGCGGGGTGGCAACGGTGGTGAAGCTGGGGTCGTACTCGAAGTCCTGATATATGCGGTGCATCAAGTCGGTCGTGGCTTCCAGCAGCGGGCGGCCGGGCGCAAAGCTGGGCTGGGCGAAGGCCAGTGCATCGGGCTGAGAGTCGATGGCGGGCGAGGGCAGGGTGAAGCTGCGCGCAGCCAGGTGCTCGGGATCGCGGCTGTCTTGCAGCTGCTGCAGTGAGGCTTCCCAGGGCGGATCGGCGTCCGGTCCAGGCACGGGTTGGTGGTCCACCTCGACCTCGCTGGCGGCGCTGATCTCCAGCATCGAATGAGACTGCTGCAGGGAGAAATAACTCACCCGGTTGCCGAAAAAATCCTGGTGTTCGCGGGTGACCGAGGGCCAGGGGGTGATGCGCAGGCTGGCATTGATCACGCGCTGATGTGGCATGGAGCGTGGTTTCAGGTGGGCAATGCTGTGACACAGCGACACCGGGTCGGAGTAGGCATAGCGGGTGACATGGCTGATGCGATACTTCATGCTTGGGTCCCGGCGCTCTGTGGCTCATGGTTGCCGCGTGGATCAATCAAATAATGCGGCTGTTCTTCGTGGCGGAAGTATTGCGCGGTCAGGGCGTTGGACAGTTCGGCGAGGCCGTTTTCGAGTGTGGTCAGCCGCTTGTCCAGTGCCGCGCGCTGCGCGGGCGAGCCATCGGCGTAGGTGGTGATCTGGCTGAGTTGATCGATCTCAGCCAGGCGCAGATCCGTGACCAGTCGCAGCATGATTTTTTGCGCCTGGCTGCGCGCGGGCTGGTGCTGGGTGCGGGGCATTTCATCGACCAGTTGTTGCAGCCGCACCAACTGATAGGCCAGGGAGCGCGGATTGGTTTCGTCCTGGAACACCAGGTCGAGCAGGGCGCCGACCCGGGTGCCGGCGCGGTAGCGGCGCCGGTAAGTGATCAGGCTGTCGGTCACGCCGAGCACCGCCTCAATGGTTAGGGTTTCGTCCGGCTCGCCGGTGACTGGAATCATGGTGGCGCGCAGCAGGGCGGCGATGTCGCCACCGCGCTCCAGCCGGCGCCCGGCTTCGAGGAAGTGCCAGCCTTCGTTATGGGTCATGTTCTCATTGGTCAGGGCGGCGAAGGCGACCAGTGCGGTGACCAGAGGGTCGAGCACATCGAGCACGCCATTCAGGGCCTCGGGGCGATGCTGGGTCAGGGCGCGCAGATGCTTTTCGATCTCATTGACCACGCGCCAGGTGTCATTGGACAGCCGGTCACGCACCGACCAGGCGGCTTGTCCCAGGGCTTGCAGGGTTTGTGGCAGCGCGCCGGGGCGCTCGACATTGGTGATCAGCTCCAGCATTTCCTCGGTTGGCTCGGCCAGGCGCTGATCGGCACCCTCGCCGACAAAGCCCGGGTAGGTCTGGCTCTGACAGGTCAGCGCCTGCAACAGCAGATGCAGCGATTCGGAGTGGTTAACGTCAGGCTGAAAGTTAAACCGATCACCGAGTTTGATCAGGGTGACCCGCAGCAGGCGGACCAGCCCCTCGGCGCGTTCGGTATAGCGGCCAATCCAGAACAGGTTGTCGGCCACGCGGCTGGAGACTTCGCTTTCATGCACGGTGGCGGGCGCGGCGCGATCTCCGGGGATGACCAGGGTTTCCTGACGCTCAGGTTCGGTGGCCAGTACCCAGGTGTCTTTGCCCAGGCCGCCGAGCTGGTTGGAGACAATGGGGGTATTGGAATTGAGCGCTACCCGGCCCAGGCCGCCGGGCATGACCACATAGCCGTCCTGATCGCAGACCAGGAAGCTGCGCAGCACAAAGGGGCGCGGTTGCAGACGCCCGTCGATGTAGGCCGGTGCAGTGGCCGGTTTGGTGACTTCCTGCAGTTGTGGCAGTAGCAATTCTTCACCAAGCAGGTGCTGGCACAGGCGTGGCAGCCGTGCGAACAGACCGGGATGTTCCAGGATTCCGCTGCCGAGGGCATTGGCGATGGTGAGATTGCCAGCGCGCACCGCCGCGAGCAGTCCCGGGACGCCGAGCAGGGAGTCCTCGCGCAGTTCCAGCGGATCACACCAGAGATCATCAACGCGCCGGATCAGTGCATCAATGCGCTCCAGCCGCCCCAGGGTGCGCAGCCAGAGCGCGCCGTCGCGCACCGACAGATCGCCGCCCTGCACCAGACCGTAGCCCAGATAATTGGCCAGATAAGCGTGCTCAAAATAGGCCTCGTTGCTCGGCCCCGGCGTCATCAGAGCGATGCGCGCCTCGTCCGGCTCGCACGGCGCCAGACGCGCGAGGGCCCGGCGCATGGCGCGGAAAAAGCCGGCCAGGCGATGCACATGGGAGTCGCGAAACAGGCTCGGCAGCACCCGCGAGAGCACCACGCGATTTTCCAGCGCATAGCCGGCGCCGGAGGGACTCTGGGCGCGATCCCCCACCACATGCCAGCGTCCCTGGCCATCGCGGGTGAGATCGGCGCCATAGAGCACCAGCGGGCGGTTATCCGCCACCTGGGTGCCAATGCAGGGCAGCAGATAGCCGGGATAGCCGTCGATCAACTCCGGCGGTACCAGTCCCTTGAGTACCAACTGGCGGGGGCCATGCAGATCAAGCAGGATCTGGTTGAGCAGTTCGGCGCGCTGGATCAGCCCGCGTTCCAGTTCGGCCCATTCCTCACCGCGCACCAGCAGCGGAATCGGGTCGAGCTGCCAGGGGCGCGACATGCCGCGCGGATCGCCATAGACGTTGTAGGTGACGCCATTGTCGCGCACCAAGCGGTGCGCCTCGCGCGAGCGTGCGGCAATTCGCTCGGGGCCGAGCTTGCGCAGGGAGTCGAGCAAATATTGCCAATGTGGACGCAGCTCGCCGTCGCCGGCGCGCATTTCGTCATAACTGCTCGGCAATGGCAGATAATGGTCGAGCAGCGTGGGCGTATCGGGTGCATCAGGCGCATCAGACGCCGGGGGGCGCTGCAATTCCTCCGCCAAGGCGGCGGCGGTGACCGGATCTGGGCTGGACATCAGGATTTAGTACAGCCAGGGCACGAACTTGCGCACCCGCTGGGCATAGTCGTGGTAATCGGGATGGCGCTCGCTCAACCAGGTTTCCTCTTTGTTGGCTTTGTAATCGAAAAAGACGAACCCGATGATTGAGATCAGCAGGTGCGTCAGACTGAGATTGTAGAGCGTCCAGGCCAGGGCGGCGAATAACTGACTGGCATAGAGCGGATGGCGCACGATGGCATAGACCCCGGTTTGCACCAGTTGGTTGTGATCGACTGGATAGGGCAGGGGGGTGAGGTACTCACGGATATGCAGAGAGCCAAAGCCGGCAAACAGCAGCGCAGCCAGCGCGGCAGGCAGCACCAGCACCAGCAACCAGGGGCGCAGGGTCGCAAGCAGGGCGCTATCGACGCCGGGATGCCAGGCTGGCATGATCGCAAAGATCAGAATCAGAGCCAATTGAATCGCCACCAGATACTCGCCGCGTCGGCCGGCAAGACGTTCGCGTAGTGTGGGGCGGTTTGAAAGCGAGGACGGATCAGAATGTTCAGACATAGTCGAAAGGCGAAGCGATGGAATGAACGGATGATCAGCGGGCGCCGCATGGGGCGGTCGCTGGCGCTGGCCGGTAGCCTGGGTTGGCTCATTGTAGCGCTGTCAGCGCAGGAGATTGGAATGGCGGATGAATCAGGTCTGGTGAATAAATCAAGCGTACAACAGTCGGCGCCTGGCGGGGCACCGCAGACGGCAGCGGACTTCTGGTTAATCGATGATTTCAGCGATGTGCCGCGTTCCCGGCTTGGCACCCAGTGGCGTGCGGTGAGCGATCAGGTGATGGGTGGGGTGTCAAGCGCCCGGATGCTTCAGCAGCCATTGGACGGGCGCAAGGCGCTGTGTCTGGAAGGTGAGGTGAGCCTGGAGAACAATGGCGGATTTGCGCAAATCAATCTCGATCTAGCCGCCGATGGCCCACTCGATGCCAGCGACTATCAGGGCGTGCGGCTGATACAGCGCGGCAATGGCGCGGACTACAGCCTGCATCTGAAAACGCGCTCGACGCGCCTGCCCTGGCAATCCTATCGCGCCGGCTTCACCAGTACCAGCGCCTGGACCGAGGTACGGCTGCCCTTTGCTGCGTTTGAGCCCCATCGTATCGGTCAGCCGCTGGATCCAGCGCAGTTGAAGCGGCTTGGTCTGGTGGCCATCGGTCGCGCCATGAGCGCTGAAGTCTGTATGGCTGAGATTGGTTTCTATCGGGCGGCTGAGGACGGAGGTGCGCAATGATGACAAGGATATGGCTCTTGGTAGGCCTGCTGCTCTGGCCCACCTGGCTGCTGGCCGAAACCGACTGTGGCGGGCCTTTTGGCGCCTGGTTGCAGGGGGTGGCGGCCGAGGCTCGCGCCCAGGGGCACTCTGATCAGGCCATCGCGCGTTTGCAAACTTTGTCAAGCAATCCCAAGGTGTTGGCACAGGATCGCTCGCAGGCGGTCTTTACTCAGGACTGGCTGACCTTTGCCGGACGCATGGTCAATGCCTATCGTTTGCGCCTCGGGCGTGAGCATCTGCGCAACTGGGCCAGCACCTTTGCACAAGCCGAGCAGGACTATGGCGTGCCGGGGGCCGTGATTACCGCTTTCTGGGGGCTGGAGACCGATTATGGCCAGGTGCTGGGGGATTTCGACACCCTGCGCTCGCTGGCGACCCTGGCGCATGATTGCCGGCGGGCGGATCTGTTTCGCGAGCAACTGCTCGCGGCGCTGACGCTGCTGGATCGGGGCGATCTGGCGCCCGATAAACTCAAGGGCGCCTGGGCAGGGGAAGTCGGCCAGATTCAGCTGTTGCCCTCGGATTATGTTCGCTTTGGCGTCGATGCCGATGGCGATGGCCGGGTCGATTTGCGCACTTCCAAGGCGGATGTGATTCTGACCGCCGCGCGGGTGCTGCACCAGCTCGGCTGGCGCGCGGGCGAGCCCTGGTTGCAGGAGGTGCAAATCCCCGAGCAACTGCCCTGGGAACAGGTGGGGCTCTACAGTCGGCTGACCCGGCAGCGGTGGTCCGAACTGGGTGTGCGCACCGCAACCGGCCAGTCGCTGCTGGAGGATGCCACTGCCAGCGCCGAGTTGCCGGCGGCCCTGTTGTTGCCCATGGGGCGCCACGGACCGGCCTTTCTGGCCTACCCAAACATGGAGGTGTTTCTGGACTGGAATCAGTCACTGATTTATGCCACCACGGCGGCTTACTTTGCGACCCGTCTGGCGGGCGCACCTCCGGTGCATCCGCGTGCGCCCGATCCTGGCCTGTCTGGCGAGTCGATGCGCCAGCTGCAACAGAAGCTGCGCGCACACGGACATGATATTGGCAAGATCGACGGCATTCTGGGCGCCAAAACCCGTGCCGCCGTGCGCGCCGAGCAGCAACGGCTGGGTTGGCCAGCCGATGCCTGGCCAACCCCGAAGCTGCTGCAAGCCTTGTGAGCGTCCGCCGACTCACGAGACCCATGTGGCCTGTGGCATAATCCGACGCCTGTTTTGCTAGGCTGCTGTGGTGGTTCATGTCCCTGTCTGATGTCAAACTCGGTGCTCCACAGGCCCTGAGGCTGCGCGAGCGACTCTATGCCTATTATCAGCTGGTGCGCTTGCATCGGCCGATCGGGATCTTTTTGCTGATGTGGCCCGCTCTGTGGGCGCTGTGGATTGCCGGTGCGGGGCAGCCACCCTGGTCGATTGTGGTGATCTTTGTGCTTGGCGTGGTGCTGATGCGCTCGGCCGGCTGCGCAATCAATGATTATGCCGATCGTGATTTCGACGGCCATGTGCGGCGCACCCAGATGCGCCCGCTGGCGGCTGGGGTGATTACCCCGACCGAGGCGCTGGGGGTCTTTGTGGTGCTTTGTCTGCTGGCCTTTGGGTTGGCGCTGCTGCTCAACTGGCAGACGGTGGCGCTGTCCTTTGTGGCGCTGGTGCTGGCTGTGATCTACCCCTTCATGAAGCGCTTCACGCATCTGCCGCAGGTGTTTCTGGGCGCGGCCTTTGGTTGGGCGGTGCCCATGGCCTTTATGGCCATTAACGGGCAGATTCCCGGCTTTGCCTGGATCATCTTTATTGGCGCTGTGGTATGGGCGCTGATCTACGATACCCAGTATGCAATGGTTGATCGCGAGGATGACCTGAAAATTGGCATCAAATCCACGGCGATTTTGTTTGGCCGCCATGATCGATTGGTGGTTGGGCTGCTGCAAGTGGTGATGCTGGGGATTCTGACGCTGGTCGGTTGGAGCGCGGGTCTGGGGACAGCCTATTATGTCGGCTTGGCAGTGGCGGCGGTCTTGGCGGTCTATCAGCAATGGTTGATTCATGCGCGTGAGCCCAAACGCTGCTTCCAGGCGTTTTTGAACAACAACTACTATGGCATGGTGGTCTTTGCGGCCCTGGTGATTGACTATCTGTAGCCAAGTAAGGACTTCTGAATGAGGAATATGTTGATGTCTCGAATCGCTTTACCTGTATTGCTGCTGATGCTGACCTTTACCCTGGCGGGACAGGTACTTGGCATTGAGATTGACGAGGGCATCGAATACCGTCTGGTCGAGCAGCCACAGCGCGCCGAACCGGCCGCCAACCCGGCTGAGCAGGAGCCGGATGTCGAGGTGGTGGAGTTTTTCTGGTATGGCTGCCCGCATTGTTACCATCTGGAGCCGAAGCTCAAAGCGTGGCTGGCGCGGCAGCCCGACTCGGTAATATTTATCCGCATGCCGGCGGCTAATTCCGCCAACTGGGTCAATCATGCCAAGGCCTTTTTTGCCGCCAAGCAACTGGGCGCGCTGGAACAACTGCACGAGCCACTGTTTAAGGCCCTGCAGGAAGAGCGCCGGCCCATTTTCAGTGATGAACAGCTGATCGCCTTTGCCGCTGAGCAGGGCCTGGATGAAGACGCCTTTCGCAAGGCCTATGAATCCTTTCCGGTTGATATGCAGGTGCGTAAATCAGCCGATCTGGCCACCCGCTATGGCATTAGCGGAGTACCGGCGCTGGTGGTGAATGGGACCTATGTGACCAGCCCGACTCAAACCGGCAGTCAGGAGCGTACCTTCGAGGTCATTGATGCCCTGATTGCCAAGGAGCTGGGGGCTGAGGCCGATGCCGATGCTGAGACAGCCGCCGATGCCGACGCGGCCGGTGATGAAGACTGATGATGCGTCACTGCGGCGGTGGATAGCGCTTAACCACCCAGTCCGGCAGCTTGGCCTGATTGGCGTGATAGAGCGCATCCGATTCAATCAAAATCAACACCAGTACCGTCACCATCACCGGTAGTAGGCCGGTGCCGATGATCAGCGCGATCACGGCTTCTTTCATCAGGCCGGCATACACATGGGCGCTCCAGCCCAGTGCGCACACCAGTAGCAGTAGGCTGAGCATGCCGATGAAGATGCGGCTGCGTCGCGCGCACAGCTGCCAGTGACACATCACATACCAGGGGTCGCGTTGCAACGACAGCCGCGCGCGCCACAGGGTATAACCCAGCAGGGCAAAGGAAATGGCCGGAATTAGGGCCATGATCCAGGGAAAGCTGCCCGCCATGCCACCGGCGGCAATGGCCATCAGAATGTGGTTGCCGATGAGATTGGTCAGGAAGATTTCATGCGGCACATTGGCCTGCTTGATCTCCTGAGGGGAGACATCAAAGACGTTCATGCGCCACACACCGGGCAATTCGGATCGGCAGCCAGGCGCAGCTCGCGCCATTGCATGCGCAGCGCATCGAGCAGCAGCAGCCGGCCAAACAGTGGTTCTCCAAGACCAGTCAGGATTTTAATGGCCTCACAGGCTTGCAGACTGCCGATCAGACCGACGACCGGCGCCAGGATGCCGTTGGCGGCGCAGCTGGCGTCGCTGTCACCGCCGGTTTCAGGATATAGGCAGTGGTAACAGGGCTCGCCGGGGCGCGCACTGAAGGCGCTGACTTGGCCTTCGAAGCGAATGGCGGCGCCTGAGACCAGCGGCACGCCAGCGGCGACACTGGCGCGGTTGGCGGCAAAGCGAGTGGCAAAGTTGTCACTGCCATCCAGGATCAGATCCACCTCAGTGGCCAGGGCGCGCAAGCGGGATTCCTCCAGGCGCTCCGGGATCGGAATCAGCCGCGTGTCGGGGTTCAGCGCGCGCAGGCGGGCGGTGGCCGAGTCGGTTTTGTGCTGACCGATCTGCGCCTGATCGTGCAGGATTTGTCGCTGAAGATTGCTCAGCTCGACCTGGTCGTGATCGGCCAGCAGCAGGGTGCCGACGCCAGCCGCAGCCAAGTAAAGCGCGGCCGGCGAGCCGAGTCCGCCGAGCCCGAGGATCAGCACCCGCGCGTTGGCGAGGCGCTCCTGGCCTTCGATTCCGAAGTCGGGCAGCAGAATCTGGCGTTGATAGCGCAGCAGGTACTGGTCATCCGCAGCTTGTGTCTGGACAGAGGAAAGGGGCATGCCGAGCTCGTGGCTGAAGGAACCTAGAGGTAACGGCGCCAGTGTTCCGGGCGCGGGTCGCGACAGCCGTGTTCAATACTCTGATAGCGCTTGGCGAACACCAGCTTGGTGGACTGGCTTTCGGCGCGGCGGATGCCATGATTCTCGCGCAGGGTGTCTTCGGTGTAGTAGGCCAGCGCGCGCTTCATGCGATACAGCAGCCCATTGTCGAGATGCAAGCCGAGTTCTCGCAGAGCGGCGTCGATTTCCTGCAAGTCGATGCGCAGGATGTCATAACTCAGGTCGAGCAAAATGGGGGAGGTGGGTTCGGCGCTCAGCACGCCATCGACCTCGCGCAGAAACTCAGCAGCGGTGCGCGCGTCATTGCGCTCCGGGTGCAGGTCGCGAAAGTTGATTTGGCGATGTTTGATGCGGTCGGTTTCTGGAATGTCCATAGTCAGCGTTCGGCTTCAGCATGAAGGCAGGTTGTGGTCACAGGAAAGTGCAAGCAGGATTGTTATGAGGCCTATCTAGTATAACTCCGCTCAGTGCTGCTGGATGATGGCTTCTTGGCGCACCCTTTTATCGGTTAGCAGCGGCCAGGACTTCAAACATGGTGCGCTTGAGTACCTTGAGATCAATCGGTTTGGGGCTGTAGCCTTGTATTCCGGCGGCGAGGAAGCGTTCCTTGTCACCGCTCATGGCGTGCGCGGTCAGGGCGATGATGGGAATCTCCTGATGCTGCGCGCCAGCTTCGCCGCAGCGAATGGCGGCAGTGGTGGCGATGCCGTCTGGCGCTGGCATCTGAATATCCATCAGCACAAGGTCGAAATCCGCGTCGGTCGCTTGCAGCTTGGCCAGTGCTTCCGTGCCGCCTGCGGCCATGGTGACATTCGCGCCCTGTTTGCTGAGCAGGCGCGAGAGTACCAGCCGGTTGGTGCTCTCGTCATCCACCCCCAGAATGTTCAACCCCACCAGATCCTGGCGCGTGGTCGTCGGTTGCGGCTTGGATGGCGTGGTCGTCGCGGCGGGCGATGGCACGCCAAAGGGAAGCGCCAGGGCAAATTCAGTGCCCCGGCCCGGTTTGCTGCTGACGCAGGCCGAGCCGCCCATTGTTTGCACCAGTCGTTTCACGATGGACAGGCCGAGCCCGACACCATGCGCGGGGTTGGTGCTGCTGCTCTCGGCCTGCTGGAAGGGCTCGAACAGTTGGTCGAGTTGCTCCTCCGGCATGCCGCAGCCGGAGTCCTTGATGATGAACAGTATGACCTGATCGCCGTCGCGTCCCTGTCCCAAACCGACAACCTCCAGGTTGACTGTGGCCTTGGGTGAATATTTGATGGCGTTGCCGATCAGATTGCCGATGATCTGATGCAGGCGTGTCAGGTCACCGCGCAGCATTTCGGGCGCGTCTGGCGCAAGAGAGACCGTCAGTTGCACCTGATGTTGCAGAGCGATCGGAGTGAACATTTGCTCAATGGAGTGGGTGAATTCGGCTAGTTCAAACGGCTCGCGCGCCAAACGCAGATGCCCTGACTCGATCTTGGACAGGTCCAGGATGTCGCCAATCAGGCGGGTCAGGTGTCTTGAGCAGCGGGTGGCTTGCTCGATGTACTCGCGTTGCTCCGCGTTCGTTTCGGTGCTGTCGAGCAGCGAGAGCAGCCCTGCAATCCCGTTGAGCGGCGTGCGCAGCTCGTGGCTCATATTGGCCAGAAAGCGGCTCTTGGCCTGATTGGCCGCCCGGGCTTGCTCGATGGAGTCGCGCAGTCGCTGCTCCATGCGCTTGCGCTCGGTAACCACACGAAAATAAACCGCCAGGGAATTGGCCGACGGATAGGCATGGACCTCGTACCAGCTATCGAAGTGCTCGAAGTAGCCTTCGAACGAGATTGGCACCTGCTCGTGCAGGGCGCGATGGTAGTTGTGGTAGAACTCAGTATCCACCGCCTGAGGAAAGAGATCCCAGAGATTCCGCCCGAGGGTCTCCTCACGACCGGGCAGCCGCATGACGGTGATGGCTTTGTTATTGAGATAGGTCAGATTGAACTGACTGTTTACTTCAAAAAAAGCATCCGTGGTGCTTTCAAGCATATTAAGGACATGCTGATGGGCTTCGCGCGCTTTGCGCTCAGCCGCCGTCAGCGCGGTGACATCGAGCACCGAGCCATAGAGGCGCACGACCTCACCGGCGTCATTGCACTGCACCTCGCCGCGCGCCACGGTGAACACCTCGGAGCCGTCGGGCCGGATGCGACGCAAATCGATCTCATAGGGTTGGCGGTTTTCGATGGAGGCTTTGACTGCCTGATCCAGCCGAGCCGCGTCTTCGCTCGGGTACAGGGCCAGGTTGCCCGTGTAATCGGGCAAGGGCGCGCCCGATTCGAGGCCCATGATGCGGTAGAGCTCGTCGGACCAGATGATGCGGTCTGTTTGCGGATCCCACTCCCAGTCTCCCACGTGGGCAAAGCGCTGCGCCTCCGACAACCGCCAGGCGCTGTGTTTGATGGCGTCCTCATTGCGTTTGCGCTCGGTGATATCGCGCGCCACCAGAATTACCCGCGCCTCGCTCTTGCCGGCGGCGTCCATGGGGGAAACGGCCAGGTTGAAAGTCTGCTGACCAAGGGTGACTTCCAATTCGCCAGCGTCGCCCGCCAGCGCGCGCGCGCACAGGTCTTGCAGGGCGGCGACACAGGCGTGCGGATAGATTGATGCAAGCGGTTGCCTGACCGCTTGCTCTGGTTTCAAGTCCAGGGTGCCGAGCCCCTGTCCCTGGATGAACAAGGTGCCCAGCTCGGCATCGAGCAATTGAATCCAGCCTTCGGGGTAGGCTTCCAGGGTGGCACTCAGGAGACATTCGCGCTCGCAGACTTCCTGTGTGCGTGCGGCGACGCGCTCTTCGAGCAATTCCTGCGCGCGCTGTCGCTCGGTGATATCGACAAAGGTCAAGACGACGCCGTCAATGGCATCATCTACCGTGCGGTAGGGACTGATCCGCATCAGGTAGTAGCGCTCATCATCGGCCGGCAGGGTGCGTTCCAGTGTTTCAAGGGAGCTCAACACGCGCTGGCCGTCGTCCGGTAAGTCAACATCATGCAGCCGGTGGGCTACATGCGCGAGCGGGCGACCGATATCGCTATGCAGAATGTGAAAGATATCCTGGGTGGGCGGAGTGAAGCGGCGCACGCACATGGATTTGTCAACAAAGAGCGTGGGCAGATTGCTGCTGAACAGCAGATTCTCAATATCGCTGTTGGCGGTTTGCAGTTCTTCAATCTTGCTGTTGAGCTCGGCGTTGACTGTGGTGAGCTCTTCGTTCAGAGCCTGCAACTCCTCCTTGGAGCTTTCGAGCTCCTCGTTGGAGGATTGCAGCTCCTCGTTCATCGACATCAGTTCCTCGTTGGAGGACTTGAGCTCTTCATTGGCAGTTTCGAGCTCTTCGACCGTGTTGCGTAGCTGCTCGCTGGCGATCTTGAGTTCTTCTTCCAGATGCAGCACCTGGCGATCGTCCGCAGGGTCCGTCGTTGGCGCGGTGGTGCCGCGCTCGCCTTCGACATGAGGTTCGAAAATCACGGCGGCAAAGCCGCCGCTGGCGGGGTCGGCCAGGGGGTCGACATGCACCTGGTGGGCCCGGTCCAGCCCGGGCAGGCGCACACCGGTGATGCTGATGGCTGTGCTGTCTTTGAAGGCGCGATGCACGGCGGTACGCAGGCGCATGCGCAGTTCCGATCGCGCTTTGCGCACCAGATTGGCGGTCGGCTCGCCTTCGGGATCCATCAGGAACGGCGAGGTGTCCCCAAAGTAGTACAGCACATTCATGCTGGCGTCGATCAGCACGGCGGGATGGGCGTAGCGCCGCAGCAATTGGCGGTCGAGCAGTTGAGCCGGACTTTGCGGTTTGGAACCGGCGACCCGACTCAGGCTATGCTCGTGGGCGTAGCGCGAAGCCATCGGTGGAATCCAACGCAGCGTCTTGCTATCTAAGGTGTTGCGCCGGAAGAGTTTCCATTTTTTGTCAACGGGCTGAAACAGATCGCTCGCCTGTCCGATGGTCTCTGAGGGGCCGAGCAGCAGATAAGCACCCGGCAACAACGCTTGATAAAAAGTTGGCAACAAGCGCTTCTGTACCTCAGCGGTCATGTAGATCAGCAAATTGCGGCAGCTGATCAGATCCAGATTTAAAAACGGCGGATCGCGCAGTAGATCGTGCGGCGCGAACAGGATCATCTCGCGGATGGCCTTGACCGCGACATATTGGTCGTCCTTGTAGCGGAACCAGCGGCGCAGGCGCTCCGGGCTCAGGTCGGCGGCGATGCTGGGCGGAAAGGTTGCGCCGCGTGCGGTATCAATGGCGGTGGTGTCGATATCGGTGGCGAAGATCTGCACGTCATGCATGCGATTGAGCCGCTGGAGGCTCTCGCGGATCAATATCGCAAGGCTGAAGGCTTCCTCGCCACTCGAGCAGCCGGCCACCCAGACGCGAATTGGCTCGCCCGGCTTTTTCGCCTGGACCAGCGCGGGTAGGACCTGATGCTGGATTTGGTCGAACATGTCCGGATCGCGGAAGAAGCTGGTCACGCCGATCAGCATATCCTTGACCAGCGCCTGAAGTTCACCCTTGTCCGAATCGCGCTGTAGCCGCTCAAAGTATCCCTGCGGGGAATTGAACCCATGCAGAAGCAGGCGCTTGTCAATGCGCCGCTCCAGGGTGTTACGTTTGTAATGAGTGAAGTCGAACCCGAGCCGCTCGTGAATCAGGTCGAGTATGCGTTCCAGCGGCTCCTGCGCTGGCATGCTCACCGGCGGGGGCGCTGGCACATCGCGCAGATGGCGCGCACCACGCACGTAGTCGAGCAACTTGTCCGGCATGGCCTCAATCGGCAGCACCAGATCGACCATTCCGGTGGCCAGGGCACTGCGCGGCATGCCGTCGTACTTGGCCGAGTCTGGAGCCTGCACCATGACCATGCCGCCCAGGCCTTTGATCTCTTTGATGCCCAGGGTGCCATCACTGCCCGTGCCGGACAGAATGATGGCAATGGCATCCTCGCCGTTCTGACGCGCCAGCGAGCGCAGAAAGGTATCGATCGGCTGGCGGACGCCGCGCGCCGCTGTGGGAGGTTGCAGTTGCAGACAGCCCTCAGCGATTACCAGATCATGATTGGGTGGAATTACGTGCAGTGAGTTGACCCGCACGTGCTGACCATCCTCGGCCTCGTGCACCGTCATATCGGTGCGCTTGGCCAGCAACTCGCTCATCAGACTTTTGTGATGCGGATCAAGGTGCGTAACCAGCACAATGGCAAGCCCCGGATTGGGTGCCAGGTGATCGAAGAAGGTTTCCAGTGCCTCCAAACCGCCGGCCGATGCGCCAATGCCAACGATGGGGAATTTGGGGAGCGTGCGGGCCACTGGCTCGGGACTCTGATTGTCTGTTGGCGACGGAGGCGACGGCATGAAGTGTCTCCTGCTTGGTTAAAGTATTGAGGATGATCTCGCTGATCCGTAATGCAGCGCCTATGGTAGGGTTAGCCGCAGGCCTTGGAGAGCGACGGATTGCTTGCCCCCGCCTTCATCAGTCTTGCGCGAGAAACCCCGCCCTTCAGGGCGGGGAGGTAGAGCGCACCGCGCGTAGCGCGGTTAACCCACCGGTCTCGCGGCCTCCGTTTGGGTTGGAGTGAATGCATAGCCATAGCCGTCGGCGCGTTGCAGCACTCGGCAATGGCAGTGTGAAATCCCTTGGACCAGACCGGTTGCGGTCTGGAGATTGAAGCGCCCGGATGCACGAACGGCCACGCGCCCGAGATGGGTTCCGGCTTTCTTGCCCTTTGGCACCTCAGCGATGACCCGATCTCCGGTCTGGAATCCTTTAACGCGCTTCTCACGCATCAAATAACCGCGTGGAAAGCCAAAGCGATTCAGGCGGGTGCGCTGGTAACAGCCGCGCCCGGTGGCCTTGATCGCAAGTGTCGGGATGGCCCAGCCCTGCAGGGCATCGAGTTGACCCACACAGGCGGCATCAAGCGCATGGGTTTTGGGAATACCGAGGCGCTGACGGTTGTATTTGGTCTGGCCGCCTGAACCCGTGGTCACGGGTACGCCGGTGGCCTTGAGCTGTTCAAACAGCGCCCAGCGGGTGGCATTGATCGCAGCGGCATCACGAAGCGGTGCTTTGGCCTGTGCCTGAATACGGCGCAACCGCTCGGGTTGATGAGCCAGAAACACCTCAATCGGCTGATTCCCCTTGCGCTGATTGCAGGAGCGGCAGGCGAGCGTCAGATTGGAGACTCGATTCGATCCGCTTCGGCTTTTGGGCTGGATGTGCTCGATCTTCAGCGGGACGTGCTGTGCGCCGCAATAGGCGCAGGTGCGATGCCATTTCTCCAGCAGGTATTCACGCACTTCATAACCGGCCAGTTCGCCCTGCTGATACGCCACACCGCTGATTTCAGGGTTCTGGAGTGCCTGAGTGTCGAAGCGCACCAGCTCTTGGCTGATGCTGTTGATGGGCGCGAGACGCTGGAGACGATTCACCC
>NZ_NRRS01000054.1 GCF_016583795.1 Rhabdochromatium marinum | reverse complement strand
TCAACAACGGTTTTCCGCGCGGCTATCTCGTCCGCCATAAGCGCCTCTACGGTTTCCAGACTGGCGATTGGGTGCGCGCCGAGGTGCCCAAGAACAAACAGGCAGGCGCGCATGTCGGGCGTGTGGCAATGCGCCGAACCGGATCCTTTAACATCCAGACCCAGACCGGAACCGTTCAAGGCATTTCACACCGCTATTGCCAGGTGCTGCAACGCGCCGATGGCTATGGCTACGCTTTTCAACCGAAACCAATAACGGAGGATGCGAGACGGGCCGCCTGACCGCGCTGCGCGCGCTGTGCTATCCCTCCCCGCCCTGAAGGACGGGGTTTCTCGCGCAAGACTGATGAGTCCTGATCGCATGACGGATGATAACAACCAGCTCATTTTTGTCGAGGATGCAGTCGAGAATCCGGCTTCCAATCACGAGCCATGGCGAGTTCTCGTCGTCGATGACGAGGAGGATGTGCACGGCGCGACTGAGATCGCGCTGCGCGGGCTGTTGATCGAAGGGCGTTTCGTCAAGCTCGACCATGCTTACTCGGCACAAGAGGCCTATCAAATCCTCACCCGCGAGCACAACATAACCGTCATATTGCTGGATGTGGTCATGGAGTCCGATGACGCGGGGCTGCGGTTGGTCAAGCGGATCCGTGAGGAACTCAACAATCAGGCTATACGCATCGTGATGCGTACCGGTCAGCCTGGCTATGCGCCGCTCATTGAGACGATCCGAGCCTATGACATCAACGACTACAGAACTAAATCTGAACTGACACGCGTCCGTCTTTTCACCAGCCTAACGGTGGCCATCCGCTCCTATCGGCAGATCCGCCAGCTCGAAATAAGTCGCTATGGGCTGGAGCTGATCATTTCCGCCAGCACGGGACTGAGCAAGATTCACGCCTTGCGCCAATATGCCGAGGGCATCGTCACTCAGTTGTGCTCCCTGCTCGATATTGCTCCGGAGGGGCTGATTTGTGTGGCCTCAGCGCAGCAAGACGAGCCGCCCCGCATCATTGCGGCCGCTGGTCGCTACCGCGAACTCATCCAATGCCCTCTTGAAGAACTGCCCGACACCGCTCCGCGCGACGTTCTGCAACGCTGCTTGCAGAGTCGGGAGCATCTTTATCACGAGGGGATCTGCTTGTATTTCGATGTTGGCGCGACGCGCGGAATTGCCGCCTATGTAGATGGATTCCACGACATTGATGCCATCACCCGCAATCTCTTGGAAGTTTTCTGTACCAACGTGACGGTGGGTTTAGAGAACGTCCTGTTGCAGGAACGTCTCTACAACACTGCCTACCACGATCCGCTCTTACATTTACCAAATCGCAATCGCCTGATCCAACTCATCACCGAACGAGGCGCCGATGAAAATATGCGCTTCGCCCTGGTGGATCTGGACGACTTTGCCGAAATCAACACCGTTCTCGATCATCGCTTCGGCGATCGGGTTCTTCAGGCCGTGGCGGACCGTTTGGCCGCTGCCTTCGCCCCGCCAGCCGTCCTGGCGCGGATCGCCGGCGATACCTTCGGTCTGCTCGGGAATTCGGAGCAGATTACGCGTCACAACATTGAGCAGGTTTTCACGGCTCCCTTCGATGTCGATGGCGAACTGATTCGCATCTCCGCGACCGCAAGCCTCGTTCGACTGAGCCGGGAAATGTCAGAAGGGGATGCAGAGGTGCTCAAACATGCCAGCATCGCATTGAAGCAGGCAAAGCTGCTCAACCGGGGCCGGGCGGAATGGTTCTCTGTGGATCTGAGCGTAGCAGCGCGCGAGCGTATCCGCATGCTGACGGAGCTGCGGGCCGCCTTTTCCACCGACCGGCTGTTCCTTGCTTATCAGCCCCAGGTCGATCTGCTCAGCGGCAAGGTTTTGGGAGCCGAGGCATTGCTGCGATGGCAAGTCGACGATGATCATTCGATCCCACCGGATCAGTTCATCCCGCTGGCCGAGCAATCCGGCTTGATGGTCCCCATCGGACAATGGGTTCTGCGAACCGCCTGTCATCAGTTGAAACATTTGATCGAGCTGGGGCACTCTGGATTTCGGATGGCGATCAATGTCTCGCACTCACAGTTTCGCGAACCCGACTTCGTCACAATGCTCGCGCGGGTGCTTGACGACTGCCAGGTCGCCGCAGAGCAGGTGGAGCTGGAGCTGACCGAGTCAATCGTGATCGGCCATATCGAATCAACAACCCGCAAAATCATTGAGATCCGCCGCATGGGATTGTCGGTCGCCATGGACGACTTCGGCACCGGCTACTCGTCACTGAATGTGCTTCAACAACTCGATATCGACCGACTCAAGATTGATCGCGCCTTCGTCAAGGAAATTGACCAATCCGGCGATTCGACAGGCATCGCCGATCTCGTCATTGCGCTTGGGCATCGGCTTAACCTGGTGACCATTGCCGAGGGTGTGGAAAACGAAGAGCAACGGCGCCACCTTTTGCAGTTGGGCTGCCAGGAAGGCCAGGGATACTTGTTCGGCCGGCCGCTGCCGGGAGCCGAATTCGAGGACTGGATGAGCACCCAGGATTAGTTCGCGCCCCGCGCGAGGAGTCGCCCATGGATCTTGCCGCCGCGCGCCACGAGAACGAGGCACGCTTGGCGCTTGCGCTCGAGGTCTCAGGCCAAGCGCTGTACGAGCTCGATCTGCGCACCGGCCAGGTACATATGAGTCTGGCCGGTGCGCAGATGCTGGAGCGAGATCCGTCGAATCCGGTTGTGAGCCTGGCGACTTGGAGCAGCTGGCTGCATCCCGACGACCGCGATCGGGTCTTGCAGCTTTACGAGGATTGCGTTGCAGGAAGGCTCCAGGATGTTGCGGCAGAATTTCGCCTACGCTCCGGCTCCGGCCATTGGATCTGGGTGCGCTCCGTCGCTCGGGTGTTCCAGTGGGACGAGACAGGGCGACCGTTGCGCCTGCTCGGCACCCACATGGACATCACCGAGTCCAAGGAGGCCGAAAAGTCGCTACGGTTCACTCAGACCATCGTCGATCAGGCGTCCATCGGCGTTTTCTGGTTCGACGCCGAAGGGCGACTCATCTATGTGAACGAGGAGGCGTGCCGCTCTCTGGGATACACTCGGGACGAGCTGCTTGGGGCGAGCGTGGAAATGTTCGACCCGGACTTCGGCCTCGAACAGGCGTCGGATCTCTTGGAGCAGCTGAGTGCAACCGGAAATGCTGTCTTCGAGACCCGCCACCGACGCAAGGATGGTTCTAGTTTTTTTGTCGAGATCGTGGCGAGCTATCTTGACGTTGGCGACAAGGGATACCAGCTCGCCATCGCCCGCGATATCACCAGCCAGAAGCTGGCCGAGGTAACTCTGCGGGAGCACAACCAGTTCCTCGAGAACCTCGATCGTATTTCACGGGTTCTCTCCCGCCCCACATGCGATGTCACGACCCTGGCGGCACTGGCCTACGAGATCCTGGACATCTTTCAGGTGGATCGTGTCTTTTTCATGCACCCGTGCGATCCAAATGCGGCGATCATGTCCATCGCCTTGGAGGTCACACGCTCGGAGTCCCCGGGAACCCTGGCCGCGACGCGCAAGGTCGAGTCAAACGCATCTTTCAAGGATGTGATACGTCAGGCATTGGCCAACAACGCCCCAGTGCTCACCGATTTTGACACAGACTCGGCAGCCTTTTGTGAGCACACGATACGCAGCCAAATGGCGATCGCCTTGCATCCGCGTTCGAACCAGCCTTGGCTGCTCGGGCTTCACCAATTTCGCCTGCGGCGCTGGAGCAAACACGAGCTACAGTTGTTCGAGAAGATTGCTGAGCGTGTCGGTGAAGCGCTGTCCGGTTATCTTCTGCTTGAGCGTCTTAGGGATAGCGAGGCACGCTACCGTGACGTTTTCGAAAACTCCCTGGACGCCATTATCGTACACGACGCACAAGGAGCGATCCTGGCCGTCAATCAGACCGCGATGACCACATATGTTTTCGGGCGCGACGAGGCCTTGCAAAGCACCATCGCCAACCTGTCAGCTCCCGAGAACTCGACGGATACCCTGCTGGATCTCTGGAAGCGAGTCATGGACGGTGAAACCGCCCGCTTCGAGTGGGCGGCCAAGCCTTGCCACGGTGGAGAGAGCTTTCCGGTCGAGGTCACGCTCCGCTCTATCCAATTTGGTGATCAGCCAGCCATCCTTGCCAATACCCGTGACATCACAGAGCGCAAGCAGGTTGAGCAAGAGCTACAGCGTCATCGTGAACATCTTGAGGAATTGGTTAATGAACGCACGACTGCGTTGCAGCAGGCGATGAACCAACTGGTACAGGCTGAAAAACTGGCGGCGCTGGGGAACCTGGTTGCTGGCGTGGCACATGAACTCAATACTCCCTTGGGTAACACCCGGATCGTCGCCAGTACGTTGAAAGACCACTTCAATGAGCTAGACGGCGCGCTTAAAGCGGGTGCGCTACATCGCTCGCAGCTCATGGACTTTCTGCAAAGTGGGCAAGAGGCGATTGATTTGCTGGAGCGCAACATCGTCCGCGCTGCGGATTTGATCAGCCATTTCAAGGAGGTTGCCGTCGATCAGACAAGCATGCGCCGCCGCCGGTTCGATCTCGGTCAAATCATCAACGAGGTGCTGATGACGCTGCGCCCCACCTTGAAACACACAGCACACCGAATCGAACTCGACTTTCCACCGAATTTGGAGCTGGATAGCTACCCGGGACCTTTGGAGCAGGTGATTACGAATCTTATTAATAACTCGCTGACACACGGCTTTGCTGGAATGGAATCGGGATGCATCCAGATCCGTTCGCTGGCATCCGAGTCAAACTGCGTCCTGCTCAGCTATTCCGACAACGGAGTCGGCATCCCACTGGAGATGCAGGCTCGTGTCTTTGACCCTTTCTTTACCACGCGACTGGGACAGGGCGGCAGTGGGCTCGGGCTTTATCTTGTCTACAATCTAGTGACAGGCGTGCTCGGCGGAACCATTGAGGTCAAGAGCAAAAACGGCCAGGGGACGAATTTCATGTTGACCTTGCCTCGCCAAGCACCTGACGACCCCCCCTAACGATCATCACCCAAGCGTCAATAAAAACACTAAAAAGTGCTGAACATTATCCAGGCGCTCGCATTGCTCATTTGTTCGTCCTTGTTGCCACGACAGCTGGCGCAAATGGGCCTTGAACGACCCACGACTGTTGTTCAGTCGCCGCTTGCACGCTCACTCTGATTCAAGGATCATCCGCTTCATGAACGTACCTCAAAGCCAGACCCTTGCCGCACGCGGCTTCATGGATCCTGGGACGCGATTCCAGGATCTGACGGACGTGCTGGGCTAGCGCGACAATGGCAGCACCCTGGACGGTTGAGCAGGTCAACGGCATGGCGCCCGACACCGCGTCCATCACCGCGAGTCGCAAGCTGGCGAGCGCCGCCAAATGGCAGAGGCTCGGCCAGACGGAGCGGCTGATCTGGGGCGAGATCAAGGGCAGCGACAGCATGCCTTACCAGACCTGCATCGACACCGCCGGCCCGGCCTTCAAGTGCTCCTGTCCGAGCCACAAGTTCCCCTGCAAGCACAGTCTGGGGCTGGCTTTGGTCCATGCCGCATCCGCCTCGGCCTTCGCCACGGATACCCCGCCCCCGTGGGTTGCCGAATGGCTGGACAAGCGCGAGGCGCGCTCGAAGCGTGAGGCGCGGCGCCAGACCAAGCCGGTCAAGCCGCTCGACCCGGCCGCCGAGCGGCGCCGCACCGCCGCGCAAGCGAAGCGCCGCGAGCAGCGCGAGGAAAAGATGCAGGCGGGTGTTGAGGAGCTGCAACGCTGGCTCGCCGACACCCTGCGCCAGGGCCTGGCTCGCGCCATGGAGCAGCAGTCCTGGGAGCACATGACGGCACGTCTGGTCGATGCGCAGATTCCAGGCTTAGCGCGCTGGCTGCGCCGCTGCCAGGAGGCGCGCTATGGCTCCGAGCAGTGGCAGGGCACCGCCTTGCAGGCCTTGTCGCGTCTCCAGTTGATTCTGGACGCCTATCAGCGCCGCGAGACGCTGCCGGAGCCGGTCCAGGCGGATCTGTACGAGTTGCTTGGCGTCACCCAAGGCAAGGAGACGATCCTGGCCCAGCCTGGCGTTGCCGATACCTGGCGGGTCATGGGCAAGTGGACCAGCGACGCGGACCGTCTCCAGGTCCAGCGCACCTGGCTGCGCGGCGAGCGGACCCAGCGCTGGGCGCTGCTGCTGGATTTCGCGGTTGCCAACGCCGTGCTGCCGATCACCCCGGAGGAGGGCGTCGGCATTGAGGGCGAGCTGGCCTTTTATCCGGCGACCTGGCCGGTTCGCGCGCTCCTGAAGACGCAGCAGGGGATCGAACCGGCGCAGCCGAACGCCTTGATGGCCGCATGCGACGGGCTCGACGGACTCTACCGCACCTATGCCGAGCGTCTGGCCGCGACCCCCTGGCTAGAGCGGATTCCGGCCAGTCTGCGTGATCTGACCCCGATTAAGCTGGACGACCGCTGGTTGCTGATCGACGCGGAGCGCCGACAGATCCCGCTCGCGCCCCACTTCCCGTTGCGCTGGGAGCTGCTGGCCATGGGCGGCGGCGAGCCGGTGCAGCTGTTCGGCGAATGGGATGGAGACGCCTTCTTCCCGCTGACCATTGCGGCCGGGGCGCGTCTTCAGGGCTTTTACGCGCTGCACATGGAGCTTGCGTGATGGAGCTCTGGAGCGACCTCACGCGCACCGCGCTGCTCGGCACGGAGCGCGGCACCCGGACCTGGGACGCGCCCGATGCACTCGGGACAGTCTTGTCCAGACTGCAAGCCCAAGCGGCGGATGCCCCGGTCCAGCTGCTGCGCTGCTCGGCGGTCGTGGGCAATTTTGCACAAGCCGGGCGCTTACCGGCTCAGCTCGTTTCGTCTGCGCCAGCGCCAGCCGAGCCGGACCCACGACCCGCCCTCGGCAGCGCCCGGCAGCTGCGCCTCCTGCTCCAGGACGATCAGCTCAAGTCGCTGTTCCCCGAATGGCTGGCGCTGCTCGCCGAGCATGGGCTGCGTGCCCCGGAGGGCAGCATTCCGACCCTTCTGGGGCTGGCCTTGCGCAGTCCCGACCTGCGACGGGCCATCATGGCCGTCATCGGCGCGAAGGGCCTGTGGCTGGCTGGACAGAGCCCGGAGTGGGAATCCCTGCTGAGCGTCGCGGATCTCGGACGGCTCGACGCAGCGCTGTGGGAGACCGGCACACCGGAGCAGCGCCTGGCCTATCTGGCCCAGACGCGCCGCGAGGATCCCGCCCAGGCCGTCGAGCTGCTGGCCGCCGTCTGGTCGCAAGAAGGTGCCCGTGAGCGGCGCAAGCTGCTGGGGGTCTTGAGCGACGCACCCGGATCGGCGGATGTGGCCTTCCTGGAGTCCGCCCTCGCGGATCGCAGCAAGGACGTGCGCAGCGACGCGGCGGGACTCCTGGCCCTGATACCCGGCTCGACGGTTCAGACACGGGCGGTGGAGCTGCTGGATGGCTGGCTCGGGTTCGAGTCCAAGACCGGACTGATGGGGACGCTCAAAGGCCGCAAGGGTCAGCTGAACGTCACCCTGCCCGAGGACTGGGACAGCGCCTGGACCACGATCGGCATCCACGAGAAACCACCCAAAGGGATGGGACGGAAGGCCTGGTGGTTGGAGCAGCTGCTGGGTCTGGTCGATCCCGACCATTGGTTCGAACGCTGGCAGCGCTCAGCCCCCGAGATCCTCGGCATGGTCGAGGGGCACGAGTGGCAGGGCACGCTGCTGGCGGGCTGGCAGCGCGCCACCCGGCATTTCAGCAATGGCGTATGGGCGCGGGCGCTGATTGCGGGGGCGGTCGATTCCAGCGCTGAGGCTACGCTGTGGGCGATCCTGAGTCCCTCGGAGCAGGAGGATGCGCTGACCCAGCCCCTCACCACGTCGAGCAAGGGCAAGCCGTTCAAGCGGGCCTTCGATCGTCTCGGCCATCTGGGGCACCGTTGGAGTCCGTCCTTTTCGGCGGTCGTGTTCCAGGCCTGTCTCAAGCTGTTCCACGAGCAGAGACCGGACGCCAACTATGCCCGCTATGCCATCCTCCGTCAGGTGGCGGCGCATCTCGATCCGGGCGGATATCCGGGCATGGAGCAGAGCCTGGGGCCGTACCTTCAGACGTCCTCCCCGTGGCAGAAGATCACCACCGAGATGCTGGACACCCTGAGGTTTCGCAACGACATGATCCAGGCCATCGAATCCGCGCGCACCGGATCCGTTCGCATCGAATCAGACCAACGAGGTACGTCTTGAACACCCAAAGCCCCAATGAAGCCATCCTGCGCCAGCACGCCGAGCAGGAGTTCGCCCACGAGATCGAGGCGCTCAAGGCGGTCGATGAGCATCCCAGGCCGCCCAACTGGACGCTCTCGCCCTGGGCCGTGCGCACCTATCTTATGGGCGGCACGCTGAGCAATGGGGTCGAGATCAGCCCCAAGTACATCGGTCAGGCCCGGCTGATGGAGATCGCCATCTCCACGCTGGCGACCGATCGTGCCCTCTTGCTCTATGGGCTCCCGGGAACCGCCAAGTCCTGGGTCTCCGAGCACCTGGCGGCGGCGATCTCGGGCGATTCCACCCTGGTGGTTCAGGGCACGGCGGGGATCGGCGAGGAGGCGCTGCGCTACGGCTGGAACTATGCGCGGCTGATTGCGGACGGTCCGTCGCGGGCCGCGCTGGTGCCGAGTCCGGTCATGCACGCCCTCGAGCACGGCGCCCTGGTCCGGGTCGAGGAGCTGACCCGCGTCCCGGCGGACGTGCAGGATAGCCTCATCACCATCCTGTCCGAGAAGACGCTCCCCGTGCCGGAACTCAATACCGAGGTCCAGGCACGCAAGGGCTTCAACGTCATCGCCACCGCCAACAACCGCGACAAGGGCGTCAACGAGCTGTCGAGCGCCTTGAAGCGCCGCTTCAATACCGTGGTGCTGCCGGTGCCGGCGACCCTGGAGGAGGAGACCGAGATCGTCGAGCAGCGCGTCGAGCGGCTCGGACGGGCGCTTGAGCTGCCGGCCGAGAAGCCCGCGCTCCAGGAGATCCAGCGCATCGTCAGCGTCTTCCGCGAGCTGCGCCAGGGCATGACCGCCGACGGCAAGACCAAGCTCAAGACGCCCTCCGGCACCCTGAGCACGGCCGAGGCGATCTCCGTCGTCAACAGCGGCATGGCGCTGGCCGCGCACTTCGGCGACGGCCAGATGCGCGCGGGCGACGTGGCCTCCGGGCTGCTCGGCGCGATCGTCAAGGATCCGGTGCAGGACCAGGTCGTCTGGCAGGAGTACCTGGAGACCGTCGTCAAGGAGCGCTCGGACTGGAAGGATCTCTATCGGGCCTGCCGCGAGATGCTATGAGCACCCATGTCTTCGGTGTCCGCCACCATGGTCCGGGCTCCGCGCGCAGCCTGCTCGACGCCCTTGAGCGTCTGGCGCCCGACGTCGTCCTGATCGAAGGCCCGCCGGAAGGCGATGCGCTGGTCGCGCTGGCCAGTCACGCCCAGATGCGCCCGCCGGTCGCCATGCTCGTCTATCCGCCGGACGACCCGAGCGACGCCTCCTATTATCCCTTCGCCCGGTTCTCGCCCGAGTGGCAGGCCATCCAGTACGCCCTGGGGCGCGACCTCCCGATCCGCTTCATGGATCTGCCGCTCGCCAATCGCATTGCGCTTCGGCGCCGAGAACGTGAGGAACGTGAGGAGGCTGCGGAGCGTGCCGCACCGGACGCGGACCCCTCGGAGGATGACGAGGTCGAGCCGAGCGCCGAGCCAACGGAGCCCTGGCGCGGCGATCCAGTCGCGCTGATCGCGCAGGCCGCCGGTTACGAGGACAGCGAGCGCTGGTGGGAGCACATGGTCGAGGAGCGTCGCGACACCCAGTCGCTCTTCGACGGCATCCGCACCGCCATGACCGCGCTGCGCGAGCATGTCGAGGCTGAGCTGGCGCAGGATCCGCCGATCCTGGAGCGCTATCGCGAGGCCGCCATGCGCAAGATCCTGCGCGCGGCCGAGAAGGAGGGCTTTGAGCGCATTGCCGTCGTCTGCGGCGCCTGGCACGTCCCGGCGCTGGAAAAGCGCCCCAAGCAGAGCGAGGACAACCGGCTCCTCAAGGGTCTGCCCAAGGTCAAGACGACTGCGACCTGGGTTCCCTGGACCTATGGGCGTCTGAGCTACCACAGCGGTTACGGTGCCGGGATCGGGTCGCCCGGCTGGTACGACCACCTCTGGTCGCAGTCCGGTGACGTCGCGACCCCCTGGCTGATCAAGGTCGCCCAGGCGTTTCGGGCCGAGGGGATCGATATCTCCAGCGCCCATGTCATCGAATCCGTGCGCCTCGCCGAGACCCTGGCGGCCATGCGTGCTCGGCCCCTGCCGTCGCTCGCCGAGCTCAACGACGCGACCCAGACCGTCATGCTCTTCGGTGAGTCGGCGCCGATGCAGCTCATCCAGGCGCGTCTCATCGTCGGCGAGCGGCTGGGGCAGGTCCCCGAGTCGACGCCCTCGACGCCGCTGCAGGAGGATCTGCGCGCCCAGCAGCGGCGTCTGCGGCTCAAGCCGAGCGTGACCGATCAGTCTCTGGTGTTCGATCTGCGCAAGCCGAACGATTTGGCCCGCAGCCATCTCCTGCATCGGCTGCGGCTCCTCGATGTCCCCTGGGGCCGCAACGGCGGACGCGAAGCGGGCAAGGGCACCTTCAAGGAGTCCTGGCGGATCAAGTGGGAGCCGGACTTCGAGGTGGCGCTGATCGAGGCCGGTCGCTGGGGCAACAGCATCGCGCAGGCGGCGACGGCGGCGGTCGTCCAGGAGGCGCATCGGCGCGAGGACATCGGCCAGCTGGCGGCCTTGGCGCGGCAGGCGCTGCTCGCCGACCTGGGCGAGGCCATCGAGCCCGTGATCGAACAGCTCCAGGCCCGAGCGGCGCTCGCCGCCGACGTGCTGGTGCTGATGCAGGCCGTCCCGGAGCTGGCCCGGCTGGCCCGCTATGGGGATGTCCGCAAAACGGCGGTCGAGCGCGTCGACACGCTCTTGGACGGCCTCTTGGCGCGCATCTTCATCGGCCTCCCCAATGCCTGCAGCGGCATCAACGAGGAGGCGGCGGAGACCCTATTCGACCACATCCAGGGGGTCCACGAGGGGCTTCAGCTCCTCGACGACACGCGGCTCCAAGCCCAATGGCAGCGCACCCTAAGCCAGCTTGCCGACACCCAGAGCCTGCAGGGCATCATTCGCGGGCGCTGCTGCCGGCTGTTGCTCGATACCGGCGCGATGGACGAGGAGGGCGCCGCGCGTCAGCTCGGTCTGGCCTTGTCGAGGGCCAATGAGCCCGGCCAGTCCGCCGCCTGGCTGGACGGCTTTCTGCGTGACAGCGGTCAGCTCCTGATCCACGACCACGCCCTCTGGCAGCTCGTCGACCAATGGGTGTGCCAGCTTCCCGAGGAGACCTTCATGCAGGTCATCCCGCTGCTGCGACGGACCTTTTCCAGCTTCGAGGTCGCCGAGCGGCGTCAGATGGGCGAGCGCGTCAAACGCGGACCCATGGCGCTCGGTTCGACGCACGATCATCTCGGCGAGCTCGACCGCGCGCGAGCGGAGGCGACGCTGTCGCTCTTGTCGCGACTGCTCGGTCTGGAGGAGGGTGAATGAGTCAAGACGCACGCGAACGGCGCTGGCGCCTGATCCTGGGCGGCGAGCAATCCGACGGCATCGGGCTGGCCCTGCAAGGCGAGGACACCCGAATCGATCAATGCCTCAACGCCGTCTACGGCCAAGCGGGGCGGCGCGGTAGCCTGGCGGGCTCCTCGCCGAACGTGGCCCGCTGGCTGGGCGATATCCGTCAGTATTTCCCGTCCTCGATCGTGCAGGTCATGCAGAAGGACGCCATCGAGCGGCTCGGGCTGGAGCAACTCCTGCTGGAGCCCGAGGTGCTGGAGGCGGTCGAAGCCGATGTTCATCTGGTCGCGACCCTCGTGACCCTCAAGCACGTCGTCCCCGCGCGCACCAAGGACACCGCGCGCCAGGTCGTCCGCCGAGTGGTCGAGGACCTGATGCGCCGGCTTGAGCAGCCCATGCGCCAGGCCGTGACCGGTGCGCTCAACCGCTCCGTCCGCAACCGTCGGCCCAGGCTCAAGGAGATCGACTGGCATCGCACCATCAAGGCCAATCTCAAGCACTACCAGCCGGCGCAACGCACCATCGTCCCGGAGGTACGCATCGGCTTCGGGCGCAAGCGCTCTTCACTGCGCGATGTCGTGCTCTGTGTCGATCAGAGCGGCTCCATGGCCACCTCGGTCGTCTATTCCAGCATCTTCGCGGCCGTCATGGCCTCATTGCCGGCCTTGAGTACCCGACTGGTGGTGTTCGATACCGCCGTCGTCGACATGAGCGACGCCCTTCAGGACGATCCGGTCGATCTGCTCTTCGGCGTGCAGCTCGGCGGCGGAACCGACATCAACCGGGCGCTCACCTACAGTCAGGGCCTCATTCGACGCCCAAGCGACACGGTGTTCGTCCTCATCAGCGACCTCTACGAAGGCGGCGACCAGACCGAGATGCTTAAGCGCGCCGCCAGCATCAAGGCATCGGGCGTCGAATTCATCACCCTACTGGCCCTGAGCGACGAGGGGGCGCCTTTCTACGATCACCAGATTGCCGGCCAATACGCCGCCATGGGAATCCCGACCTTCGCCTGCACTCCGGACCAATTCCCGGCACTGATGGCTGCCGCGATTGGGCATGAGGATGTTAATGCTTGGGCTGCGCGGGAGGAGATTGTGACTACGCGGGGGGGAGGTTGAGAGGTGAGTAAAGGTTTACTCAGACTTCTGATGCCGAATTGCTCGGTGGGGGTGATAAGGTTTGTTATAGGATCCCGTTTCTGTCTAGTGTTGCAGACTCAGCCGTGTTTGGTGTCGCGAATAGGTGGTATGAGGCGCCTAGCAGCAGTGCTGGCGAGGGATTTCTGGAGTATCTTCGGGCCGCGTGGGCGGACGGAGTTGGCATGGGGGCGGTGCTAGACAGAAGCTGTCTAGCACGGAAATTAGAGAATCCGTCTAGCGCCATATTTAGGGATTCTGTCTAATTAACTGTTCGGCAATAAACAACAGAGCACAATAACCAATAAAGGAGAATCGCTGTGGCTATAACTGTGTCGTTAATTAATATGAAAGGTGGTGTAGGGAAATCCACATTGTCAGTTAATTTGGCTTGGCATTACGCTGCATATAGCAATTGGTTAAAAAAGGTTCTGGTAGTTGACCTCGATCCGCAATTCAATGCTAGCCAATATTTGGTCGGTGTTAAAAAATACCAAGAGCACTTATCAGATGGCAAGCCGACGATGTGGGAAATTATGGAGCAACATACAACCACTCCAACTGGCAAAGTGGGTAAACTTGACCCAAAGAAAGCAATAAGGTCAGTGCGCTCTATTAAAGGCGGAGGTAAAATTGATCTTATACCATCAAGACTTGAACTCGCTTTGTCATTGAAAAATCCTGGTCACAAGGTTGATTTACTTAAAAAGTCATTGCAAAAGGTTGAGTCAGACTATGATTTAATAATTATTGACTGTGCACCAACAGAATCAATACTAACTACAGCCACTTATCTCGCAAGTGACTACATTCTTGTCCCAGTTAAGCCAGAATATCTGTCAACTATAGGTCTCCCACTTCTTGTAAGTTCCATGGAGGATTTTCTTTTAAGATATGAAGATTCATCTCTTGAACTTGCTGGAATAGTTTTTAATGGTTGTAGTGGATACGCCCCGGAAGAGGCCAAATCAAAAAGTGAAGTAAAAAAAATGGCCGCTGCAAATGACTGGCATGTTTTCCAATCTGAAATATCTTATTCTAAGTCATATCCCAAGGGAGCAAGAGAAGGCCAGCCAATATTCCGCACTTCATATGCAAGAACAACAGCAGCAAGTAATTTCAGGCAGTTTGCTTCAGAATTCGCAACGAAAATAGGTTTGACATGAGCAGCCCTTTTAAGGTGGCGAAATCCGTCCGCTTGCAATCCCCTGATTTTGCTTCAAAGTGCTTGCGCTAGATCACTGGTCTCGAGGATTGCCATGGTCATTTTACCCCATAACCATTTGATCTTAAATGTTATTTTTATGCACCTTAAAAGGGCTGGTTTGATATGAGTAATGATACAAAATCATTCGAGCTTCTTGGTGAAATAGCCAAACTCTTAAAAAAGTATGGAAAAGAAACATTCTTCGAATTAGCAGCTATTTTGAAAGATCCAAATCTTTTAGATCAAGTTGCGAATTCTCTTGAGGAAGTTGCAAGTAAACCCATAAAGAGAAAAGGAATTCAGAGGCGTTTACCCGCAGAAGAAGAGCGCTTTCAATTCAGAGAAACGCTTATCGCTTTAGGCAAGTCCGAACCAGAAAAGTCACATATTTTGCTGACGTTATTCGATTCACTTCATAACAAAAATATATTTCCATCCCTTCGTGAGCTAATTGATTTTATTTCTGATCAAGGTCTAGAGGTTCCAAAAACAAAATCACGGAGCAAAGTTGTCATCTCATTTTTGAATAATTGCAAAGCACTTTCATTAAGTGAATTGCAGCAATTTAATTTACCAAGTGAACGAAGTAATACATTGGGGAATTCGGATAGGAGTCTTGAAGGCTGGGGAAAAGTTATTTTAGATCGAAATCCAAAAAAGACAGATGAAAAGAAATAAAAGTATCCGGGCACGGCACGGGTAGAGTAGAGAGCAGGTATCCCGTCCCCGTAGACTCGGCCTATCTGTTGCCGCCCCTTTCGTTTGGCGGTGCCTCACTAGCTGAATCATAGGCACAGGAGACCAGCCCTCCCTCATCAATCCGTGCATACGGTTTTCCTGTACACGGATTTCCGATGTGCTTCACGCCGAGGCATGCGCCGATGTCCAGCCTGCGGTGGTTGGGACTTTAGAATAGTCCAAGATGGTCGTAGAGATGCGCGTTGGAGAACCGGATGTATCCTTGTGCCCGGCTCTGGAGCTTGTGGCGGCGACGCAATTGCGTACGCATCCGCTCCTCGGCATGCGTTTTGACCCGACCAAGAACCTTTGAGCAGTTGCGGTAGTGGAAGTAGCCTGACCAGCCCCTGAGGGCTTGATTGACCTCCCCGATCATGTCCCTGAGCGCCACCGTCCAGTTCCGGGGACATATTATGGTCCGCCCCGCGATGCAAGAGGAAAATCGCTGATTTGGTAGAAGGAAACCCCTCAGTGTCAGGATAGAAGTCGTCATCCCCTGTTATCCTTCTTAAGAACATCTGAGGGCGAGAGGAGCGCATCATGCCTCGTTATTCCGAAGAACGCCGTGCCGCTGTCGTGGCGAAGCTGCTACCCCCGCAGAACCTGAGTCCGCAAGAGGTCGCCGAGCAGGAAGGGTTGTCCCTGGCGACGGTGTATAAGTGGCGCCAGGAGGCGCGCGCCAAGGGCCGCTGCCTGTCCGATGCCGATGCACAGGGGGCGAAGGACTGGTCCTCAAAAGACCGCTTTGCTGCGGTGCTTGAGACCGCTGCGCTGAACGCCGAGGAAACCGCCGAGTATGGCCGCCAGCGTGGATTGTATCCTGAACAGCTGGCGGCGTGGCGCGAGGACTGCGAACAAGCCGGGCGCCTCGCACAGCTTGCACGCCGGGGCGAAGCGACGGAACTCAAGCAGCAGCGCCTGCGCATCCGCGACCTTGAGCGCGAGCTGCAACGCAAGAATATGGCCCTGGCGGAGACGGCGGCGCTGCTGACGCTGTCAAAAAAAGCCCAGGCGATCTGGGGGGACGTGGCGTGATGATCAGCGCCCCAGATCGCCGCGAGGCCATGGCGCTGATCGAGGAGGCCCGTGCCAACGGGGCGCATCTGGCCCAAGCCTGTGAAACGCTGGGCTTGAGCCGGCGAACCTATCAACGCTGGAGCCAAGCGCCCGACGGGGGCGAAGACCAGCGCCCACTGGCCGAGCGCCCAACACCGGCCAATGCGCTGACCCCTGAGGAGGAACTGGCCATCTTGGAGGTCTGCCATCGCCCGGCGTTCGCCAGCCTGCCCCCGGAGCCGATCGTGGCGCGCCTGTTCGATGAGGAGCAGCGTGACATCACCTCGGTGTCGAGCTTCTACCGGGTGCTGCGCCGCCATGGGGAACTGGCCCATCGTGGGCGGGCGAAGGTGCCGGTCGCCCTCCCACCCACGACCAACAACGTTCCAGGCGAAAGCGCCCAATCGGGTGTGGTCGTGGGATTGCACCTGGCTGCCAGGGCCGGTCAAGGGGCTGTTTTTCTACTTGGTGATGATCGTGGATATCGATAGCCGTAAGGTCGTGGGCTGGGAGGCGTTCGAGGCGGAGTCGGCTGACAACGCCGCTGCGGTCATCCGCCGCGCAGTGCTCGCCGAGGGGTTGGTGGATCACCCGCTGGTGCTCCATGCCGATAACGGCCGCCCATTCAAGGGCGCAACCTTGCTAGAGACGCTCTATGCGCTCAACATCACCCCGTCCTACAGCCGTCCAAGGGTAAGCAACGACAATGCCTTCTCCGAGGCGCTGTTTCGCACCTGCAAGTATGTGCCGGACTATCCCGTCGAGGGCTTCGAGGGCTTGCAAGCCAGCCAGCGTTGGGTGCTTGAGTTTGTGCGTTGCTACAACACCGAGCATCGTCATAGTGCGATCCGTTTTGTCACGCCCGATGAGCGCCATTGCGGGGCGGATCGCGACATCCTGGCCCAACGCCATGCGCTCAACCAAGCGGCTCGCGACCAGCACCCCGAGCGCTGGAGCGGCAAGACGCGTAACTGGGATCCCATCGAGGTCGTCTCGCTCAACCCGGAGCGAGAAGCCGAGATTACGCCGGTCAAAGGGACTAGGTGAAATCATGGGGCAGGCGACCAGGTGACAACTACCTTGACAATCACCGTTGCCAAGTAATCTATACTTAAATCAGTGAGCATTGACACTTGATCTGAGGAGCATGCGATGAAACCAGCTTGGTTATCCGATGCACGATTGATCCCGGATGAAGTCATTGACTATCTTCGAAAAATTGCAGTTCATGCTGTCGAAGAAAATGGTTACAGTCCCGAAGATGTCATTAAAATATTCGGTTTGAGTCGTAGTACGATTTATGAGTGGCTCAAGCGTTTCCGCGCTTATGGCTATCCCGGACTTGATACAAAAAAGGCACCTGGTGCGGAAGCTTTGGTCACCGAAGAGATGCAGGCGTGGTTGAAGCGGACGGTTCTCGAGTCAACTCCTGAAGATTTCGGGTATGACACGACGCTTTGGACTCGCGAGTTGTTAGCGCAGCAGCTTGTCGAGCGTTTTGGCGTCCATGTCGTCGCAGCCACGATCAATCAGCACCTGCACAAACTGAATCTCACCTATCAGAAGCCGGTGTTGATCCCTCGTGAGCAAGATCCCGCTGCTGTCGAGCATTTTGTCAACGAGGAATTCCCAAAAATTCAACATTTTGCAAATAAGATCCAGGCCGATATCGGCTTTGAGGACGAGGCTGGCATTGATCTGCGTGAGCGCTCAGGCAAAACCTGGAGTGCGCGCGGTGTCCGACCTGAAGTATTTGTCACAGGCAAACGCGGTCGCTTGAATGTTCTTTGCGTTATCACGGCTCAAGGAGAGTTGAGATATCACGTAACAGAGAAGTCCATTGCCTCTAAAGAGTACATTCATTTTCTTAAGCAACTGATGGAGAAGAGAACGCGGCCACTGATTTTGATTGTGGATCGTGCGCCATTTCATCTTTCGCGAATGGTGCGTGAATTTGTGTGCAAGCATCGCCATCAAATCCGCCTGCATTATCTCCCAACATACAGTCCAGAGCGTAATCCCGATGAGCATGTCTGGGAAGAGATCAAGGACAGGCAACTTTGTCGGCAGCCGATCAAAAATAAGCGCGACCTGAAAAAGAGATTGCATTCAGCACTGAAGCCTCTGCAACATCGCACAGAACGTGTCATCTCGTTCTTCCATCTTCCGGAAACGCGATATGCTGCTCAATTTTAATGTCCGGATATCACATTAGATGGCTATATGTCTGTGGTTGCTTAGGCGATACAGGCAACTCATGACTACGCCCCAGGCCCGCAACGGCACCTAGGCGAATTATGAGCTCAAGGAATTACCATGCGCATTGATTACTTCTCTACGTCATTTGTACCCGACGAATTTCTTTTATCGGCACTACTCGATTTTCTAATGACTTCCTACTCCGTTGACGCGTATTGCTTTCGCTTTATTCCACAGATTGGTCACTTACAGGGCCGACCTGTGCGTTCTTCCCGATCTCGCAATTGCGTCCCTCCCTCTGTACTAGCAAAAGCCTGGGTATTGGTCGATACATTCGATACCAGCATTCCTATACCTCGTACCCACACCAGCTTTCGCGAAGAAAATTTCTTTGTTCACCATGTAAGTATCGCTGGTTCGTACACAATAAATATAGGTTGCGTCGCATTGGTATCAAAGAGCTACATCTCTCCCTCTAGGCTTAATCGCATTCTAGATACTTTTGAGGACTTTCTAGCCTTTCGCAAGCATTCCGTAGCGCTTTCTTATCAGGCCGATTTTCTGAAATTAGACATCGAATCCCGAGAACTGCTGGATGAGAAGATTGGCGAGATAGTTCATAGCGCTGTTAGCCCGAACGAAACACTAATACTAAAGCGATCAAAAAACACCCCATGTTATGACGTCTCATACTCTTCTTCTGGTGCATCTTTTTCTATCCCACAAAAAAGAGGCCCAATGGCTCGCTGTTTTGAGAGCGGCGAGTCCGTTTCCATCAACGATGTCAATGACAGAAAGTCAATTATTAATAAATTTGGACGCTACTTCTCCAATCCCGAATTTCTGAAACGCAAGGGATATCTTTCTTGCTTGTTCTTTCCCGTCAAGCATGAAACAACCTGCTACTGTGTTATTGCTTGCTTCTTTTCTCGAAAGAACGCTGTTTCTAACATAGAAAAAAAGGTTTTAGATGGTATTTCTGATATGCTAGGTGATTATTACCGCATTTGGTATGAAAAAGCGCAAATCCGGCAAGACCTTGCCGAAAGCGGCAGAATTCTCAAGCATGTGAGGCAATCGTTACTCATCGCTGACATCATGCATGATGCTACCCAGGACTTGGTCACTGCGAACGCACAGCTTGGACTGCTTCACGGAAAAAATGACGCGGAAGAAAACGCTTTGCACGCTGCAAAAGATACGCTCAAGTCTTTGATTATAGCAGCACGGCACTTTCGAAATTTTTTCAACACCAATAAAGCAAAAACTAGTGCTGACATTGCCATTAAGCGGGTAGTTCCTAAACAACACTATGAGACGATTCGCCCTTGCGAAATTACGGCCGATATTTTTGCAAAATATCATAATCAAATGATTGAAAGCAAAATAACCCCTCAAAATAACTGCTCAGCTACGCTGGAATTCAAAGGTATACGTTACAATGTTTCTAGAGCACTAGATAATGCCATACGAAATTCTATTGATCAGCTTCGATCAAAGACCCACGTTTCACGACAGATCACAGTATCTGCAGTCAAACGTCCAGGACAGTCTAGCGAACGCTTAGCTAAAGAATTCATAGAAATTGATGTTTTTGACAATGGCCCAGGTGTCGAACCAGATAACCTTGAGAGGATTTCTCAGCCTTTTGTGTCATTACGCGGTGGCATGGGTTTAGGGATTCCGATTATTCAGGCGGCTTGTGAAACGCATGGTGGCCTGATGGAGCTTCGCAGTAACTGGGGGAAAGATTTTCATGTAATAATGAAATTCCCTTTGTCTCCTTAGAATTATATTTTCTTGGTTGTTCACAATGCTTAGAAGGTTACGCTATGACTTCTCTTCTCTGGGTCGACGACAACATTGACCAGTTCGCACCATTTGTGCAGAAGTTTCGAGAGCACGGATTACAGATCTCTACAGCACAATCCAATCAGGAGGGATTCGCAGTACTCGACGAATCAAGGTTCGACATCGTTTTCTGGGATTTTGTGATGGGTCATGAGCCATGCGCCAATCTCTTAGACGCTATTGTCGAAAAAGCATGCTCAGCTCGAGTTTTTATCGTCTCTGGCTTCCTGTACCTCCATGAGGTCATAGATGAATTGGCAAGAAGGATCAGTGCGCATTCCCTTCGTATCGCCACATTGGACAAGACGACGCTACCTTTTACAGATGACGACGAAGGCATTCGCGAGTTTCTTGCAGACCTTATGAATGACTCGTACTTCGAGACGCCTCCACTTAACCGAGATGTCGGTCTTCTTGTAGAAAAAGCGATGCATCACTCAGAAACAATGCTGTGGAGTGACTATGCTGAACTTGATGTCTCCGGAAAGATGGCGGCTTTAGACAGAGTCGCTGAACTCACAAGGGACATACGAAGGAAGCTAGAGGAAGAGGGTTATGTCTATATGTTGTTTTGCGGGAATTACAGTGATCCGCTACATAAGTACAAAAGCCTGGATATGCTACCTACAGAAGAGAAAATACTTGATATAGCACGTTCGCTCGATCGCGCACCATTTGAGTTCACCGTAAGCGGCATGGTAGACGACATCTCGATGAACTGTTGCGAGAGATCTGGTCTCAAAGGTTACCCAGTTTTAAAGATTGGATTTAAGGGTGAAGCTGAGGAAATTCATTTCGACACAGGGAACCCTTTAACGCTGGTAAGTTTCGAGTGGTATTCCGAGAAAGGTTGGATTCGACCATCTTTTCGGATTCAACATCTTACGGCTGGCGACATGAAGTTCAAAGGAAGACATATCGAGTGGAAGAACGTCATAGTTACTGATAGTAGCGGTGTTACAGAGTCATGTGATTTTTCCGCATTTGCAGCTTGTGATTGGCAGAGGTACAGGGTCGCCGTTAAATGCGGTCCGGATTGCGCTAACGAGCATAAGCGTGTGTCTTCTTCGAAGTTGTGCAAATATCGCACGGGATTGCTTGGACGAAATCTCGCAACACATTTGCGCATAAAAGGAAAAAGACTGGCTATCGATTGCACTGATGGTGCTGTGACATTTCTAGAGGATTGAGTATGATCTACGTTTTTCTTGCAGGCATCCTTGGATTTCTTGTTTTTGATGCATATCGAATATATCAGACGTATTCTAAAGCTAGGCGATTAGAATTTAGCTTCAGCACCTTGCTCGGCATATGTATTCATTTGTTCGTGTACCTGGCATGCGGAACTCTTGGGGTCTTTGTTAACCTAGATGTCATGGGTATTTGCTGTGATTGGGCATTATACCCAGAGTTCAAGAATGAGATAGTGGGGCCGGCACTTCGATCTTTTGCGTTAGGTCTTGCAGGCCCAGCTGGAATATCTAAAGGACAGACCTCACTTTCGACTGAGATGCAACCAAGCGCCAAGGACTTTGGAGATATGACAGTTAGGCCGACGTTTACATCTAATGTTGCACTTTATCTTCGCATCTTGTTTATGCGTTGAACTCTTTTCTTTTGTCATGAATCTTCATTGCAACCCTCTTAGCGGATCAATATGAGTACGAAAAAGCATGGCGTTATAGAGAATATATGCGTTATATCGACCGGGGGGACTTTCGAAAAATCGTATGACCCATTATTAGAGGGCTTCGTAATCTCACCAGAATCAGCTGTTCCAAAAATCTTATCGCATTCCAATGTATTTCATCTTGATTTTCGCTCATCGATTGGAAAAGACAGTCTAGACATGAGTGAAGAAGACCGAGAAGAGCTATTACGCAACCTTGATGAGTGGGGTTTCAAAAGATACGTTATCGTGCATGGAACGAGCAGAATTGTCGAGACCGCCAGATTTCTTTCCAGGTACGACACAGGCAAGGTGATAATCGTAACCGGGGCAATGAAGCCATATCGTTATTGCGCTACGGAAGCCGCGTTTAATCTTGGGTGCGCCGTCGGTTACTGCTCCAGTATGAAGGAAGGCATATGGATTACCATGAATGGCAAACTATTCACCCCGGACAATTGTTTAAAAAACCCCGAAACAGGTATATTTGAAGAATTAATTTCATGAGGTTATTGTTTATAACAAGAAAAATGAGGCAGTGGTTCTTAATTTGGCCTTGTTGCAGTTCCGGTGACATATATGGTCCGCCCCGCGATGCAAGAGGAAAATCGCTGATTTGGTAGAAGGAAACGTTGCGGCCATATATCCGGCATCGTTGAGAGGGATCATCATCGAAGTCGATCCCCGTGCCCTAATGGAATTCGCGTACCTCGCCGTCCTGGCCTTGATCATCGTGTGGTCCAAAACCTTGCTCTACAGTCAGGTATTAGAATTTAACCTGATAAAATCATAGTGTTACAGAAGAGTCAGACGCACTGCCAGGCTGGGTGGACCAAACGGTGATCAAGGCCGCCGTCCTCAATCAGTATATCAATCTCAGCTTACGCTGGCTGCTGTCCCCGTCAGGTTTTCGGTGAGGCGGTCGTACCTTTCATGCCATTACAGTGAATTTCACTCTTCGCAACTCGTGGTGTGGAACTTTGTTAATGCCCAATTAGGGCGGGTTAATCGGAGTGGTTCATGGCCAATTGGGCGTTACGCGGTAACGGCCGCAGGCTTCGCTAAGGCACCACGCTCGGCATCGAAGGCCTTGCCGGTGGTCATCACCGCCCAAGCGATGCGCACGAGTTTGTTGGCCATCGTAACCACGGCGACATTGGCATGACAGCGCTGCTTGAGATCCCGCGCCCAATGACTGAGGGCGTCGTCCTTCTTCTTAACCCAGCGCATCATTGCACGCGCCCCGTTGATGATGAGTTTTCGCATATACACATCACCTCGCTTACTGATCCCGAGCAAGCGCGGTTTCCCGCCAGTGGAGTGCTGTCGCGGCACCAGCCCCAGCCAGGCGGCCAGCGCGCGGCCATTGTTGAACAGCCCCCAATTGTCGCCTAACGTGGCGATTAAGGCGGTGGCCACCAGCGGGCCGATGCCAGGGATGCTCCTCAACAGCTGGGCCGAGTCATTGGTGTTAGCAAAGGCCTGAATTTGCGTATCATAATGCTTGACCCGCGTATCCATGTGACGCAACTCCTCAAGAAAACCGTTCAATTCAGCGCGAAACCGCTCGCTGAGTCCATTCTCGGCGTCTTCAAGGATGTCCGGCAGGCGGCGCATGAGTTCAGCACGGCCTTGAGCAATGACAATGCCGTATTCGGCCAACAACCCCCGGATCTGATTGACCAGTGCGGTGCGCTGATCAATGATCATCGAGTGCATGCGGTGAGTACTCTGGATATCTTGCTGTTCAACATTCTTGACGGGCACGAACAACTGGCGCGGGCGGCGGGCGGCTTCGCAGATCGCTTCGGCATCGACGGCATCGTTCTTGTTGGTTTTCACAAAGGGCTTCACATGCTGCGGTGCGATCAGCACCACCTCATGGCCGAACCCTTGGAAGGTGCGCGCCCAATGGTGGGCACCACTACAGGCTTCCATCGCAATGCGACAGGTCGGCTGTTGGGCGATGAACGGACTCAAGGCCTTGCGGGCGAGCTTGCGGCTGAACACCACTTCACCTTGGGCGTCGACACCAAACACATGCACGCTATTCTTGGCCAGATCAATGCCAATAGTGGCGACCGGTTCTTTGCTAAACCGCGTCAATTTAGAGGTGCGTAATTCTTATGCTATAGTTTGCGCTCCATTGTGCCACGCATCGTTTGGGCGCGCACTTGCCGACATTTTGGTGACAGGATCGTTTCATGTTGACGTTAGATCTTGCCAAATGGCAACAAACTCCTGCGGACCTCAGAGAGCTGTCGCTGAGCAGCGCTCACCCGCGCACGCGTGAGCGCTTTCTGGCGCTGTATGAACTGACTCAAACGCAGAAGAGCGCGAGCCTGATTGCGCGCGGCAGCGAACGCCATGCTCAGACGCTGATTCGCTGGGTTCATCGGTACAACGAAGGCGGTGCTGAGGCCCTGGTGTTTCGCCGCACGGGTGGGCGCCCCCCGTTTTGTCCGGAATATGAGCAAGCGTTGGATGCGCTGGTGCGTGAAGGGGTGGCGGCTGCGGGCGCGCCGAGTGTTGAACGCGACAGCGAGACGGGGCGCCTGAAAGCGGCCTCTGAGCCAGAGCCTTGTACAGCCCCACCGCGCTGGACACTCAAGAAGCTGGTGGCCTGGTTGCAAGTGACCTATCAGGTCAATGTCTGTCGTGAAACCGTGCGCCGGGCGCTCAAACGCCTGGGGCTGTCGTGGAAAAAGGCCAAGGCCCTGCTCAATCGAGCCAAAACCGCCGAGCGCGAGACCTTCGTTGAA
>NZ_NRRS01000053.1 GCF_016583795.1 Rhabdochromatium marinum | reverse complement strand
CTCTATAATCAACACATCCCCCAACGCGCGCTCGGGCATGTCGCTCCCATTCAGGCATTGAAGCAATGGTATGAAAAGCAGCCGGATCTATTCGTAAAACGTCCTAACAATCTCCCGGGACTTGACATATAACCCATCGCCCAATCGCTGAATATCCGTTCCTCAATCGGCGCCACCCCAATCACCACACTGTCGTAATGACGCCGGTCTTCCAGAATTTTGCCATAGAGCCGAAACAACTCCGCCTGGGGGCCCTCCAACACTTGAATAAAATGCCCGCCTCCACCGCACAAAATCCCGGTGATGTCGCGCTCCCGATTATTTTTTCTGAAAACATAAAGAATTTTATTAAACTTATCGTCACCGACACCGATACTTGCCCGGCTGATATACAGTATCCGCGACAGATTGTTCATAATCACCTCAACGCTAAAACTGCTCCTAAAAACCTAAACAAAGTTGCTCATGGTGGTTTTTCGGTGATTCGCTCTCCGTTGATAGCACCCGGGATTGACCGGGCGAGCAACTGGAGTCCTGGTTGAGCAGTCCCAACCGGAGGCGCTCAGTCCGTGCTTGCAGGATCGCTTTAACCTGTTTGAAGGATGTGAACCGATCAATGTCTGGGTCTGACAGCCTCGCCAGCACGTTTCGCGCAGCGTTCTGATCCGCCTGCAACACAACCCCGTCGGAACAGTAAAACCGATCCCCGCGCCGTTGGCCATCGAGGCATCCGGTTCGGGAGTCGATTTGCGATGTGTAGGCCGGATTGATCAGAACGACCGCAGAACCTCTGCGGATTGAAACACGATCAAGTGCTTCGGCAATGACGCCTTTCGTCCAGCTTGCGAGGCGGCGATTGACGTTCTTGCCGAAGGACTTGCCCGCCATCGGGGCGGTTAAATCTTCTGCCGCGATGACGGCGGCTTTGTCGACAACCTTGTGGACCGACTGGAACACCACATCGCGGATGCGCGCGTGCGTCTTGTCTATCTGCCGGTTGAGCTTCTTGCGCCCGAGGTTGAACCGGCGAATGTGCTCGCGCTTGCGCGGGTTGCGGGTGTTGTTGGCGCGCGCGCGCAGTTTGGCGCGGCGCTGGTATTTGGCTTTGAATGTGTCGGATTGCTCGGTCAGTATTCGGCCCAGTTCTTGGCCGTGGTGCTCGCCGTCGGAATCGACCAGCACCTCGGAGTAGCCTTTATCGACGCCGATGGTGCGCTCGCCGCTGTCTTGGGTAATTTCGGCGTCGATGGTGTAGTGGACTTCGATGCGATCCTCGTCGGTCAGGATGATGCGCAGGGTGCCGGTGGGCGTGCCGGTGGTATCGAGCGGGATGGCGATGCGTTGGCCTTTGATCAGGCCGGGGATCTTGATCCAGGCGCGTCCGCCGAGGTGAAAGGTCGTGTAGTTGTCCGAGCGCACGATGATTTGGTTATGGGTGTGGTTGTGCCCGCGATGCCAGTGTTTGCGCATCACCCGGCGCAGATAGGGATCGCGGGTCCAGCCGGTGCGCTTGAGTGCGCTGAACAGACGTTTTTGCTCGGTCTTGTCTTGGGTGTGCCGCCAGATACAGCGCCGCGCCTTGACCTTAGCCGCTTCCATGTTGGCGGTGATGTCGCCCTTGGCATCGCGCAGCGTTTCTTTCCAGGCATTGGCCGAAACGGGGAACGTGCGGCCTTCGCCTAACCAGGCATCGCGAATCTGGCGGTCGGATAAGTCCACGCCTTGCCGCGAGCCAAAGCGCTGCCAGACCTCGCTGCGCAACAGCCCGAGCCGTCGCGCCTGTTCGCGCAAGGCCGCCACCTTGCCCTTGTTCGGGCGCTTGGCGCGCAAAATCCGCGTGACTTTCATTCAGCACAGTTCCCTGGGCTGACGAATGGGCATCTCGGCAACGTCCTCTTTGATGGAATTTGCGCATCCCGTACAACCGACAACTGAAAGCCTGCACAATCGCGAGCAGATCCTCGACCATTTCCTGCTCAGGCGAGAGGGCGTCTTGGTTGACCACCACAACCTCGCAGCCGTATGGCAGCCGCTTGGCTTGGAGCTTCCCTTCGCGCTCCCAGCGGCGCACGGTCTGCACCGAGCGACCAATCCGCTTGGCAAAATCTCCGATACTGTAGTGGCTGCTCATATTGCATAATTATAAAAACCTTTGGCTATAAATAAAGCAACTGTTAATTGCTCCCCTGGCATAGAGGTCAGCGGCCCGCCCGCCACAATGCTGAACGCCATCCAGCCGGCCAGCACCAGATACACCAGGCGCGGCAACCAGCTCGCCAGTTCATCCTCCAGCGTTTCCAGCGACTCACGTTCCCCCCGGGCCAGACGCTCAAAGGTCTCCTCAAGAGTGCCAGATACCTCGGCTGCGCGCACCAGGAGGGTGCTGTACTTGCTGATATAGCCGCAGACCGCAAAGGCCTGCTCTAAGGTAGCTCCTGCTTCCACCTGCTGGTGCAAATGCCGATACGCCGTGCGTACTGGCCCCGGTGGCAGCGTCCGCGCCGCCTGCTCCAGCGCACTCAGCAGCGGCACTCCGGCTGCAAACAGCATCGCCAGGGCCTCCAGATACAGCGTGCGCTGACGCCGAATCAGCACCCGGTCCAGACCCGGCAGGCGCAGCAGCCAGGATCCCACGGCAATCCCCAGCGCTGTGCCCCGCAAGCGCCGTATCAACACCAGCAACGACCAGAAGCCGCCAGCCATCAGCGCCAACACACCAAGCGACGCACGCAGATAGCCTAGTAGGTCGAGATCACCCGTAAACAACGCCGGAAGCGGCTGCACAAAAAGCGCCACGACCAGAATGAAACCCGGCAACAGCAATTTGCTGCGTACCTGGCGCCCCCACCGATCCGCCGCCGCATGACGCTTAGCCAGCGCCTGGTATGCGCTTTCTAACCGCCCGGACTCCGTCGCCGCCTCCAGCACCCGCGCATCCAGCGCATCAATCAAACCCGCGCGCGTGGCACTTTTCGCCACCGCTACTCCGCCCCCACACCAGCGCGCCGCGCGCTCCAGCGCCGCCTTCACCGGCGCAGGGGCGCCCTGAGCCACAGTCGTAAACGCCTGTTGTGGAGCAATACCCGCCTGCTCCAGCGCCGCCAGACGCGCAAAGAGATCAGCCAGCCAGCGGTGGTCTGTCATAGTCCGTGAGTGCACTGAATATCATCGTGTGCGGTTTGGCTTTGCTGTTGGTAGTGCGGCTTGGTGGTAACCACCGGATAAATCACCTGTCCCACCCGGTGTATATGCGCCAGCAGGGCTTGGTTTTTCAGCGTATTCACCGGGCAGAGATCAACCTGGTAAGGCAACAACAAATCGTCAATGCGGCCAGCCAAGGACAGTATGTCAGTCTCCGTCAGGTCGGAGCCAAACAAGGCCAGATCAATGTCTGAGCCAGGATGATAATTGCCCTTGGCACGCGAACCGAAAAGCACCGCGCGCTGAAGATGCGGCGTATGGGCCAATTCTGCGCGAATCTGTTCGATCACCTCAATGGCCAAGCCAAACAAATTGGGATTGCCCTGATATTCAAAATAATCCTTTGACGGATGGGCAGTTGATGTCTGAGCTTTTTTCAAGTGATCTTGGGGAGGTATAGCCGTTGGCTCTGCCATCCTCGTGAGCTATCCAGACTTGAGCATTCGGTTCACTGCAAACCACCCATCAGATCGGCTTGAATGTCGGCAATGTCTTCGAGTCCAACGGCCAGACGGATGAGGCCGTCGGTGATGCCGGCAGCGGTGCGTTCCTCGGCGGACAAGCGGGCGTGAGTGGTGGTGGCGGGATGGGTGATGGTGGTTTTGGTATCGCCCAGGTTGGCGGTGATGGAGAGCATGCGGGTCTGGTCAATCAAACGCCAGGCAGCAGCTTGACCGCCACGGATTTTGAACGACAGAATGCCGCCGGGAAGCTTGAGCTGCTGACCGATCAGATGGTGCTGAGGGTGACTTGGCAAGCCGGGATAATGCACGGCGGTAACCGCTGGCTGCGCGTTGAGCCAGTCGGCGAGCTGTTGCGCGGCCTCTGAATGGGCGCGCATACGCAGGCTCAGGGTTTCCAAACCTTTGAGAAAGACCCAGGCGTTGAAGGGACTCATGGAGGGGCCAGCGGTGCGCACCACGCCAAAGATTTCGGCCACTACAGCCGGATCGCGCGCGATCACAGCGCCGCCCAGGCAACGGCCCTGCCCGTCCAGATACTTGGTGGCGGAGTGGATGACCAAATCGGCACCCCACTCCAGGGGCCGCTGCAAGGCCGGGGTCGCAAAGCAATTATCGACCGCCAGCAAACAGTCGTGTGCATGGGCCAGCTCCGCCAGAGGCGCAATGGCCGTCATTTCGGTCAGCGGATTGGACGGGGTTTCGATGAACAGCAGCCTAGTGCGTGGTTCCAGTGCGGCCTGCCAGGCTTCGAGATCATCCAGCGGCACATAGCGGGTGCTGATACCACAGCGGGACAGGTACTTGTCGAACAGCATCTGGGTACTGCCGAACAGGCTGCGCGAGGCGAGGATCTGATCGCCGCTCTTGAGGAGTCCGAGCGCCAGCGTCAGGATGGCGGCCATACCGGAAGCGGTCGCGACACAACCGGCACCGCCCTCAAGCGCATTCAGCCGCTCCTCAAAGGCCTGCACCGTGGGATTGGTAAAGCGGGCGTAAACATTGCCGGGGGTGTCGCCGCTGAAGCGCGCCGCCGCTTCGGCGGCGGAGGCAAAGACGAAACTGGAAGTGGCAAAGATGGGCTCGCTGTGCTCACCTTCGCTGCTGCGATGATGACCGACGCGCAGCGCCTTGGTCATCAGCCCGAAGCTGTCCGATGGATGATCCGTCACACTGACAAACCCGATTTATGTCGCATTGAGGTCATATTTAGGCCGGATTGTAGAGCGCCATGATGCTGTCATCAATCGCGCCGCTCTCCTCCGGCACAGGCTGCGCACGCGCCGCCTCGCCGCGCATGTCCTCAAGATTTTCCAGATACTCCTCGGTTACGTCGCCGGTGATATAAACACCATCGAACACCGAAGTGTCGAAACGGTCCACCAGAGACTTGGTCTTTTTCTGCACGGCAGCAACCAGGTCGGACAAATCCTGGAAAATCAGCCGGTCACACCCGAGTGCACGCTCAATGTCCCATTCGCTGCGTCCGTGCGCGATCAACTCGCTGGCTGCCGGCATGTCGATACCATAGACGTTGGGATAGCGCACCGGTGGCGCGGCCGAGGCCAGATAGACCTTTTTGGCACCGGCATCGCGCGCCATCTGGATAATCTGCTGTGAGGTGGTGCCGCGCACGATGGAATCATCGACCAGCAGCACGTTCTTTTTACGAAACTCGAAATGAATGGCGTTGAGTTTTTGTCGCACCGACTTCTTGCGCACCGTTTGCCCCGGCATGATGAAGGTGCGACCGATGTAGCGGTTTTTAATAAAGCCCTCGGCATAGGGCACACCAAGATGATTGGCCAGTTGCAGCGCGGCGGTACGACTGGTGTCCGGCACTGGAATGACCACATCAATGTCATGATTCGGCCAGGTGCGTTTAATCTTAGCGGCCAGCTTTTTGCCCATACGCGAACGGGCCTTGTGCACGGAAATATTATCGATCACCGAATCCGGCCGCGCGAAGTAGACGAACTCGAAAATACAAGGAGAGAGCACCGGCTGGGGCGCGCATTGGCGGGTGTGAATAGTGCCATCGGAACGGATGAACACCGCCTCACCAGGGGCGATGTCGGAGATCAGCTCAAACCCTACGGTATCCAGCGCTACGCTCTCGGAGGCAATCATATACTCGGTTCCGTGACTGCTCTCACGCTGCCCATAGACAATGGGGCGGATGCCGTGCGGATCGCGAAAGCCGATGATGCCCAACCCGGGGATCATGGCCACCACGGCATAGCCGCCATGGCAGCGTCGATGTACGCCTTCAATGGCATTGAAAATGTCCTGCTCGTCAATGCGCAATTTATTCTGCGCCTGGAGTTCGTGCGCAAACACATTGAGCAGAATTTCGGAATCCGAACTGGTGTTGATATGGCGCAGATCATCAACAAAGACATCGCGCTTGAGTTCACCGGCATTGGTTAAATTGCCGTTGTGTGCCAGCACGATGCCATAGGGCGAGTTGACATAAAACGGCTGGGCCTCAGCCGAACTCGAGGCACCGGCGGTCGGGTAGCGCACATGACCGATGCCCATATTGCCTTGCAGCCGCCGCATGTGGCGGGTGTGAAACACATCGCGCACCAGGCCGTTGTCCTTGCGCATGTGCAGATGCTCGTTCTGACTGGTGACAATACCAGCCGCATCCTGGCCGCGATGCTGGAGCACCAGCAAAGCGTCATAAAGCAGTTGGTTCACCGGATGCTGACCTACAATACCAACGATGCCGCACATGATGTCCTCAGTTTGCCTTGTTGCTGGCGGATGAACAACCCAGGATGGCCGTAACAGCTCAGATCGATTTGACCCGATCCGTCAGGTCCGATGGAATCAACGCCAGGATTTGATCGGCCAGATGCTGAAAATGCACCAGCAGTTGTGAATCCCGCCACCAGGGATCAGCTGTCAGCGGCGTGAGGGCCGCCAGAAAGACCGCTAGCGCGACAATCACTGCGCCACGCACGGTACCGAACACCAGCCCGAGCAGGCGGTCGGTGCCGCTCAGGCCGGTTTTTTCGACCAGGAAAGTGAGAATATAGGCAAAAATAGCCCCGGCAAACAGAACCCCCACCACCAGGATGACCACCGCCAGTCCCAGTTGCAACGAGGGGGTCGAAACCCAGGGCGCCAGCATGGCCGCCACTGGTTTGTAGAACGTCCAGGCAATAAAAACAGCCAGCGCCCAGATCACCAGGGAAATGACTTCGCGAATCAGTCCGCGTGCCAGCCCGATAATGGCCGAAAGCGCAATAACGCCGATAATGGCATAGTCGACCCAGACCATCTGCGGTTACCTCAATGTGGGGGATGTCAGGCGCACGGCATGTCCTAGCGGTAGCGTTGCACCAAGGGGGTGCCGCCTGTCACCGCACCGATGTCGGTGGCGATACGCGCCGCGCGCGCGCGATCCACCTCGGGGCCGACGCGCACGCGATAATAGTCGGTGCCATTGATTTTGGCCTGCTCAATGAACGCTGGATACCCTTTGCCGCGCAAGTTGTTGCGCAAGCGCTCGGCGGCTTCGGGTGCACTGAGGCTGGCCACCTGTATCACCCAGGCCTCGACCCCGGGTGGCACCGTTGCCGGTCCGCTGGCGGCGGGAGGCGACGGGTTGGCGGCCTTGGGTTCCACTCTGGGTTCCACTCTGGTTTCCACCGGTCTTGAGGGGGGCTCAGAGGGGAACGATGGTGGAGCCGCCCGGCTGCTCGCATCGGTTTGATAGGCGCCGGGGCGCAAATCCACGGCTGCGTCGGATTGAGGCGCACGCGGTTGCGGCACAGGGGGGCGGAATTCATCGCGCCCGGGCTCAACGGATGAATCAAAGCGGCTGTCGAATGCAGGTGGATTCGGGATAACAATGGGCTCACCCAGGGAATCATCGTCTTGTTCGTCGACCAACATGGGTACGAAAATAACCATCAGTGCGACCAGCACTGCGGCACCGACCAACCGACGTTTGGCTTCTTCATCCATTGAGTGGCTCTGCCATTACGGTGCTTTGTCTGCTCATGGCTGCCATTATATACAGAAGCCACGCCAGCGATAACGCCGAAAGCCAACCTCTGAACCCCTGAGAGGCCGGCAGAACAACCGTCAGGCCCACATCGGGGGTGCCAAGTGCCCTGGGCGCGCCCGGTGATATCGCAATGCAGCCTCCACTGTGGTAAAGGATCCTGTCACGACGATGGTATCGCCCGGACGGGCACGCGATTGCGCCAACGCGAAGGCCGCTTCAAGCCCCTGGCACGACTGAGGAATGGCTCCCGTCGCGGCTGTTACCTCAGCTGTCAGGGTCGTGAGTGGCATGGCCCGCGCCCCCGGCGCCTCACTCAGGTACCAGTGATCGACTAAGTGGTTCAGGATGCCCGCAATGGCGCCCGCTTCCTTGTCCGCCAGGATGGCCAGGATCAGATGCAGTGATCCCCGGGATTCGAGCGCGTGCAGATTCGCAGCCAGCACCCGCGCCGCATCCTGGTTGTGCGCCACATCCAGCACCCAGCGCGGTGCTCCCGGAAGGATCTGAAACCGGCCGGACAGGGTGGCGGAACTGAGTCCGGTGCGCAGCGCTGGCTCCTGCATCCAGCCGGGCCGGTGGCGCGCAAGCTGATGCAGTGCACAAAGCGCCGTGGCGGCATTATCCAGCTGCACATGACCACGCAACGACGGCAATGGCAGATGCTTCAGTTCAGTACCATCTCGATGCTGCCAGTGCCATCCATTCGCGTCCAGGGCTGATGTGCTTGCCGGGAGCTGCCAGTCGAATTCACGCCCCAGTTGCAACACCTCAGCACCAATGGTTTCGGCCTGCTCGCGCAAGTGCGCCGGCGGCTCGCGACTGCCGAGAATCGCCGGACGCTCAGGGCGGAAAATACCAGCCTTCTCATAAGCGATCTGATTCAAATCCTCGCCAAGCCAGGTCATGTGATCGCGACCGATGCTGGTCACCACGGCAATATCAGCATCAAGCAGATTCACCGCATCAAGCCGCCCGCCGAGTCCAACTTCCAGCAATAGCAACTCGACTTGCGCGCGACTGAAGAGCTCCAGCGCCGCCAGGGTGCCAAACTCAAAGTAGGTCAGCGAAATCTCGTCGCGCGCGGCATCAATACGCGCAAAGGCTTCACACAGCGCCTGATCCCTTGCCTCCTGTCCATTGATACGGATACGCTCGTTGTAACGCAGCAGATGGGGGGAGCTATAAACGCCGGTGGTGATGCCAGCGGCACGCGCCATGGCGTCGAGATAGGCAACGGTGGAGCCTTTGCCATTGGTACCTCCGACCGTGATGACCGGCCCATGCAGCGGCGGCGGACCCAGCCGCTGCCACACAGCTTGCAAGCGCTCCAGACGCAGATCAATGCTTTGCGGGTGCAGCCCCTCCTGCCAGGCCAGCCACTCAGCGAGCGTTGTCCAGCGCATGAGCGGCGCAGCAGCGTCCGAACGTGCGGGGCTCAAGGACGTGGACGGCGCATCAGCATGGCAATCATGCGGCCGATGCGGTCGCGATGCTCGCGGCGGTCGATGATTTGATCGAGCGCACCATGCTCCAGCAGAAATTCACTATGCTGAAAGCCCTCAGGGAGAGTTTCATGGACAGTTTGCTGGATCACGCGCGGTCCGGCAAAGCCGATCAGTGCGTGTGGCTCAGCCAGATTAATGTCGCCAAGCATGGCCAGACTGGCGGACACACCACCCATGGTTGGATCCGTCATCACTGAAATAAAGGGCAGACCGCGTTCGCGTAGACGCCCCAGCGCTGCGCTAGTCTTGGCCATCTGAAACAGCGAAAACAAGGATTCCTGCATGCGTGCGCCACCACTGGCGGAAAAGCACACCAAGGCCGCATTGTCCTCAATGGCTGCCTCGACTCCGCGCACAAAACGCTCGCCCACCACAGAGCCCATGGAACCGCCCATAAAACTGAACTCAAAGGCGGCGGCCACGCAGGCAATGCGTTTGAGTTGACCACGCATCACTACCAGAGCTTCTTTCTCGCTGGTTTGTTTTTGCGCCTGCGCCAGCCGGTCGCGATACTTCTTCAAGTCTTTGAACTTAAGCGGATCAGTCGATTCGAGATCCTCGCCAATTTCCTCACGGGCATCAGGATCCAGAAAGACATCCAGGCGGCGGCGGGCGCCAATGCGGTGATGATGACCGCATTTAGGGCAGACCTCAAGATTGCGCTCCAACTCAGCACGATAGAGCACCGCGCTACAGCCGGGGCACTTAGCCCACAAGCCTTCGGGCACCGTGCGCTTGTTGCTCGCCTCAATTTTAATCCGGCTGGGGATCAGCTTTTCGAACCAACTCATGCTTGCATCCTGGCTTGAATCCTGTTGTGCTTCAGGCAACGGTCACGCACGTTCAAGCGCCAGCACCATCAATAGCCTGGCGCAGGCTGGCGACAAAGTCCCCAACCACGGTGGGAATCTCGGCGGGTCGGTCAGCCAGGGCCTCAATGCGGCTGACAATGGCGCTGCCGACGATCACCGCATCAGCGATACCGGCGACCTGCCTGGCCGTCTCAGCATCCTTGATGCCAAAGCCGACCCCCACTGGCAGATCGATCACTGAGCGAATCAGTGACAGCCGCTCTGTCACAGCGGGCAGATCGAGATTCGCCGAGCCGGTGACCCCTTTGACCGAGACATAGTAGACGAAGCCACTGGCAATGGCGCCAATGCGCTCAATGCGCCCGGCATCGGAAGTGGGGGCGAGCAGATAGACCAAATCCAGGTGTTGGGCTTGCAGCGCTGCGACTAGTTCATGGCCTTCTTCCGGTGGCACATCGACAATCAGCAAGCCATCGACGCCGGCTTCGGCCGCCGCAGTGGCGAATTCAGTGTAGCCCAGCACTTCGATCGGATTCAGGTAGCCCATCAGCACCACTGGGGTGCGGTCGTCCTTGATGCGGAACGCCCGCACCAGCTCCAGGAGACCGCGCAGACTCATGCCCTGCGCCAAGGCGCGTTCAGTGGCGCGTTGAATCACCGGACCATCGGCGATGGGATCAGAGAAGGGTACGCCCAGTTCAATCAGATCGGCGCCGCTGGCGACCAATTGATGCATCAACGGGACAGTCACATCAGGCGTAGGGTCGCCGGCTGTAATAAAGGGAATCAGCGCCGTGCGGCCCTGTTCGCGACAGGCGGTAAAACGCGCAGCGATTCGGTTGACAGGGCGGCTCATAACGAAATCCCATCGAGTTGGGCAACGGTGTGCATATCCTTGTCTCCACGACCGGACAGATTCACCACAATGTTTTGGTCGCGGCTCATGCGCGGCGCCAGCTGTGCGGTATAGGCCAGCGCATGGCTGCTTTCGAGTGCCGGAATAATACCCTCGACGCGCGTGAGTTCATGAAAAGCGGCCAACGCCTGCTCGTCGGTGACCGATGCGTAACAGGCGCGACCGCTGTCCTTGAGCCAGGCATGCTCGGGGCCAACGCCGGGGTAATCGAGTCCAGCTGAGATGGAATGGGTCTCACAAATCTGACCGTTGTCGTCTTCCATCAGATAGGTGCGATTGCCATGCAGCACGCCCGGCGTGCCAGCGCACAGCGGTGCAGCATGGCGCCCGGTAGCCAGACCATCGCCGCCGGCCTCGACACCATGGAGTTCGACGCCGGCGTCATCAATAAAGGGATAAAACAACCCAATGGCATTGGAGCCGCCACCCACACAGGCGACCAGTGCATCCGGCAGCCGACCGGTGCGTTCCAGCATTTGCACGCGCACTTCACGACCAATGACCGCCTGGAAGTCGCGCACCATGGCCGGATAAGGATGTGGACCAGCGACCGTGCCAATGATGTAAAAAGTGTTGTCAACATTGGTGACCCAGTCGCGCATCGCCTCATTCATGGCGTCCTTGAGGGTGCGCGAACCCGACTTGACCGCGACCACCTCGGCGCCGAGCAGGCGCATGCGGTAGACATTGGCTTCCTGGCGGGCGACATCCACCTCTCCCATATAGACGATGCACTCCAGCCCCAGGCGCGCCGCCACGGTAGCCGTGGCAACCCCATGCTGACCAGCGCCAGTCTCAGCAATGATGCGGGTCTTGCCCATGCGCCGCGCCAGCAGCGCCTGTCCAACGGTATTGTTGACCTTGTGCGCGCCGGTGTGATTGAGATCCTCACGCTTGAGGAAAATCTGCGCACCACCCAGCTGCCGAGTCCAGCGCTCGGCCAAATACAGCGCCGAGGGCCGCCCGACATAGTCGCGCAAATCGGCGTCCAATTCGGCGATGAAATCCGGATCGCGCAGATAGCGCGCATAGGCGTCGCGCAGTTCCTCCAGGGGATGCATCAGGGTTTCGGGCACATAGATGCCACCATAGATGCCAAAATGCCCCTGGGCATCCGGCAGCGCATAGCCGCCGGTGGATGCTTGGGGGTCTTGCGCCTCAGCGCGACTGGTCGCCATTCGCTACCTCTTGCATGAATGTTGCAATTTTTGTCTGATCTTTCAGGCCCCGGCCCTGCTCAATGCCGCCACTGACATCGACCGCATGGGGCCGCACCCGGGTAATGGCGGTGGCGACATTCTCAGCTGTCAGTCCGCCGGCCAAAATACTGCGCTGCGCCAGCCACGCCGGCACCAGCGCCCAGTTAAAACAGCGCCCGGTGCCACCGGCCTGGTGCGGGTCATAGGTGTCGAGCAGCAGCGAAGCGGCGCCCTGATACTCTTGGGCCACACGAGCCAGATCCAAGTCCTCGCGCACCGCGATTGCCTTGATCCAGGGACGCTGGAACGCCTGGCAATACTCTGGTGCCTCACGACCATGAAACTGCAAGGCTCCCAGTGGCACCTGGGCCAGGACCGTACGCACCCAGTCAGGCTCTGCATTCACAAACAAGCCCACCAGGCTGACAAACGCTGGCACAGCAGCGGCCAGCGCGCGGGCCTGCTCGATCCCGACAGCGCGCGAACTCTGGTCGTAAAACACCAGACCAATGGCATCGGCGCCATGCACCACTGCCGCTTCAATATCTGGAGCGCGGGTGAATCCGCACAGTTTGACCCGAGTTCGCATAGGATTCACCTTTAATGATTGTACCCAAATGGACCCGGTGCGGAGAAGTGCAATCCGTTCGATCCGTTCAAGCGCAAGTCGCTGTCAACAGCGAGCCGTTTGCGGTTGGCACCTGATAGTGTTCAGGATAATCGACCGCTGTCAAATACAACCCTTGCGGTGGCGCCGTGACCCCGCCCTGGGCACGATCCCGCAAACTGAGCAATGCTTGTGTCCACTCGGGCTCCGCCTCACCCCGGCCAATACTCAGCAAGACGCCGGCCAGATTGCGCACCATGTGGTGCAGAAAGCCATCCGCGCCCACGGCGAGTTCGATCAGCTCCCCCTGTTGATCCAATTGCAGATAATGCAGGGTGCGCACCGGACTCTTGGCCTGACAGCCCTGAGCACGAAAGCTGGAAAAATCATGGGTGCCGAGCAACGCCGGACCAGCAGCGCGCATGCGCTCCAAATCCAACGGTCGATGGATCCAAACGGCGCGACGGGCAAGCAGTGCCGGGCGCGTTGGCCGATTGATGATCAAATAGCGATAATGCCGCGCGCAAGCACTGAAGCGGGCATGGAAATCCGCCGGCATCTCCCGCGCCCAACGTACCGCAATCTCCGGTGGCAGATGGCTGTTGATGCCCAGCACCCAGGAGCGTTCAGTGCGCCGCGCCTGGCTGTCAAAATGCGCCACTTGGCCGAGTCCATGCACGCCTGCATCGGTGCGCCCGGCGCAATGCAGCACCACCGGCTGATCGGCCACCCGACTGGCGGCGCGCTGCACAGCCTCTTGTACGCTGGGGGCATGATGCTGCATCTGCCAGCCGTGGAAGTGGCTCCCGTCGTATTCAATGCCCAGCGCGATGCGTGCCTTTGGAGACTCAGCCATCTGAGCCGCGCACCGTCTGCAGGGCAGGCATCCTGCACACAGCTGCCCTGTTACCCATCAATTTTCTTCAACAATCCCTGAGCCTCGGCGCGCTGCTCATCATTACCCTCGCGGACGACTTCCTCCAAAATTGAGCGCGCGGCCTCGGTGTCTTCCATTTCGATGTAGGCAAAGGCCAGATCCATTTTGGTGGCGACCTCATCCCAAAGCCCCGAGTCCATGCGCCATTGCGAGGTGAGCACATCACTGGCGCCGCTGTCAGGTGCCATCAGCGACTCATCGCCATACATCCCGGTTTCCTCTCTTGAGGTGTCACCAAAGTTCATGGCTTCGGACGGTGACTCTGGAGCACTGGCTGCACGGCTGCCTGACGGCGGCGCCTCGGGAGATGTGGCCTGATGAGTGGCCTGAGCACCGGTTGAATCGGCATCGGCTCCCGGGAAGGAATCGAGGTCGCCCAAGTCCATGTCAAGCTCGGGAAGATCCGAGGATGGCATCTGCCCCGGTGGAGCCGAGGACGGCAGTATCTGGGTATGAAAATCGGTTTCAGAGGATTGAGCCAGATCGAGATTTTCCAAACCGGAGCTGGCCTCGATTTCAGGCGATTGCGGCGCCGGCTCATCCACTTTGCCGTCCTCACCCGCCAGGAATTTTTCGATATCAGCCGCAAGATCGATGGTCGGATCAGGCGCCGCCGGCTTCTCCTCGGGAAGATCGAGCATCTGCAACTCGTCGCTGTCCGCATCCGAACCCGGCTTCTGTGGTGCCGCATCGGGCGGTGACAAATCCAGATCCGGCAGATCCAGATTCGTCAAATCCAGATTAGGCAAATCCAGATTGGGCAGATTCGGGTCTGGCAGGCGATCCGAAGTCGCCGGGCTTGGAGTCGCTGGTGGTTGCGGTGTTGGTTGTGATGCCAGCTGTGGTGTCGGTTGTGGTATTGGGGCCGGTTCCGGAATCGGCTGCGGTTCCGGGGTTAGCTCAGGAGCCGGGATTGGTTCCGGGATTGGTTCTGGTGTCGGGCCTGGTTCTGAAGCCGATGGCGGCGCTTGGGGAAGCTCAAGATCAGCCACCCCAGGCAGCTCAGTTTCGCTCCCCAGTTCAGCGGTCACCAATTCCTCGAACGGATCAACGCCACGATTGGCCCGGGCAGCCTCCGTCGCCCGCTCAAGCGGCGTCAGGGGCTCGGAAGCGGGTCCTTCCGGCTGGGCATCAAACTGCGGTAAATCCAGCGATGGCAGGTCATCAGCAGCAGATTCATCCACCGGATTTGCCGCAGCAGGCTGGGCATCAGGCTGAGGAGTAAGCCCCTGATCAAGCGCATCCAAATCCGCAAAAGCGCTTTCACCCAAAGCATCCTCACCCAGTTGCTGGTCAAGATCTTGCAACGGCAGTGAGACTTCAAAGTCTGGATTACCCGGTGCAATTGCGACCTTGTCCAGGCGCGCATTGCGTTGCAGCGGTTCCGGCATCATCGTCGGTGCCATCGGTTCTCCACGTCCAGCGTCAGCATCAACACCAGACAGGGCCGCCTGCAATTCGTTGGCATCGCCATCATCCAGATCCAACCGGAAAGGATCTGTTTCCACCGGCGCAGCCGGTGCCGGCGGCGATTCATCCAGCAGCTCGGTTGCCCCATCAAGCTGTGAACCGTCCTGAAGATCATTTAAGTCATCCACCGCTGCTGGAGGCTCAGGTTCTGGTTCTGGTTCTGGTTCTGGCTCCAATTCCGGCATCGGTGGTAACGCGGGTGCTGGCTGTGGCTCAGGCGCTGGTGGTGGCTCAGGCGCCGGCTGAGGCTCGGATGCGGCTTCGCCTGAAGCGACCATCGCCAAAATGCGATTCCATACCTTGGGATGGCGCTCTGGAATACCGCGCGCAACCATGCGCTGCTGTAACTGTGCGAAGTCGTCGATATCGCCCCCGGCGATATAGGCCTCGGCCAGTTTGAGCTGCAAGGCAGCGGAGTTGGGAATCTTGCCCAGCGCCGTCATCAGAGCCGCCTGGGCATCACGATGCCGCCCATAGGCCATGTAACTGTCTGCCTTGGTCAGCGCCTTGATTTCGATGGCTGCCGCTTTGTCAGGATCCATCGCTGCCGCTGCAGCCGGGGTTGGCGGTGGTGCCAGTGGCGCGGCCGCAGGTGCCGGTTCCGGTACAAGCTGCTGAGGTGGTGTGCTTGGCTCGGGAGCGGACTGAGCCAGAGGCGGCGCTTTGGGAGCGACCGGTGGTGGCGTCTGTTCAGCTGCGGCGGGTGGCTCTTCGGGTTGATCGTCAGATAGATCGAAGGCGATTTCATCTTCCCCGGCAGCTTCCGGCGACGAATCTGAGGCGGTCTTTACTTCAGGAACGGTTGTGGTTTCCGCTTCCCCAGTCTCAGCTCCCTCTGTTTCGGCTTGCTCGGTTTTCGACTTGCTGCGACCTGAAGCGAGTTTGAAGCCAATAAAGCCAAGCAAAGCGAGCAGGATGGCGCCGCCTGCCAAGGCTATTGACCAAATTTGCACGGGCGTCAAGGACTCCCACCAGGAGAGCCCAGTCTGAGTGTTTTGCGGACGCTCTTGCGGCTGTTGTTGCTGCTGCAGCAGTTGTGCTTCCAGCTCTTGTATACGCCGCTGCATCGCCGCTGCTTCAGCTGCCTTTGTATCAGGCGCGGCAGCGGTGGTCGCTGCGGCTGGGGCTGGAGGTGCGGCTTCTTGAGTCGCTGTTTGTGGTCCGCTCACCGGCGATGCTTCGGGTGGCTGCTTTGTCTCGGATGTGTCTGTTGCGACAACAGTGCTGGCGTTATCACCGGCGCTATCAGAGGTAACATCTTCTGCAGTAATCGCCGATGTGTCGCCTGCTGAAGACACCTCAGTGGTATCAGTAGCTGGAGCCTCTGTCGCTGGAGTGGCGTCGGCTACAGTGGACGCAGCACCGCTTCCCTCAAGCGAGGCAGCGGATTCGCTGGTTGCGGTAGTTTTTTGAGTGGAAGCAGGTACTTCAGCCGACGCAGGTGCTTCAGGCGCCGCCTCTCCGGAGTCGGCTACTGCGGTGGGTTCTGGTTCAGATTCGGCAGCTGCGACCGACTCAGGCGTTGGTTCGGCGGCTTCGGCTTCGGACTCGGGTACAGGCTCGACGTCGCTTGCAGCACCACTGTCCGCTGCGGCTAAATCAGCCGTCTCAGGTTTTTTTTTTACCGCATCAGCGGATGTGGAAGCGTCGCTTGGCGCGCTGGCGACTTGTTCGCTGGGTTCAGGCGCCAGAGGCTGGTTCTGGACCGGCTGTCCGTTCAGTGCAGCCTTGAATTGCCGACTGGCTTCATCTGGGCTCAGTGCATAAAGTTCAGCTGCCGATGGAATCACCAAATTGGAGCCGGTGATGAGTTGATTCACGCTGCCGTTGCCAAAGGCTCGGGGGTTGCTGCGATACAACGCCATCGCCACCTGTTGAACAGTGGCTCCCGGGGGGGCAATGTTGCTGGCAGCCCGCCACAGTCCCACACCGGCAGCAACCGGACCATAGCGAAGCGGAAAGTCCCCGTTATCAGCGCTTGTCTGTGGCTTGGATGCTGACTCCGAGGTTGGTGATGGAGGTTGCGGTGCCGCTGCCGGTTCAGCCGGTGATGCTGCCGCCGGCTGCTTGGCCGCCACCTCAACCGCAGCGGATGGCTCGGGGGCGAAGGCTTCTGAACTGATCACCTGTCCCTTAACCACGACTTCCGGTGGCTCTACCCCAGCCCGGGGTGGATCAAGCAGGATGGTGTATTCCTTGATGATGCGCCCCTGTGGCCAGACCACCTCAACCAAGAAGTCTATGAAGGGTTCGCGGATGGGTTCGCGACTCGATACCTCAATAACAGGGTCGCCAGCGGCGTTCAGTTTGGGGGTAAAGCGCAGCTGCGTGAGGAAAAACGGCCGGGGCACCGATGCTTTTTCATACTCATCGGGACTCGCTAACTTGGTTTGAATGGTATCGAGTTCATCCGCCTTGGCATCGTAGAGCTGGATTTCCCCTTTGAAGGGTTGATTCAACACCGACCTCGACACCAGAGAACCCAGCCCCAGCGCCCAGGACGCGGATGAAACAAACACCAAAGACAGAGCAAGTAAGACAGATGCGAAGCGGGACATCCTCTCTCCTAGCCGACCAGATTGCGACCTAGTAAAATTTAATGTTCAAGTAGCAGGCATAGCATACGCCGCAACGGCTCGGCGGCTCCCCACAGTAGTTGATCGCCCACAGTGAAGGCCGCGAAATACTCCGGCCCCATGGCCAGCGGATGCAGACGCCCGATGGGAACATCCAGGGTGCCACTGACCTTGGCCGGTGACAGCTCGGCAATGCTGGCCTCGCGCTCATTGGGAATCAGATGCACCCAGGGATTGGCCTCGGCAATAATCCCGGCCACCTCATCCTCGGGCATCGCTTGCTTTAGCTTAATCGTTAAACCCTGGCTGTGACAACGCATGGCGCCAACCCGCACGCAGAGGCCATCCACCGGAATCTGCCCTTCAGCCAAGCCAAGGATTTTATTGGTTTCCACCCCAGCCTTCCATTCCTCGCGACTTTGGCCACCGGGCATCGCTTTATCGATCCAGGGAATCAGACTGCCAGCCAGAGGAACGGTAAAGAGCGCATCGGGAAAGGACTCAGCACGCAGACACTCGGTCACCGCCCGATCAAGCGCCAGAATGGCATGGCCCGGATCGTCGAGAGGCATGGCCACGGCTGCATGCAAGGCGCCCATTTGGGTGAGCAGTTCACGCATGTGGCGGGCGCCGGCACCGGAAGCGGCCTGGTAGGTCATGGCACTGACCCAGTCGACCAAATCGCGCCGCAGTAGCTCACCAATCGCCATCAGCATCAGACTTACGGTGCAGTTGCCGCCGATAAAATCCCGCCGCCCGTGGTGCAAGGCTTGGTCAATCAGCGCGCGATTGACCGGATCCAGCACAATGGTGCTCTCAGGGGCCATGCGCAGGGTGGAAGCCGCGTCGATCCAGTAACCCTGCCAGCCGCGCTGACGCAGGGGGGCAAAAACCTCGGAGGTATACTCGCCTCCCTGGCAACTGACAATGGCGTCCATGGTAGCCAGTGCGTCAAGATCGCGGGCATCGCGCAGCGGTCGTGCGCCCTGCCCAACATCCGGGCCGGCCTCGCCCGTTTGGGAAGTAGAAAAAAACACGGGTTCAGCGATATTCGCGAAGTCGTTTTCTGCGCGCATACGCTCCATCAGCACGGAGCCCACCATGCCACGCCATCCCACAAAACCCACTCGCTTGATCTGAACCATTGATTAATCCTGAATTCTATCCTTAGCCGATGTCTGACTGACCCTAGCCGATCTCTGACTGATGCCTTGCCTATACTATAGCGCGCTATTCTAACGCCTCAGCAGCTACCACTTCCAGAGTGTCAGCATCTGTCCAGCCGCGCTGCGCGGGCCGGTACATCGCCTCAACCCGCGCCTGCGGATGGACAAAGCGGCCAGGCGAAATCGCCCGCACAGCATAGGCCAGGCGGAAGCTGCGGGGATCCTCGGCATCCAGTGCCACCGCCGCCAGCATGCGATCAGACAAAAAGGCCTGATAATCGGGACTTGCCAATGGCTCCGGTCCTGATGCCAACCCGGCCAGCCCGCTGAGATCACCCGCACTGAGCAGATGCGGATTATCGATCTCCAGGCCGGCCGGCAGCGGATCTTCGATCATCAGGCGTGCCGCCCCGCGCTGCTCCGCCGTGATCTCCAGCAGCGCAATCAGGCGTGTGCCCTGCGTCACCCGGGTGGCATCGACGCGAGCACCTCCAAGCGTGTAATAGCTGCGCTTGATGTGATAGCCGCGACCACCGGCCGGAGGTGGCATGCGCGGCTGTCCGGTAACTGTGATGATCGCTGTCTGGGGTTGCGTGCCCAAATTGCGGATGACCACCGGCGTGGTGGCCAGATCAACGGCATCGAAACGCCCGGTCCAGGGGCCGCTGTGCGTGTGCCCATCAATCTCCAGCTGTGGCGCCGCGCCACCGCTCATCTGCGCCTGCGCAGCCAATACCAGCCAGGCTTGCTCCTGAGTGCTCAGGGTATGGCTGAAACCGCCACCAGCGCGCTTGGCAGCGACCTGATCGTTCAGCTTGTGCGCCAGCTCGGTGAGGGGCAAGGCAGCGGGCAGATGCTCAGCTGCGAGCGCCAGCAGTGCCGCGCCATCGCGCAGCCGGGAGCCAAAATCGGGGCGCCAGCCGGTGTCGCTGGGCCGCGCAGCCTCAAAGCGCCACAACGTATAAGCGGATTGCAGTGCTTGGCGCGCGCGTGGTTGTGCCCCCTGCACCGCCAGCGCCGCGCCGAGCTGCGCGCGAGCCATCGGTGTGGCCAGATCCTTGAGCTTGGTCTCGAAGTAGTAACGCAAATCGCCCAGGGACAGGCGGCCATTGCGCGCCAGCACATAGAGCGCGTAGGCGATTCCCTCGCCGCCGGCCGTGAAATCCGGGCTGTAAGCCAGATGATTTTTCAGATTATCGAGTGCCAGCTCAACGGCGGTGTCCGGCGCAGCATATCCCTGTGCGACGGCCCGGGTGAGAAAGTCGGTCACATAGGCATTCAGCCACAGCGTCTGCACCGCCTGGTCGCTGTCATGGGGCGACCAGAGGCCGAAGCCGCCATCAGCGGCTTGCTTGCCCAGCAGCTCGCGAATGCTGTCGCGCACGCGGACGGCCTCTGCATCCGTTGGCGCATCCGTTGGCGTATCCACCTTGGTGCCGTCCCCAACACCCAGCGCCAGGGTATCAACATAGAGCAGCGGCAAGGCGCGACTGGTCAGTTGCTCCGCGCACCCATAGGGATAACGATCCAGCGCTTGCAGCAGACCAACCAAATCCAGTGTGCCAGCTCCAGTAACGGAGACCTGCCAGGATTCGGAGCCCGGCTGCAGGGCCTGATCGGACGCTGCCGCAAGCAGACCGGCGCCCAGTTCCAGACCCGGACCGCCAGGAGCCAGCTCGCGCGACTGGCTGATCTGCACCGGCGGGGTCAGATCGCGCACTTGCAAGTGCAGGGTTTTAGTCAGCTGCTGGCCAGCGGGTGTAGTCAGCACCAGGTTAAGTTCGCCTGTACCGGGCGCCTGGGCGCTGAGGGCAAATTCAGCCCGGGCACGGCCCTCAGGCGCAAGTTCCATGTCTGCTGTGGTCGGCCCGGTGAGCGCTAGCGCCGCATCGTGGCTACTCAGCTCCAGATGCACCGGCCCGGCCGGTCCCTCGACATGCGCCAGTTCGACCAGCACTCGTGAGTGATCGCCAGGGGCCAGAAAGCGCGGCAGCGAGGCACTCATAACAATGGGATCGCGAATCAGGGTCGCCGCCTCAGCATGGCCGACACCATCGCGCGTCCAGGCCATCGCCATCAGGCGCGCACGGCCGTTGAAATCCGGCAGCTCAAACTGAACCTGAGCGCGGCCCTGAGCATCCACGGCCAGCACCCCGGAGTGAAAGGCTAGCAGGGCCTCGCTCGGCGGCGGCCCGTCAATGCGCATCAGCGCCGCCGCACGGTCGCCACCGGTGCGCAGACGTCCCGGCTCGCCCTGCATGGGATTGATCAGGCGAGCATAGAGATCGCGAAGCTCAAAACCGAGCTGGCGCTGGCCAAAGTACCAGGCATCCGGCGCCGGAGTCTGGAAGTCGGTGAGCTGCAAAATGCCCTCATCCACCGCCGCCAAGCTCACCAGAGCCGGCTCACCCGGAGGTAAATTGGTAATCGCAACCTCAATGGACAAGGGCCCGCGCGGTTGTACCTGCGCCGGCGCCTGAAGTTCGATCTCCAGCTGTCGGGCGCCCGGATCCACCCCGGCCCATTGCAAACCGATGGCACGTTGCGGCATGCGCCGGGCTGCGACATCCATGGGGCGATAGAGTGCTGCGGTAATATAGGCACCGCTGCCCCAATCCGCTGTGACCGGCAACTCAATCTCAGCGCCCTCCTCTGCAACCTGCACCGGGTGCAGGCTGACCAAGCCCTGATTCATTACCATTACCAGGGCCAGTCCCGGGAAGCGCGGCTCCAGATGCACCCGCGCGGTTTCACCGATGGCATAGCGAACCTTGTCCAGCACCACCTTGAGCGCATCCGGCGTGTCATAAGCCTTGGGTGACACATACCAGCCGGCATGAAAGGCGAGGCTGGCCGGCACCACAGTGGCCGGCACCAGGGGTCCAGCCTTGGATGGCTGTGCTGATGGCTGACTGGACGCAGGTTGCACAGCCAATTCATAGGCGCCCCAGTCGACTGGCACCTCAAGCCTGGCGGGTGCATCACCCTCCAGCGTCAGGGTGCCGCTGGCGACTCGCCGACGCTCCTTGATGGGCTCGAAGGTCCAGTCGCCGTCGCGCTGATACCACTGAAAAGAGGTTCTAACCCGCGACAGCGTCCAGGACAGATTTTGGGCCGCACGGGGTTGACCAGCGGCATCCAGAGCAATGAGTTCAAAGGCGGCTTGGCTGCCTTCCGGCACGGCGCCATCGAACAGCGGCTTGATCCCCAGGCGCGCGCGGCCATCGCGCAGCGGGCGTTGCAGCTCGCGCTCGACCGGGCGGCCACTGGCCTCGATCACACTGAGGCTGATGTGTGCTTGCAGCGGCTGGCTGGCGGCAACCCCATCAGGCAACTCAACCGTCAGTTCGGCGTGGCCCTGCGCATCGGTTTCAGTCGCAGAAAAAAGTTTCAGCTCCGGCGTGAAGTCTTCGTCGGCCAGTCCAAAGCGATAGCCGGGGAAGGCCGCCAAGCGGTCAGTCGCGACCAGCCGTGCCTGTCCCTCGACACGCAGATGGGCAGCCGGAGCGCCGTAGAGATAGCGCGCTTCCAGACTGATCTGCGGCGGATCGCGCGGATCAATCCACTCAGCGGGACTGTGCGGCTCGAACTCCAGGCGTTCCGGCTCGAAGTCCTCGACCAAAAAGCGGGTATGCGCCAGCGCGGGCTGCTCGGGGTCCAGATACACCGCCACCTGCCAGGTGCCGCGCATGGCATTGTCGCGCAATGTGACATCCAGCGGATGCGCTCCCAGCCCCTGATCCGCCACCGGCTGACGTAGCCACTCCACCCCATCCGGGCGCTTAATGCGGTACGTCAGCGGTAAATCGGTCACTGCGTGCGCCTGAGCATCGCGGGCCAGTGCCGTTAACGCCACCGTCTCGCCGGGGCGATACAGGCCGCGCTCAGCAGTGAGAAACACATCAATGGGTCCAGGCGCCGCACGTCCCGCGACACCGCGATCTGTCAGGTCAAAGGGACTGTCATCCAACGCCAGAAAGCCATAATCGCCATTGGGGCTGATCGCACTCAGCCGCGCGACGCGATTGCCGCCCGAGCCGCGTAGCAAACCGGGGTCGAAACGGGCGTATCCCTGGGCATCGGTGCGCGCTTCGCTCAGCACTTGTTGATTCACCGCCAGCAACCGCAGCCGCACCCCGGCCAGTGGTTCGGCACTGGCCAACGAGCGCACCAGCACATGCAAACCATCCGCGCCGTTCAGCGCGCTGAGGCCCAGATCGGAAATTAGAAACCACTGGGTGGCAAAATTGTAATCATCCTGCAAACGCTCACGCGCCCGCGCCCGCAGCACATAGAGACCGGGCTTGAGATGCTGGGTGCCAATCAATTCCGCCAGCGGCAGCGTGGAGGTCACGTCTTGGTTGAGCGCCTGGCGCACCTCAAATTCACCCTGCCACAGCTGCTCGCCAGAGCGTTCGGCCAGCTGCTGGGCGCTGTCTTCGTTGAGCGCTGTAAACAGTTCCTTATCCGCCGCCAAACCGCCCAGCGCGCGCTCGCCAATATGATAGAGCCAGCCCTGAATCACCTCGGTGTTGACCGAGACAATCGGCAGCGCCGCTCCGCTGCGGCTCGGCAGCACATAGGCACGACCGGGAAAATGCACCGAAGGGCGGCGGTCGCGCACATAGACCTCAAGTTCAACAGTCTTGCTAAGCGTCTCACCATCGTGCGCGGGCAGCCCAGCCCGCAACCCGATGCGGTAGCGCTCGCCATGGCGCACGCCGTCAATGCAAATCGCGCGATCCTCGGGCTCAATGGCCAGATCGGTCTGATCCAGCGTGACATAGTCGGACAAGGGCGGACCTTCGCCAACGCTGGCCAGCCCATCGGAAAAGTTAATACAGATGCGCGGATCGCGTGCATCCGAGGAAACCTCATGGCCGAGGATGCGAAAGCCATGCTCAGCCACCAGCTGCTCAAGATGCGCGCGATGATCAGCCTGCTCTTGCAGCGCCAGCGCGGCGCGCCAGGTGCGAATAGCCGGGCGCCAGTCGCGGCGCTGTTCAAGCGCCTGCCCCAGCGTGGCCAGAGCGCTAGCGGCCTGCACCTTGGTGCCGGCGCTCAGATAGGCATTGATGGCCGCCGCACTGGCCGCATGCTGCATCTGGCGACGCCTTTTCCAGTCCTGGGGCCGCTGCGCCACAGCGGCGCGCGCCAGCCCCAACCAGGCCGCGAAACGCTGTGCCCCACCCTGTTGCAAGGCCTGGCGGTAGAGGTCATAGGCACGCTGAGGATGTGACTGGCGGTGCGCGGCCCGGGCCTGCTCCACCAGGGACGCTGGCGGTGGTGTCTTGCTGGCTGAGGCGGGTGGTTGCAGGGTTGCGCGCTGCTGCTCGGCCTCGCGCAGGAAGGTATCCGGCAGAAAATCGAGTCCGCTGGCGTTGAATTCGGCGGCCAGCGCCGCATCCGCACCCAACAGCAGCGGACCCAGTAGCAGCAGCATCAGGCTCAGCCCGATGCAGACTGCGGGCTGACAAGGTAAGTATTTCATCAGTCTTGCGCGAGAACCCCCGTCCTTCAGGGCGGGGAGGGAGAGCGCACCGCGCGCAGCGCGGTCAGGCGGCCCGTCTCGCGTCCTCCGTTGTCGGTTTCGGTTGAAAAGCGTAGCCATAGCCATCAGCGCGTTGCAGCACCTGGCAATAGCGGTGTGAAATGCCTTGAAC